>JAHEDT010000001.1 GCA_024641085.1 Geobacteraceae bacterium | reverse complement strand
GCGCAAGACATGCCCACCGCGAGGTGACGGCACTTTTGCATACTTTTGCTGCCGGGCAAAAGTATGGCGTCCGGCGGGACGCGACCCGCCGGTTTTAAAGCCTTTGAACTGAGATTTGTGAAGTGAGAAAAGGCAAAAGCACAATTAAAACAAAGGTCGCAACAAACCTTCATTTAGAAATGTCAAAGGGCAACAGATTGGCCATCTGTTGCCCTACTCCTGAAAATTCATCAAAGACTCGAACCACCTTTGAAATGAACCAGTCGCATTTATTGAATTTTCCGGCTGCAAATTTTCGTCAAATTCAAAAAGCAAACCCTGCCTAAAGATTCGCAGGGTTTGTCAACAACCTGAAACGCCCTTTCTACTTGAATTGTTCAGCTAACAAGCAAGATAAGATTGACGCTCGGTGGAAACTCGGCAATTCCCACTCCTGCTGGTAAAATGTTGTCAACACTTAGAGCCAGAATGAATTATTGCAGGATATGGCACCAAGGGAGGATGGCAAACATGCAACTTGAGATTTTCACCACCGGCGGCACCATCGACAAGGTCTACTTCGATGCCAAGAGTAGCTTCGAGGTGGGCGAACCGCAAATCGTCGAAGTTTTACGTGAAGCCAACCTCAATATCGATTACCGGGTCATCTCACTGATGCGCAAAGACAGCCTGGAAATGGACGATGCCGACCGGACTCGTATTCGCCAGGCGGCGCAAAATTCGTCGGCTGGACACATCGTCATTACTCACGGCACGGACACCATGATCGATACCGCCAGGGCGTTGGCCGGAATCCCCGGGAAGACCATCGTCCTGACGGGTGCCATGCAGCCGGCCCGCTTTCGCCTCACCGACGCCGTTTTCAACATTGCCAGTGCCATGATGGCCGCCCAGATCCTGCCGGAAGGCGTGTTTATCGCCATGAACGGCCGCATATTCGACCCGTTCGTGGCACGCAAGAATGTCGAGCTGAACCGCTTCGAAGAGTATTGAAGCCGCGCTCGTCACCTGGCCTGCAGACAGCGGTTGCGCCGGTTGGCCACAGTCTTTTTCTCCGGGCGCGGCGTATTGCGTCCAGCACGGTCAGAATCCCAGAAGGGACGATCGGCTTCCCGTTCCGCATCTGCCCGGCTGATGCCGATATCCTTGGCAATGGACTCGCTGAGCCTGCGCAACTCACTCCTTTCGCGAGCAATTTGATGCCACATCCTGATTTTATCCCAACCTCTTCTGATCAATGCTGACAGCAGCATGGCAAAGTCTCCTTTTCTGACGTTTGACTTTACTATGCAACCCTGATATCAATTTGTAAAACGAATTTGTTTTATGTTTTAAATCAATTTTATTGATGGATAGGTGCTTATGGACCTGCAAATTGATTTACTGAAAACCTTTCTTGCCATTATCGACACCGGTGGTTTCACCAGCGCTTCACAGCGGGTGCATCGGACCCAGTCGGCGATCAGCATGCAGGTCAAGCGGCTTGAGGATACGATCGGCCGACCTCTTTTTGAGCGCACCGGGCGCACATTCAAGTTGACCGTGGAAGGTGAAGCCCTGGTTCCCTATGCCAGGAGGCTGACCAAGCTTCACGAAGAAACCGTGGCGGCAATGGTCAGGCCGAACGTGGTCGGTTCAGTCAGAATTGGCATCATCGATGACTATGCCCTGCGCTTTTTGCCCAACATCTTGTCCAGATTTGCCGCCGCCTATCCCCTGGTCCAGGTGACGGTTCGCTGCGAACCATCCTCCCTGCTGGTTCCCGCTCTCAAAAATGGTGAACTGGACCTGGCCCTGGTCAACAGCAAACCGGGCGAAGATGGTGAGATCATTCGTCATGATCAGGCGGTCTGGGTCACCTCCGCGAATCACCTCACCCATGAAGAGGATCCTTTACCCCTGGCCGTGTTTCCCGCCGAGTGTATTTTTCGCAAGTGGGCACTCGAAGCGCTTGATTCCATCAATCGCAGGTACCGCGTCGCCTATCAGAGCCCGAGCGTTGCCGGTGTCATCGCAACCGTATCAGCCGGCCTGGCTGTCGCGATTCTGCTTGACAGTATCGTTCCCCAGGAGTTTCGCATACTCAGGAAAGAAGATGGCTTCCCCGACCTGCCAGCAGCCAAGATCGTGCTGATACGAACTCCGGGCACCTCATCTGCCGCAGTGGAATGCATGGCACAGCATATACAGGAAGGAATGCGGTAGGACAGCACCTGTTATGACAAAGGGGACACTGTGACACGGCGTCCCCTCAAATGAATTGCGCTCATGGGGCTTCTGCCTCAGAGGATCTGGCTCAGGAACAGCTTGGTCCGCTCGTGCTGCGGGTTGTCGAAGAATGTCTGTGGGGTGTTCTGTTCGACGATCTCGCCGTAGTCCATGAACATCACCCGGTCGGCGACGCTCTTGGCAAAGCCCATCTCGTGGGTGACCACCAGCATCGTCATCCCTTCCTCGGCCAGGTCGATCATGACGTCAAGGACCTCCTTGATCATCTCCGGGTCGAGGGCCGAGGTCGGCTCGTCAAACAACATCACTTTCGGCTTCATGCACAGGCTGCGGGCGATCGCCACCCGCTGCTGCTGTCCGCCTGAGAGCTGGCCGGGATACTTGAGGGCCTGCTCGGCAATGTGCACCTTTTCCAGGTACATCATCGCCATTTCATCCGCCTCCTTCTTTGGCGTCTTACGCACCCAGATCGGCCCGAGGGTCAGGTTCTCCAGGATGGTCAGGTGCGGGAAGAGGTTGAAGTGCTGGAAGACCATGCCGACTTCGGTGCGGACCTTCTCGATGTTCTTGATGTCGTTGGTCAGTTCGGTGCCGTTGACGATGATCTGGCCGCGTTGATGCTCCTCCAACCGATTGATGCAGCGGATCAGGGTCGACTTGCCCGAACCGGAGGGTCCGCAAATGACGATCCGCTCCTTGAGCTGTACCTGCAGGTTGATGTCGCTGAGCACGTGGAAATCACCATACCACTTGTGCATGCTGTTGACTTCGATGATCGGCCGATCAGTTGGCTGGGCGACATCCTGATTTTCTGTCTGGTTCATATGGTTCTCGCTGTTAGCGGCCGGTAGTAAGTTCAGTGACCGGTGTGCAGGGCTTTTTCCAGTTTACGGCTGTAGTTCGACATGGCGAAGCAGCAGATGAAATAGAAAATCGCCAGGGCAATATAGGCCTCGGTTGAATAACCTGTCCACTTGGGATTCGACAGGGTGACTTTGGTCGTCTTCAGCACATCGTAAAGGGCAATAATCACCACCAGCGAGGTATCTTTGAAGGCTGATAGCATCTGCCCGACAGTCGGTGGAATAACGATCTTCAGTGCTTGAGGCAGGATCACCAGTCGCATTGTCTGGTTGTAGTTGAGACCGAGCGAGTCGGCCGCTTCGAACTGGCCGCGCGCCATCGCCTGGAGACCGCCGCGCACCACCTCGGCGATATAGGCCGCGGTGAAAAGAATGATGGCAACCTGGGCGCGCAGCACCTTGTCGATGGTCACCCCCTCGGGGAGGAACAGGGGGAACATCACCGATGACATGAAGAGCAGGCTGATCAGCGGCACACCGCGAATCATTTCGATGTACACGACGCAGAGGGTCTTGATCGCCGGCATTCGCGAGCGTCGGCCCAGGGCCAGTAGGACTCCGAGCGGATATGCGGCCACCATGCCGAACAGGGCCAGCATGAAGGTCAGCGGCAGGCCACTCCACTGGTCGGTCTCGACCACCGGCATGCCGAACACGCCGCCGTACATCAAGGTCGCCATCACCACCAGGCCGACCAGCCAGTAGGTACCGAGGGACTTTTTCCAGTGCTTGCGATCCTTGGAGTAGATCACCAGGCCGATCATCAGCAGCATGGCAAGACCCGGCCGCCACTGCTGGCCGTCGGGGAAAAATCCGAAGATGATGAAACTGATATTCTGGGGGATGACCGACCAGCAGGCGCCGTCGATGTCACGACAGGCTTCGGCCGGACTGTTCCAGACACTATTGATAAAGGCCCAGTTGAAGAACGGTGGCACGACCTGCCAGAGCGCCAGCAGCACCAGGACCGTCAGCAACGAGTTGTACCAGGAGTTGAACAGGTTGCCGCGCAGCCAGCCCAGCACGCCGACTTCGGTGATCGGCGGTTTGAGATACTCCCGGGTTGCAGAGGGGGGATTGGTCATGAGGTTACCTCTCCACCAGGGCAGTTTTTTTATTGTACCAGTTCATGAACATTGACGTCGACAGGCTGAAAAAGAGGTAGACGATCATGATCAGCGCCACCCCTTCGATCGCTTGCCCGGTCTGGTTGATGGTGGTATTGGTCACCGCGACAAAATCGGCAAAACCGATGGCGATGGCCAATGAACTATTCTTGGTCAGGCTGAGCATTTGATTGGTAAGCGGCGGGATGATCACGCGCAGCGCCTGGGGAAGAATCACCAGGTGCAGCACCTGGCCGGGGCGCAGGCCGACCGACATGGCCGCTTCGACCTGGCCGCGACCCACCGACTGGATACCGGCCCGCACGATTTCGGCGACGAAGGCCGCGGTGTAGAACACCAGTCCAAGCAGCAGTGCGCTGAATTCGGGGCTGACCGTCACCCCACCCTGGAAATTGAAGCCGCTCAGCACCGGCATGTCCATGGCGGTCGGCGCGCCGAAGCACAGCCAGACCAGCAGCGGCAACAAAACGATGAGACCAATAGTCACCCTGACGGCCGGAAACATCTGACCGGTCCGCGCTTGGCGCTGGCGCCCCCAGCGATTCAACCCCCAACCCAGGGCCAGCGCCGCAACGAAGGCCCAGCCCATGGCCCCATGGGCCGCATGAGACTCGGGGACCGCAAAAATAAGGCCGCGATTACATAGGAACAGACCGACAAATGGGTTGAGGGCCTGCCGCGGCGCCGGGAAGGATTCGTAGAAGATTCCGTACCAGAAGAACAGCTGCAGCAGCACCGGGATATTCTGCATCAATTCGATGTAGCCGCCGGCCAGCTTGGCCAAAAGCCAGTTGCTGGAGAGCCGGGCGATGCCGATGAAGGTGCCGAGGATGATGGTGAAGACAATCCCGATGAAGGACACCTTCACGGTATTCAGTGCACCGACCAGCAGGGCACGGGCATAGCTGTCGGCGGCCGAGTATTGGACAAGCGACTCGCCGATCTCGAAGCCGGCCTCCTTGTCAAGGAAACCGAACCCGGTCGCAATCGACTGCCGCTGCAGGTTGGCCTGGGTATTAGAGAACAGATAATAGCTGACCAGACCAACCAGCAACAGAGCAACGACCTGGAAGACAATTGCGCGTTTTTCGGGGTCGCGCCAGAAGGGCGCGGCACTCGGGTGCAACTCTGAATCTGTGGTGATTGAAGGTTCTCTTTTCAAGGGTGATCCCGTACTAAGTCTTTAGAACTGATATGTTCGAAATGACTAGAATCGCATTGCATGATCAGGGAGGCGCCGCACACGGCCACCTCCCTGACCGGAGTTAAGACGCCTACTTGAATGGAGGCGAGTACATCAGGCCGCCCTTGGTCCACAGGGCGTTGAGACCGCGCTCGATGCCGAGGGTGGTGTTGACACCGACGTTGCGCTCGAAAACCTCGCCGTAGTTGCCGACCTGCTTGACGATGTTGTAAGCCCACTTCTCGTCGAGCCCCAGGGCCTTGCCGTTGCCTTCGACCACGCCGAGGAAACGCTGCACCATCGGATCGGTGCTCTTGAGCATCTCGTCGACGTTCTGCGAGGTGATCCCCAGTTCTTCGGCATTGATCATCGCCAGCACGGAGAAGTCGACGATGTCGCGCCACTGGTCATCACCATGGCGGACGGCCGGAGCCAGAGGCTCCTTGGAAATGATTTCCGGCAGGATGGTGTAATCCTTCGGATTGGGTGCAACCGCGCGGGTCCCGGCCAACTGGGAGGCGTCCGAGGTCAGCACGTCACAGCGCCCGGCGAAGAAAGTCTTGGCCAGTTCGGTCGTATTCTCTATGACCACCGGCGTCCACTTCATGTTGTTGGTGCGGAAGTAGTCGGCGGCATTCTGCTCGGTCGTGGTCCCCGGAAGGACGCAGACCGTGGCCCCGCCGAGCTCCTTGGCGCTTTTGATGCCAAGCTTCTTCGGCACCAGGAAGCCCTGACCGTCGTAGTAGTTGACCTGGACGAAGTTCAGGCCGAGCTGCGTGTCACGGCTCAGGGTGCGGGTCGCGTTGCGAGTCAGCACGTCGATCTCGCCCGACTGCAGGGCGGTGAAGCGCTGCTGGGCGGTCAGCGGGGTGTACTTGACCTTGTTGGCATCACCGAACACGGCTGCGGCGATGGCCCGGGCGGTATCAACATCCAGCCCTTTCCAGACCCCTTTTTCGTCCGGCATGCCGAAGCCGAAAACGCCGCCGTTCACGCCGGCCTGGATAAAACCTTTGCTGCGGACGGCATCAAGGTCTTTACCGGCAAAAGCCACTCCTGCGGCCAAGAGCGAAAGAACGGTCACCAATACTGTCAATCTGCTGAATTTCATCTGTTTACCTCCTAAAATTTGGGTTTGTAAACTGTCTCATGATGGGAGACCATCATAGAATAAAACATCGTATTAAATATACTTTGCAGCTTTGAAGCTGTCAATCGCACAATCCAGCATCCTTCCGATTTTACTCGCTGAACGACCAAATGCCCGGCCTGCTCTGTGAGTTTTTGCACAACCCTGACAAAGGCTCCCTGCGCTGTAAAGCTCAGCACTAGCCTCCACCAGCCCCGTATCGCCGCCTTCACGAATCACACAACGCTGTTATACTAAAAATAGTAAAAATTACTTTACATGTTTCATGAAAGGGGTATATTTATGCGTGAACCGATCTCTACCTAAGGAGCCCCGATATGTACTGTCCCTACTGCGACCATCCAGACCACCTAGAAATCGACCTTCATGCTGACGGGTTCAGCGCCAACCTGCTCGAATGCACGGAATGCGGTGCGCTGCTCACGAGCACAGGGTCCAGGCTTGAAACGGTCCACGGCCCGGTCAAATCGTTAGCGACCATGACGTCCTGACTTTTCATCCGGATGCTTTACGATAGCAGGCGGCGGAGACCTCTGATGGTTTGCCACATTGAAAGACCAGGATTCGGCTATGTTTGAGATCGTCGAGAAAAAACTCCTGATTCAGTTTCCGCTCAGGCAGCACCTGCATGTCCTTTGCTGCCAGATTCCCAACACCCTGGAACGGCACAACCTTGTTTATCGCCTTGCGAAACCGGAACAAAACTGGGAGACCATCCAGTCGATCATGCATATGGCCGTCGAAGGGCGCGGCAACCTGAAAAAGGCCAACTTCCTTTTTTTCCCCGAATCATCACTCCCCTTCGAAAATCTGGATGACGCCCTCGACCTGCTCGAACGCATGCGTCCCGACACGGTTACAGTGCTCGGCCTCGGGCCGATCACCCTGGCAGACTACAGAAATCTGCTGCAACGTTATGCAGACGACAATCGTGAAACCCTGGAATCGGTGCTCGAAGACCTCGACTCAGGGGATATCGAGACCCTGCCGGTCAACTGTTGCATGATTGCCGTTATGGAGCATGATGGGACGCTACGCATCTTCTTCGAGGCCAAGAGCCACCCCTTTGTCGGCGAAGAAAACCTCAATAGCGATCATTACCTTTACCGGGGCAAGGTCTTCACACTGTTTCGCTGCCAGCCCAGCTGCTTCAACTTCATGGCTCTGATTTGCATCGACTACGTCTACCGGGACCTCTACCAGTCGAACATCAGCGTCATCATAGAAAAAGCCAACCAGCTCTTCTTCGAGACCCGCCAGAAACTCGACCTGCTGGCCATTATCGAATGTAACCCCAAGCCGGAGCATCACGCCTTTGGCGACGTCGTCAACGGCTTCTATGGTGCATACCTGGCCCGGGCGCCAGGCGTCGACGACACGGTGACGCTCTTCTGCAACTGTTCGGAAGAGACATCCTGCTCTGGCAGCCCGCCAGGGTCAGGTTTCGGGCGCTCATCGGCGATCATTCACAAGAACCACAAGCTCAAATCGGTCGATATGGCAGAGTACTCCACCGATGACTTCGGCGGACGCCCTGTGTGCCGCCTGCGCTTCGGCACGGCAACCCGCCTCTATTACTTCAGTCTGCCTTTTTTCCACGCCCTCGACCCACGCGCAACCCGCACTCCGATCAAGGTGCATGCCATTTTTCGCCCGGCACAAAACAGCTGGCTGCGCATCAACGGCGATGAACTCACCCGGGACAGCAAAGCCCCGGCAACAACGCCAACTCAATCCACAGCGGACAAACTCCACGTCATTGATGAACGGCTCTCAACCTGCGCACGAGAAACAGCGTGCTCGTGCCAAGAGACCTCCCCACGTTATTCCTGAAAACAGCCTGACATTATGATCTTCAGGGAGAGCCCAAAACGCTGGCGCTTGCATAACTCCTGCTGACGGCCAACCACGGAATCACGTATTCAGGTTGATCCAGAACCTCATTATTCGCCCGGTGAACATTGTTTTTTGTTCAACGGATTGTCATCACCGACCAATTCTGCCAAACTTCATCCGTGTAGGTATTTTATATAAACGAGGTATCTTCCATGTGCCTGATTCTGATCGCCCACCGACCAGCAGAGCCGATCCCCTTGCTGGTCCTTGCCAACCGCGATGAATTCTATACCCGACCGACAGCCGCTGCCGGCCCCTGGGAGGAATGCCCGGGATTGGTCGCTGGCCGCGACCTGGCCTCCGGGGGAAGCTGGTTCGGAGCCCGCGGTGCGCGTTGGGCATGCGTGACCAATATCCGGGAAGGGATCAGGGGCAGCCACAGTCATCGGTCCCGTGGTTGGCTGGTACGCGATTACCTGCTGGGTGATGCATTACCGCAGGATTACATGGCAGCCATTGCCGAGCAGGCGGCAGAATACGCCGGCTTCAACCTGTTGCTCGGCGACGGTAGTCAGCTCTGGTATGGCAATAACCGCGGACTTGCAGCACAGCCGCTTGGGGCGGGGGTCTATGGCCTGAGCAATCACCTGCTGGACACCCCATGGCCGAAGGTCGTGCGAACCAGACAAGCCTTGGCCGAGCTCCTGGGGCAGCCCCGCTTCCAACAGGAGCAGGCATTTGCCATTATGGCCGACACAACGCCTGCTCCTGACAGTACATTACCAGACACCGGCATTTCACTTGAGTGGGAGCGCGCCCTGTCTGCGCCCTTTATTGTCAAAAATACTTACGGGACCCGCTGCACGACCTTTTACCAGAGATCGAGTACCGGGCGATATCACCTGACCGAGCGTCGCTTCAAAGGCCCCCCGCAAACCTGGGACCAGGGGACATTTACCTGGTGAGGCCTCGCCAGCAGACTTGACAGGGACAAATTCATGAATGAAAATGGCCCGTTATATGGCCCGTTATAAAGATAGAGAACGGATACTGGGAGGGGCGTTTTGAAACTGAGCGAGCTGGGTGAATTCGGGCTGATAGAGCTGATCCGGCAAAAATCGCCGATGACACCTGGTGTGCACCGCGGCATCGGTGATGATGCTACCGAAATCAGCCTGCCGGCAGGGCACCACCTGCTCACTTCAACCGACCTGCTCATTGAAGACGTGCATTTCCGACGCGACTGGACCGGGTGTGAAGACCTCGGCCACAAGGCCGTTGCCGTCAACCTCAGCGACATTGCCGCAATGGGCGCCACCCCCCGCTATCTTTACCTGGGGCTGGCCTGCCCCGGCGACACCGACTTTGACGACATCAACATGTTTCTCAACGGCGCCCTCGACGAAGCGGCCCGTTATCATGTGGCCCTGGTTGGTGGGGACACCTGCCACAGCCCCGGGCCCTGGTTGATCTCGGTCACCATCGAGGGGAGTGCACCGGCCCACCAGGCCATCGGCAGAGATGGCGCACAACCCGGAGACCTGATCATGGTTTCGGGCACCCTGGGGGACAGCGCCCTGGCCCTGCAACTGCTGCGTGAGGGGCAAACCCCGGAAGGCGATCTTCTGGCCCGTCACCATCGACCCACGGCACGGGTTGAACTTGGGCAGATGCTCGCGGAGAGGCGCCTCGCCAGAGCGATGATCGACATTTCCGACGGCCTGGTGAGCGACTTGGCGCATATCCTTCAGGCCTCACGGGTCGACGGTATCATCGAAGAGCAGCTCCTGCCCCTTTCTGCAGCGTTCCAACGCGCCACCGACGGACTCCCCACCCTTCGGCAGTTGACTCTCCACGGTGGAGAGGATTACGAACTGCTCTTTACCGTCCCTCCGGACAGAGGGGCCGAGGTTATTGCGCTCGGCGCGCAGCTGCAACTGCCGATCACCAGGATCGGGGTCATCCGGGCAGGCAACGGCCAACTTTCACTACGGGATGACAAGGGGGCCACGCTCCCACTCCCCGTTAGGGGTTATGATCATTTTTGTGATTCCTGAAAAAGATTCGAGGCAACATGACTGAGCCGACTGTCCCAACATGGAACGGCGTGGACCTGTCTGACGCAGAATTCACGGCGCTCATGGAACTATTGCGTGACCGGCGCCAGTTCGACCTCGAGCAGTACAAGGACCGCTGCGTCCGGCGCAGGATCGCCAAGCGGCTGCGGATCTCCCAGGCGGCCGATTTCTCCGACTACCTGAAACGCCTGGACATTGACCAGGATGAACTGGACGCCTTGCTGGCAACCATCTCCATTCACGTGTCGCAGTTCTTCCGCAATCCGGAGACCTTCCAAATCCTTGAGAAAAACATTCTGCCGGACCTGTGCCGCCAAGCCAGGGCCTCCGGGCGCCACAAACTGACCCTGTGGAGCGCCGGCTGTGCCTCCGGCGAAGAACCCTACTCGCTGGCCATGCTGATAGACGACCTGGGCGCTGCTGACCTGGAGATCCGCGTCCTGGCCACCGACATCAGCGAACCGGTGCTCGAAAAGGCCCGAGCCGGGAGTTTTGAGGCCGCCCGCTTGAGGGAGGTACCTGAGCAAGTCATAAAAAAGTATTTTCGCCCTGACAAGGACCGGTATCAACTCATAAGCCGCGTCCGTGACAGAGTCGAGTTTATACGTCACAACATCGTGACTGACCGCGACTACCCTGCCGCCGACCTGATCCTCTGCCGTAATGTGCTGATCTACTTCACGCGGCCGGAACAGGAGCGCATCCTGGCCCGCTTCGCCGATGTCATTCAGGAACACGGGGCTCTGGTTTTGGGACGGTCTGAAACGATGATCGGCAAAATACGCGGTTGTTTTCAAGCGGAGTTCCCTATGGAGCGTATTTATCGCCGCACGGCGCAACCCGCCACCACAAACGTGCTCTAGGAGACCGGCCCACGAGAAGCCCCCGGTGTCCATTGATTGCTGACCTGTTCAAGGAGTGGAATCATGCGTGTCGAAATCAGCTACAAATTTATCGTCGGCTTTCTGATCGTTGTGGTTTCGGGGGTCATCGTCAACCTCGCCGTGCCCTACCTGCAGATCCCTCCGGAATTCCAGCAGACCTTCAGCATCGCTTGCGCCCTGGTGGTCGGTTTGATCATCGGTGCAATTTTTTCGCGGGTCTTTGCCGCCAACATCCGCCGCCTGACCTCGGCTGGCGACCGGATCAGTCAGGGAGACCTGTCAAAGGACATCACCCTCAAGAAAAGGGGGTTTCCTGATGAAACCAGCGACCTGGCAAAAGCAATGAATCAGATTCAGACCAGCCTGCGCACCCTGGTCGGCGACATCCGCAGCATCGCTTTCAAGGTCGCCAACTCGGCGCAGGATCTTTCCGGAACGTCTCAGGAGATGTCCTCTTCGTCCCAGGAGGTCGCCGGCACCATCGACCAGGTCAGCAAAGGTGCGGAAACCCAGGCGGAGATGGTTGAGGAGTCAAACCGGCTCTTCAAGGAGATTGCCATGTCGATCAACCTGGTCGCTACTTCGGCCAGGAAGGTTGCCGAGGCCGCCCATCAGACCGTAGAGACCGCCAACAGCGGCAGAGCACTGGCAGGGACCAGCCTCGGCAGCATTCGCCAGGTCCTGACCGCAGTGGAGAGCAGCGGTCAGCAGATGGTGAATTTCATCGTCCAGCTTCAGAAAATCAGCAAATTCGTCGAAGTCATCAACGGGGTTGCCCAGAAGACCAACCTGCTCGCCCTCAACGCCACGATCGAAGCCGCCCGGGCCGGTGAATATGGGCATGGCTTTGCGGTGGTTGCCGAGGAAATCCGTAAACTGGCTGACTCAACATCGATTTCCGCCGGCGAGATAACCAGCCTGGTGGAGGGGATTCGCAACGAGGGAGAGCAAGTGCAGTCTTCCATGACCCAGATTATCGAGGAGATGGAGAACGGCTGGGAAGCCGTCGACAGAACCAACCAAGCCTTCTCGACAATCACCCAGAACGCCGAGGTGACCCGGGCCAAAGCCAGCAGCATTGCGGAACTGGCGGAGCAGCAGATCTCCAGTGCCGAACGGATCAACCGGGCGATCGACGAGATCGACAAGGTGGTTTCCGACAACGCGGCAGCCACCGAGCAGGTCTCGGCGGCGACCCAGGAGCAATCCGCCTCCATGGAGGAGTTGGCCCGGTCGGCCAAAGAGCTGTCCACCATGTCCGAAACTCTTCTACAGATCGTCAAGCAGTTCAAGCTGGTACCGGAGGAGCACGATTGATCCATGGCTATGACCCTGACCCTGATCTTTACTCTCGGTGACGAACTTTACGGCCTGGAGATCGATGCCGTCCAGGAGATCATCGAAAATCCCATTGTGCACTATGTGCCCCTTGCCACAGGGGTTGTCGAAGGCGCCATCAATTTCCACGGCCAGATACTTGCCGCCATTGACCTGCCTGCCCTGCTCGGCTTTGCTGGGGAACAGCGTGACCATCGGCGGGTGGTCCTGACTGCGGACTTCAAGTCCCTGGCGCTGTCAGTCAACGGGATTCAGCGGATTGTCGAGCTCGACCTGTCCGCATTAGAACCGTCACCGGCATCGGCACAACAGAAAGCGGTCCGAGGGGTGGCGCAACTCGACGGAACCGAGGTCAACCTGCTCGACAAAGCTGGAGTCATCAGTCAACTGGAAAACCTTCATATTCAATAGGAGACGCTTATGGCACTGCGGGTGATGATTGTCGATGATGCCCTCTTTATGCGCAACATGCTCAAGGATATTTTCCTCCGGGCAGGCTACGCGGTGGTCGCCGAAGCAGAGAATGGCGAAGCGGCCCCTGAACTCTACCTGGAGAACCGTCCGGACCTGGTTACCATGGATATCGTCATGCCCAGGAAGAGCGGCATCGAGGCGCTGCAGGAGATCATGGCCGCAGATCCCGACGCATGCGTGGTCATGGTCAGCGCCCTCGGCCAGGACTCACTGGTGCTGGAGGCCGTCGAGGCCGGTGCCAGGGACTTTATCGTCAAACCGTTCAAGGAAGCCAATGTCCTTGATATAGTCAGGCGGGTAACAAGCCGCCCCTGATCAGCCTGCGGGAACCTCTATGGACATGTCCCAGTACCGGGAGCTTTTCTTCAGCGAAACCCGGGAACATATCAACAACCTCAACAAGCTGGTCGTCACCCTGGAACAGGAACCGGGCCACCGGGAGACGATCGATGCTCTGTTCCGCGAAGCTCACTCGATCAAGGGGATGGCGGCAACCATGGGCTTCGACCATACGGCCCGTCTGGCCCATCGCCTTGAGGACATGCTTGACGGTTTTCGCTCTTCTGGTGAGGTACCCTCCGCAATCTTCGATTATCTGCTGGCTGGCATCGATCTACTCGACGGTCTCCTGGACGATCTGCAGGAGAACCGGTCGGAAAGGTCGATCAACGATTTTCTGAGTACCCAGCCTCAAAACACCTCCTCCACGGTTGCAGTCGCCCCTGAAGACGGACTCTCCGACGCATTGCCTGCCACGGCCGAAGCCGGTGAGCCCGACGCGGCGACAGGAACGGTTGAGACGAGTGCCGACAAAAGTGCCGAGAGCCCTGTGCGTGACACGCCCGTCGAGGAGACGGACATCTTCCAGGTGCTGATCGATCTGGATGAGGGCACCCCGGCATCGGCCGCCCGCGGCCTCCTGATTCTGAGGGAATTGGCGCACTCCGGCGAGTTGATTACGAGCCAGCCCGACGTGAAGGGCCTGCGCAAGGGCGAGCCCTGCCAGAGGCTGCAGGCCTGGCTGCGCACCTCGCTCACCAAGGAGCACATCGGGGAGGCCCTGCGGAAGATCAGCGGGGTTGCCAATGTACGCTTTATCGACGATCGCCGGAACCGCGAACGCAGCAGCAGCGATGAGGCGGGCCGAACCATTCGCGTCCGCACCGACCTCCTCGACCATTTTGTCAACCTGACCGGCGAACTGATCACTCATCGCTACATGCTGCATTCGGCAACCAGCAAGCGGGACTGGAACGAGCTGACCCAGGCCCTGACTGACACAGGCCGCCTGATCGATGATCTTCGCCACCACGTTCTGCAGTCCCGCCTGATGCCGCTGGAAAATATTACCGGGCGCTTGCCGCGCATCGTACGCGACCTGAGCCGCAAGGCCGACAAGAAGGTGACCCTACGCCTCATCGGAGCCGATGTCGGCATCGACCGGGTGGTCCTAGAGGAAATCACCGACCCCCTGGTGCACCTGGTGCGCAACGCGGTTGACCACGGCATCGAGAAAGAGGGGGTCGTGACCGTCACCGCCCGCCGCGAAAGGGACCTCGTTTTGATCGAGGTTGCCGATGACGGCAGGGGGATGGACCCGGAACAGTTACGTCTTAAAGCCTTGGAGCGGGGTTTGCTCACGACTCTACAAGCCGAGAGCCTGAGCGACCACGACGCCCTGATGCTCGTCTGCCAGCCTGGTTTTTCCACGGCGGAAGAAGTCACGGAAACGTCTGGACGCGGGGTCGGTATGGACGTCGTCAAGGCTGCAGTCGTCAATCTTGGCGGCACTCTGACGATCACTGCCGCACCCAACCAGGGGACAAGCTTCCAGATGCGCCTGCCGTTGTCCATTGCCATCGTCAAGCTGCTGCTGGTCAGCTGTGCCGGCCACCACATCGCCATTCCGATCACACGTGTTCAGCGCATTCTCGACCTGCCTTCCGAAGAAATCCAGGGCTTAGCAGGCAAACGGGTTTTTCGTCTCGGCGAGGAGATGGTCGGCATCTGTTCCCTCAACGAAGCCCTTGGCCTGCCGGAAGTTCCTGCCGGGGAAACCACCTGGATTGTGCTGACCGAAATTCAGGGCCGACACATCGGTCTGCAGGTGGACCGTTATCTTGGCCACCGCGAGGCTTTCGTTAAAAAGATGGGTTTCCCCCTGGACCTCTTGACCGGGCTGAGCGGCGCAACCGTCGAAGGTGACGGCCGGGTGGTCTTGGTCGTCGACCCGCAGTCTTTGCTCGACAACCGCCAGCCCTTCACCAACGATTGACCCTTGGAGTTCCTGATGCCCTTTCGTGAATTGAGTCATATCCAGTTGGATGCCCTGAAGGAGATCAGCAACATCGGGATGGGACATGCGGCAACGGCGCTTTCCCAGATGATCGGCCAGACCGTGCGCCTGCGCGTACCACAGGTCACGGTCACCGAGATCAGCCAGGTGCCGGAGCATCTCGGCGGTGCCGAGCAACTGATGGTCGGGATCACCATGCAGGTCCTCGGCGATGCACGCGGCAGCATCATGCTGCTCTTCCCTCAGGAGAGCGCCCATCGCCTGCTCTGCAGCCTGCTTGGCCATCAGGATCGGGGGCACACCCTGAGCGAGGTGGACATCTCCGCCCTGAAAGAGGTTGGCAATATCCTCGCCTCCGCATACCTCAACGCTCTCGGCAACCTGCTCAAAAAAGTCCTGATCCCCTCTGTGCCTCTGCTCGCCAATGACATGGCCGGGGCGGTGGTCGACAACGTACTGATTGAGCTGAGCCGCTCCGGTGACCTGGCCATGATGGTGGAAACCGATTTTTCCGGGGGACAAAACCGGGAGAAGACGATCAGGGGGCATTTCTTCCTGCTGCCCGACCCGGCGACCCTCGACATTTTCGTCAACCTCGTTGGAGGACTCCATGGATAACCGGGTCAGCATCGCCCAGACCCGGATCGGCCGGGGCCCGGAGGTTCTCAGGGCGTGCGGACTCGGCTCATGTATCGCCGTCGGCCTCTTTGACCCGCGAAACCGGATCGGCGGCCTGGGGCACATGCTTTTACCCAGTCACCCTGAGGACAGCCCGTTTGGCAAGGCAGGCAAGTATGTCGATATCGGGATCTCCGGGATGGTCGAGGAACTGGTGCAGGCCGGGGCCAGCAGGACAGGCCTGGTGGCGAAGATCGCCGGCGGGGCCAACATGTTTGAAACCACTTACCAGACCTTGATCAACAGTATCGGCGCCCGCAATGCAAAGAGTGCCCGGGAGACTCTTGCCAAGCTGGCCATCCCCCTGGCTGGCGAAGAGGTCGGCGGCAACCGGGGACGCACTGTCGAGTTTGATCTTGCCACCGGTAAGATGTTGGTTTACTGTGCCCGAGATGAAGATCCCATCCTTATATAGACCCCTCCCAGGCAAGACCGTGTGGGTGAGAAACGTTAAACTGAGCGTCATAGCCTGGCTTGGCCTTGTTCTGGCCGCCACGACAACCGGCGCATGGGCCATCGAACTCAACGACGTGGTCAGCACCCTGGAAACACCCTTCCAGGCAAGTGCCGACAAAGGCGCCAGAATTTTCGATTACTCTGCAGACGTTGCCCAGGAATCGAGGATCGCCTCCCTCGACCGGATGCAACAGGCCAGTGGCCACCTTGAGGTCGCTTTCGCCGGCCAGGGGCATGAACAGGACCACGCGGTCAAGTTCCGCTGGCTTTACCTGCACCCCACCAACCAGGAAATTGTTTCCGACGGGAAGACTTTATGGGTCTACCTGCCGGAAAACAACCAGGTGATCCAATCGAGCATCGAAACCGATCAAGAGGCCAACAAGAATGACCCGATGGTTTTTCTTACCGGGCTCGGCAACCTCTCCAGAGATTTCCAGATCGGTTGGGCAACGCCGAGCAGCGACCACCAGGGCAACCACATTTTGGAGCTGACCCCACGGCAGGCCTCACCAATGATCAGCCGGCTGGCCATCGTGATCGACCGACAGGCTGTCCAAGCCTACCTGGAGCACAGGCAACGGAGCGACGCAGGCGGTATCCATTTTCCGATCATCTCGACCACGGTCTATGACCCCAATGGCAACAGCACCATCATCGCTTTCAGCAATCTGAAGGTGAACCTCGGTATCCCTGAAACAAGATTCAAGTTTACGATACCGGAGGGGGTCCAGGTGGTCAGGCCACCTGTCAGTGGGGGGGGATAATAATTCTTGTTCAAGGGACTGCTCTAAAACACATGACAAGGCCGCCGGGTTTGATGCCCAGGCGGCCTTGTCAACAGGCGGTTGTTATCACACATCCCAGCTTGATTGCAGGGCCGCACCAAGAGAGGCCCCGGCCAATCAGTGGTGTGGGCTCGGGCACTGCCGATACCAGTCGCAACGGGTCAGTGGCAATCGGGGGGATCGGTGTTCGGACTTGATCAACAGGCTCTGGTACAGACCGATCCGCCCGGTTTTGAAGCTATAGGCTGAACCGGCCATGTAAATACGCCAGATTCGATAGGTTTCCGGAGAGGTCAAGGCAATTGCCTGCTCACGGCTTGCCTCGAGACGCTTGACCCAGTGACGCAGCGTTAAGGCATAATGCTCGCGCAGCCCTTCCACATCACGGACTTCGAAGCCGACCTCTTCGGCAACCTTAAGTAAGGTGCTGATCGGCAAGAGTTCACCATCGGGAAAAACATACCTGTCAATGAATGAAGGGCCACCAACCAGTGCGCTGTGCATCGATTCGGTGATGCCGTGATTGAGAAAGACTCCGCCCGGCTTGAGCAGTTGGTAGGCCTTGCGGAAATATTCCGGGAGTTTCCCTTCACCGACATGCTCGACCATACCGACACTGATTAACTTGTCGAACAACCGGTCCGCCGGGACATCCCGATAATCACAGATCTCAACTCGGCAACGATCGGCCAGACCCGCCGAGCGAATCTTCGCGTTTGCCAGTTCGGCCTGAGGTTGACTGAGAGTGATCCCCAGGGCTTCAACGCCGTATTTTTCCGCGGCATGCATGATCAGACCGCCCCAGCCACAGCCGATATCGAGCAGCTTTTCGCCCGGCTTGAGCCGGAGTTTACGACACAGGTAATCGAGCTTGTTGTACTGTGCTTGGTCCAGGCTGTCATCCCGGCGGTGAAACAGGGCACAAGAATAAACCATACGCTGGTCGAGCCATAACCGGTAGAAATCGTTGGAGATATTGTAATGGTACTGAACGGCCTGGGCATCGCGCTTTTTTGAATGAGTCCTGCCCTTCAACTTGACTGGGTCCTGCCGTTTCCCTGTCACGCGCTTGCCGGTCAAGCCCAGCAGTTTACCAGCGAGGCGCAGCTTTTCCGACATGCGCCATTGCCTGCCGATCAGGTGTTCGGCCAGCTCAAAACTGGCTTCAAGATCCCCGAGAACCTCGAATTCATCCGATATGTAGGCTTCACCAAGGGACAGTTCACTTGGGCGCCACAACAGGCGGCGCAAAGCACTCGGATGCTTGAGCTCAAGGGTGAAGCGCGGCGGTTCCTGGCTGTGTCGCCATTCGGCTCCATTCCAGAGTCTGATCGCAAACGGCTTGACAGGTGCTGAGGCAACGACCGTGTTGAAAAAATCGAGGTTTTTCTGGGCGGCCGAACCCTGGGCCAACGGCTTCTTCGCCAAATGTCCGTCCATAAGGCAATCCCCCTTAGACTCAGTAATTTATTTCCGGGCCGAGACCCCAAACAAAGTCAACGTAACTTGAGCCATTGACTAACGCAGAGACGCATAGAAGTAATGCCAAGGGCGTTGATGTTTAGGGTTTATGAACTTTCCCTCTGCGCCTTGTGCGCCACTACGTTAAACTTTCCTTGTTAGTCAATGAGTTTATAGAACTGTTTATTTTTTAACCAATAGAACATTATGCGGAAATTGCAAGAACCAGACAGAAAAGTTTTATTAGCGGCATCTCTCTGCAGTGGGGCCGCAGGCACGGTCAAACAAGCCGCCTCGATTTACTGGGAATCCCATGAAACACTCTTTAAAGTTCTTGCACAATTCCGACAAACCCGGCGACCGGCAACCAGGGGCAGGGCCACGCAGCATAGAATCGCGGCAGGGCTCCCCAGACGGGCATTCTTTACCTGACGAAGATTCTGGGTTAAATTTGTCTTGGGTTGCTTGCCGCCCGGCACGGCAGGCAAACGGGCCAGGCTTCCCGGCGGCCCCCCCCCAGAAAGCCGACTGAACTGAGCCAGGAGCAGATAACCTCCCGGCATTGTTTAGCTGCACAGAAAACCTGGGTAACAGGAACGACTTCCAGAGGAGGACGTTGCAAATGAATAAATTCACCTGGTTCGGTCATGCCACTCTCGGGCTTGAAACCGGAGGTTTCAAGTTGCTGATTGACCCGTTTTTCACCGGAAATCCGGCGGCTTCTGCCTCGGCGGAGCACATCGCAGCCGACTTCATCCTGGTCAGTCATGGCCACGGCGACCATGTCGGTGATGCCGCGGCAATTGCCAATCGCACCGGTGCGATGATCATCAGCAACCACGAAATCGCTACATGGTTTGGTAAACAGGGCGTGCAAAAGATTCACGGCCAACACCTGGGCGGCGGTTTCAGGCACCCCTTCGGCTACCTGAAATTGACCCTGGCGCTGCACGGTTCGCAGCTTCCGGACGGCTCGGACGGCGGCAATCCCTGCGGTTTCCTGCTGACAACCAGCGACGGCAAAAAAATCTACATGGCCCAGGATACCGGCCTGTTCGGCGACATGAAGCTGATCGGCGAAGAGGGTCTGGATCTCGCTGTCATCCCGATCGGTGACAATTACACCATGGGCCCGGACGATGCACTGCGGGCAGTGAAAATGCTCCAGCCGAAGACGGTCGTGCCGATCCATTACAACACCTTCGACCTGCTCAAGCAGAATCCACAGCTATGGGCGCAGCGCGTTGAGCAGGAGACAGCCACCAAGGCCACCGTGCTTAAGCCTGGCGAAAGCCTGGATTTTTAAACGATGGACATGTTGAAACTGGGCAGGACGGACCTGGTGGTTTCCCAGGTGGGCTTCGGAGCCATACCGATCATCCGTCTCGACCGGCAGGAAGCGGTGCGGGTCTTGCGGTACGCCTGCGAGCGGGGGATCAACTTTTTTGACACCGCCAATGCCTACCGTGACAGCGAGGATAAGATCGGCCGCGCCTTCGCTGGCATGCGCGACCAGATCATCCTGGCCACGAAAACCCAGCGCCGCGACGGCGACGGGGTCCGGGAGCATCTCGATCGCAGCTTAAAAATGCTGCAAACCGACTACCTCGACCTCTACCAGCTGCACCAGGTTGCCCAGGAAAAAGACTGGGCCGCGGTCATGGCCCCAGGCGGTGCCCTGGAAGTGGTTACCCGGGCCAAGGCCGCCGGCCAGATACGGTACCTGGGAGTGACCTCGCACAGCCTGCCGATGGCCCTCAAGATGGTGCGTAGCGGACTGTTCGACACCATCCAGTTCCCGTTCAACTTCATCGAGGACGGGGCCAGCCACGAGCTCCTGCCGGCGGCCAGACAATTGGACATGGGCTTCATCGGCATGAAGCCCTTCGCCGGTGGCGCCATCAGCAATGCCGATGCGGCGTTCAAATTCCTTCGCCAGCATTCTGGTCTTTTGCCGATCCCGGGCTTCGAGACCAATGCGCAGATCGACGAAGTCCTCTCCTTCTACACCCTTGCCAACCGGATCACGGACCACGACCGCGCCGACATGGACCGCTGTCGTGAGGAGTTGGGCAAACGTTTCTGTCGGCGCTGCGAATACTGCCAACCCTGCCCTCAGGGAGTGATGATCACCCCGGCCATGGGCTACCCGATCGTCGCCGCACGCATGTCAGCAGCCGTGGCACCGGAATTCAGCAGGGGGCCTATGGAGAGCGTGGTGCGCTGCAACGCCTGCGGGGCCTGTATCGATCGCTGCCCCTATGAACTACCAATCCCGGAGATGCTCAAGACCAACTATGAACTTTTTCTCCTGCACTCAGCGACTGCGGGCCACCAGGCGGTGGAGAACTGACACGAGGGCGTCCCAAAAGGCCGCCCCCCAAAGGACACCAGAAAGGTTGACGATGAAAGAAAAGCCCGTCTACATCTCGCGAGTACGCATTGAGCGTGGCGAGGAAAAGTTTGTCCGGCTCGCTTATCTGCCGGCAGAAACGGAACCGGTCCTGTTCGGCACTCATGGCCCGGTCGCAGAACATTATGGACGCAGGAGCGAGGAGATCGCGGTGCCTCATGCAACTACGCTGGATTATGTGGTTGCAGCAACCGGCGGTTGACTGATTGGCACTTTTGCCGGCGCGCTGGAAGCGCGTCAAGTCCCGGTCGGCAGGGGGGATCTTACTGCCGAAGTGCGTGGTGATATCGTTGCCGAGGACAAGGTCCTGGTGATCCGGAGCATTCATGTGACCTACTCCCTCAAGGCTGCGGACGGCCTGCGGGAGACCATCGAGCGGGTCCACCGGGTACATCACAACTCCTGCCCGGTCTACCGTTCGTTGTCCGGTTCAATCCAGATTACCACTGAGCTCATGATGCTCGAGGATTGAGCTCATAACGCGTAACGTTTCAGAAATTTAGAGCAGTTGCCAGCATGGAACCGTTCCATGAGATAAACTGTCCATGGACAAAAGGCCGGTCGTATGCCAGCCGAGATTACTGGGAGTAAAACCTGGGGTGTCCGGAGGGGTTTTCGATAATCAACCTCGATTGACAAAGGAAACAACGTAATGTGTCGATGGATGGCGTATACCGGACAGGCCGTCCTGCTTGAGGACCTGCTGTTCAAAGCGAAGCACAACCTGATCGATCAGAGCATGTGTTCGAAATCAGCCGAGACACCCACCAACGGTGATGGCTTCGGGGTCGGTTGGTACGCCGAGCCCAAGTATCCGGGAATCTTTCGCAGCATCCGACCTGCCTGGAATGATTTCAACCTGCGCGACCTGGCCGCCCATATCCGGTCGCCCCTGTTCATGGCCCATGTCCGGGCCACATCGCAGGCCACGGTTCAGGAAACCAACTGCCACCCTTTCCGTTACAAGAACTGGCTGTTTGTCCATAACGGCGAGATCTTCGAGGTCGAGAAAATTCGCCGCGACCTGCTGATGGCCGTAGACCCGGGGCTGTTTCCGAATATTCTCGGGACCACTGATTCGGAGGTCATGTTCTACCTCGCCCTGACCTTCGGCCTTGAACACGACCCGTTGCGGGGCCTGGCGAGAATGGTCGGGTTTGTCGAAGAAACTGCCCTTAAAAAGGGCATTGAAGAAGCCATCTGGATGACGGTCGGGGTCACCGACGGCAATAATCTTTACGCGGTCCGCTACGCCAGCGATGGCGATGCACCGACCCTCTATCACAGTAAAGACACCGAAGCGGTCTGCCATCTGAACCCGGACCTCCGGGAGCATTTCGGCACCGACGCCCGGGCCATCGTTTCTGAGCCGATCGGCGTCTTTCCAGACATCTGGCAGCTGGTGCCGCAAAGCTCGTCGGTGACGGTCAAGGACGCATGTTTCGAAACCAGGCCTTTTCAGCCACAGCGCTGAATGGGAAACAGCGGAACTGCGGGAATCTCTTCATTTAGGTGCTTACCGGGCAAGAGCGCATTACCGGGCCCCATGTCCTTTAACAACAACCGCCGCTTCGGTTTTAACGAAGCGGCGGTTGTCATTTGTGGGGAGCGTGTCGAGGAACCGATTTTAAAGGTGCGGCACTGCTCATGGTTTTTCACGAATCTTTGTCCAGAGACTCAAGAGCACAGCCTGTCCCCGGCATGCATCACGTCACCTCAGGGGGATCGGTTCCGATAACCCCAGCCTTACTCAGCTCCCGTTGCTCCTGCTTAGAAAGGCCGAGCCAGCCGCCGAGGACCTCCACGTTGTGCTCACCAAGCAGCGGCGGCGCCTGGCGGTATGCCACCGGCGTCTGTGAAAATTTCATCGGGCTGCCGACCAGGGGGATCTTGCCGGCGTTCCGGTGATCCAGTTCAATGCGCATCTGCCGGCTGTTGACCTGGGGGTCGGCAAAGACCTCGGCAATATCGTTGATCGGCCCGCAGGGCACTCCAGCCGCCTCCATCAGGGAGATCCACTCGCTACTGTTGTGCTGCCGTAAAGCCTGCTCCAGAAGCGGGATCAGCACTTTGCGGTTCGCGACCCGGGTCGCATTGCTGGCGAAACGTGGGTCCTCGGCCAGTTCGGCGCAGCCGGCGATGCGACAGAGTTTGCGAAACTGGCCATCGTTGCCTACGGTCAGGATGATATATCCGTCGGCAGTTGCCAGGGCCTGGTAGGGGACGATATTAGGGTGGGCGTTGCCGAGCCGTTGCGGAGCAGTACTGCTGACCAGGTAGTTCATCGCCTGATTGGCCAGGGTCGCGACCTGCACGTCAAGCAGGGACAGGTCGATGTGCTGTCCTTCGCCGGTCCGCTCGCGATGGGCGAGGGCGGCCAGCACCGCAGTGCTGGCGTACATACCGGTCATAACATCGATAATCGCAACGCCCACCTTCATCGGCTCGCCGTCGGTCTCCCCCGTGATGCTCATCAACCCACCCATGCCTTGAATCAAAAAATCGTAGCCGGCCCGCTCCCGATAGGGCCCGGTCTGGCCAAAACCGGTGATCGAGCAATAGATCAGCCCCGGGTTGACTTGCTTCAGGGACGCATAATCGAGGCCGTACTTGGCCAAGCCGTCAACCTTGAAATTCTCCAGCAGGATGTCGCTCCGCTCAGCCAGCCGACAGACCAGTTCGCGTCCGGCCGGAAGCGTAAAATCGATCGTGACTGATTTCTTGCCGCGGTTGGTGGAAAGAAAGTAAGCGGCATCGGCGGTCGGTTGTCCTGACTCGTCGGTGAGAAACGGCGGGCCCCAACTGCGGGTGTCGTCGCCGCCGTCCGGTCGTTCGACCTTGATGACTTCGGCGCCAAGGTCAGCCAGAGTCTGTCCCGCCCAGGGTCCAGCCAGAACCCGGCTGAGGTCCAGCACACGAATATGGCTTAGCGGTCCTGCCATGTGTTATTTGTCCTTCCTTGTGGAGTTGTCGGATGTTACACGGAGGGAAGAGCCATGTCCAGACGCTTGGCTTACGGCTTGGGGTACCTCTTGCGGCACCCGGGTCTTGGCCACGAGGCTTGGCCATCTGACCGGTCAGCGATCGACAAACAGGCGACCATACGGTCGCCTGTTTCTTGTCTGCACAACAAAAAACAACAGTGACGAAACGGCCGCCGGGCGACCCTGAATCGACTGTTTTTTAAGCAGTTGCTGCATCTGCTACCTGTTAAAGTAGTTCTGCCGCTTGATTCAGGTCCTGTCTGGGCGGCCTGGCATTACCGTCAGGTTTTGCCATTGGTCGCTCGCAGGTTTTTTACGTGCTCCAGGCTGGCTTATTTCGCCACTGTTTGACTTAAGTGTATCGGCGGACCCGCCAATGTCAACGCAACTAAAAAATTAAAACATCGGTTACACGACTCATGAGAAAATAGCTCAGCCTGGGTCACTCGAATTGAGCGCCCCTTTTGAGTGACCCTCTCGCATCACTGCCTCTGTATGCAGTCTCACTCCTTATGTTTGATTGACCCTGTGCCTGGTATTCAAGAAGCTCAGAGACCGTCGTCAACTCGAAGCCTTGCCGTTGCAGTTCGTCGAGGACTCCGGGGAGGGCCTCGGCTGTGTGATGGCCGCGGCCGTTGGCGTGCATGATGATGATCGAGCCGTTGCGGGTTCGGTTATGCACGGTGTTCAGGATGTCCCGGGCCGACACCTTGGGGTCGGGGTCCCCGGTCACCACGTCCCACTGGATGATGGAAAAACCCAGGTCATGCAGGGTCTGGAGGGTTATTTCATTGCCGAAACCGAAAGGGAGACGAAACAGGCGGGTTGTCCGCCCGGTGAGGCTCTGCAGTTCGGCCACGGTGCGCCCGGCCTCCTCGCCGATACGTGCCTGGGTGAGCTGGCGCAGGTCGCGGTGACTCCAGGAATGGCTGCCGATTTCGAAGCGTGGATTGGCGGCCAACCGGCGAATTTCAGCGGGGTGGGTACGCATCCAGTCACCGCCGGCAAAAAAGGTCGCGGGCAGCTGTCTCTCCTCGAGGACACCGACGATCTCCGTATCGAATCCGGCCGGCCGGCCGGGGACCTGGCAGAGGTCGAAGGTCAGCGCGACCCTGGCCCGGTCCCTTGGCCCATGGGTGACCAGGTCCGGCGAAGAAACGGTCTGACCGCCCCAGCTGCTGTTCGTCCAGGGAACCAGCAACAGGCAGCTGAGCAACAGCATGCGGATCAGGGATGCCAACGGCATGGGTCTTATTCCTTGCCTTTTGACCAGGTGAGCTCAAGCATCACGGGCCGCAGAATGCCGGTAAGTTTCGCAGGTCATTTGTAAAGCATATTCACCTGTTCACGCTTGCGGTCAAGTCTTTTCAGATGGTCACGGCGGCAAACCAGGACGACGCTCAAAAAACCCTGACTTTTAGTCCTCACGGCTGGTTATCGGTGACGCTGGCTGGTCGCGGGATACGCTGGACCGCCAACAGGGAAACCAAGCTGAGTACGGCCCCGGCAACGAATGGGATGCGGTAGTCGACCATCCAGAGCGCGCCGCCGATGGCCGGCATGACCACAGCGGCGATGTGGTTGATGGTGAAACCGACCGCCATGCTCGGAGCGATATCCTTGGGATCTGCAACCTTCTGGAAATAGGTGCGGATGGCGATCGAGAAATTGAACAGGATGTGATCGAGGATGTACATGACGACCGCGATCAGCTTCGAGCCGGTGAAGGCATAGACCAGGAAGACACCGATCAGGCCGCCGTACTCCAGGGACAGGACCCGGCGCTCGCCGAAGCGGACGATGGCACGGCCGATAGCGGGACTCAAGACGTAGTTGACAGCATTGTTGACGACGAACAAAAGTGTGATTTCAGTCACTGAACACTGAAAGACCTTGACCAGCAGGTAGACTGAAAAGGCGACGAAGATCTGGCGCCGTGCTCCGGCCATGAAGGTCAGAAAGTAATAGAGGAAGTATCTGCGCCGGAAGATCATCCTGCGATGCTGGGGCGGCACCTCCTTGTGGGTTGGATCCTGAAGCAGGCCCCAGACTCCGGCTGCAGTCACCAGGCTGCCGACGACCAGGAACATGGCCCGGTAGCTGAACGCCAGGCCCATCAGGAACAGCAGCAGGGCGACCGCGATGCTGGTCGCCGCAGCCAGGCTGCGCAGTCGGCCGAAGATCAGCGGCGAGGTCGCGGTGTTGAAATACTGCAGGGTCAGGGACTGGTTGGTGGTCTCGTAATAATGGAAACCGAAACTCATGATCAGCGTAGTGATCACCAGGCCGGTGAAGCTTGGAAACATCCCGGTCAGAGCGGTGCCTGCGCCTAGAAAGACGATGGAGAGCGCAGAGAGCCGATGCTCCCTGATCACCAGCATAACGAAAACCGCCAGCAGCGCCAAAAACCCCGGAATTTCACGTACCGAACCGATGATTCCGATCTGCAGACCGTCGAGGCCGGAGACTTCCACGGCGAAGTTGTTGAACAGGATCATCCAGCACTGCAGGCCGACGACTGATGCTGCGGTCTGGACGATCAGAAAGCGCAGCATCGGACGCTGCTCGGTTGAAATCATCGTCGGAGCCCTTCCGGCAAAGGCGTGAGTGTTTCTAGACACTGCAGCCAGGGCAATCTCGCTCGAAGATAAAGCAAAAATTCCCTTGGGGAAAGTCGGAAATCAGGGGTGGGACGCTTTGCACGACGGAGCATGCCGCCCCATCTGGCAGAGTCTTAAGGCACGGATTGCGCCTTTCCGGTAAGATCTTACGCTTCGACATCTGGGGCCGGAGCCCCGAGGCTCAATTCAGGCGATCGGTAAACCTTCGAGTGCCGCCAGCGCCACCCGTACGGCATCCCCCTCGGCACGTTTCTTGACATCCAGGTCGACAGCCTCGGCCACCAGTCGTTCGGCCAACACCGCGCAGACACAGCCCGCCGCAAAACCATAGACCAGGCCCATCTTGAACAGGGTCCCGGCCTCCATCTCGTAATTGAGAACCCGCAGCTGCCGATACTCCCCGGTGGTGCCCTGCAGGGTGCGCAGCAGGTGAGGGTTGGCCGAATCGCTGCGCTCCTGCCCCTCGTAGAAGGTGTCGACGCTTGCCGTCACACCAAGATGGGCGCGGAGACCGAGACGCTCGGCAGCCCTGGCCAGTGCCACCGTGAGGAAAGGATCGGCAGCGGCAGGATATTCTGCCGGGGCGATGTCTTGCGCGGCGCCCTGACGGCAGAGTGCGGCGCTCGAAATCACCAGATCCCCGGCCTTGACCTGTTGAGCGATGCCGCCGCTGGTCCCGACCCTGATGATGGCTCGCATGCCGACGGCAATCAGTTCGTTGACGACGATCGACAGAGACGGCGCCCCCATGCCGCTGGTCGCCGCGATGAAGGCCCGGCCGCACGCCATCTGGCACAGGTAGCTGTGCAGCCCCCGGTTCTCTGAAAGTGTTGTCAGGCAGGTCACTCCGTCGGTTTCCATGGCGATGCGTCGCGCCCGCTCCGGATCGCCGCAAAGCAGGGCGACGGTCGGAGGGACGCTGCCAAGATCTCCCCGACTGAAGCCGATATGGTAGAGCCGCTGCTGGGTCATATGGTCCTCCTTTGCCGGCGAACAACTATCATCTTAGTTTTTTCCGGGCAGATAGCAACCGCAAACTGGTGCACAGCATAGCGCGCCATGAAAAGCCCTGCTTGATATCAGCGGCAAGTTATTTACACTGCTAGTGAGCGCGCAAGCAACCCGACAAGGGGACAAAGTGCCTGGCACAGGAAAACACGGGGATGAAACTGGACCACAAATCGTTGATGGCGCTGTGGAGACGGACGGGTCGGCTGCTGCGATATTCCCTCCTGCTGCTGACCGCCCTGGTTCTGTGCAGCGGGGTTCTGGCAAGCTGGCTTTACTGGGACCTGCCGGACGTCGCCCTGCTCAAGGATCGCAGCGCCACACTGACCGTCGAGGTTCCCGATTGGCAGGGCGTGATGCACCCTTTTCTGGTCGGGCCGAAAAACCCGTACTGGGCGCCCTTGGATACCGTTCCGGACGAACTCAAATGGGCAGTGATTGTCGCCGAAGACGCCAACTTCTATGAGCACAGCGGCATCGACGTGCCGGCATTGAAAGAGGCGATCAAGTACGATCTGAAGCGCAAGCGCCTGGCCTATGGCGCCTCGACCATCACCCAGCAGCTGGCCAAGAACCTGTATTTGACCCGCGACAAGTCGCTGCGGCGCAAACTGCGGGAAGTGGTGATCGCACAGCACCTGGAACAGGAACTGACCAAGGGACGGATCCTGGAACTATACCTGAACGTGGTCGAGCTCGGGCCGATGGTTTACGGCATGGGACACGGCGCCCGATACCACTTCGGAAAACCGGTGTCCCTACTGACCCCTGCCGAGGGGACCTTCCTCGCGGCCATGCTGCCAGGGCCGCGCGTCGCCTTTAATCCCGAGCTACGGGCCGCCAAGGTCCGCCAGCGTGCTGCGCAGCTGCTCAAGATCCTGGGCCTGCGCCACATCCTCTCCGAAACCGAGATCGCCGACGCCCTGGTCCAGATGGGCCAGCTTGGCGGGCCGCGTTCGCCAGGGTCCGCCACCCGTCCTCCCGCCGACCTGTGACGGGTGCTGCGTGCCGGAGAATAATTTATGCCCAAGACGATTAATTCGTATTTTTTCGATTTGTGGGGAGCGCGTTTGTGCTATAGTTGATCTACGCCTCAAACGCAAACGAGGTGCCTCGAAGGCAAAGGAGGAAGACGCATGCCAGTCTCTGAACCGCCGGGCCACTCAAGGATAGTCCTATCAATTTAGAGTTCGATAAAATCTGGATCGCAGTTGTCGGGTGATCCGAACGAGATTCTCACGACGGGAATCACAAAGAAACGCAATATCACAAAGCGCCCCGGGAAGTTCCGGGGCGCTTTGATTTTAGAGATCGGGCTCTATAACCTAAAAAATGTTTAACGCAGAGGGACAGAGGGGACGTTCATCAAACTCTAAATAAAATACCAAGACCCTGGCCTTGCTCTCTGTGTCCCCGCGTCTTTGCGTTAGAGAGTGGCTTAAGTTTGGTTATGCCTTTGTTGGGGTTATGGGCCCGTTGATTGTGGCAGGGGGTGTGTCGCTGCGGCCTTAGAGCTGAACCGCACGACTACACCCCCTTGTTATGACCGCATGGCCCAGCAGTTCGGCATGGCGGCAAAAAACTATTGCCCGCAGCACTTCTTGTACTTGAGGCCGCTGCCGCATGTGCAGGGGTCGTTGCGACCGATCTTGGTCACGCTCAATGGCCGCGGCTTGACCATGGCTCCCTCGGTGAACAGCCAGCGCCCGCGCTTGCGCTTGAACTGGCCACGCTCGTGATGACTGCGCAGGCCCTCCTTGTCGCGAAAGCGGGCGACAAACTCAACGGCGCCCTGTTCGTCCTTCGGTCCGCCCTCTGTCGTATCGACAATCTCAAGGCCGTACCACTCGGACTTTTCGGCCCAGACTCTGGTCCCCTTGTGGTCGTAACCCTCGCGATAATCAGGGTGGGTGCTGTCGTAGAGAAAGTCGATTTCGACCTTGACGTGGGCCGTATAGCGAGCCCGCATCAATTGCTCGGCCGTATCGGCCTTCTTCTTCCCGGCTATGATGGGTTCGCAGCAGGCGGCATAGTCTTTGCCGCTGCCGCAGGGGCAGCTGTTCATGGTGGTTTCTCCTTCTCGTCCTGCAGTCCGTCGGCAAAAGTCTGCCGAAGTCTATTCATCCTTGAGCGGAGTGTCAAGACAGGCTTTGCAGGACATTTATTAACATGCCGCCGCAAAGGCCCGGAGGAGTGCAGCCTCAAGTGAGGCCGCTAGTAAAAAGTGCCGGCTCATCTCCGCTCCCTTGCTTTAAATCTTTACTTAGGTGATCGCTTGGTTAATTTTTGACATGCTGAGCCTGCCTCTGCAAACCGCCACCGCCGGCAGCCAGCAGGCCAGACGTCCCAGTCGCGCAATCAGGGCAATCCAGCAGACAATTGATTCTTTCCTATTCGTCGGGGTTTCTGCTAAATTGACCTTTCTCGAGGGTGGCAGGACACCTTTCGGCGGCGTAAGTTCCGAGGGCAGATAAAGGCCAAGAAAGCATCCAGTGCCTGGTATGTTCTTGCCTCTGCGGCAGTTCGCTGCAAGGAAGCGCACAGCTCAAGTCAAAGCAGCGCTGCCGGATTCTTTAACAGGCGAGACACGCAAAATGTCCCCTGTGAAAAGCCCCCTTGAATTCAGTGCCCGGTCAAAAGAACCGGCACAATTTTTAGTGCAGGGATTACGGACACGGGTGAATTTCTCGAGGCCTGGCGAGTGCCTGGCAAAGTGAAACCAACCCCGGCAACCACTCACCATGTCAAGTCAGGATCTTCTCCAATTCGTCTTCTCCGGGCTGACCAGCGGCTCCATCTATGCGCTGATCGCCATCGGTTTCTGTGTCGTCAACAACACCATGGGAATTGTCAATTTCGTCCAGGTCGATTTCATCACCCTGGGAGGGATGCTGATGTTCTCAGCCCTGTTCGCCCTGGGGATCCCGCTGGCGCCCGGGTTGCTGCTGGCAGTGGCGGGAGTGGCCCTCGTTGCCATGCTGGTGGAACGCTTTGGCCTGCGGCCCTGCCGTTCGGAAAATCATCTGGTGCTGATCTTCCTGACCGTCGGTTTGTCGATCATTCTGCGTGGCCTGATCAAGCTGATTTGGGGAAAGAACCGCATGGCCCTGCCACCGCTGACTCCGGACGAGCCGATCCGGATTTTCGGTGCCAGCGTCCTGCCGCAGGCGCTCTGGATTCTGCTGCTGACTCTCTGCGCCATCGTCCTGCTGACCTGGTTTTTCTATCGGACCCCTCTGGGACTCGCCATGCGCGCGGTGGCTTCCAACCCGACCGCCGCGGCGGTGGTCGGCATTCCGGCCGGCCGCGTGCGCCTGACCAGCTATGCTATAGCAGGGGCCCTCGGTGGCCTGGCAGGGGTCCTGATCACCCCGATTACCACCCTCAATTACGATGTCGGCGTGCTGCTCGGCTTGAAGGGCTTCGCCGCTGCAATTCTTGGTGGCTTCGGTTCGTTTCCCGGAGCAATCCTCGGCGGAGTCGGCCTCGGGCTGCTTGAATCGCTTTCGGCCGGATACCTTTCGAGTGCTTACAAAGACGTGGTGGCGTTCGTCGTTCTGCTGGCGGTACTGTTCGTCCGTCCGAAGGGTCTGCTGGGGAAATAAATTGACCGCCCAGGGGTATCCCCCCTGTAATTTGATGAATTGAAGAGAGCCATGACAGACAAGAACACCCAATTGCTGATGGGTAACGAGGCGATCGGCCTGGGGCTGATCGAGGCGGGATGCCAGGTCGCGGCCGCTTACCCGGGAACCCCGTCCACGGAAATTCTCCAGGCGGTCATCGATCGTGCCGACCTGGCGCCAGAGCCGCTGCACATCGAATGGTCGGTGAACGAAAAGATCGCCTTCGAGGTCGCCCTCGCGGCAAGTTACACCGGCAAGCGCTCAGTTGCCGTCATGAAACAAGTCGGGCTGAACGTCGCCGCCGACCCGTTCATGAGGACCGCCTACCTGGGCGTCAAGGGAGGGATGCTGACCATCGTCGCCGACGACCCCGGCCCGCATAGCTCGCAGAATGAGCAGGACACCCGTCTTTTTTGCCTGCAGGCACGGGTGCCGGTCCTCGACCCGGTCAGCCCGGTCGAAGCGAAAGACCTGGTATCGGTCGGCTTCGAGCTGTCGGAAAAATATGAAGTCAACGTGGTCCTGCGCCCGACGACCCGCATCTGCCATTCTCGACAAAATGTCGCCAGTCGGCAACCACAGCGGCTCGGACGGGTCGCCGACTTCCAAAAGGACCCGACCCGCTGGGCGGCGACGCCGGCCTTCCTCCCGGCCTTGCACCGCAAGCTGAACCATCATCTGGCAAACATCGCCAGCGAGCCAGATCTGCAGCCGCAGTTGACACCTGGTGACGGCAGTCGGCCTCGTCTCGCCATGGTTGCCTCCGGGATCGTCTACAGCCACCTGGTCGACCTGCTCGAGGAGCTGGAACTCGCCAGCTGTTGCGATCTTTACAAGGTCACCATGCCGTATCCGTTGAACCCGGACTTCAGTCGCCAGTTGCAGACGGCTTATGATCGTGTGCTGATTCTGGAAGAAACCTACCCGGTCATCGAACTGCAAATCGCCCACCCCGGGGCAGCAGGCAAGCAGAGTGGGGCGGTGCCGCGGGAGGGCGAACTGACCCCGGACATTGTCCATCAGGTGCTTGCCGACTTTCTGGACCTGTCGCCGCCGGCCGGGCTGTCGTCCGAACGCCGCGGCCAGCGTCCCTCACTCTGTCCCGGCTGCCCTCACCGGGCCGCGTTCTTCAATATCAAGGCCAGTTTCCCGAAAGGAATCTTTCCTTCCGATATCGGCTGCTACACCCTGGGGATGAATCTCGGTGCGGTCAACACCGTGCACTGCATGGGGGCATGTATCAGTCAGGGGGTCGGGTTTTACCACGCCTATGCTCAGGACGGCGAGGTTCCACCAATCGTAGTGACCATCGGCGATTCAACTTTTTTCCATGCCGGAATACCGGCCCTGATCAACGCCGTCGTCCAGCAGGCCCGGATCATTATTGTCATTCTCGACAACGCCACCACGGCCATGACCGGCGGCCAGCCCGTACCGCACATGGGAATCGCGGCCGGGGGCAGGCCGACCCGGGCAGTGGCCATCGAGCCGCTGGTCAAAGCGAGCGGTGTCGACTTCCTCGAGGTTTGCGACCCTTACGACCAGGAGCAGTTCAAGGCGTTATTGCAACAGGCCGATGCCTACACCCGTCGACCGGACGGCGGCGTGGCGGTCCTGATCTCCCGTCACGGCTGTATCATGGACCGCGTGGTGCGCTCGAGCCAGCCCTCATTCAAGATCGGCATCGACGAGCGCTGCGTCGGTTGTCGCAAGTGCGTCGAGGCCTTCGAGTGCCCCGCCCTGGCGATGGATCCGGTCAGCGGCAAGGCCGTGGTCAATCAGGATCGCTGCATCGGCTGTGGCGTTTGCATTCCGGTTTGTCCGGTCCATGCCATCGGCAAGGAGAAGAAAGTATGAGGCAACAGTTGATCGTCAGCGGCATCGGCGGCCAGGGCGTTCTGTTCCTCACCCGGGTGATCGCCCAGACTGCGGTGAATCGGGAGATGCCGGTACTGACAGCCGAGACCCACGGCATGGCCCAAAGAGGCGGGACGGTCCTCTCTACCATCAAGGTCGGCGACTTTGCGAGCCCGCTGATCCGCACCGGACAGGCCGATGTCGGCCTTTTCCTCTGGGAGGCAAACCTACCGGTGCATCGCCCGCTGCTGCAGGAAGAGGGACAAATTCTCATCAATGCGGACGGCGCCGGCGAAGGTCAACGAATCGATGCCTCAGGAATAGCCCGAGATCTTGGCAGTGCCGTCCTCGCCAACCTGGTGCTGCTCGGACTGGCCATCAGGCAAAAGGTCCTTTTCTGTTCCGCCGAGGAGTGTGAAACGGCGATCCGCCAGTTGACTCCGATCAAGTTCGCCGAGCTCAACATGGCGGCATTTCACAAGGGATTGCATAAATAAGCAGCGGCCCAGACGGGGCCCGATGAAGATCGCGCGTTAAGGGGCGGTCCTCCCCAGAGATTGAACAAAAGCATGAACAGCAAAGAAAAATTCGCCTACTTTCTTACCCTGCACCGTACCGGGCTGACCGTTCTGGCCCTGTCGCTGGCTGTGCTGCTGTTCCCTTTGGTCGAAAGCAACCCCTACACCCTCGGCCTGACCAATTTGATCGCCATCAACACCATTGTCGTCCTTGGTTTGAACCTGTTTATCGGCTATGCCGGACAGATATCCCTGGGTCATGCGGCCTTTTTCGGGCTGGGTGCATACGGTTCTGCCATAGGCTCAACCACTTTAGGCCTTCCTCCCTGGCCGACCATGCTGCTGGTTGCGGTTCTGGTCGCCCTGGTCGCCCTGCTGGTCGGCATCCCGGCGCTCCGCCTGTCTGGACATTACCTGGCCATGGCGACCCTCGGTCTAAATTTCGTGCTGCACACCATCCTGCTGCAGTGGGACGAGGTGACCGGCGGGCCGAGCGGCTTCTCAGGGATCCCCTCCCTTGCCCTGGGCCGGTTCGAGTTTGCCGATGAGTTTCGACTGCACTATCTGCTATGGGGCTTTGCCCTGCTCGTCCTGCTGCTCTGCCTGAACCTGGTCCGCAGCGGGGTCGGCCGTGGGCTCGCAGCACTGGCCGGAGACGAGATCGCTGCCGCAGCGCTTGGCGTCGATACCAAGACCGCAAAGGTCAAGGCCTTCGTCCTGTCGGCGGTGCTCGCTTCTTTGGCAGGCAGCCTGTTCGCCCACTGCTACGCTTTTGTCAGCCCCGACTCCTTCAACATATTCGTATCCGCCGACCTGGTCATCATGGTGGTCATCGGTGGTATGGGTTCGGTGTGGGGCTCCCTGTTCGGGGCCGCCTTGATCACCGTTCTGCCGGAATGGTTGGACATGTTCGAAACCTACAAGGATTTCGTGCACGGAGGCATCCTGGTGCTGGTGCTGATCTTCCTGCCGCAGGGTCTGGTGACCGGGCTGATCGAGACGGTACGCATCAGGCTGGCACTGCGAAGGAGCAAAGATGCTGCAGCTTGAGCAGGTCAGCAAGAACTTCGGCGGTCTGCCGGCCCTGAGCGAGGTCTCTTTCAGGGTTCCGCAAGGGCAGATTGTCGCCTTGATCGGGCCCAACGGTGCCGGCAAAACCACCCTGATCAACTGCATTACCGGAGTCCTGCCGACGACATCCGGTCGGATCAACTTCCGCGGGCAACCGATCGAGGCGCTGCAAACTCACCAGATCGCCCGCTTCGGCATCAGCCGCACATTCCAGAACCTGAAGCTGTTCCCCAGGCTGACGGTCCTCGACAATGTCCTGACCGGACTGACCTGTGAGGGCGGCGATTCGATGTTGATGGCCATGCTGCGCTTCCCCTCCCTGCGGCACCGCGAGCGGCAGCTCAAGCTCCGGGCCCTGGAAGCCCTTGACCGGTTCGGGCTTGCGAACAAGGCGAACTGGCCGGCTGCAGTGCTCGCCTACGGCGACCGGAAGCGGGTTGAACTCGCTCGCGCCACGGTCGGTAGGCCGGACCTGGTTCTGCTTGACGAACCGGTCGCGGGCCTCAACGCCGAGGAGACGGCTGAAGTCGCCGAGCAGCTGAAGCGGTTGCGCAGCGCTGGCCATACTCTGCTGCTGGTCGAACACGACATGGACCTGGTCATGACGGTTGCCGACCGCGTGGTGGTGCTCGACAGCGGTCGCTGCATCGCGGTCGGTTCACCGGACGAGGTGCGTTGCAACCCGCTGGTCCTCCGCGCGTACCTGGGGCAAATGGAGGCAACTACCTGATGCTGAGGATTGCCAAGCTGACAGCACACTACGGCGCCGCTCAAGCGCTGTTCGGCATCGACCTCGAAGTCGGGGCCGGCGAAACCGTTGCCCTGGTCGGCGCCAATGGCGCCGGCAAGAGCACCCTGCTCAAGTGCGTGATGGGGCTGGTCAAGCCGACATCCGGCCGGATTGAACTCGATGGCCGCAATGTCATCGGCCAAAGTCCGGCGCAGATGGCCCGTTGCGGTCTGGCCCTCTCTCCGGAGGGCCGCGAAGTCTTCGGGAACCTCTCGGTCTTCGAGAACCTGCGCCTTGGGGCCCTGCCGCTGCGCCTGACCCGACGCGAAGAGGAGCGGCGCCTGACCGAGGTCTTCGAACGCTTCCCGAAACTCTTGGAGCGCCGCCAGCAGCTGGCCGGGACCCTCTCCGGTGGTGAACAGCAGATGCTTGCTATGGGCCGTGCGCTGATGGCGAGTCCGCGCTTGTTGCTGCTTGACGAGCCGAGTCTCGGGCTCGCCCCGTTGATCACCGACGAGATTTTTGCCATTATTCACCAACTGGCACGTGCCGGCACCACCATCCTGCTGGTGGAACAGAATGCGGCACGCGCTCTCTCGGCCTCAGACAAGGCCTACCTGCTCGCCAACGGCCGAATTGTCGAGCGAGGGGAGAGCGCCGCACTGTTGAACGACCCGAACCTCCGCGCCGCTTTTCTCGGCGCGGCCAGCCACGAGAACCCGGCGGCCAGCCGTCTCGGCGCTGCCGGCCTGACCAATATCCGTCTGGAGAAGCCCGACATGCATCAAATGGACTTTATGCCGACTTTCACCACCGAAGAAGCGCTCCATTCCCATCAATTGGCCGGCTTGCAATGGACGGTGCGACATGCCTTCGAAGGCTCGCCATTCTATCGCAAGAGCTTGGAAGATGCCGGTATCCAGCCTGCATCGATCACCACGCTGGAGGACCTCCGCAGGCTCCCCTTCACCACTGCGGACAACTTGCGCGAAGATTACCCCTTTCCGCTGCGTTCGGTCCCTTTCGAACAGATCGTGCGGGTGCATGCATCGTCGGGGACCACGGGCAAGCGCAAGGTGCTGAGTTACACGCAGAAGGATATCGATGACTGGACCAGCTTTTTCGCCCGCTGCTACCAGATGGCCGGGGTCACTCCCCTCGACCGGGTACAGATCGCCGTCGGCTACGGAGTGTGGACGGCCGGTGCGGGCTTCCAGCTCGGCTGTGAGAAGATCGGAGCTCTGGCGATTCCGGTCGGCCCCGGCAATCTCGATATGCAGATCCAGTTTCTGCTTGATTTCCAATCGACGGTATTCTGCTCCACCGCGTCCATGGCCCTGCTGATGGCAGAAGAGATTCACAAGCGCGGCATCGCTGACCGAATTGCGGTCAAGAAGATCATTTACGGATCGGAGCGCAGCAGCCGCTCCATGCGGCAGAGAATCTCCGAGCTGTTCGGCGGTGCCGAATTGTTTGATATCACCGGCCTGACCGAACTCTACGGCCCCGGCACAGGGATCGAATGCCGGCAGCATGACTGCATCCACTACTGGGGCGATTATTATCTGCTGGAGATTCTGGATCCGACCAGCCTGGAGCCGGTCCCTGAAGGGGAATGGGGAGAGATGGTGGTCACCACTCTCTGCAAGGAGGGGGCGCCGCTGATCCGCTACCGGACCCGCGATATCACCCGGATCATCCCCGGGCGGTGCGCGTGCGGCAGTGTCCTGCCGCGGCACTCGCGCATCAGGGGGCGCACCGACGATACCATCAAGTTTCGCGGGGTCAATATCTACCCGAGCAGCATCGATACCATCCTGTCGGCGGTCCCCGGTCTCGGCTCCGAGTACCAGATCCATCTGACCCGCGACCAGGACGGCCGCGACTATATGTGCCTGAGGGTGGAGCGGGCCACCGGCGTCAATGCCGAACGCAATGCCGAGTTGATCCATGAGGCTGAGCACCAGATCAAGAAGCAGCTCTTGGTTTCGGCCGACCTCGAACTGGTGGACTACGGGACCCTGCCCCGCTCGGAACGCAAGAGTCAGCGGGTTTTCGACTCAAGGATCACCGACGAGATCGTCTGACCGGCGGCCAGGGCCTTGCCGCTGTGAATTTTCTTTCAAATGGAAGTGTCATCGCTTAGTATTCCTATATTGCAATGGTTTGCTTCATGGGACAGCCAATGCCACCTTTTCATGCAAAGGAGACCTGCCATGCGTAAGATGCTTGTAACCCTGCTCGGACTGCTGCTGTTGACCGCCCCGGCACTGGCCGCCGACACGATCAAACTGGGAGCGTTCTTCGACCTCTCCGGCCGCGCCGCCTTCATCGGGACCCCGACCAAGCTGGTGGCCGAGATGGTGGTTGCCAAGATCAACGCCGAGGGTGGCATCAACGGCAAAATGCTCGAGCTCGAAGTCGGAGATACCGAAGCAAATCCGGCGAAAGCCGCCTCGATTGCCAAGAAATTTATCTACAAGGACAAGGTTGTCGCCATCATCGGTCCGACTCTGACCGATACCGGCATGAACGTAAAGAAGATCGCCCATGAAGGAAAGGTGCCGATTTTCATGACCGTCGGTGGCGATCCGGTCATCATGGGAGGAGAAAAATTCGGGCCGTTCGACTGGGTTTTCAAATCCCCGCAGCGCTCGAGCACTGCCGTTGAAAGGCTCTTCATCTATCTCAAGGAGAAAGGGCTGACCAAGGTCGCACTGCTGACTGCGGCGGACGGATTCGGCAAGGACGGGGCCCGCTGGATGCAAAAACTGGCGCCCCAGTACGGCATAGAGATTCTCGGTGAAGAGTCGTTTGGCACCAGAGATACCGACATGACCGCCCAGCTGACCAAGGCCAAGAACCTGCAGCCCCAGGCGCTGATCGCCTGGACGATCGGCCCGGCCGGGTCCATCGTCGCCAAGAATAAGGTACAGCTCGGTATCGACCTGCCACTGTTCCAATGCCACGGGCTCCCCGATCCCAAGTACATCGAGCTGGCCGGATCGGCCAGCGAGGGGGACCGGATGCCCGCCACCAAGCTGATGGTGGCTGACGCCCTGCCTGCCAGCGACCCGCAAAAACCGGTCATCGAGGAGTTTATCAAGCTCTACAAGGCGAACGGCTACGACAAGCAGTTCCCGATCAACACCCATTCAGGTTACGCCTGGGACGCCATCATGATCGTCGCCGACGCCATCAGGAAAGTCGGGACCGACCCGGAAGCGCTGCGCAAGCAGATCGAGGACACCAAGAACTATGTCGGCATTTCCGGGACCTACAACATCACCCCGGAAGACCACAACGGGCTCGGAGTCGATTCGATGGTGATGGTCGAGGTCAAAAATGGTAAATTTGTGATGGCTCAGTAGTCGTCTTGTCGAAGTTCAGTCAGTGCGGGCCCGGGGGATCTCCCGGGCCCTTTTTTATTGCTTGGGGGACTGCACCCCCGGTTAGATCTTCGCAAGGGGCACTCCGCTCCACCCGTCAGCGACTACTTCCTGATACGCAGCGCCCGAAATGGCACCATCCCCCGTCCGGTCACGGGCGGGATGAAGGCCTCCTTGACGAATCGCACATCCTCGATCGTGTAGAAGGCGTGCGGGTTGAATCGCTTGATGACGCCGATGATGGTCTCGAGCTTGCGCCGCCTGGCGACGGTGAAGAGCAGCTTGACCGGGCCGCCGTCGCCGTCGGCATCGATACTGGTCACCCCGTGGCCATGCTCCCTGAGATAGTCGACCAGCTCGGTGGCGTCGTGGCGGGTGATGATGCGGATGATCTGGTTGCCTATGGCAATGCGTTCCTCAAGCAGCATCCCCACGTAGTTGCCCACCGAGAATCCGAGGGCGAAGGACGCATAGGTCACCCAGTTGTCCATGTGCTTCATCACCTGGCTGACCGCCAGGATCCAGACCAGCGACTCGAAGAACCCGAGCAGCGCCGCGTAATTCTTGAAGCCCTTCGAAACAAAAATGATGCGCAGGGTGCCGACGCTCACGTCGAGGATGCGGGCAAGGAAAACCAGGATCGGGATCGAAATCAGGGCCAGGGTATCTGCAGACATCGCGAGCTTCTCCTTGAATGAGACCTGAACCAGGGGAAAGGTTGCCACGACACCTTAATGTGTTGCGACAACCCGGCAGATTTCCCGTTGACGTTTGATGGAGACCGGCGGCAGGAGAGTTACAAGGGGCTTTGGCTTAAGGGGCCCCCTCTGTCTGACCCGGCGCTTTCCCCCTGCGGCTATTTTTTCCTGGAGGGCAGCTTGATGGTTTCACCGGCCACCATGAACGCCCCCTTGCCGCGATGATGGAGCGTCCGCGGATCGCTGATCGACGGGTCGATCCACGCCTTGCGGCCTTCGAGGACAAAGAGGTTGTATACGTCGACCATGCTGGTGTCAATGACTTTGCACTCAATACTGGCATAGCATTCATCGATGAGCGGCGCCCGCACCCGCGAGGCGGCCACGGCGGTGAGGGAGAAAGCCATGAACTTGTCAGTGGTGCGCCCGCTGCAGTTGCCACAGCCGACGACCTGCTCGGCCAGGGCTACAGTCGGAATGTTGAGTACGCATTCCAGAGTGTCGGTGAGGAGATCGAAAGTGTAGCTCTGTTCGCTGATCACGCAAGCCAGGGTGGGGGGGTCGAACTCCAGCATCGTCTGCCACGACATGGTCATAACGTTGGTCTGCTCGTCCTTGGCAGTGGTGAGCAGCAAAACCGGCCCCGGTTCGAGCAGGCCGTAAACCTTGGACAGAGGAAGCATTTTTTTTGCCATAGCGTGAATCTCCCGGGCCGGGTGGTGTATGAGGCGGGGCTCCCTGGTGTGCAGAAAGAGCCGATTCCGAAGCAAGCTGCAGAGTATGGACCCTCGCTTGGTTTAAACTCTTAGCACGGGCGTAAAGAAACGCAAGTCAACCCTGCCCTTCCCAAAACCCCGCTCATGAGGTACAACAGTTTCAGGACCTGCGCCCGAGGACACCATATGCTTGACGGCCATCCACCATGCCTGAAACCATGACTATCCAGTACCGGCTCACCAGGGAACTCTGGCGAAGCTTTTTCGAGGCCCACTACAGTTGCCAGCGCACGCTGCAACAGCGCTACTTGTGGGGAGTGGTGTGTATCATCATCGGCTGCCTCGGTTTCGGTGGCTACTACTCGTCGCCGCTGGTCGCGGTTCTGCTGATGGCAACCGGCTTTTTCGCGGTCCTGTCGAAACCGCTACTGGTGATCAAGTCGCTGCGCGGGGCCTGCCGGCATCCCTTCTTCGGCAAAGAGCTGACCGTGACGGCCGGACCCGCGGAGATCGAAGTGCGCTGCGGCACCGCCGGTTACCGCCAGCCCTGGAACAATTTTTTCGGCTACCGCCGCCTCAAGCCCGGCGTCCTCCTCTATCACGACCGCAACGCGTTCTTTTTCATTCCCGCAGCAGCCATGGCGGAGACGGCCACCGAACGCCTGGAACAGTTCCTCACCGCTGCAGGTGTGCCGAAGCTCTAGGCACCGCCGGCTCCTCGTCGCCTGAACGCCAACACGGAAAGATGCCCATGAAAAAATGCCCCTTCTGCGCGGAAGATATCCAGGACGAAGCGCTCAAGTGCAAACATTGCGGCGAGTTTCTTGAGAGCTTTTCGTACCGAAGTTCTGCAGTGACCAAGCTCCCCTGGTACTTCAGCACGACCTTCATCGTCGTGGCGCTTCTGAGCGTCGGGCCCCTGGCCCTGCCCCTGATCTGGTGCCGGCCGCACACCTCGCGAACCTGGAAGATCGGCCTCACCATTGCCATCCTGGCGATCAGCTGGTTCCTGTACCAGGCCACGCTGGAATCCCTGCGCAGCATCCAGGAGTATTACAAGCTGCTCGAAAAACTCTGAGCCACGACCTGTTTCTGACCGGCCAACCTGTTCGGCCCGCAACTGTCACCATGCGACGGTCGGGGCCACTGTTCTTTCATCACCCCTGTGGTATGTAGCCGTTGCGGTGCTATAGTTAGACCATGAGGAATTTTACCCGATTACTGTTGCTGCTCGTCTGCCTGTGCGGGCTGACTGTGCCCGAGATCCGGGCGCAGGACACGCCCCCGGATTTTGCCCAATGGCTGGAACAGCTGCGCACCGATGCACGTGCCGAAGGGATTAAGCCGGCAACCCTGGACGCGGCCCTGGCCGGGATCGAAGCACCGCAAAAACGGGTGCTCGACAGCGACCGGGCCCAGCCCGAGAAGACCCAGTCGCTGGTCGATTATGTCGCCGCGCGGGTCAGTCCGGAACGCATCGCCGAGGGGCAGCAGATGCTGCGCCGCTACCCGACCTGGCTCGGCCGCGTCGAGCGCAAGTACGGGGTACAGAGGCGCTTCATCGTCGCCCTGTGGGGGATCGAGAGCGGCTACGGCCGGCACACGGGCAAACTGCCGATCATCCCGGCACTGGTCACCCTGGCCTATGACACCCGCCGCGGCGCCTACTTCCGCAAGGAACTGATCGATGCGCTGCGCATCCTCGATGCCGGGCAGATCCCCTTGGCACAGATGCAGGGCTCCTGGGCGGGGGCCATGGGGCTTTTCCAGTTCATGCCCTCCTCCTATCGCCAGTATGCCGTCGACGGCGACGGTGACGGCCGGATCGATCTATGGAATTCGATTCCCGATGCGCTGTCCTCGGCGGCCAACTATCTGGCACAGGCTGGCTGGCAGGACGACCAGACCTGGGGTCGACCGGTCAGACTGCCAAAGGGGTTCGACCAATCCCTGGCCGGCCTGAAGACCCGCCTGACCCTGGCGCGCTGGCAGTCGCTCGGCGTGCGCACCAGCAGCGGCCGGGCCCTCCCACGACGCAACCTGCAGGCCTCGCTGATCCTCCCCGACGGCGGCGACGGGCCTGCGTACCTGATCTACGGCAACTTCCAGGTTTTGCTCAGATGGAATCGCGCCAATACGTTTGCCGTCGCAGTCGGCACCCTCGCCGACCGTTTAGCCAAACAATAATGAATCTAACAGGGGGCGGCCCAGGAACCCTGTTGCACTACGTCCCGGGCGTGAGAGGAAAAACCGCGCGTGGCAGGGGGCGGTTGAGAAATCTTTCCCGCCACACGCTGTTTGTTGGCTACAGCTCCTTGAAGCTGAATCGGTAGATGAAGCTTTTCGGCTCATAGAAGTCGAGGGGCTTGCCGTCAACCTCGGCGTAGGGATAGCCGAATGTGTTGAGCGGTTCCCCGGATTGGGCTGGGTTGAGCACCAGGTCGCGACCGCTGGCCAGTTTGAAACGGTAGGCGTCGACGCCCCCCCAGAAGTAGTCCCGTCGTTCGACAATCTGCGGGCTGGTAAGTGGGAGTTTCTCCACCAGCATTGCCTTGAGCACATCGGCCGGGTCAGCGGCGACCCAGCCGTAGCCGGGCAGGAAGAACTCAGACCAGCAGTGCTGCCAGGTGGTGATGTCCTGCTCGGCCTGCTTGCCGAGACGCAGGCCGAAAACCTCGCGAGCCGGCACTCCTGCCGCTCGACAGAGAGCGACGAATACTGAAGAGATGTCGGTGCATTTGCCGCCCGGCCTGATCAGCAGGTAACAGACGTCCCCTTTGCCGCAGCCGCGGGTCTCGGGGTCACGGTACATGTTCTCCACGGTCCAGTCGTAGATTGCCTTGGCACGTTCCAGCACGGTTGTTTTGCCCGAGACGATCTTGTCAGCCAGTTCCTTGACGACCCCATCGGTCGGCCCGATCCTGGTGGGAGCCAGGAATACGGCGTAGTCGGCCGGGTTCCAGACCGGCTCCCGGACCGGGAAGTCCCCACGGCGCAGTTCGGTACGCGTCACCTCGAAGGCGAGGGTCAACTTGCGGCTCGTGCCTCCCTGGGGCCATTCGGCGTACAGCAGCGGCGTACCGTTGGCGGGCACGGTGTAGACGCCCGCCGCGCTATAGTCTCCTGCGAAGTGGATCTTGCCGATCAGCTGGTCCTGGTCGGAGACCGGGTAGGGGATCCAGAGCCGAACCGCTTCACCCGCCGCTTCGGTACTCAAATCGAAATCCATGGTCACAGATCCGGAGCGGTTCATGGACCAGGCGGGCATCGCAAACATTACAGTCACTGTGGCCAGTGCCAGCAGTAGTCTCTTCATCGACGGTCGCTCCTAGAAATTCAGGTTATAAAAGCTCGCTGGATTGTCATGGATTGACAGCCTCCGGTCAAATTGATAATTTCAATAAAAACGATGGATAGTATCGGTATTTTCGATGGGCTTGCTATGAATCTGCGTCAACTTGAAGTGTTCGTTGCCGTGGTCGAGACGGGCAGCTTTTCACGCGGGGCCGAGGTCTCGTCATTGACCCAGTCGACCGTGAGCCAGCATGTTGCCTCACTCGAGAGTGAGGTCGGGATCAGCCTTCTGGACCGCACCAGGCAGGGCATCCTGTTGACCGGGGCCGGCGAGCTGTTCCTGAAGCACGCCCGCAAGGTGCTTGCCGAACGCGACGCCCTACTTCAGGCCATAACCGGATTCCGGGGCCTGCAGCAGGTTGACCTGACCGTCGGTGCCAGCAATATCCCCGCCAACTACCTGGTCCCGGCGATTCTGCCGCGACTGGCTGCCGAGCACCCGGGGATCAGGCTGACGCTGCAGACCGGCGACAGCCGGGCCATTCTCAACCAGTTGCAAGCCGGCAACACGGAACTGGCCGTAGTCGGCAGCCGGAGCGACCAGCGGGGTCTCGAGTTCATCCCCTTGGCCAGCGACCTGCTGGTCCTCGCGGTCAACCCGCGACATCCCTGGAGTCGCTGCGCGACGATCACTCTCGATGACCTGGCGGGCAGTCCCCTGGTCGTACGGGAAGGCGGATCGGGGAGTGACCAGGCCCTGCGTAAGGCCCTGCACCAGGCCGGGTTCGATCCGGCCCGGCTGCAGGTTGCCGTGCGCCTCGGCAGCAACGAAGCCGTTCGTCAGGCCGTCATTGGCGGGCTCGGTGCGGCGTTCCTCTCGGAAATCTCGATCCGGCAGGAGTTGCAGCGCGGCGAGTTGGTCAAGATTCCAGTCTCCGGTTTCAGCGTGCCGCGGCAGTTCTGGCTGGCGGTAAGGAGCCGGCGGGCGGCGTCACCGGCGGCCCGGGTTTTTGCCACATTGATGCAGGAAGGCTTTCCCCAGTCGGGAGCAGCCCACGATCTTTAGGGAGGATGACCATGGACGTCGATCTGGACTTGCTGAGAACCCTGATCACCACGCACAGCACAGCAATTGAAAAGAGCGTTGCCGGGACCGGCTACCTGGCCAGGACGGTCATCGGCGTCGCAACCTACCTGCTCGACAACGAAGGCAACCTCGACCTGCTGACCGCCAGGCAGAGGGTCACCTTTGACAAGTTCCTGGCACCGCTGCTGCAGGAACCGCCCCGGTGATGACAATCTTTTTACAAATTACTGACCTCCTCGTGACGACATGATCGTGGCCGGGTGCTTTACTGGGCCCCACAGTAAACAACCCATGTCATGCCCCGACACGTCAACCAAAAGGAGGAAAGACCATGCAAACCACAATCAAGCTTTACACGCTGCTTATGACCCTGGCCGTCCTGTTAAGTGCCGTCCCGGTCCAGGCCGCGCCCCTGGTCGGCTGCGACCTCTCTCTCGACCGCACCATCCTGCCTGCCGACCAGGCACAAAAGACTGTCATCAAGATCAACCTTGAGGTCCCGGCGATTCCGGTCGAGACAGCCCGGCCGCCTGTCAACCTGGTCCTGGTCCTGGACCGCTCCGGTTCGATGTCTGGAGACAAGATCGCCAAGGCCCGCGAAGCGGCCATCGCCGCCCTGCGCCGCCTCGGTCCGCAGGATCTCTTCTCGCTGGTCATATACGACCATAACGTGCAAACCCTGGTCCCACCACAGACTGCCGCCAACAGCGAATGGATCGAAGCACGCATCAACAGCATCCGCACCGGTGGCAATACCGCACTGTATGGAGCCGTCAGCCAGGGTGCGGCCGAAGTGCGCAAGAACCTCTATGACCGCTATGTGCACCGGATCGTACTGCTTTCCGACGGCCTCGCCAATGTCGGGCCGAGTTCCCCGGCTGACCTGGCCCGTCTCGGCACCGCGCTGATCAAGGAGGGGATCTCGGTGTCCACAATCGGTATCGGCACCGATTTCAACGAGGACCTGATGACCCAGTTGGCCGACCGCAGTGACGGCAACCATTATTTCGTTGAGTCGAGCCTTGACCTGCCGCGCATATTTGCCGCCGAACTTGGCGACGTGCTCTCGGTCGCCGCACGCAAGGTGATTATCGAAATCGACTGCCCGAACGGCGTCCGTCCGCTGCGCATCATCGGCCGCGAGGGCCGCATCCGCGGCAACCGGGTCGAGATTCACCTCAACCAGCTCTACGGCGGCCAGGAGAAATATGCTCTGGTCGAAGTACTGGTCGAACCGGGGCGCGAAGACGAGATGAAGACAATCGCCGACGCCCGCTGCTCCTATGAAAACGCCCTGACCAATGCACCGGAGAGTTCGGTGGCCACCGCCCAGGTGCGCTTCTCGCCGCGCCAGGAGGAGGTGCGCCGCTCTGCCAGCAAAGTGGTGCAGAAGGCCGTCGTGGAGAATGAAATGGCTGAGGTCCGCGACAAGGCGCTCGATCTCTACAATGCCGGCCGCAAGGATGAGGCGGTGCAGCAGCTGAAAGAAAAGAGCAGTGAGATCTCCTCCCGCAGCCAGGCGCTCGGTTTCGGCGACATCGCCCAGGAAGCCGAAGGCGCACTGCAGCAGGACGCCGATACTTTCGCCGCTCCGGCGCCGATGGCCCCGGCGGAGAAAAAGCTGCTGCGCTCGGAAAGCTACAAGGTACGAAAGCAGCAAAAGGAATATTGATCTGTTATGGTGGCCGGGGCGGGGAGTTTTCCCGCCCCGGGATAAAACAGGCAAGACAGGAAACAGGTGACTGAACACAGCAGGTAGAATGCATGACACTTCTTCTGTATTCTATATTCTCAACTCGATTTTAGCCTATGACTCGACTACGACTCATCACAACCTGGCTGCTACTGCTGGTCCCGACCCTGATGTTGGGCCTCGGCGCTCTTTACCTGCTCAAGAGCGAAGAGAACCGCCTGGCCAACAGTGCCAGGGCAGCGGCCGGCGACCGCAGCGCGGCGATTGCCGGCAATCTCGATCTGGCCATTGCCGAGGTCAAGGACGGCTTGCTCGAAACGCTGCGCAACCTGCCGCAAGAGAACCCTGCCCGCCAGGCTGACCGGCTTGAAGAATGGAAGCGCGGCAACCCTCTGGTTCGAAATGTCTTTATCTGGGAGCGCGGCCACGGCCTGCGCTATCCCGACCCCGAAATGCCGTCGAGCGATGAGGAGGGTGACTTCATCCGCCGCTACCGCTCCCTGTTCGCCAACCCAGCCGCCTGGCAGGGACCGCCTGGCGATATCGCCGCAAAGACCGCCACCGATCAGGCGAGCAGCATCCTGCTGGAGCGCAGGGAGCTCCGCGAACTCGCCAAGCAGGCCCCGGCCTCGGCAGACATCAGCGGGGCGCCGGCGCCAGACGCAGCCAGAGCCGGGACCAGCGGCTGGCGGCCCTGGTTCGCCGACAACAGCCTGCACCTGCTCGGTTGGTACGAGTGGGCCGGCCGGCCGCAACGGATCGGTGTCGAGGTCGAAATGATGGCCCTGATGGGCCGCCTGCTCGGCAACTTCCCGGCTGAGCCACCCGACACTGAAACCTATGCCCTGATCGATGGCAATGGAGCGATCTTCCACCAGGTCGGGCGCCTGGACATCACCCCCGACAGCCTGCCGCTGGCCACTGCCGCCATCATCGGCCTGCCGCACTGGCTGGTTGCCGCTTATGCAAACAGTCCGGACGGGGCCACTGGCGGCAGTTTCCTCCTGCTCGCCTCGCTGCTGGTCGGCACCTTCATGGTCGCTATCCTGCTCGGTGGTTCGTTGCTGCTCTGGCAGGCTCACCGTAACCAGGTGGATGCCTGGCAAAAGACCTCTTTCGTCTCAAGCGTCTCGCACGAGCTGAAGACTCCGCTCACCACGATTCGCATGTATGCCGAACTGCTCGGTGAAAAGCGCATCGAGGATCCAGACAAACAGAGACGTTACCTGAAGGTGATCATCCGCGAGAGCCAGCGCCTAACCCGGCTGGTCAACAACGTGCTCGATTTCAGCCGACTCGAACAGGGCCGCCGCAAGTTTGCCAGGGAAGAGCTGGACCTGGCCGCCCTGCTGCACGGGCTGCTGGACAGCCAGCTGGTGCGCATCGAGGAAGCCGGTATGCAGTTGGCGCGGCAGATCGAGGCCACTTCGGCCCTGATCATGAGCGACCGTGACGCGCTTGAACAGATCGTGCTCAACCTGATCGACAACGCCATCAAATATGCCGCCGCCGGCAAGCTATTGCGGGTCGAATTGCAACCGCAGCAAGGCCGATGGCTGCTGCGCATCAGCGACCAGGGTCCCGGCATTCCCAGCAGCCACCGCCAGCAGATTTTTGATAAGTTCCATCGGGTCGACACGTCGCTGACCGCCCGCCAGCAAGGGAGCGGACTCGGACTGAGCATCGCCCGCCAGCTCGCCGAAGGACTCGGCGGGACCCTGGTCTTTTGTCCGAACACCAGCGGCGGGGCTTGTTTCCAACTCACTGTACCAACGGGAGGTGATGCATGAGCATCCGCGTGCTGATCGCCGAAGACGACCCCAACCTGCGCCAGGGGCTGATCGACCTGCTCGAAGGCGAAGGCTACCAGGTTTTGCCCTGCGCGGACGGCAGGCAGGCCCTGGACTGCTTTCACCGCGAGGCTCCCGACCTGGTCCTGCTCGATGTCATGATGCCGGAGCTGAGCGGCTACGATGTCTGCAGGGAGATCAGGAAAAACGACGGCCGCACGCCGCTCATCATGCTGACCGCCAAAGGAGAGGAAATCGACAAGGTGGTCGGACTCGAACTCGGTGCCGACGATTACGTCACCAAGCCCTTCGGTCTGCACGAGCTGCGTGCGCGCATCGCCGCAGTCCTGCGCCGGGTGCGGAACCAGCAGGCAGAGTCGCCGGGCACCCTGCCGGAACGGTTCCCCATAGGACAGGCCCTGGTCGACCGTAAAACCTACCAGGTCACTGTCGGTGACCGCTCATACAGCCTGACCTCGCGGGAGATGAAACTCCTGGAAATTTTTCAGGCCCGTCCAAATCAGGTCCTTTCACGCAATGATCTGCTCAATGCCGCCTGGGGGATTGACTATTTCGGAACCACCAGGACCCTCGACCAGCATATCGCCCAGTTACGCAAGAAAATTGAACCGGACCCGTCGTCGCCGCAGTTTCTGCTCACTGTTCACGGAGTCGGTTACAGGTTTCAACCGGCAGGATAATCAGCGTCCGTACTATCTGGTGCGAGCAGCTTCCGTCTCGGGCCCGAAGGGCTTCAGCAGGACGATCAGCTGCGGCAGCAGGGTCAGGGCCGCCAACAGGGCGATGACCATCGCCAGTACGGTGAGCAACCCAAAATAGATGCTCGGGATGAAATTGGAGAGCACCAGAATCGAAAAACCGATGACGATGGTCACCGAAGTGTAGTACATGGCATAGCCGATGCTGCCGTGACAGCGATGCATTGTCGCAAGGTAATTGCCGTTCTTGGCAAACTCGCTCCTAAACCGATGGATGTAATGGATGGTATCATCGACGGCAATGCCGACGCTGATCGCCGCGATGGTGATGGTCATCATGTCAAGGGGGATCCCCACCCATCCCATGAATCCCAGAACAGTCCCCACTGAGAGGAGATTGGGGAAGATGGCGATGAGGGAGATCTTCAGCGAACGGAAGAGGATCAGGAACATCAGCATCAAGGCGGCCACCACCGCTCCCATGGTCAAAATCTGCGAGGAAAAAAGGCTCTGCAGCATGTTGTTGTACAAAAGCAGCAGCCCGGCAAGCTGCACGTCCTCCTGCGGGATGCCGAGTTCCCGGGGCACGTCCTGCCGTATGGACCGTAACAGCTCGTTGCGCCGCAGGTTCTTGTCCGAATCCTTGACCCGCAGAGCGAAGCGCACCTGGTTGTGCTCCACGGAGACATAGGGGCTCAGGATGATCCGGCGATAGGTCTCCGGCAACTCGTTGTAGATCAGGGCCAGCTGGAAATTGTCCAGCTCCTGGCCCTGGTTGATGCGGCGCCCGACCTTGAGCATCGTACCCAGGGAGAGGATCTTGCCTGTCTCCGGCAGGGCGTTGAGGTAGTCGTGAACCCTCTCGACCTTCGCCATCTTCCGATCAGTGAACCAGTACTGGGCCTGGCTCTTTTCCGCCTCGAACTCCGCCTCGAGTTCCGCAAAGACCCCCATCGGCTCGCTGCCTGCCTGCTCTGCCGGTGCCGCCTCGTCGCCAGGAAAGCTCACCAGGACATCCAGGGGCGTCGTCCCCCCCAGTTTTTCATCGATCACTTTCATCCCCTGGTAAATCTCCGTCGACTCTCTGAAATAGTCGATGAAACTGTTTTCCACCACCAGCCGCGTGACGCCAAGGACACTGCCGGCCAGCAGCAGGAGGCTGAGGGCCATGATCAGCCGGCCATGCCTTTCGGTAAAGGTTCCCAGGGCCCTGCTGATGGAAAACGAGACCTGGCAGGAGATGGGTATGCTTGTGGGCATCAACATCAGCATGCACGGGAAGAGGATGAAGGTCAGCAGCAACGATATGCCGATTCCGGCGCTCATCATCCAGCCGAAATTGATCACCGGCAGAATGTCGCACAGGATCAGGGAGCTGAAGCCGGCCACCGTGGTGAGCACAGCAAAACTACAGGGCTTGACCATGGAGAGGACGGTCTCCTGGACCAGAACCCTCTGTGGGGCCCCGGGATCCATGCAGATGAGCTCGCGGTAACGGACGATCAGGTGGATGACCACCGACATGGTGATGATCAGCTGCAGGGAGATGAAGTTGGAGGATATGACCGTGACCTCCCAGCCGAACATACCCAGCAGGCCACAGGTGGCGGCCACCGAAAGGACGCTGCAGAGCAGGGGGAGGACAACCCAGTGCAACTGCCTGAAGATCAGCCACAAGGTTAACGCCAACAGGGAGAGGACGCTTAAGCCGAAGACCTTCAGATCGCTCTTGATGAAATAGATCAGGTCGTCGGCAATCATGCTGACACCGCCCAGGAAGAGCTCGGCCGAACCCCGGTGCCTGGCCATGACGGCCCGGACCTCCTCGATGTTGTGGTGCTGGCTGAGCCGCGTCGCGTCGCGATGAGTCTTGAAGCGATCCTGGACGTCTTGCAGTTCGGCGCGCTCAGCCGCCGAAAGGCTATTGGTGTCAGCCTTCCTGCGGAGCGCGTTGCGACGCTCGAGGAGTTGTTTGAAGAGTGGGTCATCGGGCAGGTTCACCTGCAGAGCGGTGGCACGCAGGTCGGGGCTGACCAGAAGGTTACGGTAAATGGGGCTGTTCTGAAATTCCAGGCGGGCCAACCCACGATCGACCTCCGCCGATTCGAGAGTCTTGACATCGTAAACCAGCTCCTTGACCGGTCGCGGCGGACTTTCCAGCAGGGGGACATCGAGAATCGAAATGACTGAGTCGACCCCCTCGAGGGCCTCGATCTCGTCACGCAGTGTCGCCAGGTCGGCCAGCACTCCGTCCGAGAAGAGATCGCCGCTCGGGATGTAGGAGATGACCAGGAAATCCGAACTGCCATAGCGGTCATTGACCAGGCGCGTGAATTGCAGGTCTTTGTCATCCTCGAGGACCAGGGTCTCGGCCGAGGCGTCGATCTCGAGCTTGCGGGCCTGATACCCCAGTGCGGTCAACACCAGCAGCATCACCAGCAAGACGGTTTTCGGATAGGCAAGGATGAGCTTGTCGTAACAGGGTTTCAACATATTACTTGGCTCCCGGGCGGACACCCTTGTCAACCGGATCGGGAAGGGCAAAACTGCTGTCGCTCTTGAGTTTGCCAAGCAGGTCGTCGATGGACCCATCGCTGAGGACACCGTCGAATTGAGAACGGTAGGTCTGGATGACGCTCACCCCGCCGATCTCCACATCGTAGATTTTCCATCCCTGGGCCGTGCGGTAGAACTTGTAGAGCATGCCGATACGGCTGTCTTTGGACACCATGATCGTCGGCATATGGACTGTTTTGCCTTCCGCGCGCGGCTCCCCATAGAGGATCTCCTCGTCGGTGTAGAGATCGAGCTTGTCAAGGTAGGAGGCCTGCAGGCGCTGGATAAAGAGGTTTGAGAATTCGAGCTGTTTCGCCTGGTTGAGACTGGGCCAGTACTTCGAACCCAGGCTCAGCTTGGCCATGGTCTGGTAGTCGAAGATCGGTGCGACGATATCGAGAATCCGCTCGTTCCTGAGAGCCTTGTCCGGCGTCTTGTCCTGCAGCTGCACCACCACGCTATCGATCTTACCCTTGAGTAAATCGCGCACCTCGTCCAGGTCGCCGGCCAGGGCCGGGGCGACAGAAAGGCAGAGACAGAGGATGCTGGTTAACAGGTGTGGCATGACTACTCCTCGATCTGTGTGATCCGGCGCTGTTCATAACCGTCTCTAAGGAAGGTGTAGAGGTCGACGGCGTCCTTTTTCAGGCTCTCGTACTCCCCGATATGCAGGGAAGTATAGTTGACCCGGTCATAGGCACGCACGGCCAGCTGCGTCTCGGTGTCGTCGATGTAACTGACCGGATCGAGAAAATAGTCGGGGATGAGTCCGAGAGCGTCGCGCAGGTTGGAAGGTCCAAGCAGCGGCAGCACGATGTGAAAGCCGCTGCCAACCCCGTAATGACCAAGGGTCTGGCCGAAATCCTCCGGATAGGCCTGCAGTCCGTAGCTGTTTGCCGCCGGATCACCGAAACCGAGCACGCCGACTGTCGTGTTGACCACGAAGCGCGCCAGTTCGGTCCCGGCCTGTTTCGGTTTCAGTTGCAGCAGGTTGTTGACAAAACGTACTGGCATCAGCAGGTTGCGGAAAAAACGCCCGACCCCCAGCCGGGCCCCCTCGGGCATCACCGCACGGTAACCCTGGGCGACCGGTTTGAGCAGCCAGAAATAGATCCTGTCGTTGACCTGGGTCATCACCCGGTTGTAGCCGCTCAACGGGTCGAACACCGGTTCGGTGGCAACCTCCACAAACTCGCCTTCAAGGGCGAAAGCATCGCCCTCGAGCGTGGCAGGAGGACTTGCCACGGGCACGGTATCAGGGCCGGGGTCGTGAACAGCAGCGGGTCGAGTTGCACAACCTCCGAAAAAAACCGCCAGAACAGCGAGTACAAGCGGCAGCCTAGCAAAGCTTGCCAGGGAGAGGCTTATCATAGGGGGCTCCTGGTTGCGTAATAAGCTGGCCGTCGGTCTGCGGATTTTGCGGCGTGGCCCGCACCGGGACGGCAGGGAAAGCCCAGATTGACTATAATTCTACCATGCGGCTGGCAAATCTTCTCGTCATCTCAAGAAGGGACCTCAGACGGCCCGGGGCCGGGACGTGATTTTCTGGAGTGAAGCGGCCGGTTGGAGGCCGGGGACGCCGGCCTCTCTCGCGGCAGCGAAGGGGAGATAGAGCGTTACAGGATGACCATGATCAAGGTCAAGGTCACCAGGCTGGCAAGGGTCGAGAAAAGCACCACGGAGGTGGCGAACTCCGGAACAATATTATTTTCCCTGGAAATGATGGCTACAAAGATGGCCGTGGGCATACTCGCCTGCAGAACGCCGGCAGCGTAGTCAATCTGAGACAGGCCAAAAGGGATTGCCACCAGGCACGCCAGGACCGGGGCCAGCAGCAAGCGGACAGACGAGGCGACCACGACATCGGTGGTCAGGCAAATCCGCTTCTGTTCGAGCATCTGCAGACCCAGGGCGAACAGCATGACCGGGATCATTGCGTCGGCCAGCAGGCCAATCAGGCGCGACAACAGCAGCGGCGGCTCCAGGCCGCCGTGGGAAGCAATCAGTCCGGGAACCGCTGCCCACAGGGCAGGCGTTTTCAGCATGCGGCCCAATGCGCCGCGGCTGCCGCCATGGGCCCAGCCGGCGGCACCCACAGAGACCGCGAAGGCTGTGATGCTGATCGCCACAAAATAGATGGTTGCCGGCGCGACAGCCTCATCACCAAGCCGGAAACGGATCATTGCCAACCCGTAATTGCCGACGTTGCCGAACACGGCGATCATCACGAAGGCGGCAATCATCTCCCGTGACCGCCCCATCAACCTGGCGATCCCGCCTGCAGCCAGGGCGGCCAGCAGGTGGGTCGCCACGATGAAGCAGAGCATCTTGGCAGCGCTCGTCAAGGGTATGGCAGAGCTGCCGATGGCCCTGAAAATGAACGCCGGTGCGAACACGTAATAGGCCAAACGGGTCAGGGTTCTGGCCTCCAGGGCCAGACGACCTCCCAGCAGGTAGCCGAGCAGAACGATGCCGAAGACCGGCATGATCACATTGATAAAGACGCTGAACAGTTCTGTCATGGCAGGTCAATACGATGGGCGATCAATACCGCCCTCTAGATAAGGGAGAACACCCGGAGCAGGAAGATCCCCAGCGTCGAGGACACGATCGATCCCAGGGAGGTTGCGGCAATGATTGCCGCCGCCAGGTGATGGTTGGCGCCAAACGCCTGGGCCATGGGATAGCTGACAGCTGCTGCAGGTGCGGAAAACATCAGGAACAGGACTCCCAGGCTTTCACCGCGCAGGCCGATGGCGACCCCTCCCGCTGTGACCAGCAGCGGCACCAGGAACAGTTTGCACGCCATGGCCCAATAGAGTGGCGGCGAGGTCTGGAATTCCCTGAGGCGGATCGAAGCCCCGGCACAGAGCAGGGCCAACGGCAGGGTCATCTGGGCGAAATAGCTCCCGGTGTTGAGGATGATCCGGGGAACGGCTATTCCGCTCAACGACAGACCGACACCGGCGGCGATTGCCAGAATCAGGGGATTTTTGACGATTCCGTTGATGATGAACTGAGTCCTTTTCCCATTTGTGGACTGTTCCTGGTGTCGGGTCAGGGTAATCACTGCCAGCACATTGTAGAGGGTCGTCACGAAAGCCAGGTAAATCGAGGCAATCGGCACGACCTGCTCCCCGAAAGCACTCAGGCAGTAAGCCAAGCCGATAATGCCCAGATTCCCCCGGAAGACGCCCTGGACAAACACGCCCCGGTCCCTGTGATCGGCAATGCGCGGGCTGGCAAATCTTTCCAGAAGAAAATACACGGCCAAAGTTGAGACGACAGCATAAAAGACCAGTTGCGTCGGTAGAAAATGCCTGAAATCGGTCACGACCAGCTTGACGAACAGCAGGCATGGGAGAGTCACCTTGAAGACGAGTTCGGAACCGATCCTGGCAAAATCATCGGTGATCAAACCTCGCCGCTTGAAGAAAATCCCCAACCCCAGGATACAGAAGATCGGCGCGGTGATGTGAATGGCAAAAGATAAATCGGCTAGCATCATGTATTCTGGATAGTGGGTTGGATTGAATTCTTGTAAACTTATGCGTGCACTTGCGGCATAAGCGGATGACTTGTGCTTCGGCTCGAGTGTGGGTCTTTGTCTGCCGCGCAGGCTGAAATGAGCACGGTCAAAAATATCACGTTACCGTCATCGAGAGGGTGAAACCCTCTGCATACAACACCATCATGGCCCAAGACGGCAATCGTGTAAACAGTTTAAATCATGTATGATTCGCTCGTTCGGATGGGCCTCGGCAAACCGGTCGCCACCGGAAGATTCAACCACGGTATTGTTGTTATGCAGAAAAGACATGTCTACGCCTTGCTGTTCGGTATCCCGGGACTGTTCCTTGCCCTGATCATGACCCTGCTGGTCTTCGGGGCAGTCAGTGGCGTCCTGTGGCTGTACCTGTTTGGCGACAACCCTTGGCCCGCCGCAAGCGAACAGCTTCTGGCCAGCCTGGCGGCCGGGATGTTCCTCGCATTGTGGACGGCGACGGTCGTCCTCGGCTATCTTACGGGGAAGCGCCTTGAAGCCTCTCCGGGGCTGAACCGGCAGCATGTCGTGGCTTCTGCAGCTCTGACAATTGCCCCTTTGCTGCTCCTGGTCCTACACCAGTGGAGTGTCGGCAATCTCGGACCGCGCACGGACTCTCTCATCTGCCGTGACCTCTGCCTCGCAAAGGGTTATCCGGCAAGTGGCATACCACCGAAAGACTCCGGCGAGAGAGTCTGCATCTGCTATGATTCAGGTCAGGAGGTTCTGCGCGTACCCATGAACGTCAGTAGATATGGCCAATAAAGGGCCGGGCCCTTTTCCAGGGCGAAAGCCATGCTATCCTTGATGGAAGAACTCGGGACAGAAAGGAGATCGTTATGAAAATCGATTGGGCCTACCTGCGCAAAGGTTGAACCTCCTGTAAAAATGCTCAAGAGTTTCTTGAGTCCAAACAGGTCAGTGCCAAACAAGTCGTCGATGCCAAGCAAACCCGCTTTGACGAGGACGCCTCTTGGGAACTGCTGAAAACGGCAAAAACCGTGACTGTTGCCAAGGGGAAGAAGGTGCAGGACTTCACTACTGCGGCCGACGGTAAGCAGGCGATCCTGGCCCAGGCGATGGGGCCGAGCGGAAACCTGCGCGCACCGACCTACCGGGTCAAGGACCGCTTCATCATCGGCTTCAACGCAGAGCTTTATGAAGACTGGGTCAAGTGAGACGGCAATCAAAAAGACCCTCGGCATAATCCTGCTTTGCGTTATCGGCGGCGTTGTCGTTCTGGTGACGCTTGTCCTGGTGCTGCAGGTGGTTCTCTCTCTGATCGCAGCAGAATGAAATCGAGCCCTGGAATGATCAAACAACTACGTTACCTGATGGCGGTCCCGCTGCTGGCTCTGCTGACCCTTGCTCCGGCTGCTGCCGAGGAGCGGCCGCTGATCGCTTTTGGCGATCCCTTTCCGGAACTGGCACTGACCCTCACCGGGCCGGGCCACGACCTCAGCTACCTCGGACTCGGCATCACCAGCTTCACACCCAGCCAGGTCAGAGCGGAGCTGCTCCTAGTCGAGCTGCTCAACGTGCATTGCGTCCACTGCCAGCAGCAGGTGCCGTCTTACAACGAGCTGTTCAAGCTGATCGAAAAAACCCCGGCGACCCGCGGTCGCATCAAGCTGCTCGGCATCGCCGTGGGCAACCTGCCCGAGGAGGTCGAGGCTTTTCGCCGGACGTACCAGGTGCCGTTTCCGATTGTCGCTGATCCACGTTTTGCCTCCCATCGCGCCCTGGGCGGCAGTGCCACACCATTCTCCATTTATGTCCGCCAGGACAGCTCCGGCCAATCCGGCGTGGTGGCCAAAACCCACCTGGGGTTGAATGCGGATGTCAGCAAGCTGTTTGGCGAACTCCGTCAACTCGCCAGCGCTGACGTGGATTCCCTGCGGCGACAGGGGGCAGAGGCCGTGCGCAAGCGCACGGCGATCACGCCCCTCTACAGTGATTGGCGACTGGCTGAAAAAGTGCGGCAGGCCTTCCTCAAGACCGGGGGCGAGCTGATTGCCTTCGGACCGGTCAAACTGCGCAGTGGTCGGCGCGTTTATACTGCGGTTATGCGCAGGGGGGAGCAGAGTGTACGGCTCTTTGCCGAAGTCGCCAGCCGTCAGACGGTCTGCGACGTCTGCCACGACGTGCACTTCATCTACGTCTTCGATATGACGACGCGGATCGTCGGCTTCGAACCGCTGCAGGTGACCAAGTATGGAAACGTATTGTGGAACGATGAGGATGTGACAACAATGCGCCGTCGGGTGGTGGGTCAATACCTCACCGCGCCGCGCCCCTTCGACCCCAAGGTGGACGCTGTCACCTCGGCGACCATCAGTTCGGCGATCATCTTCGACAGCCTCGCCCAGGGCGCAGCCCTGATCGAGGAGCTGCGGGCCAAGACCGACTAGGCGAGCGTCGCCGCCGAATGTCGTGGCCCGCACCCTGACTCTTATCTCACCAGAACGACCACGGAACGTCCCTGCACCCGGTAACAGGTCTGCCCCGGCAACGGCGCCTCCTCTCCCGGGGGGCAGCTTGCATGCCCGGCAGCAAGCGTCGTGTCAACGAAACGCCGCCAGGGCCTTTGTGGGTCCGGACCTGGCAGGGCAAAATCTGCATCGTTCAGAGCCGCGCTGGCGATCAGATAGATCTCAGCCTCCTCCGGTTTACCCTGCAGGTGCATGGCCAGGGCGTGGGAGTCTTCCGACCAGTCCGGATGATGCAACTGGCTCCCGTGCCAGGTCAAGCGACGCTCGCCGCTCTCTTCTCCCTCGAAGTGACGCGGCCGCAGCAGACTGTACCTTTTCCGGAAGGCAATCAGGTTGCGAAAGAAATCAAACAGCTCACGGTTGGCTGCGAGCCGGGTCCAGTCGAGCCAGCTGGTAGCATTGTCCTGGCACCAGGCGTTGTTGTTGCCACCCTGGCTGCGAGCCATTTCATCCCCGGCGAGGAGCATCGGCACGCCGTGGGCGAGAACCAGCAGGGTGGCGAAGTTGTGCACCTGTCTGGCACGCAGCGCGCCGATGGCCGGATCGTCCGTCGTCCCTTCGCATCCATGATTGGCACTGAAATTATGATCGTCGCCATCGGCGCCGTATTCGCCGTTGGCCTCATTGTGCTTTTGCGCGTAACTGACCAGGTCCGCCAGGGTGAAGCCGTCGTGGCTGGTGACGAAATTGATACTGTGGAAAGGGGCTCTTCCGTCATCCTGGTAGAGGTCGGAACTGCCGGCCAGGCGGGTTGCCAGAATCGACACCATACCCCGGTCGCCGCGCACGAAGCGGCGGAGGTCGTCACGGAACTTGCCGTTCCATTCCGCCCAGCGACCGAAATTGGGAAAAGTGCCGACCTGGTAGAGGCCGGCGGCGTCCCAGGCCTCGGCGATCAGCTTGGTGTCAGCCAGCACCGGGTTGCCGGCGATCCGCTCCAAAAGCGGTGGATTGGTGAGCACTGCGCCGTCGGAACCACGGCCGAGGATCGAGGCCAGGTCGAAGCGGAACCCATCGACACGCATCTCGGTGACCCAGTAGCACAGCGCATCGATGATCAGGTCGCGCACCACCGGGTGATTGCAGTTGACGGTGTTGCCGCAGCCGGAGTAGTTGGCGTAGGCGCCGCTTTGGGGGTCGACAATATAGTAGACGCTGTTGTCGAGTCCGCGCAGTGAGAGAGAGCGCCCTTGCTGGTTGCCTTCACCGGTATGATTGAAAACCATATCGAGAATGACTTCTATCCCTGCGGCGTGCAACGCCTTGACCATCTCCTTGAACTCACGGACCTGGGCACCGGCTGTCATCTCCACCGCGTAGGCGGCCTTCGGAGCGAAAAAACTCAAGGGATGATAGCCCCAGAAGTTATGCAGGGGCTCCCCGGTCAGGGGATTCCTGCGGTAATTGTCAGCCTCGTCGAACTCGGTAACCGGCAGGAGTTCCACCGCGGTGATGCCCAGTTCCTTCAGGTAGGGGATCTTTTCCATCACGCCGCGAAAAGTGCCCGGGTGGCTGACCCCCGAGGAGGCGTCTCGGGTAAAGCCGCGGACGTGCATCTCATAGATCACCGAGTCGGCCAGATGATGGTTGAGCGGCCGGTCATGACCCCAGTCGAAGGTGTCGTCAACCAGCAGACTGCGCCAGTTGCCCTGGCGGGACGCGCAGCGGGTGGCCGCCCGCCACAGCGACGGCCCGGAAAGCGCCCTGGCATAGGGATCGAGCAACACCTGCCCGGCATCGAATCGATGTACCGGCGAGTCATCAGAACTCTCCCGGGCCGTCCGGTAGCCGTACTCGAACCCGGGGACCAGTCCCTGCAGGGCGATATGCCAGACATCACCGGTGCGATTGATCTGCGGATCGAAAGGGAACTCGACCAGCGGTTCCGGGTCCCCCGGCCGAAACAGCACCAGGGTCAGCGCCGTGGCATGGCGTGAAAAGACGGCAAAGTTGACCCCTCCGGCCAGGAGACTGACTCCAAAGGGCTGCGGGCGGCCGCGCAGTACGGCGAAATCAGCAGTCACGGCATCCAGCAGGCGGTTGTGGTGATCGGTTCGGGCCATAGGATTCTTTCAGCAGAGGCACCAGGGTTGGTCGTTAAGACTCAGTTTACCAGAGTCTCGATCTTGAGCCACGACTGTTTTGTCTTCTCCTCCGCGCCCCGCTCTGCGGCGCCGGAAGGCAGGGGAGGGGAACCGATCAACGGTGGCCGGGTTATTCGGTTATGGTGCACTGGATGGTTGTTTGCTATGATGTACAGTAACAACGATTAATAAATGGCCTCTTACACGGAGATCAGTCACTACCATGTTTTTTGAATCAACCTTACTGGGCAGCGTAGAGCTGGATGTTGCCGTCAAGCTGCTTCTCGCAGCCTTGGCCGGCGGCCTGGTCGGCTTGGAGCGCGAGAAACACGGTCGCCCTGCCGGGCTGCGGACCAACCTGCTGGTTGCCGTCGGTTCCTGCGTCATGGTGATCGTCTCCGAAGCCTTCTACACCAAATACGGCGCGTTTGATGCACAATCCGCGCTACGCATCGATCCTTCGCGGGTGGCGGCCCAGATCGTCACCGGTGTCGGTTTTCTCGGGGCCGGGGTCATCCTCAAGGAAGGCCCGTCGGTGCGCGGCCTGACCACAGCCGCCAGTCTCTGGACCGTCGCCGGACTCGGAATGGCCTTCGGCATGGGTTTCTACAGCCTCGGCGCCATTGCGACGCTGTTGGTTCTGGTCAGTCTGACCTTCCTGAAAAAGCTCGATCCGATCATCAGAAAAGATCGTTTCCTCACCTTGTCGGTCACCGCGTCCCATCGCGAGGGGCTGCTCGAGGAATTACAGGCCATCTTTGCAGCGCGCAAACTCGTGGTGACCGATATCAGCTCCAATGTGGATATGGTCAACCACGAGCTCTATTACCAGTTGGTCATCACCCAGCAGCAGAAACGCATCGGTCACGAGCTGACCACCGAAATCAGCCAGCTCGAGGGGATCAGGAAAATTCATTACCACTGAGGAACTGTGGTTCGTGGTTAGAGGGAAAGGAAGCGTCCCTTTTCCTGGCGGCAACGACAGGAGGCCGGATTGAGCGACGAGGGAACCGATCTGCGCCCCGGGTTGGTCAAGGTGCGCCAGCGGCGCTGGATTCTCTGGGCAACCATTGCGATCTACGTACCAGGACTGTTGCTGGCCTTTCAGATGGGGGCCGGCGGCGGAACCATGGCCAAGCTGTTTGTCGGCTGGGTCGCCCTGCTCTGTGTCGCGGTCGGCCTGGCCACAGTCGTCAAATGTCCGCGATGCGGCCAACAGTTCCATACCAACGGGCCGACCTTCCTGCCACTGCGCAGATGCGTGCACTGCGGCCTGCCTCTGAATGCAGACAGCCCTCCCCGGGAATGACCGCGTTGGCAAGCCGGTCGAAAAAACCCGGAGCCAATCAGGAATGATTGGCCTGAAGGCTTATAACAGCGAACCTATAATCAAAACAAAGGTTAGCCACTAAGTCACCAAGACACGAATCAATCACTGGCATGCTGAGCATGCAACTTCCCTTGCTTGTCCTGATCAATCGATCTTAACCCTGAATAATGTCCTTTATGGTGTCTTCGTGGCATACATCACCTTTTTTCAGGTTATATAACTGTATAATAAAGCAAGCCCCCAAACTGTTTCACAGGCTGGGGGCCTTGCTGGCTTGAACGTCGATGCATTCAGAGCTCTTCAATCCAATCTCAAAATAGGGCCTCAGTTAAGTGGTCATTTGTCGACAGGAAGTGTAAAGCTGAAGAGACTGCCTTCGTTCACCTGACTCTCCACCCCTACATCGCCGTTGAGTTTGTCCACGATGCGTTTCACTATCGAGAGGCCCAGGCCGTTACCTCCTGAACCGCTGGTTCGTGATGAAGAGGAATTGAAAAGTTGAGCTGTGTCGGCTTGACACAATCCCGGGCCGTTGTCTCTGACCCAGAACCTGGCAGAACCATCTCCAACGAGCTCGCCCCCCAGGACAATTTTTGGAGGGGTCCCGCCATACTTGACAGCGTTGCCGAGGTAATTATACCAGACCTCCTCTACCCAGGGGGCATAACCGAGGGCCGTGGGGAAATTCCTGGCCAAAGTGATCTCCGCGCCATGTTCCTCGATTGTCTGCCGTAACCGGAAAGTCGCTTCGTGGATGATCGCAACCATATCCAGCGGGGCGACCATGACATCCTCTTTTCTCACACTGGAAAGGAACAGCAGTTCATCGAGAACGGTAGACATCTTCCGACCTATACGGCCGATCATATCGAGAGACTCCCGGGTCTGTGCCGCACTTAGAGTCACCTCCCGATCGTTGAGCAGCTCACTATAACCGATCAACGCAGCAAGAGAACCTCTCAGGTCGTGGGCGACAGTATGGGCAAAAGCGTCGAGTTCCTCATTCCTGGCTTCAAGGCTGTTGATCGCCTCTTTCCGCAGGGTGATGTCTGTTAAGAAGGCCATTGCCAGACGACCGCTGGCCGTTTCAAGATGGCTGAGGCTAATTTCAACCGGAAACTCGCGACCGTTTTTGTGTCGTGCAGAGAGTTCATTCTCCAGCCCCATCGGCCTGATCTTGGGTTGTTCAAAAAACCCTGTGACGTGCTTTGGGTGGACGTCGCGGACTCTGGCGGGGAGAAGGATGTTCAGGGGACGGCCAACGATTTCTTCTTTTGTATAGCCAAACAACCGTTCCACCTGCCTGTTCACCAAAACAATGGTCGCAGAGCTGTCGATGATCACGACGCCTTCGGCCAGAGATTCCAGCAAGGTCCGAATGGCGACATCACTCTCGAAGAGGTCTGTGGCGAAGGCGACCCGTCTCCGAACATCGAGAGCCCTTTCGAGATCAGTGGTTTCCTTGAAACGCTCCAACGACTCCAGGCTGTCTTCTGAGAGCTGATCCGGTCCGCACCTTTTCATCTGTAAATGTCTCCTCGAGGGGCACAATCAATCCAAGGCTTCTCAATATATGACATTTGCGGTAATGATTCTAGCAGAAGTTTCTGTTTGAGGCTTCCCTTTATTTTGACCAGTTAAAACAGCAGTCTTTCAGTCTTAAGGTCAAAGAAAAAGACGCCCGGCAATGCAACCAAATGGCCATAATTTTCGGATTAAAGGGTGGCGGCGATGTTTTTGGTATTTTTCAAATCTCGCCATTTATGAAAAACGAAAACCCTCGATCTTCGGACCAAGGGCTTTTTCTATTGGCCAGACAATTCAAGGCCCCGCCATTTCCACGAGAATGAACGGACCAAACCCTCTGACACAATAAATATGGGATAGTTGGTTCTTTGACCTTATCTCTACTATAATAAATATTCAGGGAGGAGATCCCACTCATGAAAGCTCTTGTCAAAAAAGAAGCCGCTCCCGGCTTGTGCCTGGAGGATGTGCCCGAACCGAAACTCGGGATCAATGATGTTCTGATTAAGGTGAAGCGTACCGCCATTTGCGGAACGGATCTGCACATCTATAACTGGGATGCGTGGGCGCAAAAAAACATACCCGTGCCGTTGGTTGTGGGCCACGAGTTCGTCGGGGAGATCGTTACTGTCGGTTCCAACGTCATCGATTTTCGACCAGGCCAGATTGTCTCCGGTGAAGGGCACGTAGTTTGCGGGCGGTGTCGCAACTGCATGGCCGGGCGCCGTCATCTCTGCGCCCATACCAGCAGCGTTGGTGTCAGCCGCCCCGGGGCTTTTGCCGAGTATCTCTCCTTGCCCATGTCCAATGTCTGGGAACATCGCCCGAATATCGACCTGGATGTGGCGGCGCTCTTCGACCCTCTGGGTAATGCAGTGCATACCGCATTGCAATATGATCTTCTCGGAGAAGATGTTCTGATTACCGGCGCCGGCCCGATTGGCTGCATGGCGGTTCCCGTTTGTCGGCATGCCGGGGCAAGGCACGTCGTGGTAACCGACATCAATCCCGGGCGGCTGAAGTTGGCTGAAGCGCTCGGCGCAACCTGCACAGTAGATGTCACTCGTGAAAATATTATGGATGTGCAGAAGACGTTGGGCATGTCGGAAGGTTTTGATGTGGGACTGGAGATGTCCGGAAACCCTTCGGCCTTAAAGGACATGTTGGCGAATATGTGTCATGGCGGGAAGGTCTCGCTTCTTGGGATCCCGGTGGGCGACGTGGCGATCGATTGGAATGTGGTGATCTTTAACATGCTGACCTTAAAAGGTATCTATGGCCGGGAAATGTACGAAACATGGTACAAGATGTCGGTGATGATTGAGTCCGGTCTGGACATCACTCCGGTGATCACCCATCGTCTCAACTATGAGGCGTATGAAGAGGGCTTTGCCGCCATGAACGCAGGCGCGGCCTGTAAAGTCATTTTAAATTGGGCGTCTTGAACGGTCCGGGTTTCTCAGTCCGGTTGATGGAGAAGAGCCATGCAAGATGCATTTAGAAACTACATTAGTCACGAATTGGCAGAAATAACCTCTGCAGGGTTGTATAAGAATGAGCGGGTCATTACGACGCCGCAGGGCGCCCATGTCGGGGTCCGAAGCGGTGCTGAGGTGATCAACCTGTGCGCCAATAACTATCTCGGCCTGGCGCAGCACCCCGAGGTGAACGCAGCTGCCAGAGCGGGTTTGGACGCCTGGGGGTTCGGCATGGCCTCGGTCCGGTTTATCTGCGGCACCCAGACCTTGCACAAACAACTCGAAGCCAAGCTGAGCGAGTTTTTGGGCACCGAGGACACAATCCTCTACCCCTCCTGCTTTGATGCCAACGGCGGGCTGTTCGAAACCCTGATGGGCGAAGAGGATGCGGTTATTTCCGATGAACTGAACCACGCCAGCATCATCGACGGGGTACGTCTGAGTAAAGCCAAACGCTACCGCTTTCGCAATAGCGATATGGCCGACCTTGAAGAGCAGTTGAAGGCCGCCGACCAAAGCGGGGCGCGCTTTAAACTGATTACCACCGACGGAGTTTTTTCGATGGATGGATATATCGCCAAGGTTGATGAAATCTGCACCCTTGCCGATAAATATAACGCCCTGGTTCACGTCGACGATTCCCATGCTACCGGGTTTATCGGCCCTGGCGGTCGTGGAACACCCGAATACCGAGGCTGTATGGAGCGGGTCGATATCCTTACCGGAACTCTGGGCAAAGCTCTGGGCGGTGCCAGCGGTGGTTTTACCAGTGCGCGCCGGGAAGTGGTCGCACTGTTACGGCAACGCTCACGGCCTTATCTTTTCTCCAACACGGTAGCGCCGCCGGCGGTTGCTGGAGCGTTAAAAGCACTGGAGCTGGTAAGCGCATCGAATTCACTGCGCGATCGGTTGAGGGAAAATACGGCGGTCTTTCGCGCTGGGTTGGAGAGGCAGGGCTTTGACCTTTTGCCAGGAGAGCACCCGATCGTTCCGGTGATGCTCTACGATGCCGGCGTCGCAGCAAAATTGGCCGAGGCCCTTTTGGCGGAGGGAGTTTACGTGGTGGCCTTCTCCTATCCTGTGGTCCCAAGGGGCAAGGCAAGGATTCGCACCCAGATGTCGGCGGCTTTGACATCGGACGACTTGGAATGTGCGATTGACGCTTTTGGGAGAGTTAAGAAGCAGATGGGACGCTGAATTGTGCCCCCAATAATTCAGTCTGTGCTGCACGGGCTGGCAAGTCACCATCAATAAAACACGCAAGCCCTCGATCACGGGACCGGGGGATTTGATCAAAAAGCAGGGGTTCTTAGAATATTACGATTGCTTTGTCGCAAGTTGCGTCAGCCTTAAGGGGTGGTAATAATTTAATCGGAACTCTCACGATAAACTTGGTCCCGAGGGAGAGTGTGCTGGCTGTCAAGGTGGGGAAACCTCTGGTGAATGGCTAAGCTCGGTAAAGTCATCAATGTACAGGACCGTGCCCGGAACCGGAAGCACAGGTGCCACGTAAAAAGCCTCGCAGCAATCATTCTCTGTGTTCAAATTGTGTCCTATGGATGTGCACCAGAGCCGTCCGGCAAGCTAGGCTGGGCGTCCTCGCCAGAGCAGCCGGAACCTTCTCACTTCGACTACCTTCCCGAGAGGGGAGATCGCATCATTCCCCTCGTCGTACAACGTCTCCGCCAGTCAACCGACCAGGGAAGCCTTGATGCTCTCGGGTGCATGGCAAGGAACCCCATCGATAAAGTGACCCTCGGTACGAGCGAGAGTCCTGAATTGCGAGACCTTTTGGCTCAGGTCCTGGTCGAGTTCAAGACGAAGCGGCAGATGTGTCTGCCGTTGTCTGGGGGATGGCAAGCGATTGCACTATGCCGCGCACATGATTGCTCCGGAGGGTGGAGTATTGGGCCGCAAACGGCAGGAGTCAGCCTCATGGCAGCATCTGTGTATTATGCAAGCTGTTATATGTCAGTAGGTTTTGTGTGTCCGGTGGTTAAAAATTTTGACATAGAATTTGTCATAGATGTTGTCCTGCCCGACGGTCATAAAAGCGCACTGGCAGGGGTTGGACACTCAAGTGAATGGTCTGTGACTGCATGGAATTACAAGGCGGTTAGGGATGAGTCTTTTGCGGAGGTTGTCAGCGAAGCACTGATGTCATTGGCGATTCAGTACTCCGGAATGGCGGCCGAGAGGTTATTAGAGCTTAGCGAAGGGGATTGAGTGCCAGGTTAGGTTAAAGCGGGGCATCTAAACCCTTGAATTGCTCGACAGATAGAATGAAAAACGACCCGTCCTCCCCGGATGGGCTTGTCTTACATTGCAGGGGCTGTAATACCGCTTTTTGAGTGAGCTGTCTTTACGATCAGCACAGTGTGGCAGGATAAATAGGAACAACTTGCTCTCCACTGACCACCCTCACCATCGGCGCTAAATCCATTCTTACCATTCATTGATTTCATGAAATTCCTGTTTTGCAGCAACATCCCCTTAAATACAGGTCACGATGATTTTTGAGATATATTGTCACAATTTGACAACCATCTGAAATTAAATTAAATTCTTGAAGATCCAAGGAAGCAAGCTTGATGGGAGATATATGGGGGCCCAAAAGATTCAACGATATAAGAAACCGTGGCAAGCCCGATGGGATGGGTCACTGGACCGGGTAAAATAACGGGTAGACAGTGGCGCACCCCTCCGATTTGCTATACTGCCCCCGAAGCGTCCGGCATCTTGCATGCTAGACAGGTCACTCAATATGATTGGAGGTTGTATGTATCTAGCAAGAGACAAAAACAACGATCTCTACCTGTTTTACGAACGGCCACACAAAGTTAGGGATTGCTGGTGGGCAGATTCCCAACTCGATGGATCCTACCTCAAGATGGACAAAACACTTTACCCCGAAGTCACCTGGGACTCGGACCCTTTGCAGGTGGAGTTGGTTGTCCACACCGGCAGCTCCTGATGACGGTGTTATTCTTGTGAATATATGCCAATCATAGAGCCCATTCCTTATTCAGGCGGCAAGAATGCTTTTGTCAGGGCCAGAGAATTACGTATTTGGTCAAGACGAGCACCCCGAAGCAAAGTAAGCATCACAATAGGACTGACACAAAAAATGATGGCTTTCTGAATCTGTCCGGGGATCCATTGACTCTTTGTCAGGGTTTGCAGGGGAATCGTATTGGGGCAATTTTCTAGCCTTCTTTCCAATACAAGACCATAAACAAGACATCCTAAAACAGTGCAGTGTAATAGGGTCACACAACCATTGGTTGTAAACATTCTTTGTCAGAAGTAATCAAATAATGATAGGGGCCATTGCCCCGAGCTCCACTTAGGTTGCACAAAAAACGTCCTATCCCTCTGTAATTAAAAGCCTATTAACTTACCAAGCCAATATCGGCACAGAAACTGCTAATCATAACTATTGTCTGCACTTGTTATTGTTGAATTGCACCGTCTTTGGTTTCGAAGGTGTGTTTTGAGACTGGCTGCAAGGACAGGATATATGGTGAGGAGGATACTTTATGTATAAATTCACCATGATACGGGGGACAATAAGGTCCTTTTGTTCCGCTGCCCTGCTTGTGGCATTGTGTTGCTGTGCATTGGTTTCACGGCCTGAGTTGCCAGAACAAATTTCAGAACCAACGATTGCTTCCCCTCTGGATTCACCGCTGATGGCTCATGCCAGGTTGCTGGCGGCAGTTAAGCCCGATAAGAACTACGTAAGACTTATTGAAATCGGCAACGACGCTCTCGCCACGCGTATCCATCTTATTCGCAGCGCCAGGAGCAGCATTACAATTCAAACGATGATATGGGCCAACGACGAAACCGGCCGTTTGATCATTTACGAGCTGATCCAGGCCGCTCGCCGTGGTGTGCAGGTGCAATTATTAATTGATCATCTTGCATCGGAACAAAATATCGAAATAGCCACTTTTCTCGCTTATGCCCATCCCAACTTTCAGGTCAAGTTCTTCAACCCGGTCACCGGCTTTCTGGGTCAGGTCAGAGCGGAACCTTCCCCCTTAGACAAGTTGTACGCTGTCATTTTCAGCTTTAACCGTTTGAATCAGCGCATGCATAACAAAACCTTTGTAGTGGATGGGATAATTGGCATCACTGGTGGGAGGAATTACCAGAATGCCTACTATGACAAGGCCCGGGGAATGAATTACAAAGATCGCGATATTTTGGCGATCGGTCCAGTCGTTCGAGAGATGACAGAGAGCTTCGATTGCTACTGGGAGTATGAGCGAGCTATCAGCATTGCTGACCTGGCCGATGTGAAAAAATATCAGGGGAAAAGGCTCGAAAAGAAGTGGCAAAGCAGGGACAGCTTTCAACTGAACGGCCTCTTCGATGATGTAGATATCCAGGCAAACAACTCAGATCTGATCTCACAAATGAATGTCGGATCATTGATTGAGGTTGATCAAGCGCATTTTATTGCCGACGACCCGCAAAAAACCGAACGATCCCTGTTTCGAATGGACAGTTACAGCAAAATCACACAGGAATTGGCTGAGTTAGTCTCACGGGCCAATCAATCGGTTTATATACAAACTCCTTACCTGGTGCTGACGACCCCGGCCATAGCGGTGTTCAAAAATCTCCGCAAGCAGCACCCAGACATTGATATACGCATTTCTACGAACAGCTTGGCAGCAACAGATAGCTGGTATGTCTATGCATTGTCATATAAACAAAAAAAAACCTACCTGGATGATCTAAATTTCAAAATTTACGAGTTTAAGCCGCTTCCCGGTGACCTGCGGACATTCATGCCGACATATGACAGCGTAAAGGCCAGGGCATTAAGCTGGTCCGAGCATCAAAAGAGCCGTCCAAATTCCCCGAGCAGTCTTATGCACGAAGACGAACCTTACCAGGCAGACCACTGGGCCTTTTCCGACAAGGTCAAAGAGCCTTCCTTCTGTGTGCATGCAAAATCACTGGTGGTGGATGAACTCGTCTCTTTTGTCGGGTCATACAACCTGGATCCACGTAGTGAAAATATCAACACCGAGTCCGGCCTGGTCGTCAGGGATATGAACTTTTCGCGAATTTTGAAATACCATATCAAATCAGACATGAAACCGGAGAACTCGTGGGTCATCGCCCGGAAAAACAGGTTGATGGGTATCAATGAAGCAAATGCATTACTTGTGGAAATCTCAAATATCATACCACTGGTCGATGTCTGGCCATTTCGTTACTCCGCATCATTTGAATTGATTGAGGGTAAACCGAGCGTTGATGTAGACCACCCCGACTTTTATCAGAATTATAGAGATGTAGGAAGCTTCCCAAAGGCAGGGGAAGAAGACTTCGGAAAAGAGATAGGGGCGCGTGGGACCAAAGCCTTCTTAAGCTTTGTAAAACCACTACTCTGAGTGTTGCGAGTCAAAATTATATGGTGTAGTCAACTGGCAAGTGCAACGGGTGACTTGCCAGTTGAATCCGCCAGTCTTTATAAGGCAAGACAGGCAGGCAAAGATAAACTTCTTTGGTTAGCTATTCTCATGTTTGTGGTTATAAAAATAGTATTTGAAATCGTGACATCTAAACCTCTCTTTGTCCATGGGGACCTGCCTTTTCGAGTCCTTCCTGCAACACCCGTTCTTGGATGCATCGGGGCCATAGGCACATGGGTGTGGACTAGACAGGGCAAGAGATTCCATCAGAAGCAGATGATCTCTGCGGGGGATCATGAAGCTCGATCGGGAGATTACGTTGTGAACCTCGGATCCGCCGAGGAAGAGCTGCTTGCTCCTTTACCAAATATTTATTTCGGCGGGGCTTATGCCCTGCAAGAGAATCTCATTTTTTATTACGGTGGTGGCTGGATGAGCCTGACCTATGGTGATTACGATGGAGAATTGTATTTTGCCAGAGGGACTTTGGAATACTGGCCGTTTGATCATGTCGGTCTCGGGGTAGGGTGCGCATATACCCAGGCAGACATCGAATATGTGACTAACAACAAGAAAGAGCGGTATAATTTAAAAATGCCCGGGCCGATGATTTATCTGGCGGTTGGCTTCTGAAAGGGAGGTTCCAAACCTAACAATCATCTATAAACCACAGCAAGCCCTCGATCTGCGGACTGGGAGCTTTTCTTACATTACAGCCTTTCCAGGAAGAGCCTAAGGTTCACCAGGTTTACACAACTGAAAGTCAGGGGGAGAACTTATGGACATATCCCAGGCTTCTTACTCAAAGCTTCCCGTATTCTCAAACTTCAACACATTAAAAGACGTTGGCTCCATCCTCAAAGGGGCCCCTTTTTACAGGATTTGGCTGTCTGAAAGGAGGATATCGCCTAAGCATAAAATGTATACGAGTCACATTAAATGATGGCTTGTTAATATTTTTCCTGCACCCCGCCCCCTCGCAAAGGAAGAATCTTCAATGTAAACAGATATTTGTGAATCAAGTGATCCTCTGGCACGTTCTATGCTCATTATAAGATCACAATCAGTCAGAAGCTTAAACAGAGCTATCTGTGAGCATTTGCAAGAGGAAGCATTGACCTAGAGAGTTCACTTGGTGGCTGAGGCAGATCATGTCCACAGTTTCCATTGAACTCGGCATCTGGTTATTGAGAAAAAAAGCCGCGGAAAGGAAGGTTACGAGACCCTTTCATTCATTTTCACTAGCAGTTCCAATCTAGGGCTATTTCTAGGCAATGAGGAGGAACATCATGACCAAGGGCGAGGGGTTGAAAATTTCGAGATCCATATTAGTCGCTTGGATGTGTGTTTTATGGGCTCTCGGATCGCTTGGTTGCGGGGGTGGAGGAACAGGGCTTACTGATTGGGACGACATTTTAGAGCCGAAAGCCAAAGCCGGTCACGACCAGAACGTTGTCACCGGGGCCCTGGTTACTCTAGATGGCAGTAGAAGTGACAGCTTTGATGATAAAAAGTTATTTTATGAGTGGTCTTTTATCTCCGTGCCTTCGGGCAGCAGCGCTACGTTAAGTGACCCGACTGCAGTCAGGACAACCTTTGTTGCCGATGTTGACGGTCTGTATGTAGCCAGGCTGGTGGTCAGTATCGGGGATTACATGGATTCCGATTCGGTACAGATCACGGCCACAAGCGACAATAGTGCCCCGATCGCCAACGCAGGGGAGGATCAGAACGTTGTCACAGGGGGCATTGTCACCCTCGGGGGTAGTGCCAGCAGTGATGCGAACAATGACCCTCTCAGCTACAATTGGAGCCTTGTTAGCCGGCCCGTTGCTAGCGTCGCTTCTCTCTCGACAGGCAATCTTGCCGAATCCTCCTTTGTAGCAGATGTCGATGGGAGTTTTGTCATAGGACTGGTTGTCGATGACGGAACTGACAGCAGCACAATTGATCTTGTCGTGATCAACGCTGCTGCCGACAACAGCATTCCTATCGCCAACGCCGGCCCCGATCAGGAGGTTGTCCAAGCAGGGGTTGTCACACTCGACGGGAGGGCCTCCAGTGATGCGAACAATGATTTTCTGAACTATTCCTGGGTCTTCATTTCCAAGCCTTCTGGCAGCCGGGCGGACCTGTCGGATAGCGATACCGCTAATCCATCTTTTACCGCCGACATGAATGGTTTTTACGTCATCAGGCTTGTGGTCGATGATGGGTTAGATAACAGTCTGCCAGATAATGTGACGGTCATGGCATCCGGTCGAAATTGATACGAAAGGGGATCACAGGAAAATTCAACCATCACACAAAGCACGAATATCAATAAACAAGATAACGGTATGCTTCCCGGTGAAGAGACAAGTCAAATTAGAGCTATGTTGGCTATTTTCCTATAAATCAGAATATCCAAAGGACAAAGCCCCAACCTAAGCTGGTTGGGGCTTCCCTATGAGTACTACTGAACGTCATTCACAGACGCCCGAGAGGGATATTTGAAGCACCAAAGTCCCCACAGGTTAACCGAATCTTAAATAATGCGATACATCTTCAGAGATGAGTGCTGCTCTTTTTCAATCAAGCGGTTCCGCGGCTTTTGTGCCAGAATCGTCAGTCAGCAGTTTGCTGCCAGTCATCACGCCTGGTGGGCCGGGCGCAGCAGGTCAAAAACCGTTTTCACCGGGTTGAAAGCTTCCGGCGGAATTTCGACAAACAGGGTGTGCCAACCAGCCATACCGCCGTTCCAAAGCCCGGGACGCTCGAGAACCCTGACCTCCCGGCCGTGCTGCATCTTGGTCGTGATGATCACGGCATCTTCATCGACGAAGCGGGTCAGGTCGTAAGGCCGGCCGCGCCAGTCGCTGACGCCGCACACCATGTCGACCGGGTTGAAGTGGGTCGAGCCTGCCAGGATGGCCGCTTGCCCGGGGTCGTCACGGTCGATCTGGGCACCCTCGACGATCTGCCGCGTGGCTCCACCCCGGGCGTCGCGGACCCAGAATGGGCCGCCGCCGGGCTCGCCGCTGTTGGGGACCATGCCGCAGACACGCAGGGGGCGATCCAGCCGCTCGAGCAGCGCCTTGGGGCCCTCCGCGGGCGAGACGGCCACCTGCAGTCGCTCGGCCAGGAAAGTGACCGTCAACTCGCGCACCAGCAGGTCGCCCGGCTGTTCATGCAGGGCCTTGAGCAGGGCGTGCTGCTCCTCCTGCACGACCAGCAGGTAGCCGGCGAGCAGCCTGGTCCAGGCAAGGTTGGCTTGCTTGAGCGCGTCGGGGACGACATTGTCGATATTGCGCACCAGAACGATGTCGCCGGCCAGGTCGTTGAGATTTTCGATCAGGGCACCATGCCCGCCGGGGCGCAGCACCAGCCGGCCATCCGCACCGCGCAGCGCTTGGCCATCCGCGGCCAGGGCCAGGGTGTCGGTGGAGGGTTTCTGAGTCGAGTAGGTCACGGCGAAGCGGCAGCCATACGTCTCTTCGAGGACGCTGCGCCAGGCAGCAAACTGAGCCTTGAAGAGCGGCAGGTGCTCCGCGGAGACGGTGAAGTGCAGTGCGACCGTACCGGCCAAACCGTTGAGGAGGGCCGCTTCGGCCAGGTGTTCAATAAAGGGAGTGCGTGCACCATCGACAGCGGCATGAAAGGCCAGCAGCCCTTTGGGAAGGCTGGCGTAGCCGAGGCCACACGGTTCGAGCAGGTAGCGGATGATCAGCGCCAGCTCACGATCGGCAAGGGCCTGCGGCAGGTTGTGACCGTCGTCGGCCAGGGCACTGGCCAGGTCGGAATAAAAAGCGAAGGACCCCAATTCGTCGAGAAAGTGGCGCAGATCGCTTTCTGCCGCGCCAGGCTGGCCTGCTGGTTCGGCGCTGCGGCAGGCCGCCAGAACCGCAGCATCGGCCTGAAGTGGGCTGAACATGCGCGAGGCCGCTCCCGAAGCAGGGATGAAACGCTGCAGGCGGCCTGTCGCGGCGGCGGTAGTGAAGATTTTATTCAGGCGGGCGTGGTCAGCGGGCTGAATCTGCGCGATGCCGTCACCGGAAGTGCAGGGCCGCTCCAGCCTGATCGCGGCCTGACCGCTGCGCAGGCTGACCAGCTGACGGACTGCAGCCGCAGGCTCGATGCCTTGTTCGGCAAGCTGTTTCAGGTCTTCTTGAGAGAGATTCATCGGCCTTGGCACCTTTCGGTCAGAAGAGCAGGACCGAGCAGGCGACATTGTGCAGAACGTAATTGGCCACCGAGCCGAACAGCACATCCCGGATTTCACCAGTGCTCTCACGCCGACCGAGGATCACGAGTTCAAACCCCTCTTCGTTGGCCATCCTGCAGATTGTCTTGCGCCGCTCGCCGAATTCCAGGCGCGCCTCGACGATGAAGCCGGCCTGCTCGAGCAGCGCCGCCTTGCTGTCGAGAAGCTGCTGCCCGGCCTGGCTGGCATTCTCCCGGATCATTTTGAGCTGGAAATCGGCGATCATGCGATAAGCGAGCTTGTCGAGATCGACCACATGCAGCAAGGTGAGTTCCTGGGCAAAGCGTTCCTTTTGAGTGATGATTTTTTCGATGGTGCGGCCTGCCGTGATTGAGCCATCGACGGGAACCAGGGTTTTCGTTGCCATTGCAGCCTCCATCAGAACCAAGACAAAATCAAGCGTTGCACCACCCGTGACTGGCGGGCGGTCACGGCGACGGGTAGACCCACCTCGGCAGGAAGAGCACCAGGTCGGGCCAGAACGTCAGCACCATGAGGATGGCAACCTGGATCAACAGGAAGGGAATGACTGCCTTGGAGACGTAAATCAGGTCCCGGTCGGCGACGGCTCCCGAGATATACAGGCTGACCCCCAGGGGCGGGGTGCAGTAGCCGATCCCCAGGTTGAGCGTCATCAGCAGGCCGAAATGCATGGTGTCGATGCCGAAGCGGCTCAGCAGGGGGAGAAAAATCGGCGTCAGGATCAGGGTGGCGGAAATAATGTCCATGAACATGCCGATGATCAGCAGCAGAATGTTGACCGCCAGGAGGAACACCCAGGGGGTCTGGATGTTGTCGACCACGGCATTGGCAATCTGGCCGGGAATCTGTTCGAAGGTCAGATATTCCCCGAAGACCGAGGCGCCGGCCACGATGACCAGCAGCGTGGCCGAGGTGATGGCCGAAGAGACGACGACATCCTTGATATCCCGCAGCCTGAGATCGCGATGAATGAAGAGTTCCACGACAAAGGCGTAAAAGCAGGCGACCACCGCCGCCTCGTTGGCCGTGAAGTAGCCTGAATAGATGCCGCCGAAGATCAGCACCGGCAACATCAGGGCCCAGAAGCTTTCGCGCAGGGTCGCCAGCAGTTCGCCCAGGCTTGGCCGCTTGCTGGTTGCCGTCCCCTGGCGCTTGCAGAAGAAATAGGCGTACAGGGACATGAAGATGATGATCAGCATGCCGGGCACGAAGCCGGTCAGAAAGAGCGCTTCGAGCGGGTCGTTGCTGACCATGGCGTAGAGGATCATGGAAATCGACGGCGGGATGACGATGCCGAGGATCGGCGCCGTCGTCATGATGCCGACGGAAAACTGCTCGTCGTACTGTTCCCTGAGCAGGGCCGGGATCATGAAGCCGCCGATGGCGACCACGGTAGCCACTGTCGACCCGGAAATCGCCCCGAAGAAGCCGCAGGCCAGCACGCCGGCGATGGCCAGGCCGCCGGGGAGGAAACCGACCATAGCATTGGCGGTCTTGATCAGTTTCGCGACGATGCTGCCGGTGGTCATGATATTGCCGCAGAGCACGAAGAAGAGCACCACGATCAGGGCAAACTTGTCCATGCTGCGGTAGAGGACTTCAATGCAGATCTGCGCATCGATCCCGGCAATCCATACCAGGCCAACCATGCCGGTGAAAAACAGGGCCATGAAGACCGGGATTGTCGAGGCCAGGCAGCCGATGAGCAAAGCAATGATAATCAGGTAGTTGGTATCCATGGTCAGGGCACCTCGTCCTTGACCGGCGGATCCGTCAGCGTGATGCCGAACCAGTCTTCCACCATGACGATCAGGGTACGGACGAACATCATGGCCCCCATGATCGGCAGGACGGCGTAAAAGTACCACTCCGGAATCTGCAGCGAGGCGGTCTTGGCGTACTGGTCCTGGTAGACCAGCGCGGTCAGCTGGTAGCCGAGATTGACCATGATACCGGAAAACACCAGCACGCCCAGGTGACTGAGCAGCGTCAGCGGCTTTTTGATGATCGGGAAGAGCTGCGGCAGGGCGTCGATGCGGATCAGGGACCGGTTGCGGATCGCCGCGATGCACCCGACGTAAGTGGTGAAAAAGATCGTCTTGCGCACGACTTCGTCGGACCAGTAGAGGTTGACGTCATTGGTGATTTTGCGCAGGGCGACATTGGCAATGGCAACGGCCAGTGCCACCATGACCGTGACAAACAGGCTCCAGTCTTCGACCAGGGAAAAGGTGCGGTGTATGTAGTAAATCAGTTTTTTCATCGGAGTCTGTGGCTGCCCAGAACCGGTTGAAGCATCGCCATGTGCGAGAGCACTGCAAAAAAACGACCGGGGAGAGGGCCTCTCCCCGGTCGCCAAGCATAACGGGTTTCGTCTAAGGAATCAATTATTTGAGGCCAGCCTGGACCTTTTTAAAGTAATCCATGCCGATCTTTTCACCCCAGGACTGATAGACCGGGGCGGTCACGTCGATCAGTTTCTGCTGATCAGCCGTCGACAGCTTGAAGAAGGCGACGCCGGCTTCCTTAGCCTTGGCGACCTGGTCGTCATGCTGCTTGCGGGTCAGGTCACGGGTCTTGGCACTTTCCTCGACGATGGCCGTGATCAGGACCTTCTGCAGGTCGGCGGGCAGCTTGTCGTACCATTTCTTGTTCATCAGGTGGATGAAGAGCCCCTGGGCGTAATCGAGTTCGGTGAAGTTCTTGGCGATGGTGAACTTCTTGGTGATGTTACAGACGATCGCCGTGTGGTCGAGACCGCTGATTACGCCGGTCTGCAGGGCCTGGGGAACATCCGGCCAGGGCATGATGGTGAACTTGAGGCCCCAGGCTTTGTAGAAATCGGCATTAACCGGAGCTTCGGCGATACGAAAGTTGATGGTCTTGGCGTCATCAAGGGTCTTGACCGGGGTCGTGGTGGCCCAGCCGTAGGGGCCGTATCCGGTGACGTCGACCGTCATGAGACCGCTCGGCAGGGCGCTGTCGGCAAAGGGCTTCCAGAGCTCCGGAGTGTTACGGAACTTGTCGAGCTTGTCAAAGGTGTCGACGACGTAAGGCAGATTGACGATGCCGAGGGTGTCGGCAACGTTGGCGGCGGCCACCGAGGAACTCAGCATGCCGTGGACCGCACCAAGCTTGAGCTTGTTGATGACGTCCTTTTCTCCGCCCAACTGGGCGAGAGGGCGGAAGTCGACATAGAGCCGGCCCTTTGATTCTGACCAGACGCGGTCACGCAGGCGATAACCGAAGCCGACACCTTCGATGACCGGGTGGGAGATATTCGACAGGATATAGGTGTACTCGGCGCCACTCGGATCGAAATTCGCCTTCCAGGCCGCGAGCGGGTCCTTCTTCTCTGCAGCGAAACTCAGGCCAACGGTTACGGCCAGCGCCACACAAACAATCAAACCCAACAGAACAGATCTTTTCATCGTCGCCACTCCTTTGTTTTAGATTAAATTTCCACAATCGTCTGAGAATCCGATGGTTACAACACATTATAAGAAACCGCATTTTAAACAAACGGTGTTTTATTTGCAACCCTTTTCCGCCGCGCACGTCATCAGCCCGCGCATGGTTGCTATTTGCTTGGAGAAACTTAACTTTTGGCCAGAATATGTTAAAAATTAAACAATCCGAATAAATACGAAATTGAGCTTGTACTTAAACATTCATATATATATATTGTTATCTATGACAAGAACTGCACAAAACCTGTTGCTTGGCCTGATACTGCTCTGCTCAACGACTCCATCCTGGGCCATAGAGCAGGTGACCCTCAGCGAGGCGCTGGCCGCGACCCTTCGTGAGCGTCCCATGGTGCAGGCCAGCGCTGCCGATGTGGCCGCTGCTGAGGCCATCGCACAGGCACGGTCGAGCCGTTACCTGCCGCGCCTGAGCCTGAGCGAGCGCTTCACACGCACCGATGAGCCCGGTGGCAGCCTCTTTACCAGCTTGAACCAGAAACGTTTTGAGTTGAGTCCTGATGCCAGCTCATACAATGATCCCCCGGCACGCAGCAACTTCGAAACCCGCCTGACCCTCAGCCAACCGCTCTTTGATCCCGACCTCAAGTTTGACAAGGAGCGGGCGGCGCTCGACCGCGACGCGGTCAGCGCTCGGCATGGCCGCCACCGTGAGGAGGCGGTTCTGGCGACCCTGATGGCCTACCTTGCCGTGCAGCAGGGCCACGCCCGGCAGGGTTGGGCCGAGCAGTCGCTTGCCGAAGCCGGAGAGCTGGTGACCATGGCCCAGGAACGCGAAGCTGCCGGCATGGGCCTGCATGCCGACACCCTGCGCAGTGAAGTCCTGCGCAACGACGTGCGCCGGCAGTTGCTGGTCGCCCGCAACAGCGTACAAAGTGCTCAGCGCCGCCTGGCCCTGGCAATCGGCCGGCCAGACGGGATGATCGATATCGCTGTACCGGCGCTGATCGACGCGATCCCGCTCCCGGATAAAAATACCGCCATGCAGCGCGGCGATCTCGCCGCCATGGCCAAGACCGTGGCCGGCGCCGAACTTGCGACCCGGCAAAAGCAGGCCACCTACCTGCCACGCATCGGCCTGCAGGCATCCTACTTCTGGAACGAGCGCGACCTGACCTTCACCGACGAGGCCGAAGCATGGAGCGTCAGCGCCGGTTTGGAATGGGTGATCTTTGATGCCGGGGAACGTTCCAGTGCCCTGGCCGGAGCCCGCGCCCGACAGCTCGCCCTAGAATTGCAGGAGCGCGAGCTGCATCGCCAGGCCCGGCTCGCAGTCGCCGAGGCTATTCAGCAGACCGGGGAGGCCGAGGCCCAACTGGAGTTGGCACAAAGCTCGCTGGCCTCAGCCGAGGCCAGCCGCGAGTTGGTTTCCCAACGCTACGCCGCCGGCCTGGCCACGATGTCGGACCTGCTCGCCGTGCAGACCGAACTGGCCCGGGTACGCAGTGAGCTGGCGGCCGCCGAAACCGGCCTGATCGCTGCACGTGCACAAATTTATTACGAGCAGGGCACCTTGTTGCAGGCCCTGCGTCCCGAAAGCGAGGCCCGTCCATGACCCGACAGCTTCTCCTCCTGACTGTCCTACTGACTATCACTTCCTGTGGAGAGCGCATCGAACCGGGGCAGACGGCCGACCAGCCTGCAGCCGTGAGCGGACTGACCACCACGGTGGTTGAGCCGGTCCCCGTGCCGGCGCGCTATGCCCTGCCGGGGACCCTCGAGAGCACCGACCGCGGGCTGCTGGCGGCCAGAATCCCCGGCCAGGTGGCGCACATTCTGGTGAGCAAAGGGCAGGTCGTGAAGCCCGGCGAGACCCTGCTGACCTTGAGCGGCGAAACGGCCAGCAGTGATTTGCATTCTGCCGAATCGTCCGTGACCGCTGCCGAACGGCACCTGGCAGAAGCCGAGACCAACCATGAGCTGGCCGAAGCGACCTATGCACGCTTCGTCAAGCTGCGCGACGCTCGTGCGGTCACCCCCTATGAGTTCGACCAGGTCAAGGCTGAGCGGGATGCCGCCGCAGAGCGTCTGGGTGCGGTCAAAGCCGCCCTGGAGGTCAGCCGGGCTCAACGCAACAGCGCCCGAACCATGGCTGAGCAGGCGACGGTCAGGGCCCCCTACGCCGCCACGGTTGCCGAAATCCTGGTCGATTCCGGCAGCACCGTGCAGCCGGGCTCCCCCCTGCTGCACCTTGACCGCAGCGGACCGCTGCTGGTCCGGGTGGCGTTGCCCGAAAGCCTGGCGACCCGGCATCAGCTCGGCGACCATTTCCGGGTCGAGCTCCCGGCGCTCGACAAGGAGCTGACCGGAACCCTTTCGGAACTGCTGCCGACGGCCGACCCGGGCTCGCGCACCATCTCGGCGTGGTTGTCCCTGCCTGATGACCCGGCCCTGAAAAACGGGCTCTTCGCCCGGGTGCTCCTGACCGAAGGCGCCGGGATGACGACTCTCATGATCCCCCGGCAGGCAGTCGTTACCCGTGGCCAGTTGACCGGGGTTTACGTGGTCGAGCACGACATCCTGCACTACCGCCTGGTACGGACGGGAACCGTGCATGGCGACCAGGTCGAAATTCTCTCGGGTCTGCAGGCCGGAGAAGAGATCGCCGCCGGGGAGTTGGCCAGGGCCCGTCACGGGGCACGCCTGGAGCGCAACTGATGAGCGGTCAGAAGCACTCGCTGCCATCCCGCATCGTCGCCCGGTTCCTCGAAGGCAACCTGTCGACCATCCTGATCATCCTCTCGGTGATCGCCGGGATTGTCGCCCTGGCGCTGACCCCCCGCGAAGAAGAGCCGCAGATCGTCGTGCCGCTGGCCGACGTCTACGTGCACATGCCGGGCGCAAGTGCCGCCGAAGTGGAGAAACAGGTCGCAACCCGCCTGGAGAAGCTGCTTTGGCAGGTTGACGGTGTCGAGTACGTCTATTCCATGTCCCGCCCCGACCTGGCGATCGTCACCGCGCGCTTCTACGTCGGCGAGGACCGCATCCAGTCGCTGGTCAAACTGCACAACAAGATCTCCACGCACAGCGACATTGTCCCGCCCGGGGTAGACGGCTGGGTCATCAAGCCGGTGGAGGTTGATGATGTGCCGATCGTCAACCTGACCCTCTTTTCCGACCAGGCCTCAGACCACGAACTGCGCCGGGTTGCCGAAGAAGTCGTCGATCGCCTGCAGGCGGTCAAGAACACCTCGGTGACAACAATTATCGGCGGCCGGCCGCGCACGCTGCGGGTGACCTTCGATCCGGCCGCCGCCGCGGCCCGCCATCTCGACCTGCTGAGCGTCCGCCAGGCCCTGGCCGGGGCCAACCTTGAACTTCCTGCGGGGAGTTTTCAACAGAACAACACCGAGCTGCTCGTCCGGGGTGGCAGCTTTTTCAACAGCGCCGACGAGATTGCCGACCTGGTCGTCGGCGTCAACGGCGATCGTCCGGTCTTTTTGCGCGATATCGCCAGGATCGACGACACCTCGGCCGAAGCCACCAGCTACACGCGCATGCGCTTCGGCCCGGCCACCGGCGTCAGCGAAGTGGCGCCGGACGGCTACAATGCGGTGCATATCGCCGTCGCCAAGCAGAAGGGGACCAACGCCGTGGTGGTGGCCGAAGACGTAATCACTGCGGTCGACAGCCTCAAGGGCGTGGTCATCCCGCCGGAGATTCAGGTCCGGGTAACCCGCAACTACGGCGAGACGGCCAACCACAAGGTCAACGAACTGATGATGCACCTGACGATCGCGGTGCTGACCGTTCTCGCCCTGGTGCTGTTCGCCCTCGGCTGGCGCGAGGCGCTGGTGGTGGCCGTCTCGATCCCGATCATCTACTCTCTGACCCTGCTGGTCAATTTCTGGTTCGGCTACACGATCAACCGGGTGACCCTGTTCGCCCTGGTGCTGGCCCTGGGCCTGCTGGTCGATGACCCGATCGTCGACGTGGAGAACATCTACCGCCACTTCAAGATGAAGAAGGAGCCGCCGCGCGATGCGGTGCTGACCGCAATCGACGAGGTGCGGCCGCCGGTCATCCTGGCCACCCTGGCGGTGATCCTGTCATTCCTGCCGATGCTCTTCATCACCGGCATGATGGGGCCCTACATGCGCCCGATGGCAATCAACCTGCCGCTGACCATGCTCATGTCGCTGCTGGTCGCCTTCACCATCACCCCCTGGATGAGCTACCACGTCCTGAAAGGGGAGTACGGCAAGGGCGGTCACGGCGAGTTCGTCCTCGAAGAGAGCCGCACCTACCGGGTCTATCGCAGGCTGCTCGACCCCTTCCTGGCCAGCCGCGGTAGGGCCTGGCTGCTGGTCGGCACGGTGGTCGCCCTACTCTTCGGCTCGATGGCGCTCCCGGTTCTGGGGCTGGTGCCGATGAAGATGCTTCCCTTCGACAACAAGAACGAGTTCCAGCTGGTGGTCGATCTTGACGAGGGCCGTACCCTGGAGGAGACCGACCGCGCGGTGCGGGCCCTCGAAGACTACCTGGTGACGGTCAACGAGGTCACGGACGTGTCGTCCTACGTCGGCACCGCCAGCGCCATGGACTTCAACGGCATGGTCCGCCACTACTACCTGCGCCAGGCCCCCAACCTGGCAGACCTGCGCATCAACCTGGCCGGCAAGGGGGAGCGCTCTCAGCAGAGCCACGACATCACCCTGCGCCTGCGCAATCAGCTGACACAGATTGCCGAAGCACACGGGGCCCGACTCAAGATCGTCGAAGTCCCCCCGGGACCGCCGGTCATCGCAACTTTGGTCGGCGAAGTCTACGGCGATCCCGGCACCCCTTACAACCAGCAGGTAGAGGCAGCCGGTCTGATCGCGGAGCGCATGGCCGCCGAGGACAAAGTGGTTGACGTGGACGACACGGTGGAGTTCGCCCAGGCCCGCTACCACTTCCTCCCCGATCGCAGCAAGGCGGCGTTGGCCGGGGTCACGGTGGCCGAGATCGCCCGAACCCTGCGTCTGGCCCTGAGCGGCGAGCAGGTGGGAACGCTGCACGTGCCAACCGAACGCAACCCGCTGCATATCGAGCTGCGCATGGACCGGGCCGCACGCTCCTCGCTGGTCGCACTCAACAGCCTGCAGGTGCGCGGCACCGGCGGGAACCTGGTGCCGCTCGGTGAACTGGGCGTGTTCCAGGCCGACACGCTGGAGTCGACCATCTATCACAAGAACCTCGAGCGGGTGGTCTACGTGTTCGGTGAGATGGCCGGGCGCAGCCCGGTCAACGCGATTTTGAACATCGGCGGCCATTTCGACGAGCATCCCCTGCCGGAGGGCACCCGGGTGGTCTGGAGCGGTGAGGGGGAGTGGAAAATCACCCTCGACGTCTTCCGCGACCTGGGGCTCGCTTTCGGCGCCGCCCTGGTGCTGATCTACATCCTGCTGATCCTGGAAACCGGGTCCTACGCCATGCCGCTGATCATCATGGGGGCCATACCGTTGACCATGATCGGCATCATGCCCGGCTTCTGGCTGCTCAACCTGCTGCTCGACCATCCGGTGGGCGGCTACCACACGCCGGTTTTCTTCACGGCAACCGCGATGATCGGCATGATCGCCCTGGCCGGCATCGTGGTGCGCAACTCGATCATCCTGATTGATTTCATTCACCATGCCCTCAAGCGCGGCGTGCCGCTGCGTGAAGCGCTGGTTGAGAGCGGCGCCGTGCGCCTGCGTCCAATCCTTTTGACCGCCGGTGCGGCCCTGCTCGGCAACTGGGTCATCACCCTCGACCCGATCTTCTCCGGGCTGGCCTGGGCGATCATCTTCGGCGTCTTCGCCTCCACCGCCTTCACCCTGATCGTCATCCCCGTGGTCTACTGGCTGATCTACGGCCGTGACCCTGAAGCTCATGCAAGGAGATTCCAGTCATGACCGTCAATCGTTACCTGCGCCTGATCGCTGGCTTTTTCGTTATGCTCAGCGTGGCCCTCTCGCAACTGCATTCGCCCTACTGGCTCTTCTTCACTGCCTTTGTCGGCCTGAACCTGTTCCAGAGCGCCTTCACCAACTGGTGTCCGATGATCACCATTTTGCGCAAGCTCGGTATCAAGGAAGGTTGAGTTCGGCACGACATATCCTCGCCCTCCCTGGCGCAATTTCTGATATGGGTTTGCTTCTCGACAACCCCGAATTATAATTTGCTTCTGTTGCAATGCAGTTTTCCAGACAGCGGTTCCTGAACAGGGTGGGTATCTTCACAAATGCGGACATCAGGCAAACCTGAGCGCAACGCCCCTGCCGGCGACGGCGACGCCAGAACCGTCGCCGCCGCCGGCAGAATTCTGGTCGGGGACGACGGACGCAAGGGGCTGGCCCGGCTGCTGCCCTTCCTCGGGCCGGCCTTCATCGCCAGCATCGCCTATGTCGATCCGGGCAATTTCGCCACCAATATCGAAGGTGGCGCGAAATTCGGCTACACGCTGCTCTGGGTCGTGGTTGCCAGCAACCTGATGGCGATGCTGATCCAGAGCCTGTCGGCCAAGCTCGGGATCGCCACCGGCCACAACCTCGCCGAGCTCTGCCGCGATCACTTCCCCAAGCCGGTGGTCTGGGGAATGTGGGTGTTGATGGAACTGGTCGCTATCGCCACCGACCTGGCGGAATTCATCGGCGCGGCGGTCGGCTTCAACCTGCTGTTCAACATGCCGCTCTGGCTGGCCGGCCTGCTCACAGCAGTGGTCACCTTTCTCATCCTGGCTCTGCAGTCCCGTGGCTTTCGCCCGATGGAGGCGGTCATCTCGGCCCTGCTCGGGGTGATTGCGCTCTGCTACGTGATCGAAACCTTTCTTGACAAGCCCGACTGGGCGAAAGTCGCCTATCATGCCGTGGTCCCGCAGTTTTCCGGCGCAGAGAGTGTGCTTCTGGCTACCGGCATCCTCGGCGCCACCATCATGCCGCACGTAATCTTCCTGCACTCTTCCCTGACCCAGGGACGGATCGTGACCGCCGATCCCGTACATAAGCGGCGTCTGTTCTTCTTCGAGGTGGCGGATGTGACCATCGCCATGGGCGTGGCAGGATTCGTCAATGCGGCTATGCTGATGATGGCTGCTGCCACCTTCCACAGCCAGGGATTGAGCGACATCGCCTCGATCGAAGAGGCCCACCGGACCCTGGAGCCTTTGCTCGGCGCCGCCGCGGGCTGGATGTTCGCCATCTCACTGCTGGCGGCCGGCCTGGCTTCGACCACGGTCGGGACCATGGCTGGTCAGGTCATCATGCAGGGATTTTTGCAGCGCCATATCCCGGTCTGGCTGCGCCGCCTGGTTACCATCGTACCGTCACTGGTGGTCATTTTCATGGGCTTTGACCCGACCCGCACCCTGGTGATCAGCCAGGTCGTGCTGAGTTTCGGCCTGCCCTTCGCGATCGTACCGCTGGTGCTCTTCACCCGGCGCCGGGACCTGATGGGCACGCTGGTCAACTGGCAGTTGACGACGATCCTGGCCTGGCTGGTGACCGCCCTGGTCATCGGCCTGAATTTTTACCTGGTTTTCCAGATACTGTGGGGGGCATAAACCATGATCAAACACATTCTGGTCGCCCTGGATGGCACCTCCCTGGCCGAGGCGGCCTTGATCGAAACCAAAGCCCTGGCCAGACTGCTTGGCGCGCAAGTAACTCTGCTGCACGTTATCGAACCGGAGCCGGTCCCCGTGGTTCATGGGGAGCGGCACCTCACGGAGCCGACGGAGGCGGAGGAGTACCTGGCGCAGATCGGTCAGCAGCTTGCCGCCGAAGGCATCCCCTGCGATGTCCACGTGCACAGCGATGCGGTGGTGCAGGTGGCAGGAGGCATCGTCGCCCATGAGGATGAATTGCAGCCGGACCTGATCATCATGTGCACCCACGGCCCGGGAAGGCTCGAACGCCTGCTGCGCGGCAGCCTGGCCCAGCAGGTGGTCGCTCTGGGGCAGACGCCGCTGCTGCTGACCAACCCGGGCAACCGGGCGACCGGCAAGACCTTCCAGTTGCACCAGATCCTGGTCGCTCTCGATGGGGAGGCTAAACACGAGAGCGGCTACGTGCTGGCCTGCAGCCTCGCCGCCGCCAGCAAGGCCAGGCTGCGACTGCTTTCGGTCGTCCCCGAATTCTCTTCCCTGGCCGGCCGACGTGCCTCCCTGTCACGCTACCTGCCCGGCGCCAGCTGGTTCCTGCAGAGGGTGACCCTGGAGACCCTGAAAGGCTACCTCGGCCGGCTGCTGACCCGGGCCGAGGAGCAGGGCCTTGAGGTGGTCGGGGAAGTAAAATACGGCAAGATAGCGAAGACGATCTGCGCCATGGCGGAGTCCACGGATACCGACCTCATCGTCCTCGCGACCCATGGCAAAGCGGGGGCCGAGGCTTTCTGGGCCAACAGCATCGCTGCCCAGGTACAGGGACAGACAACGCGGCCGCTGCTGCTGGTCCCGGTGTAGCGAAGGGCAGAGGCCCGAGACTGCAGGAAAGATTTGTCAAGGAGGCCATCATCATGCCCATGACACCGCACATCGAACAGCATTTTACCGCCAGCGACAGCGTCCGTGACATGGTCATCGGCATGTCCGATGGCCTCACGGTGCCCTTTGCCCTGGCCGCGGGACTTACCGGCGCGATCAGCGCCACCGGGCTGATCGTTACCGCCGGGCTGGCCGAGATCGCCGCCGGCTCGATCGCCATGGGCCTGGGTGGTTACCTGGCCACCCGCAGCGACATCGAGCATTACGCCAGTGAAAAACGCCGCGAAGAGCGGGAGATCGTCGAGAAACCGGAGGCCGAATGTGCCGAGGTCGCCGAGGTGTTCCGCGGCTACGGCCTCAGTTCCGAGGAGGTCGCACCCCTGGTCGAAGCGCTGCGCAGCCGGCCCGAGGCCTGGGTCGATTTCATGATGCGCTTCGAACTCGGCCTCGAAGAGATTGATCCTAAGCGGGCCCGCAACAGCGCCCTGACCATCGCCGGGGCCTACATCGCCGGCGGGCTGATCCCTCTGCTGCCGTACATGCTTCTGAAGAGCACCACCGTTGCTCTGCTGCTCTCCGCGGGCATGACCCTTGCGGCGCTGTTCGCCTTCGGCTTTGCCAAAGGGCATTTCACCGGCGCCCCTCCATTGCGCAGTGCCCTGCAGACCAGCCTGATCGGCGGCGTAGCCGCCGCGGCCGCCTTCGCCATCGCCCGGGCGATTTCCTGATAAGGGGTTCACATACCGATGGTGCCCAAAGTTAAACAGTCTACCCTTGCCCACCAGCTGCTGCCGCTGGTCGTCCTGATCCTCTTCACTGCGGCCCTCTGGGTGCTGCACGATGCCTTACGGCATTTCCACTATCATCAGGTCCTCGCTCAACTCAGGGCGATTCCAGCGTCCCGTGTCATGGCCGCCCTGGGATTGACAATCTTGAGCTACCTGGTCATGACGGTCTACGACCGCCTGGCGATCGCCTATGTCGGCCGCCCGCTGGAGGCAGGCAAGGTGGCCCTGGCTTCCTTCATCAGCTACGCCTTCAGCAACACCATCGGCCTGTCCTTGCTGACCGCCGGCTCGATTCGCTACCGGCTTTATTCGGCCTGGGGCCTTTCGGCTGAAGAGATCGCCCGGCTGGTCACCTTCACCGTCATGACCTTCTGGCTGGGAATCGTCACCGTCGGCGGTGCTATCTTTCTCGTCGAGCCGCTGGCAATGCCGGCTTTGGGGCACTTATCGATCCATTCGGCACGCCCCATCGGGCTGGTCTTTACCGTCGTGGTTGCCGGTTACCTGCTGGTCGTCATGTTGCGGAAAGACCCCTTGCGTATACGCAACTGGGAACTGGCGATTCCGTCACCGCGCCTGGCCGGAGCGCAGCTGCTGCTCGGCGCCCTCGACTGGATTCTGGCCGGCAGCGTGCTCTTCGTCCTGCTCCCCGCACACTCCGGGCTGGCTTTCTCCCAGTTCCTCGGCATCTTCCTGCTGGCCCAGGTCGTCGCCCTGATCAGCCATGTCCCGGGCGGCCTCGGCGTTTTCGAATCGATGATCCTGCTCTCCGCCCCGGACATCCCGGCGGACGCACTGCTCGGTTCGATGCTGATCTATCGCGGCGTCTATTACCTGCTGCCCCTGGCGCTGGCCGCCCTGCTGCTCGGGGGGAATGAACTTCTGCAGCGCAAATCGCTGATCAAACAGGCGGCCCAGCTTGCCGGTCGCTGGGGCGGGGTTATCATTCCGCAGCTGCTGGCCGCGACCACCCTGGTCAGCGGTGCGGTGCTGCTTTTCTCCGCTGCCACCCCGGCCCTTCCCGACCGCCTGCACTGGCTGAAGGATCTCCTGCCGCTCCCGGTGATCGAACTCTCCCACTTCCTGGGCAGCCTGGTCGGGGTGGGCCTGCTGTTGCTGGCGCGTGGACTGCAGCGACGGCTCGATGCCGCCTACCTGCTCACGGCCGTTCTGCTCGGGGCCGGCAGCGCCTTCTCCCTGCTCAAGGGCGGAGATTACGAAGAAGCCCTGCTGCTTGGCCTGATGCTGCTGGCCCTGCTCCCCTGCCGTCGATATTTCTACCGGCGCGCTTCGTTGTTGAGCGAACCGTTCAGTTTCGGCTGGAGCATCACGGTCTTGCTCGTTCTGCTGTGTTGCGTGTGGCTCGGGCTCTTTGCCTATAAGCACGTCACCTACAGCAGTGAGCTATGGTGGCACTTTGCGCTGCGCGGAGACGCCCCCCGCTTTCTGCGTGCGGCAGTCGGGGTCATGGCTCTCCTGCTTGGCTTTGCTCTGGCCAAGCTCCTCCGACCGGTCGCCAGAGATCCCGACCTGCCGGGTCCGGACGAGCTGGCCAGGGTCAAGCTCATCATTGCTCAGGCCCCCGAAACCCAACCCAACCTGGCGCTGCTCGGCGACAAGGCACTGCTGTTCGATGAGCAGCAGAGCGGGTTTGTCATGTACGGCATCGAAGGGCACTCCTGGATCGCCCTGGGGGACCCGGTCGGTCCCCCAGAGGTGGCCCGGGAGCTGGCCTGGAAATACCGTGAACTGGTGGAACGCCACGGTGGCCAGACGGTTTTTTACGAAGTCGGCACAAACCTGTTGCCCGTCTACCTGGATATGGGGCTGACACTCCTCAAACTCGGCGAAGAGGCCAGGGTGCCCCTGGCTGAATTTTCCCTGGAGGGCGCAGAGCGCAAGGGGCTGCGCTATACCTACAACCGACTCAACCGGGAGGGTTGCAGCTTCGAGGTGCAGCCGGCGGACAGGCTGCCCGAACTGATGCCCGACCTGCAGCAAATTTCCGACACCTGGCTGCAGGATCGGAGCACTCGGGAAAAGGGCTTTTCCCTGGGCTGCTTTGACGAAGCCTATCTCAAGCATTTTCCGGTCGCCCTGGTCAGACAGCAGGGCAGGATCGTCGGCTTCGCCAATCTCTGGTGCGGCTCCGGTCAGCAGGAACTGGCGATCGACCTGATGCGCTTTGACGGACAGGCGCAGAGCGGGGTCATGGAGTACCTGTTTATCAACCTGATGTTGTGGGGCAAGGAGCAGGGATACCGGTTTTTAGACCTCGGCATGGCCCCCTTTTCCGGCCTGGAAGACCGCCCCTTCGCACCGCTCTGGCACCGCATCGGTGCAGCGGTCTTCCAGCATGGTGAACACTTTTACAACTTCGAGGGGCTGCGTGAATACAAGGAGAAGTTCAATCCGGTCTGGGAGCCGCGCTACCTGGCCTGCCCGGGCGGCCTGGCCCTACCGCGAATCCTGCTCAATATCACGGCTCTGATCAGCGGTGGCATCAAGGGAGTCGTCAGTAAGTGATGCGGTGCGGTATCCGATTGTTGCGTTCGGTATGAAGACCGAGCTGTAACATCCCGAGTCTTCCCTCTGAAGCTTTTCCAAGGCAACACGATCACCCAATTTAACCAGCCTGGCTTTGCGCTGAGCAGGCATTTCAGAAGAGAACCGATCTTGACATGTCCAGTCGTGGCGAGTAGGCTACAAAATAAGAAGCATGCTGATTGTCAGTATAGAAACGATATAGGGGATTATTTTTTGAGCCGCTTCAACGTCGAAGAGAGTGTCGGTTTTCTGGTCGCCAAGGCCTATCAAAGGCTCTATTCCTGTTTTCGCGTAGGGCTCGAACCTTACGGGGTCACGCCGCAGCAATTTGCCCTGCTGGCGTTTCTCTGGCAACAGGATGGCCTCTCCCAGGCCGAACTGTCGGAAAAAACCGAGATCGACCGGACCACGCTGAGCGGCCTGATCGACCGGCTGCAAAAACTCGAGCTGGTGGAACGCTGCCGACACCCGGCCGACCGCCGGGTCTGGCTGGTCCGGTTGACCCCGGCAGGACGCTCGATGGAAGCAAAGCTGCTGCCGGTGGCCATGCAGGTACGCGAGAAGCTGACCTCCAATCTCCGGGACAGCGAATACCAGGATCTTTGTGACCTGTTGAAGAAACTGCGGGGAGAACCCCATGAATAAGCTTTTGCTTTTGCTTGGGCTCGCGTTGTCGGTACTGGCGGCCGGGGCCGGCCCGGCCAGGGCCCAGCGCCTGAACCTGGAAGAGTGCCTGCAACTCGCCCGGCAGCAGAACCTGGCTCTGCAGTCCGCAAGCAAAAACCCACAGCTGGCTGCTGAGCAGGTGCGGGAGGCCAGAAGCAGCTACCTGCCGCAGGTTGATCTGAACGCCGGCTACACGGCCCAGGCCGCCCCCCAGGAGGTGATTCTGGGCACAGCGGAAGCCCCGACCCAGGACAAGAGCTACGCTCATATGACCCTGAGTGCCGAACAGCTGCTGTATGACTTCGGTCGTACCGCGGCCCGGGTGCATAGCGCCGAAGCCCAGGCGGAAGTTGCCGGCTCGATCCTGGCTTCCAGCGAACAGGACCTGTTCCTGAGCACGACCCGGACCTATTTCCAGGTCCTTGCGGCCGAGCAGTTGCTGAGGACCGCCAACGACGAGGTTGCGCAGGTAGAGGAACACCGAAGAGTTGCAGCCGCCTTGTATGAACAAGGGGTTGTGACGCGCAACGACCTTCTCCAGGCCGAGGTACGCCTGGCGTCCAGCCGTCAGCAGCAGCTGGCTCGCCAGGGAGTTCTGGACAATACCTGGTTCGCTCTGAACTACCTGACGGGTCGTCCTGGCGAGACCAGGGCCGAGCTGGTGGAGGAGGCGATTCCCGACGAGACGGCAGCGCTCGCCGTTGCGACGCTCAATGGGCGTCCCGAGCTGCTCGCCCAACAGCAGCGGGTGGTCGCGGCCAACGCTGCCGTTGAAGAGAGTCGCAGCGCCTACCTACCGGAGCTGTATGCCCGGCTCGCGGCCGACTATGTCGACAACAGCTACGTCAAGGAGCAGACGATTTACAGCGCAACCCTCGGGCTACGGGTCAACTTGTTTGACGGCCAGGCCAAGGACGCCAGGCTCCGCCAGTCACTGATTGCCCTGGACCGGGAAAAACTGCGGCTGGACGATGTACGCGCCCAGACCGAACTTGACTATCGCCAGGCCAGCACCGACGCCAGGGTCGCCAGGCGCCGGATCGAAGTCGCCGAAACCGCTATACGTCAGGCGGCAGAAAACCTGCGCATCAACCGGGAACGTTATCTAGCCCAGGTCGGGACAGCCACCGAGGTGCTGGATGCACAGACCCTGCTGACCCAAAGCCTTGCCGATCTTGCATTGTCCCGGTTCGATTACCATGTGGCCGTCGCCAGGGTACGGCGTGCGGCTGGAAACCTCTAGCATAAGTGGAGTAAAGATGAGCGAGGAAAACTCTTCGGGGCAGGGGCCTCCCGCAACCGAAACCAGGCAAGGCAACGGCGGCCGCCGCAAGGTCGGGCTGGTCATGCTGGTACTGGTGGTGCTGGGAATTACCGCGGTCGGCTGGTTCTGGTACAAGAGCAAGATCGAGGTATCGACCGACGACGCTTTCATCCAGGCGCACATTCATCAGGTATCGGCCCGGGTGCCCGGACATGTCGTGCAGGTCCCACTGGAAGATAACCAGCCGGTCGCTGCCGGAGATTTGCTGGTCACCCTCGATGACGCCGATTACCGTGCCAGGGTCGACAACGCCGCGGCCCAGGTGGAGATTGCCCGGAACGAAACCTCGGGCGATTATGCGCTGATCAATGCCGCAAAAGCGGCCTTGCAGCAGGCCGATGCCCGTCGCCTTCAAGCGCACCTTGACCTGTCGCGCGGCGAAGCCTTGTTTGCCAGGGAAGTGCTCCCGCGGGAAAAGCTCGAGCAGCTGCAGACCGCGCAAAAAGTCGCTGACGGGGCGGCGGCGGAAGCCCGGGAGAACCTGGCCCGGGCCCGGACCTCCGTGGGTGCCGACACGACCGGCGGCATGGAAGCCTGGGTCGCCCGCCGGATCGCCGAACTGGAGTTGGCCAGGCTCAACCTCTCCTACACCCGGATCGTCGCCCCGGTCGCCGGCTATGTCACCCGTAAAGCGGTGGAAGTCGGCAACAACGTGCAGGCTGGCCAGGCCCTGCTGACCCTAGTCCAGCTCGACGACCCCTGGGTGGTGGCCAACTACAAGGAGAGCCAGTTGACCCATGTCGAACCCGGGCAAAAGGTGACCTTCACGGTCGACACCTATCCCGGCGTCAACTTCAACGGCTGGGTCGAGAGCATCATGGCCGGCACGGGATCGGCATTTGCCCTGCTGCCGCCTGAGAACGCCACCGGCAACTATGTCAAGGTGGTGCAGCGGATTCCGGTCAAGATCCTGATTGACCGCGCCAGCGACCCGCAGCACCTGCTGCGGGTTGGCATGAGCGTCGTGCCGACCATCTACACCGGCCGCAGCCTCGGCGATATCATCGGCCACCTCAACCCCTTCTGAAACCCGCTTGCCGGATCCGCATATGAGCCAGGGCAAAGTTGTCAACAAATGGCTGATCACCATCACCGTGATGCTGCCGACGATCATGGAAATTGTCGACACCTCGGTCGCCAACGTTGCCCTGCCGCACATGCAGGGGAGCCTGAACGTCTCCACTGATGAAATCACCTGGGTGCTGACCTCCTATCTGGTGGCCAACGCGATCGTTCTGCCGATGACCGGCTGGCTGTCACGCATGTTCGGCCGCAAGCGATTTTTGATCACCTGCATCGTGATTTTCACCCTGGCCTCGTTCCTGTGCGGTGCCGCGCCGAATCTCGGCGCGCTGATCTTTTTCCGGATTCTCCAGGGCGCTGCAGGCGGTGCACTGGTCCCCAACAGCCAGGCGATCCTGATGGAGACCTTCCCGCCGAAAGAGCAGGGCATGGCGATGGCGATCTTCGGCATCGGCGCCATGTTCGGGCCGATCATCGGCCCTGCGCTGGGCGGCTACGTCACCGACCAGCTCAACTGGCGCTGGATCTTTTACATCAACATCCCGATCGGGGTGATTGCCGTAATCATGGCCGCCGCCTACCTGGTTGATCCGGAATACCTGAGAAACCGCCAGAAAGTCAGTATCGATTACTGGGGGCTGGCCCTGCTGGTGCTGGGCTTCGGCGCCCTGCAGATCGTCCTCGACAAAGGGCACCAGGAGGACTGGTTCGATTCAGCGTTCATCGTCGCCTTCACGATCGTTGCGGCAGTCTCCCTGGTCCTGCTGGTGATCGTAGAACTGCGCCACAAGCAACCGATCGTCAACCTGCGGCTGTTCCGGATCGTCTCCTACTCGGCCGGCAATTTCCTGATGTTCGTATTCGGGTTCTGCCTCTACAGCGCGATCATGCTGATTCCGCTGCTTTTACAGACACTGATGGGCTATGACGCGACCCTGGCAGGCATGGTCCTGGCCCCGGGCGGCATCGTCACCCTCTGTACCATGCCCTTTGTCGGCGCAGCCCTGTCGAGGGGGGTCGAGGGTCGCCGGATCGTGTTCTGCGGACTCTGTATCGGGGCCACGGCCATGTTCATCATGCAGGGGTTCACCCTGGAGGCGTCCTACTGGGATTTCGTGTGGCCGCGCATGGTTCTGGGCCTCGGCCTGGGCATGATCTTCGTGCCGTTGACCACCACCACCCTGGCCGCCATTCCCAAACCGGAGATGGGCAACGCCACCGGGATGTACAACCTGCTGCGCAATATCGGCGGCAGCGTCGGCATCGCCGTCTCGGCGACCCTGGTAGCGCGTTTCAGCAAACTCTACGAGAACACCCTGGTCGCGCATGTCCAGCCGACCAATCCCCTGTTCCAGAAAAAGCTGGAGGTCCTCAGCCAAGCCGTCGTAGCGCGCGGGGTGCCGCAGAGCGAGGCCGAACAGACCGCTCTCGCCATGATTTACAACATGGTGAGCAGGCAGGCCGGGATTCTCGCCTTCAACCACACCTTCTGGATACTCGGCATCGCTTTTCTGCTGGTCATCCCCTGTCTGCTGCTTTTACGGCCCAGCAGGGGGGGGCCTCCTGTCGGGCATTGATGCAGAAGATCAACCGTTGTTTGATAGAATAAGAAAAAAAGATCATATCAATCAGAACGATTGCCAACCACGGAAAGAGGCTAATTATTGGCCAAGGTGGAAGAAGATGAAGGATAAACAGTATGCCATCGGGGTTGATCTCGGAGGAACCAACATCCAGGCGGCCCTGGTGGACGGCTCCGGTGAAATCCTCAAGGGCCTCAGGTTGGCAACCAAAGCCGGCGAAGGGCCTGAGGCTGTCATAGCGAAGATTTCTGGAGCGGTCCGCGTGCTGCTGCAGGGAACCGAGCGCTCCCCGGCCGGTCTCGGGGTTGGTGTGGCCGGGCAGATCGACCCTTCCGGAGAGGCCGTGCGCTTCGCCCCCAATCTGGCCTGGCACAATGTACCGCTGCAGGCCGCCCTGCAACAGCAGCTGGAGCTGCCGGTAGCTCTGATCAACGATGTGCGCGCCGCCACCTGGGGCGAGTGGCTGTTCGGAGCCGGGCGCGGATGTGACGACCTGGTCTGCCTGTTTGTCGGCACCGGCATTGGTGGCGGCGTCGTCAGTGCGGGGCGGATGCTCTCAGGCAGCAGCAACACCGCATGCGAGTTGGGCCACATCACGGTGGACTTGCACGGTCCGCTCTGCAGCTGCGGTAACCGTGGTTGCCTGGAAGCCATTGCCGGGGGCTGGGCCATAGCCCGCCGTGCCCGGGAGGCGGTTGCAGCCGACCCCCAAGAAGGCGCACAGTTGAAAGAAATGGCCCATGGTCGAGAGGATGCTATCACCGCCGAGCTGGTCGCCCGTGCGGCCCATGCCGGTGACCCGCTGGCCGGCCGGATCGTTGCCGAGACAACCGAGGCCCTGATTGCCGGCGCGACCGGCCTGATCAACACCTTCAACCCCGAGCGACTGATCCTCGGAGGCGGGGTGATCGAGGGGCTGCCGGAATTGGTCCAACAGATCCAGCAGGGAACGAAGGAGAAGGCGCTGCAGATCGCTTGTGAAAACCTCAAGGTGCTTCCCGCTCAACTGCGTAACGCCGCCGGAGTCATAGGAGCAGCGGCCTTGGCCATGCGCCAATTCGGAAACCAGCGTCAAGCACCTTGACCATCCCTGACACGAATAGGCTTCCATGGGTCAGCGATGCCTTTGACTGCCGCTGCGTTTCTGCGTTGCAAAGAGCCCGCCACTGCCAAAGCACTGAATTTGACAGCTGGCTTTTTTCTGAACAGGAGCTTACCCGATGAACAACAAGCCTTCACCAAGCAAACCATCCTGCCAGATCTGCGGCTGCGAGAAACGCTGCGACCTGCACCGCGGCGTGTTCGTCCGGCCCCTGGTTGCCGACCTGATCCGCCAGGAGCTGGGCCGCTGGTCAGAGGATGGCTGGATCTGCACCCAGGACCTGCAAAGCTATCGTCACAAGTACGTACAGCGCTTACTGCAGGAGGAAAAGGGTGAAATCAGCTCTCTGGACCAGGAAGTTATCGAAAGCCTCAGGGCACAGGAGATCCTCTCCAGAAACCCCGACCAGGAGCTTACTGAAGGGCAAACTTTTGGCCAGCGGATGGCCGACCGCCTGGCCGGCCTGGCAGGCAGCTGGGGCTTCATCACTATTTTTATGGCGGTGCTGCTCTCCTGGATCGCCATCAACACGATCAGCCTGTTCAAGACACCTTTCGACCCCTATCCGTATATCCTGCTCAATCTGGTGCTCTCCTGCATCGCTGCTATTCAGGCTCCGGTCATCATGATGAGCCAGGGCCGCCAGGAGACCCGGGACCGGCTGCATGCCCAGCGGGATTACCAGGTGAATCTGAAGGCTGAACTGGAGATCCGTCATCTGCACCAGAAAATCGATCACCTGCTCTCCCACCAATGGGAGCGGCTGGTCGAGATCCAGGAGATTCAGATGGAATTGATCAATGAGGTGAAGCGCAGGAATTAAGTGTTTCGACCCCGTCCCGTTGGCTTAGGGAAGGTCGGCGCAATAGGCATGCCTCGCAATCTATGCAGGCCACCGGCGCCGGGGCATAGACCGCGGGATTGGGTGTCAGCTGCGTTTTGAACTGCCCGGTTTGGTCGGCAATTCCGTACCACCCTGGAAGCAGGAAACCAGATCGCGCAGTCTGTCGGCCAGCGTTTCCAGGGCGTTGATTTCCTTGATAGTGGTGCGCGCCCGCTGGGCGTTGCCGGTGAGGCGCTCTTCGGAGCGGCCAAAGTGGGCAAAAATCTTTTCCACCGTTTCCATCTGGTAGCGGGTGGCTTCAAAGATCGCCTGGATTTGTTCCTCACGGGCCATGAGGCTGCGGTCAAATTCGCGGTTGGCCTTGACCTGCTCGTCGAAGCCTCGGGCAATCTGGTCGGCGGCCGACTTCATCTCGTCAACCCCTGAATCGATGCGGCTGACCGCGGCGTTCTGCTCCTGCATGGTTTCCACAATCGACCGAACCGAACGCAGGCTGCTGCCGGCCTGGTCAATCAGGTTGCGCGCCCGCAAGCCCTGTTCGGCCGTTTGTTGGGCCAATTCGTGGGAATCCGCAGCGGCCTGGCTTGAGCTGCCCACGATCTTGCCCAGGGCTTCGGCGGTCGAGCGCGAGAGCTCCTTCCCCCGGCCGATGAAGTGTCCGGTTGACTCGACGGACGTGTTTACCTGCGCAGTGTCCTTGCGAATCGACTTGATGATGGTCTCAATTTCGTCGGCGCTGGTGGTGGTGCGGTCGGCCAGGTCGCGAATCTCCTCGGCAACCACCGAGAAGCCGCGCCCTTCGGAGCCAGCCTTGGCGGCAATGATCGCGGCATTGAAGGCGAGCAGCTCCGTGTCGGAGACCAGGTCCTTGATCACTTCGATGATTTTGGTGACTTCAGCGGTCTGACGGTTGAGTCGCTGCATGGCGGTGATCGCCTTGCGGCTTTCCTCGTCGATGCGGTCCATTTCCGAGGTGAAGGACTGCACGACCTTGACGCCCCGCTCGGCATCCTGCTTGACGGCGGCGGAGCTGTCGGCATTGCTGGCGACGCCGGTGCGCAAGCGGTCGAGGGCTTCGCCGATCTTGTCCAGGTCTCGGGCCGTGCTCTCCGTGGTCTGCACCATTTGCTGTGCCTGGCCGGTCGCACTCTCTATAGAGCGCACCATTTCGTCAACGTTGCGGGCCGTCTCGAGGAATTTCTGCGACGAGTGCTCCAGGGCTCCGGACATCTCTTCGAGGGACGCCGACAGTTCCCGCGAGAGGGCGGCGTCGCCCTGCGACTGGCTGGTCAGGTTTTCAACCTGCTTGATGACCGCCTGCTGCTTCTGGTACATGCCATCAACGTCGGCGCGGGCCTTTTGCCCTGCCTGCAGGCCGTCTTCTGCCCGTGCCGCGAGAAAGCGGCTGGCATCCGCGAGAGACTGGTAGAGGGGCACGAATTCGTCAACCGTCACCTGCAGGTTGTTGAGCAGGTTGCGAACCTTGCTGACCGTGCTATTGACCGCAGAGAACAGGTCTTCGACCGTCTGTCCGGCGTGCTGGCCAGAGTCCTCGCCTAGCAGCTCATGCAGGGCCTGCAGCTGCTGGTGAAGCTGTTTTTTCAGGGTTTGACGGACGAACCAAAAAGATGCGGCGCCAAGGCAAAATCCGGCGAAGACGCAGGACAGGAAGAATGCTGGTGTCAAGGCCGTTACGCCGAGCATCAGGGAGGCAAAAAGCGGGAAGGCGCCGCCGACCAGTACGCCGGCACCATGGTTGAAAAGAAACAGCTTGCGAAGATAATTGGAGCTGCCTTGTGCAGGCTTCTGCATGCGGGCCTCCTGTCAAGTCCCATGGAAATGAAAACATATTAGCTGCTTACGATTATCATAGCGAGGTAAAAAGCGGCAAGCCAAATTCTCATGGCCAGGTGGCGTCAGTACGGGACAAAGATCAACCCGCGCCGGCACGTGAACCTGGGACCGTGCCTGCGCCTCTTATCGACGGCGAACATTCGAAACCCGGAATATGGTGTCCGGCCGACGGCCGCGGTGACGAAGCCGGGCCAACAGGCTCCCTGGAGCATGTCATACGATCCATGCGCGGCCCGTATGGTTCGACAGCCTCCTAGTCGCCCGCAAAAGGTTGTGCTACGATCTGTGGAACGTGACCAGCTATATTGATACCCATATTCACCTGGACTACCTGGATGCGCCGCAGGCCCAGCTTGAAGAGGCCCGCAGGGCCGGCGTCGGGGCCTGGATCGTGCCGGGGACTTCATGCGAGCGCTGGCCGGCGCTGATGGCAACGACCGCGAGGCATGCAGAGGTCTATGCCGCGCCAGGCATTCACCCCCAAGCTGCTGACCGGTGCAGCGTTTCGGATCTCGAGGAATTACGCCGTCTGCTGCAGCAACCCAAGGTGGTTGCCCTCGGCGAAGTGGGCCTCGACCGCCTGGTCGAGTGCTCCTGGCAGGTCCAGGAAGAGCTCTTCGTCCAGATGATCCGTCTGGCGTTGGAAGCGGACAAGCCGCTGCTGATCCATGCCCGGCGCAGTACGGAGCGAGTCCTCGAGCTGCTGCGCCGGGAGGGCGCCAGCCAGGTCGGCGGGATTTTTCATGCCTTTTCCGGCAGTCTGGAAACCGCCCGGGAAATTATTGCGCTGAATTTCGCCATCGGCGTCGGCGGCGTCGTGACCTTCGCCACGGCCCGGCGGCTGCCGGAGGTCGTCCGCGGCGTACCTCCCACAGCGCTGGTCCTTGAGACCGATGCGCCGGACCTGGCCCCCGAACCGTTCCGTGGGCAACCGAATCGGCCGGCCTATCTCGACCTGGTGGCCGAACGCGTTGCCGCCCTGCGCGACTGGAGCAAGCAGGAAACTGCGCGCATCACCACGGCCAACGCCTGCCGCATTCTGAAACTGCCGGCGCAGGCCATGCCGGAGACACCGAAGGAAAGCATCCATGAACAGCCCTGATCGTTTTGACCGCCTCGCGCTGCTGGTCGGTGAGGCCGGACTGGCACGCCTCGGGCAGGCTTCGGTGGCGGTGTTCGGCCTCGGCGGGGTCGGTAGTTATGCCGTCGAAGCCCTGGTGCGCGGTGGCGTCGGCCGCCTGACACTGATCGACTTCGACCAGGTTGATATCACCAACTGCAACCGCCAGATCCATGCCCACGATGGCACCATCGGCCATCCCAAGGCCCTGGTGATGGCACAGCGCTGCCGGTCGATCAACCCCGGCGTCCACGTCGAACCGCTGCAGGCATTCTACAGCCAGGAGACCTCCGAGGAGCTGCTGCAGCGCGGCTACGATTACGTCCTCGATTGCATCGACCAGATCACGGCCAAACTCCATCTGATCGAAACCTGCGTCAACAGGCAACTGCCAATCATCTCGTCGATGGGGGCCGCCAACAAGCTTGACCCGACCTGTATTCACATCGCCGATCTGGCCGATACGCACAAGTGCCGCCTGGCACGCATCCTGCGACGCGAACTGCGGCGCCGCGGCATCCTCGGCGGTGTCAAAACGGTCTACTCGACAGAACTGTTCCGGCCTTTGACCCTCGGACGGCGGGAGAGCTCCACGCAAGCCCCCGGAAGCTACCAGTCCCAGCGTGCCCCACTCGGCAGCTCCTCGGTGATCCCCCCCCTGTTCGGCCTAACCATGGCCGGAGAGGTGATTCGCGAGCTGCTGAAGAGGGATTGACCCTTTTGGCCTTTACCGAATACAAAGGCAACTCCCGTTTATCAACGCAGTGGCACTGAGGAATGGAGGAAGAGCAGGACCAAGGCGAGTCATTTTTTGCGTGGCGCGGAATCTGTGCTAACCTTAGAGTCTGCCGGGGGATTGATCGCTGAGGGGCCAGGTTGCCCGGCAGGCTTTCGTAAGTCAATGCAATGTTCTCATGTAATGGATTGTCACTATGACCGAGCCAGGTACTGCCAGCTCCCCGGAGCAGCCGCGGAGCATTCCCGTCACGCAAACTCCCCCAGATCCACACAACGGTGAGACGATACCCCGCCTGCTGGTTGCGCAAGGGCTGATCACTGAAGACCAGTTGGCCTACGCCAAGCGGGTCAAGGCCAAACTGGTTTCCGACCGTTCCCTGGTGGAAATCTGCAAGGAGCTACGCCTGCTGACCGCCCAGCAGCTCAGCCAGGCGCTCAAGAAGCAGCCCGTGAATATTCTCATCGGCGACCTGCTGGTCGAACTTGGGCAGATCCGCCAGGGCGAACTGGACGCCGCCCTGGCTATCCAGAGAGAAAACCAGCAATTTAAGCTCGGCGACATCCTGGTCGAGTACGGGTTCATCGAAGAGCCTCGCCTGATGGAGATTCTCGCCACGAAACTCGGCTATCCGTTTGTCGAACCGGTCTTTTCCGGTATCGACCGGGAACTGCTCAGCCGGGTGCCGGCCAAGGTGTATGCACAGCATGCCTTCGTGCCGGTGGCGCAAGAAACCAACCGGGTCATCGTTGCTTTTGCCGACCCCCTCGATCTCCAGGACCATGAGGCCGCCGACCGGGTCTTCGGCCGCAAGATCCTGCCGGCGATCGCGACCCGGCAGGCGATCCGCGAAGTCATCGAACTGCATCGGCGCGGCGCCCGGCGCGGTGCCCTTCAACAAGCAGACGATTCGACGATCATCGGCATCGTCAACGGCCTGTTTGACGAGGCCATGCAGGAGGGGGTCAGCGACATTCATATCGAGCCGCTGAAGAACCGGCTGCGCATCCGTTTCCGTCGCGATGGAGTGCTCGCGGTACACAAGGAGATGAGCCTGGAACTGGCAGCCCCCGTGGCCACGCGTCTCAAGGTCATGGCCGAAGCGGATATTGCCGAGCGCCGCCGCCACCAGGACGGCCGCATCCTCTACGAAAGCCCTGCCAGCGGAATGACCCTTGACCTGCGGGTTTCCTTTTACATCACCGTGCATGGCGAAAAGATCGTCCTGCGACTGATGAACAAGCAGGGGGAGTTGCTCGACATCGATGACATTGGCATGGCGCCGCGCATGCTGCAGCAATTCCGGGATAACGTCCTGGCCTCGCCCAGCGGCATCATTGTCGTGACCGGCCCGACCGGCGCCGGAAAAACCACGACCCTGTACAGCTGCGTCAACCACCTCAACGACCTCGAGGCAAGCATCATTACCGCAGAGGAGCCGGTGGAGTACGTTATCGACGGCATCGCCCAGTGCTCGATCAATCCGAAAATCGGCTTGACCTTCCCCGAAACGCTGCGCCACATCGTCCGCCAGGACCCCGACATCATCGTCATGGGGGAAGTCCGCGACACCTTCTCTGCAGAGACTGCGATCCAGGCCTCCCTGACCGGGCACAAGGTCCTGACGACCTTTCACACCGAGGATGCTGTCGGCGGCCTGCTGCGCCTTTTGAACATGGGAATCGAGGCGTTCCTGATTGCATCGACAATCAGCTGCATGCTGGCCCAGCGCCTGCTGCGCCGGGTTTGTCCACAGTGTGCGTCCAACTACCTACCGACCCCGGACGAATACCGGCGGCTGGGCTACACCCATGGCGACCTGGCCGGAGCCAACCTGCAGACCGGCCGTGGCTGTAGGGCCTGCCGGTTCACCGGCTACAGGGGTCGTGTCGGCATCTTCGAACTCCTGACCCTAAACGACGAGGTCAAAGACGCGGTCCTGGCCCGCAAAACGGTGCAGGACATCCGCCGCATCAGCATCGAGAGTTCCGGCCTGATCACACTTCTGGAGGACGGGATTGCCAAGGCGGCCGGCGGTAAGGTTTCTCTGGCCGAGGTCATGCGCAGGCTGCCGCGCCCGGTAAAACCACGCCCGCTGCACGAATTGCGCCGCCTCCTGGGAGAATCGCCATGACCGGCATACCTCTGGCTGAGATTATCAGGGAGATGATCAGTGCCGACCGTGTACACCTGCCGTTCCTTCCCAGTCTGGCCGAACAGGTTCCTGCCTGCCTGGCGGCCGGGGGCCCGGATTCAAAGCGTTTCTGGTCATTAGTCAGCCGTGACCCGGCGCTGCTCTGCAGCCTGTTCCGGGCTGCGAATTCCTCCTTCTATGCCGGCCTTCAGAAAACCGTCTCGATCGAGGAGGCGGTAACCCGCCTGGGCAGCGGCAAGGCGGCACAGGTTGTCGAACAGGCATGCCAGGAAGGGCGAAGCTGCCGCCAGGGTCCGCTCCTGCCACGCTACCTGCCGAACCTCTGGCGGCATGCCCAGGGGTGCGCGGTCGGTGCCCGCTGGCTGGCGATCCGCTGCGGCTACCAGAGGCTCTCCGAGCAGGCCTACCTGGCCGGCATGCTCCACGATATCGGCAAGTACCTGCTCCTGGCCACACTGGAGGAACTCGCCCTTAGCGGAGGGGACGGCATAAAGCTCGCTGATTCCCTGGTTGCGGAGGTGCTTGCCACCATGCACATCGAACAGGGTGTTCATCTGCTCAAGAAATGGAATCTCGCCGAGACCTATCTCGATGTGGTTGCCGATCACCATACCGATGATTTGGATCCCCGCAATATCATGGTTGCCCTGGTCAAACTGGCGAATAAGGGCTGCCGTAAGCTAGGGCTCAGCCTGGACCGGTCTCCAGAGCTGGTCCTGCCGACCACAGGTGAAGCCCAGCTTCTGGGCCTCGATGAGATCGCCCTTGCCGAGTTCGAGATCATGCTCGAAGACCGATTTTTTCAAGGGAAAAAGGTTTCCACCGTCCTGTAGCATCGAACGGCTGGGAGACATCTTTTAGCCTTCTGTGAATATATTTGGGGCCTCAACTCTCCCGGGGCTGCTGAGAATGGATGGCAGAAATACTGATATGAGAGCCGGATCTGGAAGCACGCTGAGCTGTTTTGTTTCGATTCTATACCCCCCAAAACTGATGCTTGCCACGCAAACACCAAGGCGCCCAAAATGACCTTATTCAGGGTTAAGATCGCTTGATCAGGCCACAAGCCAGATTTCTGCCATTGTTCTACGTGGAGACTCAGAGAAACTTCTTGATGACCTCGGCCATTCTTTCGACACTGTCCTCCGGAGCGAACAGATGGTGCACCTTGCCCTGGCTGCCGATGAGATAGACGGTTACGGTGTGGGAGATCGTATACCCCAGGGCCGATTCGGTGGAGACCCTTTCATAATAGGCATGATAAGCCTTGGCCACCTCATCGATTTGTGCTTTTGTCCCGGTCAGACCCAAGGCGTTGACACCGAAATATGCCAGATACTCCTTCAGCCTGGCGGGCGTGTCTTGTTGCGGATCGACGGTGATAAATACAACCTGAACCTGCTTGCCGTCGGGGCCAAGCAGTCTCAGGACCCGACTTAATTTGGCAAGCGCTGACGGACAAGCATCCGGGCAGGTGGTATAGCCGAAAAACAAAAGGACCACTTTCCCCCGATAATCTCTGAGATGAAAAATTTTTCCGTTATCCTCCGTCAGGGAAAAATCGCCGCTCGGGTTAAACTCCTGTTCAAACCCCGTCAGGCTGGACTTTGGGAGATCAAGCAGGAAACTCCCGGCGATGAGCAAAAGACAGACCCCCATACCAGATATTGCTAAGATCAGCAGCTGTTTTTTCCGCACCGATGGCTCCCTTTCCTTGATGATTCCCCCGGAGGACTAACTGCCCTCACCCGGTTTGCGAATGACCGCGTTCACGGTCACATGGCTTCCGCCGGCAAAATTAAGCACGATCGGGATGGTTTCACCTTCCACCAGCGGCATGAGCAGATCAATCACCATAAGGTGGAAACTGTGCGGTTCAAGCACCAGATGCCCTCCAGCCGGAATTCGGAGCGTATCGACCTGCTTCATTTTCATGATGTTGCCGGCCTGCTCCATCTTGTGGAGTTCGACGACCCGGGCAGCTGCGGTGTTTGCTGATTGCAGCACAAGTTCGCCCCCGGTCTGGTTCTCAATCGTCATGTAGGCAGCGGTATTCTTCGTCGAAGGCGGCATGGCGCGGACCCAGGCATGGCTGACAAGGATCTTTTGGCCCAAGTCCTGGGCAAGAGCGGCCCCGGTAAAGAGCAGACCGGTGAAGATAAAAAGCAAGAAGACGGCGCGATGAAGTTTCATACTGTTCTCCCTCGGGAACTTAAGTTGTTTTTAATAAGTATTGTACCAGATGAAACGGAACGCGTGATGTGGAAATTTTTATGGATTAAAAGATGAGGCGTTCAGCAGGATCCGACCGATGCAGTTTCCTGTGTATGCTCCTTGATGGTCCTGCCTCGTTCAGAGAGGCTTTTTGTGACATCCTCATTGCCCTGAGAAATAGAAAATCCCCCGGGCCAAAGGTCGATGGTATTTGTGTTTTACAGCTCGCGCCAAAGGAACAGGCCCAAAAATCATATTTCCGTGCATGATTTGTCCATAGCCACGCTCATCAACACAGAACGCCTGCAGGGGCATATTTATTGAGGAGGAGCCCTTTTGTTCTCTCAGGTTTTTTGCTAGACTTGCAGACGACTAATCTACTACGCAACAGGGGACCGGTATGTCGAAATTTATAGCACAGATTCTGCAACTGAAAGGGAGCGATGTCTGGAGCATCGCTCCGGATGCCAAGGTTTACGATGCTCTGGCGCTGATGGCGGAAAAGGGCGTCGGAGCCTTGGTCGTCATCGAGGACGGGAAGGTGGTCGGTATCTTTACCGAACGCGACCATGCCCGCAAGGTCGATCTCGGTGGCCGCTGCTCCCAGAAGGCCGTGGTCCGCCAGGTGATGTCGGAGGTCACCAGCTACATCAGCCCACAGGCCTCGGTTGACGAAGCCATGGCGATCATGACCGACAAACGTTGCCGGCACCTGCCGGTCATGGAGAATGATCAGCTGGTCGGCCTGGCATCGATCGGTGACCTGGTCAAGGCCTCGCTCGACGAGAAGGATTTCGTCATCAAGCAGCTCAAGAAGTACATCAAGGGCGATCACTGATTGCCGGATCCACAGGCATGTCGGAACCCTTTCCCCCGCCCGATCGCCTGCAGAGTGACCGCGAGCGCCTGCAGCAGGTTCTCTCCACGGAGCCATTGTCCGCCCGGGCTCTCTCCCAGCTGGCAGGGTTGTCAGAACGTGACGTCGTCGATCACCTGCAGCACCTGCAGAAAAGTTTCAAAGCCCATCGCCGGCGCCTGATGGTGACGCCGGCGACCTGTCTCGACTGTCAATTCATTTTTCAAAAACGTGCGCGCCTGACCCGGCCGGGCAAGTGCCCGGTGTGCCGCAGCACACACCTGAGCGAACCGCTTTTTTCCCTGGTATAAATAGTCTCAAGGTCCCACCCGACATGAGTTGACCTGAACGTCTAGTTGTTATATGGTTCTTGGCTTAGGCAGCGCCCCGCCAGGGTGTTTCGCCTTTGTCCCGCAAGGTGATCGTTAAGAACATTACCCCGAGTGATGCTTCGCAGATCGCCTTTCCTTACAGGGTTGCGCCTGGTTCTGGATTTCCTTCAGGACCTGGTCGCGGGTCGCCCTGTCTTGTAAAAAAATCATTACTTTACTTAGACACGCAGATTGCAGCCAACGGGTTTTATCCGCGCCCGCTTTCTGCCGTGATCTTTTTTTCTGGTCCGCTTTTAACCCGGGATTGTGCCTGTTTGGGCCATCCTGCGGCTATCCGTTGTGGATAAGCTGAAAGACGAAGGAGCTGTAATGGCACAAGAAGCCAAAGTCGCAGTTAAAAACCTGTTCAAAATTTTCGGGCCCCATCCGAAAAAGGCCATGAACCTACTTGAGCAGGGACTGACCAAAGAAGAAATTTTCGAAAAGACCGAAACGACCATCGGTGTGCAGAGTGCCAGTTTCGACATATATCCCGGGGAGATATTTGTGATCATGGGCCTCTCCGGATCCGGAAAGTCGACCATGGTGCGCATGCTCAACCGCCTGATCGAGCCAACTGTCGGGGAGGTTTTCATCGATGGTGAGGATATCACCCGCATGAATAACGACCAGCTTGTCAAGATGCGGCGCAAGAAGATGAGCATGGTGTTCCAGTCATTTGCACTGATGCCGCACATGACCGTCCTGCAGAATGCAGCCTTCGGCTTGGAGATGGATGGCGTGGACAAGGCAACCCGGGAATCCCGGGCGCTGCAGGCGCTTGAACAGGTCGGCCTGGAAGCCTGGGCGGCAAGTATGCCGGAGGAGTTGTCCGGCGGCATGCAACAACGGGTCGGGCTGGCCCGCGGCCTGGCGGTCGACCCCGATATCCTCTTGATGGATGAAGCCTTCTCGGCGCTTGACCCGCTGATCCGCACCGAAATGCAGGATGAGCTCCTCAAACTGCAGACCAAGGCGAAGCGGACCATCGTGTTCATCTCCCACGACCTGGACGAGGCCATGCGCATCGGCGACCGGATCGCCATCATGGAGGGAGGACGGGTCGTTCAGGTCGGCACACCGGAAGAAATCCTGCAGAACCCGGCCGACGATTACGTGCGGGCGTTCTTCCGCGGCGTCGATCCCACCAATATTTTGACGGCCGGTGATATCGCCGGCGACACCCAGGTCACCATAAGAATAACTGACGGCAAGAACCCGCGAGCAGCACTGCAGCGACTGATCAAGAATGATCGTGAATACGGCTATGTCATCGACAGCGAAGACCGCTTTCACGGCATTGTCTCTACCGAGTCGCTGCGCGAATTGATCGACCATCCCGACGGCGAACAGCTGCTTAAGAACGCCTACATCGAGGATGCCGTGACGGCTCATAACACAGATTCTATGCAGGACATTCTCCCCGAGGTGGCTAGCCATCCATGGGCCCTTCCGGTTCTCGACGGTGCCGGCCGCTACCTGGGGGCGGTTTCCAAGAACTTGTTCCTGCGGACCCTGCACCGGAATCACCCGGATGAAAGGGCTGCAGTCGAAGCAAACCAAGATGGAGTGCAATAACCAATGAATCTATTGACTTTCAAAGAAAAAGTAATCCCGCTTGATGAATGGGTGCAGAGTTTCGTCGATTGGCTGGTCTTTAATCATCGCGATATTTTCCAAGCCATCAAGACCCCGATCGAACTCTGCCTGAAGGGATTTGAGTGGTTTTTTACCGTACTCCCTCCGGTCGTCGTGATCCTTCTGTTTGCCGTCGCCGCATGGCGCTTTGCCGGCAAGAAAGTCACGATTTTTACCGTAGCTACCTTCCTGCTGGTCGGATATCTCGGCCTTTGGGGCGAGACCATGACCACGCTGGCGATGGTGATCAGCTCGGTCTTTTTCTGTGCCCTGGCAGGAATCCCGCTCGGCATCATGTCCGGCCGCAGCGACCGCTTTCAACTGCTCCTGCGCCCGGCCCTGGACGCTATGCAGACCATTCCGCCTTTCGTCTATCTGGTCCCGGTCGTTATGCTGTTCAGTATCGGCACGGTTTCCGGAATTCTGGCGACGATTGTTTTTGCCTTGCCGCCAATTGTTCGCCTGACCAGCCTCGGCATCCGCCAGGTTCATCCGGAACTGATTGAAGCAGCACTGGCCTTTGGCGCGACGCCCGGGCAGGTGCTGCGCAAAGTCCAGTTCCCGTTGGCCCTGCCCTCAATCATGGCCGGACTCAACCAGACGTTGATGATGGCTCTGTCGATGGTGGTGATCGCCGCGCTGATCGGTGCCGGAGGCCTTGGCAATCCGGTTGTACAGGGGCTCAACACCCTGGAAATCGGTCTCGCGACAATCGGTGGACTGGCCATTGTACTGCTGGCCATGGTGCTCGATCGAATCACCCAAGGGTTTGCCCGAAGATAACCGTTCAACGTTCACCCACAACCCACAGAAGGAGAAAAAAATGAAACGTATCCTGCTATTTTTACTTATGTTGTCGCTTGTCGTTCCGGCTTTTGCCGCTGATCAGATGCCAGGGAAAGGTGTCAAGGTTCAGCCCGCCCGGGCGACCTGGAATACCGGTTATTTCCAGGAAGCTCTGGTACGCGAAGGGCTCAAAGAGCTGGGCTACGACGTTGCTTCTCCCAAGGAACTGCAGAACCCGCTCTTTTACCAGTCGGTGATGTTGGGTGATGTCGATTACTGGACCAACGGCTGGTTCCCCAACCATGTCAGCCAGATGCCGAAAGGGTCTGAGGAACGGGTTGAAATCCTCGGCTACGTGGTCAAGGCTGGCGGGCTGCAGGGCTACCTGGTCTCAAAAAAGGACGTGGATAAATACAACATCAAGTCACTTGACGACTTTAAGCGCCCCGAGGTCATGAAGGCTTTCGACGCCAACGGCGACGGCAAAGCCGACCTGACCGCTTGTCCTCCCGGCTGGGGCTGTGAAAAAGTCATCACCCATCATTTCAAGGTCTATGGCCTCGACAACTACATCAATCCAATTAAGGCCGGTTATTCGGCCAGCATGGCCGACACTCTGGCCCGTTACAAGTCCGGCGAACCGATCTTTTTCTACACCTGGGCGCCCAATTGGACCATTGGCATGCTCAAGCCGGGCAAGGATGTCATGTGGATCAACGTGCCCGAGATCAAACCGCTCGAAACCCAGATGGCCGGCAAGGACCGCATGACCGTCAGCGGCATCGAAGGTGCCGTGACCGATCCGCTCAAAGCCGGCTTCGTGGTCAGTGACATCAGGGTCGTCGCCAACAAGGAGTTTTTAAATAAGAACCCGGCTGCCAGGGGATTCTTCGAGGTTTTCACCCTGCCCCTGAGTGATATCAACGGGCAGAACACCAAGATGGAAAACGGTGAAAAATCTCAAAAGGACATCGAGCGCCACGCCAAAGAGTGGATAGCCGCACACCAGGAGCAGTGGAACGGCTGGCTGGAAGCAGCCCGTAAAGCTGCCATGTAAAGCCTGCCAGACGAAGATTCTCGGCCGGAGGCATGCCTCCGGCCGTTTTTCTGTTGGCTTTAAAGATGATTTCTCTGGCCGGACTCGACTGGGCCTGGTCCTCTGCGAAAGACTGCTGCACCGAACGTGCGGCGAATCCCGATGGCAAGGTGAGGTCCATGGATCCATTTATAAAGTCGTTCCTGCTCCTTTTTATGTTACTCAACCCGTTCCTGCTGATCATCTACCTGGTCGACCTGGTCCAGGAACTTGAGCTCCGCAACTTCTTCAGGGTGCTTAATCGTGCCGCCTGGATCAGCTCCGGGATTTTCATCACCTTTGCCCTGCTCGGTGACCTGATCTTTGAGACCTTGCTGCAGGCTCATTTCGCTTCATTCCAGATTTTCGGCGGGATAATTTTCCTGATGATCGGGCTGCAGTTCGTTTTCAAGGGCCCGGAAGCACTGAAGAACATGCGTGGCAAACCGGAACATATTGCCGGAGCCATCGCCATGCCGATCATGATCGGTCCAGGCACGGTCAGCGCATCGATCCTGGCCGGGCGAGACCTGCAACCAGCCTGGGCGATCGCTTCGGTCATCCTCGCGGTCGGACTGGCCGTTGTCATCATGATCGGTCTCAAATGGATTCACGACGTGGTTCGTACCCACAATGAACCGTTAATCGAGCGGTATGTCGAAATTTCCGGCCGTATTGTGGCATTGGTGGTCGGCACCTATTCAATTGAAATGGTAATGCAGGGACTTTCTTTCTGGGCAAAGCATTTAGCCTGAAATTTAAAGGTCAGGCCCATAAAAGTCTGTTTCCAGGTTAGTCCAGGCCGTTGAACCAACCCAGATAAAGCCATCCCTTCACCTTCTCATCCCTCCCTCTCCAACAGATGCTGCCCGAGCCAGTACCGAGCGAACTGCAGCGCGGTACGCCCGCAGCGCTTGCTCTTCTCATGGGACCATTTGACGGCGGCCTGCGCCAACGCCTCGTCCCAGTGCGGCTCGACACCGTGCTCGATACAGAGGCGGGCGATCGTACGCTGCACGATCTCCAGGTAAAGATCCTGCTTGAAGACATAGAACGATAGCCAGAGGCCGAAGCGGTCCGAGAGGGAAATCTTCTCTTCGACCGACTCACCGTGATGGATTTCGTCGTTGATCATCTTGGCGCCAAGGTTGTCGGTCTGAAACTCGGGGAGCAGGTGTCGCCGGTTGGAAGTCACGTAGATCAGCACGTTGTTCGGTGAGGCATAAACCGATCCGTCGAGCACACTCTTGAGGATCTTGTAGCCCGGGTCGTTCGGCTCAAAGGAGAGATCATCGCAGAGCAGGATATAGCGATAGGGCTGCCGGCCGATCTGCGCAAAGATGTCCGGCAGAAAATCGAGATCATTTCTGTCGACCTGGACAATCCGCAGCCCCTGCTTGGCATACCTGTTGAGCAGAGCCCTGACCACCGAGGATTTGCCGGTCCCGCGCGAGCCCCAGAGCAGAACGTTGTTGGCCGGATAGTCGCGCAGGAACTGACGGGTGTTCTTTTCAAGAATCTGCTTCTGCCGGTCGATCCCGACCAGGTCCTCGAGCTGCGTTTTTTCGATCTCTTCGATCGGCTCAAGGTAGCCGGCAAAGGAGTGGCGGCGCCAGTTTGCGGCCCAGGTTGTCTCCCAGTCGATCGGCTCTACGGCTTTGGGCAGCAGTTGTTCCACCGACGACAGGACCCGTTCCAACTGTTCAACGACTTCCGGTTTCAGGTTCATGTCTGCTCCTGTTTGGTTTCAAGTACTCGAAATGACGAAGGCAGCAAGGGCCTTGAGATTTTGATGTTTAGTCGCTTTAACACCCTTTTTGAATCTGAAGGGTGGGCCGGTTTCTTTGCACCCTTATATATCGCTTCAATACCCAAAGGAAGGGATAACACAGAGGCACAGAAAGGACTGGGGAACGCCCTGGAATTCCTAGGGAGACAGCTCGCTTTTGCCCATTCTTTACTCTGTCTCAGCGCCTCCGCGTTAATAAAACGGACGAATAACCGAAACGCAGGGTAACCACTGAGCCACCAAGACACGCAACGATTACGGGTATTGCTAGCAAGCGACACCCTTGCTTGCCCTGATCAATCGTGGTTAACCTGAATAATATCCTTTTTACGCCTTGGTGTGTTCGTGGCAAATATCACCTTTATTGGGGTTATAGAACCATAATAAAAGACCCTGTGCCTTTATTTTGGCGATTGGTCCGTTAATTTGTGCCTTGCACCAGTGTGAAATTCTGAGGCGCATCATTCAGGTCCAGCAGAGAAGAAAGAGTAAATTTTCAAGACTGCGCCTGTTCCGTCCCCCCGCTGCTGCGCCTGATCGTCAGCCGGCGATGCAGGCGGGCCAGCCTCCCCCGCTCCTCTTCGTCGTCACGCAGCAGGCTGCGCACCCGCGAGGCCGCGGCAATCTCCTTGCTGACGGCGTAGGCTTCGATGTTCTTTTCGATCTCCTTGAGCTGGTAGAGATAGTTGACCATCAGTCCGCACGATTCCTGCATCCCCTTGGTGGAGATGTCGCCGAGCCAGTTGATGCGCTCGATGCGGGCGCCGTTACCGAGGTGGAAGCGGGCGACCGGGTCGAGGGACGCGTGGTCCTTTTGCCGGACCTCATGCAGGTAACGGGCGCACAGTGCGATCAGCGGCTCCTTGAGAACGGCCGCCACCGTTTGGTTTTCCCACCAGTTTGCAACGTTGAAGACCGCATCCGGCTCGGCCGCGACCTTGAGCTGCCGGGCCGCCTCCTGCAGCGCCTGTACCGCGGGGCCTGGTTCGGCTGCGTCCATGGCGTCCGCGAGATAAGCGCTCAGCCAGCGGCGAAAGCCCGGCAGAGGCGAGAGGGTGGAAAAAGTCTTGAGGTTCGGCAGCTGCTGCCGCAGGCTGGTCACCACCTGTTTGATCAGGAAGGGACCAAAGCTGATCCCCTGCAGGCCCTGCTGGGTATTGGAGATCGAATAGAAGATTGCCGTATCGGCCTCCTCCGGGGCGGTGTCCGGTGCGGTCTCGTCAAGCAGTTCCTGGATGCTGCTCGCCAGCCCTTCCACCAGAGCGACCTCAATAAAGATCAATGGCTCATCGGCCATGCCGGGATGGAAAAAAGCGTAGCAGCGCCGGTCTGATTCCAGCCGGTTGTGCAGGTCGCTCCAAGAATTGATCGCGTGGACCGCTTCGTAGGCCATGAGCTTTTCCAGCAGGGCGGCCGGGCTCTGCCAGGTGATGCGTTCGACACTCAGGAATCCGACGTCGAACCAGGTGGCCAGCAGCGACTTGAGGTCAAGGTCAAGGTCGGCCAGTTTCGGCTTGGCGGCACGAAAGGCCAGGAGGTCGGCGCGCAAATCGACCAGGAACTTGATCCCCTGGGGAAGGGCGTTGAACTGGCGCAGCAGTTGTTGCTGCGGCGAGACGAGGATCTCACGCATCCGGGCGGTCGCATGCTGAAAGCTGCTGTTGTCCGCCGTTTCCAGAATTTGCCGGGCCATGATCTTGGCCTGTTCCCGATCAACGCAAAAACTGTCCCCCAGGGTTTCGAGAAAATTCCTGCGTCCGGTTGCACTCAGGGTCAGGTAAAGTTCGCCGAGGACTGCTGCACGCTGGCGCGCCGAGACCTCGCCGCCGCGCGCGGCCAGGCACTCTTCCATGAGACGCTTGACCCGGTCGGCGTCAGCCGGCGGCAGGTCGGCGTCCACCCTTGGTAGGTTGTTGAGCCCGCCCGAGCCAAGAATGCCGCTCCAGGCTCTGCGGATATGATCCCAGCCAAGGTAAAAACGAGAATTCATGACGAGGCTCCGTGCTTCAGGCCATCCACCAGACAGCCAGGTTAATCAGTCCGATCAGGAAACCAAGGACGGCACCGAACAGGTTGATGTATTTGAACTGCTCCTGCATGACCCCCATCAGCAGGCCTTCGACCTGAAGGATATCGAGCTGGTTGACCTTGTCTTCGACCATGCGCGCGACGTTGAGGGTTTCGATCAGCGGCGGCACTTCCTTCTGCAGAACTTCGCCGACCTGGCGATAGAGGCCCTCCTCGAGCTCCTCGAGGACATCGGCGGGCAGACGTGCGGCCAGGCGGCCGAGAGGTTGTTGAAAGACCCAGCTTTCGAGCTTCTCCTTGATGATGGCATCGATGGCCGCGGCCGCTTCGGCAGACCGCGCGAGGCGGAGAAGGCGGTCGCCGAGGTTGGTCTTCAGCCGCTCTGCGCTGTTCGTTGGCAGGTTTTCGTCGAGCAGGCTGCGGAACGACCGGTCCTTGACCCGCTGCACCCCCTGGTCGGCAAAACCGAGCAGCAGCTCAGTGGTCCGCCGGCTCTGAACGGCGGTGACCGAACGTTCGCTGAGGTAGCGCCTGGCTCCGGCGACCTTCTCGTAGGGGGCCTTTTCCAGGAAGCGGCTCAAAGGCTTGTCCAACAGGCCTTCCAGCCGCTCGCGCAGCATGGCAGCAACCTGCTGCTGAGTATTCTCCTCGCGGAGCCAGTGGGACACCTCCTCGCCGGCCTTGTCGAGAAATTCTGGAATCCGGCTGTAGATTTTGTCGAGGTTGATGAAACCGGTCAAGAGCCCGGCAAGTCCGCCGAGGGAGTCGAGAAAGGTGGTGATCCCCTGGCGGGAGCGCTCCACCAGCCGCTGGCGGAAGTCGGGGTCATAGAGCAGTCCGCCGAAACGCTCCAAAAGGGGCGGCACCTCCCGCTCGAGCTGCTGCAGGAGCACTTCGACCAGGTCTCCCGGGAGCAGGGAACGCAGGGGCCGGTCACTCAGCAGCAGCCGCTCAAGGCGCCCATCGACGAACTTCTCGACGGTTCTGGCCGTCTCCGGCGACTGCAGGATCGAGGTCAGGCGGGCGTCGAGGTGGTTGTGCAGCCCCTGGTAGCGCACCGGGGTCAGAAAGCTCTCCAGGTCGCGCGCCAACAGGGTGTCGCCTTTGTCGCGGATGAAGTCCCGCACCTGGCCCTCGAAGGTGTTGCTGGCCAGGTAATCGGTTGCCGCATCGACGACTTTTGCACGCACCGAGGTCACCAGCTCACGAAAGCGTCGCTGGTAAGGACCCGGCACCAGGGTATCCAGGGGGCCCAGATCGCGATCAAGGAAGGTCCGGAGCTTGTCGTTGACCGCGCCCTTGAGCTCACGGTGAAAGAGCGGTTTTTCCAGGGCCAGGCGGACGTCACCGGCCGTCAGCAGGTGTGAACCGACCATCTCCCCCATGCGCTGTGCGAGCTCGCTGCGCTTGGCAGGGATGATCCCCGGAGTCAGGGGGAGGCGCAGACCGAACAGCCGCCAGGGGCGCAACGGCCTGAAGAGCATGCGGATGGCGATGTAGTTGGTCACATAGCCGATCAGCGCACCGAGCAGGGGCGGCATCAGCCAGGGCAACCAGGGCAGGTTGTTTAACATGCTGTTATCTCGATATCGTTTAATTGGACAATGGTTGATTCTTTACTGCCGGCACTCCTTTGCGCTAAGATTCCTGCGTTTCCACAGGAGGCCCGCAAATGTCCGATCACCTGATTCGAATCCTGACTCTCGATGGCGCCATCCGTGTCAGTGTTGCTGAAACCACCCTGCTGGTCGAGGAAGTGCGCCGGCGCCAGCAGACCGACCCGACTGCCACGGTTGCGGTTGGGCGCCTGGCAAGTGCGGCAGCGCTGATGGGCAGCTTGCTCAAGGGCGGCCAGCGCATCGGTTTGACCATCGAAGGCAACGGGCCGCTGCAAAGGATTCAGGCCGAAGCCGATGCCCATGGTCGTATACGGGCGACGGTCAAAGTGCCTCTGGCAGGGCTGCCGCCCCGTGACGGGCGTTTCGATGTCGCCGGCGCCGTCGGCCATGCCGGCTTCCTGCACGTGGTCAAAGACCTCGACCTGAAAGAACCCTATCGTGGCATGGTCCAGCTGGTCAGCAGTGAGATTGCCGAGGACCTGGCTTACTATTTCACCACCTCGGAGCAGACACCGTCAAGTGTCGCCCTGGGCGTTGAACTGGGCCAACAGGCCGAAGTCGCGGCCGCGGGGGGATTTCTGGTGCAGCTCATGCCCAATGCAGACGAGGCCCTCGCGGACCGGCTCGCAGAAAGACTGGCCGTTTTGCCGCCAACGACCACCATGTTGCGCCAGGGGCACCCGCCCTCGGCGATCGCCTCTCGCCTCCTGGAGGGCTTTCCCTACCGCGAACTCGGCACCATGCCGCTGTCTTTCGTCTGTAGCTGCAGCCGGCAGCAGACTCTCAAGCTGCTGCACACTCTGGGCGCCGAGGAATTGGACCGTATCATCGAAGATCTCGGCGAGGCCAGGGTGACCTGCGAATACTGCAAGGAAACCTACCTGGTTGAGATGGCCGCCTTGCAGGATATCCGTTCCTGTCTCTAAAACCCCACCAGCTCACTCCTGGAGCCCGCCGGTCAAAAACACCTGTCACTGGTCGCCGCAGCGATCCGCGTTGGCTGTCGCTTGAAACGCCGGATGCTGCTTGAGCTGTTCGAGCAGTCCGCAGGCAAGCCACCCCGTCAAGATTCCTGCAAACACTGTGAAACACAGGAAAAGTGGAAAAATCTTCCAGATCGCCGGGTGCTGAATGACCAGCAGCCGGGCGGCCAGGATCTGTCCCAGGGCGTGGCCGGCCGCGCCGACCGCCGAGATTCCTATTGGGCTCATGCGCCTGGCGGCCAGACGATACACGACAATCATAGCAGATGTCGCGACGATGGTCCCGGACAGCGCCAGCCAGAAGCCGGGACTGAAGAGCCGGCCCAGCAGCAGGGAGCCCATGCCGACTCGGGCCAGGCTGACCGTCCACGCGGCTCTGCCGTCATAAAGATAGAGGGCCGCCAGGGTCATGATATTGGCCAACCCGAGGCGCAGCCAGGGAACGGGGGCCGGCAGCAGGGTCTCCAGAGCATGCATGGTCACGGCCACAGCGATAAACAGGCCCAGGAAAACCTGGCGACGTGCGCGAGCCAGCTGCTCGGCATCAACGGCTGAGCAGGTCATATGGGGCCTCCTCGCCACCAGGGCTGTCAATGCGAACCAGTATCCGGTTCGGCACACAGGCAAGCAGATCGCCGGTATGCCTGGCCGGACCCATGGAAAGGCAGAGCTTGCGCGGACAGGGCGAACTGGTGATGCGAACGCCCTGTTCGTCTATGACGAGATGGGTCAGGCCAAGCGGGCCTTCGATATCGAAACCGCGTGGCTGGTCAAGCGGTGCGGTGAAGCAGGTCTGACCGTCTTGGGTTACCACCACGCGCGTGCCGCCGGGCGCGGCGGCCACCCAGGCCACACCGGCCAACGCGGAACAGAGCAGGGGCAGGATGACCAGCCAGTCACCGACAGTCATATAATGCCAGGGGGCTTTCAAGGGGTCACCTGGTACTTTGTCCAGCCTTCGCTGGCATGCAGGCTGCCGTCGGCGGCGACGATCAAGGCCTCGGCGCCCGGGTATTGATCGAGCAGCCGCAGGCCTGCCTGTGGCCCCAGGACGAACAGAGCAGTGGCCAGGGCATCACCCAGGGCAACGCTGTCGGCAATCACGGTCACGCTCTGGCAGCCCCTGGCTGGAAAGCCGCTTTGCGGGTCGAAGATGTGATGGTAGCGTTGGCCATCCTGTTCGAAAAATCGCTCATAGTCACCGGAGGTCACCACGGCGCGATCGTCGACCTGGACCGTTTCGAGCACAGCATCCTTGTTTCGGGGATGCTGAATGCCGACGCGCCAGGGCCGCTCCGGGCGTTGCCCGAGCAGGTACATGTCCCCGCCAGCATTGACTGCAGCGCTGGCGATGCCATGCTCCTTGAGCACGGCAACCGCCCGGTCGACGGCATAGCCTTTGGCAATCCCGCCCAGGTCAATCTGCAACGGGCCAGATTGCTTGCTAAGCTGCCGGCCGTCCAGGGTCAGGGCCTTCGGGCCGATTCCGGCCAGTGCGGCGGCGATCGCCTGTCGGTCGGGGACCACCGGGTTGTCCCCATCGATTCCCCAGAGTGATTTCAGCCTGCCGAGGGTCAGGTCGAACGCGCCGCCACTGCGCTGCGCAACCTCCAGCCCCAGGGCAAGCACGGCGGCTGTCTCGGCGGAGACCTCACCACCGCGGGTGCTCTGCGACAGGCGTGAAACCTCGCTGTCCGGGCGGTAGCTGCTGAACAGCAGATCGAGCCGGGTCATCTCGGCGAAGGCCGCATCGACGGCGTCCTCCAGCTGGCCGGTCGGCCGGCCGCCGGCCATGATCTCTACGACCGTGCCCATCAGCAGCTGGCTGCGGTGGATCTGGCCGTCTGCCGGCTGCAGCCGCCACCAGGTCACTGCCACCAGCCCTGCCAGCAGGACGATCATCAGGGGACGGTTCCAGGGCACGGCTATCCCTCGCTGATTTCGCCGATCAGGTCGTATTCGGAAGAGTCGGTGATCTTGAGCGCGACGATGTCGCCGACATCGGCTCGCCCGGCGGTAATATAGACCTGGCCGTCAACATCGGGCGCCTGGCGGATGCTGCGGCCACGCAGCAGCAGCTCGGTTTCCTCGCTGTAGCCTTCCACCAGAACCGGTTCGATGCGCCCCTTGAGCGCCAGATTCTTGCTGAAAGCGACCCGTGACTGGGCTTTCATCAGGCGCTTGTAGCGCGATTGCTTGGTACGTTCGGGGACCTGCCGGTCGAGCTGCGCTGCAGGGGTGCTTTCTTCCCGCGAATAGCGGAAGACTCCGAGACGCTCGAAATGGCCCTCCTCGACAAAAGCCAGCAGCTTGCGGAACTGGTCGTCGGTCTCGCCGGGGAAACCGACGATCAGCGAAGTGCGCAGGGTGATATCGGGAATCCGCGTACGGATGCGCTGCAGAAGCGAGCGGATGCCCGCCTCATCGACCCGGCGGTTCATGGCCGCAAGGATCTGATCGTCGATGTGTTGAATCGGCAGGTCCAGGTATTTGCAGATTTTCTCTTCGGCGGCAATCAGGTCGAGGAGGTCATCGCTGATGCCATCCGGGTAGGCATAGAGCAGGCGCAGCCAGGACAAGCCGTCGATTTTCACCAGTTCGCGGAGCAGGGCCGTCAACTCGGGCAGCTCGCTGCGTTCGGCACCGAAGGCGGTGACGTCCTGGGCGATCAGGTTGATTTCCTTGACGCCTTCCGCCACCAGGCGCTCGACTTCAGCAACCACCGACGGAATCGTCCGCGAACGCAGGGTCCCGCGAATGCTCGGGATCACGCAGTAGGAACAGTGATTGGCGCAGCCTTCGGCGATCTTGACGTAGGCGGAGTAGAAAGGTGACGACGTGACCCGCGGCGTGGTGTGATCGTAGAGGTAATCGGGCAGCCCGATTTCATGCTGCCCAGCCCCCTGGAGGTGGCTGTCGAGCAATTCCAGGATGCGCGGGGCGTCCGCCGTGCCCATGAAGAAATCGACCTCCGGCAGCTCCTTGGCCAACTCTTCCTGGAAGCGCTGCGGGAGGCAGCCGCTGACGATCAACAGCTTGCAGCGGCCGCTCTTCTTGTAGTCGGCCACCTCGAGAATGGTGTCGACAGATTCCTCCTGAGCTTCGCGAATGAAGGCACAGGTATTGACCACGATGATATCCGCCTGGTTTTCATCGGTCACGATGGCGAAACGTTCGGCAGGCAGGTGACCGAGCATGACCTCGGCATCCACCAGGTTCTTCGGACAGCCAAGGCTGACCAGGCTGATGTTGTATTTGTCCAAGAGGGAGCCTCCTCGGCGTTGCAGCAACGTTCGCGGCACAAGAATTTCTTCAAATATTCGGGGAGTTATAACACAAAATCGATCGGGGAGGAAAGCTTTCCTGTGGGTCCGTGCCGTGCAGTGATAGCCGTTTGCAGACCGCCGTCATCCTAGTCGGGAGGGTTTGCCGCGGGCATTTTAGCACTCAACGGCAGACTCAAAAAACCGCACAGGGCACAGGCGGCAATAACGGCCCCGCCCCAGAAAGTTGCCGGAGCACCATAATTCTGCCACAACCAGCCGGCCAGCAGGCTGGCGGAGAAAAGGGCCATGCCACTGACCAGGCCGAACACACCGAAGGCCGTGCCCCGAAGGTCAGGGGAGCTGGCGTCGGCAATCAGTGCTGCAAGCAAGCCCTGGGTCAGGCCCAGATGCAGCCCCCACAGGGCCGCCCCGGCAAAGACCAGCCAGAGACCTCCGGCCATGGCAAGCAGGACATCTGAGCCGATAAGGACGATCAGGCCGAACGCCATCAAACCCTGGCGACCGATCCGGTCGGACAGACGCCCGACAGGGTAAGCCGTGAGACTGTAGGCGACATTCATCACCACCAGAGCCAACGGCACCAGGCTGATATCGAGGCCGGTACCTGCGGCGCGCAGCAGCAGGAAGGCTTCACTGAAGCGTGCCAGGGTAAAGATGGCCCCGGTCAGGACCACCAGCCAGTAGCGCCGCCCAAGCATGACCAGGGATCGGCGGCTGAGAGGTGAGCTGAAAGCTTTACCGGCCAGGGAAGCCGGTTCTTTAACCCCCAGGAGCAGCATTGCGACCGCCAGCAGCCCGGGGAGAAAAGCGATCCAGAACACCAGGCGAAACCGGTCGCCGGTGAGCAGCATCAGGCCGATGGCCAACAGTGGACCGGCAAAGGCGCCGATACTGTCGAGAGACTGGCGCAGGCCGTAGGCGGCGCCCCGCAGTTCGGGAGGTGTGACGTCGGCAACCAGGGCATCGCGTGGTGCCCCGCGGACTCCTTTGCCGACCCGGTCGATAAAGCGTGCGGAAAAAATTGTCCCGGCACCGGGAGCCAGGGCAAACAACGGCTTGCTCAGCGCACCGAGGCCGTAGCCGACCACGGCCAGGATCTTGCGTTTTCCGAGCCAGTCGCTGAGCGAGCCGGAAAAGACCCTGACCACCATGGCCGTTGCTTCGGCCACCCCCTCGATCAGACCGACCGTCTGGACGCCCGCACCAATGACGCTGACCAGGAAAACCGGCAGCAGGCTGTGGATGATCTCCGACGAGATATCCATGAGCAGGCTGACAAAGCCGAGCGCCCAAACGGTCGGGTGGATTTTGCGTCCAGCAGCCAAAGGGCTTGTCCTTTGCAATCACATCACGAAACCTATTGCCGCTTCAATGGCGTTCCGTTGCAGCACATGGAAAACCCATTATACCCTCTGAGGCTTCCAGCGTGGGCAAATCCGCAGGCACGCGTCCTTCACAGCGGCACGGACAAGCAGTCAACGGGATTACTCATTAGTTTATGTCTTAAATGGTATTTTTTTACCACAACTTTGCACAGATTTTTTTTCGGATATAATCCACATCTGAGGTCCTTATCAACATACGCTTTTCTGGGAGGTACTTATGAAAACGTCGCGCACGTTCTGGTTGGTTGCCGTTTTAGCACTCGCACTCTTCATGGCCGCCTGTGGCGGAGGCGGTGGCAGCGGGGGTGACAGTCAAACAATTGCAGACAAAGCCTATACCGGTGTCAGAACCCAGGCCTACATCGACGCCGATAATGCCGAAGTTCTGGTCCTGGGCCCAGACTCCTTCAAGGATTTTGGAGGGGTGATCCCATTGGCAGCAAATCCTGCCGCCATTGGCGGTATAAGTGACAAAATCAGCGACCCCTTCAAGCTTGCAACCCTGGCAAAGAAAACCTTCGCCATGGTTAAGCAGGACCTACAGGTCAGTCCTCTGGAAATTATTGACGTGTCCGAAGATGTCTGCGTCACTGGCACCGCAATCGGCGACTTCGACGTAAATGAGGGCAAATCGACCGCGACCATTAAAGGCGACATCGTCTACACCAACTGTGACACGGGGGACGGGGTCATCATGGATGGAACAACCTATCTTACCATGACCCTTAATCTGAACACGTTTCTCATAAGCAAATTTGCAATGACTATGGACCCGGTCCAGGTTACCGACGGCAGCATGGCTTATGCTTTACACGGCAGTATTTCAGGATCAGAAGAGTACGACTCCTCCAGTTTCCTGGTGTCTCATTTTACTTTAGAGGCCACTCTGGATGACCTCTCCGGGCACACTTTCTGGCTCAACAACAATAAAATGGATGCCACCGAGGAGAACTTCGGGATACGTAGCACAACCAGTGGCCGGTACTACGACAACGATTACGGCTACGTGGACTTCACCACGGCTATACCGGTCTTTACCCCTTACAATACTGCTGAAGCGACTTACGATGGCCAGCTCGACTACACCGGCAGTGATGGCTCGCATGCGACTCTCTCGCTGGGACCAAACGAGAGTGACTACTGCATCAACGGCTCGAATACATCGGGAGATTTTGTTCTCGGGACCTGCGCCCCATAACAAACCTGCTCAGTAAAAACACAAAAGGCCGTTCAGAAATGAACGGCCTTTTGCTGTGCTCGCTTCTCTAGCGCCGATAAGACCCCACGTAAATAGCTGAGAGGATCAGCAGGACGCCGCAGGCTTCCCAGCCTGATGTCGGCCGGGAGAAAAAGAGCACGTCCCAGACGAAGGCGAGCGCCGGCTGCAGCAGGAGAATAAGCCCTGTGAGGGTGGCGGAGGTGTGCTTGATCGCCGAAGAGATCAGGGACCAGCCGATCGTGGTGCAGCCGACTCCTGCACCGAACAGGGCCCAGAAAGAAATCGCGTCAGGGATCAGAAAGGAGGCGCCGGTGGCGGGAGTGACGACACCGAGAACCCCCGTGCTGATGACCGACACGACCAGCATGGCTGATACGCCGCTGATTTCCTGATGGTTCATGGCAGACTTGAGCAACAGGATGTAGCCGGAGTACATGACCGCCGTTGCGATCCCGAGCAGGATGCCCAGGCGGTAGCCCTGGTCCAATGCGCTGATGTCGACCCCGGTGATGAAGAACATCCCGGTCAGCGCCATCACGATCGCGACAACGAACAGCCGGCTGATCTTTTCCTTGAACAGCAGGTAGGAGAACAGGGCGGTGAAAAAGACCTGGAAATTGCCGATCAGAGTCGCCAGACCCGGCCCCACGTAGTGGATGCTGCGATGCCAGCACATGAAGTCAACGCTCAGGAAGAGGCCGCACCACGCCAAAATTGCCAGCGTCTTGCGCTGCATGAGCAGGCTGGCACCTTTCACCCGTAACAGCAGGAAGAGGGAGAGGCTCGCGAAGAGCATGCGATAGAAACCTGCGCTGTCGGGAGAGACATCGGCCAGCCTGATGAAGACCGGGGCGAAGCTGATACAGGTCGAACCTGCCAGCAGCCAGAGCAGCGGACGGACAGGGGAGGCAGGCGCCGAGGTGGCCATGTTGTTGCTTTCATGAATGGTGGAAGAGAGACAGGGAGAACTTTTGCAGTTATGGTGCTGGCGGCACCCGCATCACCCTTGCCCGGGAGATGCAACCCTCTCTGGTCAACCCGGCTATTTGACCACAGGGGGCGCAGCGGAAACAAGGGAATGATGCCCGGAAGGTGATCGTGAAGAACAATTTGTCGGCAGACCCCTTAAAGAATCCTGGCTCCTGGTTGCCATAAAAAAACGGACTTGAAACCGAAACCAAGCTTCGCCGCCGAGGAACCAAGTCACTGAGCAAACACTGGTATTGCTGAGCAAGCGACACGCATACTTGGTCTGATAAATCGATCTTCAACTGTATAATGTTCTTTTTGGGGCCTTCGTGTCTTCGTGGCAAGCATCAGCTTTGGGGGGGTTATAGAACCGAAAAAAAACCCCACAGCCAGGAGAGTGACTGTGGGGTAACGAGTTTACGGGTTTTTCTTTAGGAGGTAGAACATGAAGGAGTATGCTCTGTTGTTAATATCTTACTTTTTTGGTCAGATATGTCAAGCAGAAAAATATAACAAGATCACCAACCACGAACGGGTGCGCCCCCAGGGGCACGGGACAACTGGACAGTGGCTACGGAGCGCCCTCGGACTGGCGCTTGTACTGTTGATAGGACGTCTCCGCAGACTCCAGGCAGCGACTGCGCTCCCGGGCGTCGTCGATCTGGAAGCAGTGGTGCCGCTGCCAGGCCTGACCGACACCATAGGCTTGTTGACCCGAGCAGGCGGCCAGATTGAACACAAGAGCAAGTGTCAACAGCGACAGGCAGATACGCATACGGACTCCGGGATCATTGTCAATGCGGCACTATGGGCGTCCTTTGCCTTGTACGATAAGTCGCAGGGTTTACGCTCAGCGCCCATCGGTCCCAGGCAGGTATAATGGCATGGGAATCTTTCGCATTTGTCATGGTTATGGTAAGAATGAACTGACAATGCTTACTTTTCAACCTGTCTATGCGACCTTTGGCAAAGTGTAACCCAGGACAACGGAGGAGGAAAGATCGTGGAATGGTTCCAACAGTTAGGCCCGGTCACTCAGGCTTTCCTCGCCACTCTCTTTACCTGGGGGGTCACAGCGGCCGGTGCCGCACTGGTCTTTATGAAAAGAACCGTCGACCCCAAGCTGTTGGATGCCATGCTTGGCTTTGCTGCGGGAGTGATGATCGCCGCCAGTTTCTGGTCACTGCTGAACCCTGGCATCGAGATGGCGGAGCAGATGGGGCAGACCCCCTGGCTGACGGCCGTGATCGGCTTTATGGGGGGCGGTATCTTTATGCGCCTGACGGACAGGTTCCTGCCGCACCTGCACCCCGGCCTGAAGATGGATCAGAAAGAGGGGGTTAAAACATCTTTGCAGCGCAGCACCTTGCTGGTCCTGGCCATCACGTTGCACAACATCCCTGAAGGGCTCGCGGTCGGTGTCGCCTTTGGCGCCGTTGCCGCCGGCCTGCCATCCGCCACCATCGGTGGCGCAATCGCCCTGGCCATAGGGATCGGCATCCAGAACTTCCCGGAAGGGACGGCGGTCTCGATGCCGCTGCGCAGGGAGGGGATGAGCCAGTGGAAGAGCTTTTTCCTGGGGCAGTCCTCGGGAATCGTGGAGCCAATCGCCGGGGTCTGCGGCGCGCTCTTTGTCCTGTCGATGCAATCGATCCTGCCCTATGCCCTCTGCTTTGCCGCCGGAGCGATGATTTTCGTGGTTGTCGAAGAACTGATTCCGGAATCCCAGCGCGTCACGGCGAATATCGACCTGGTGACCATGACTACCATGGCGGGCTTTTCGGTGATGATGCTCCTTGACGTGGCTTTGGGCTGACCTTCCCAGCCAGCTCGCCAACTCATCCCATAGGCAATGGTCACCCGGTGATCCATCCAGGTGGCCATCATATCAGTGCTTAGCGAGCGTCCGCTCGAGCGTAGTCCTGAAGACGTCAGCTGCCGATCCGGCGGCCGGAGATTCTCGGCCAGACAAGCTCTTCCCTGGGACTTTATTCAACAGCCAGGCTCGGCAGCAACTCCCCAGGGACAAAGGCGCCATAAACCCCGGAGCGAATCAGCTGTTTGGCTTTCTCGATATCAGGAGCGAAATACCGATCCTGATCGTAAAACGGCACCTGCTGGCGCAACAGCTGCCGGGCCTGCTCCAGCTTTGCCGAAGTTTTAAGCGGGGCACGAAAATCAACCCCCTGGCAGGCGGCCAGCAGTTCCACCGCCAGGATAACGGCCGTGTTCTCTCCCATGTCCTTGAGCCTGCGGGCCGCGAAGGTGGCCATGGACACATGGTCTTCCTGGTTGGCAGAGGTCGGCAGACTGTCGACCGAAGCGGGATGGGCCAGCGATTTATTCTCGCTGGCCAGGGCCGCCGCGGTCACCTGGGCGATCATGAAGCCTGAGTTGAGGCCGCCTTTTTCGACCAGAAAGGGCGGCAGCTTGCTCAGGTTGGCATCGATCAGCAGGGCCGTGCGCCGCTCCGAGAGCGCGCCAATTTCCGCCAGGACCAGGGCCAGGTTGTCGGCGACCAGGGCAACCGGTTCGGCATGAAAGTTGCCGCCGGAGATGATGTCGCAGGCGTCGGAGAACACCAGCGGATTGTCGGAAACCGCATTGGCTTCAATAAGCAGCACCCCGGCAGCATGGCGGATCTGGTCCAGACACGCCCCCATCACCTGCGGTTGACAACGCAGCGAATAGGGATCCTGGACCGCCTCGCATTCGCGGTGCGAGTCTTCAATTTCGCTGTGCTCGAGCAGTTGTGCAAAAGTCGCCGCCGTATCGATCTGGCCGCGGTGGCCGCGCACCTCATGGATGCGGGGGTCGAAGGGCCGTCGGCTGCCGAGAGCCGCTTCAACACTGAGGCTACCACTGACCATGGCTGCGGCAAACAGGTCCTCGGCCATGAACAGACCCTCGAGGGCAAAGGCCGTTGACGCCTGGGTCCCGTTGAGCAGCGCCAGCCCCTCCTTGGGGCCGAGGGTGATCGGTGCGAGTCCGGCGATGTCCAGCCCACGCCGACCCGGCAGTCGTTCACCGCGATGGAAGACTTCACCCTCGCCGAGCAGGACCGTGCTCATGTGGGCCAGGGGGGCCAGGTCCCCGGAAGCCCCGACCGAGCCTTTTTGCGGGATGCAGGGGTAAACCTCGGCGTTGACCAGTTTCATCAGCGCCTCGATCACTTCAAAACGGATCCCGGAATAACCGCGCGCCAGACTGTTGATCTTCAGGACCAGCAGCAGGCGCACCGTCGCCTCGCTCATCATTTCGCCGGTCCCGGCGGCATGTGACAGCACGATGGAGCGCTGCAGTTTCTCCAGTTCCTGATTGGGAATCACCTTGTTGGCCAGCAGGCCGAAACCGGTATTGATCCCGTAGATGACCCGGCCCTGTGCGACCACCTCTTTGACGGTCGTCACAGACTCTTCGATACGCTGGCGGCAGCCTGGGGTAAAATGCACAGCGACCGGTTGCTTCGCCACGCGACGCAGTTCCTGCAAGGTCAAATGACCGGGGTTGAGAGCCAGTGTGAACATCTATTCCTCCTCCAGCATTGGCAGGTCGAGGCCGTTGTCGTGTGCGCAGTCGATGGCGATCCGGTAGCCGGCATCGGCATGCCGCGCCACCCCGATCCCGGGGTCGTTCCATAAGACCCGTTGCAGACGCTTCGCCGCGGCATCGGTGCCATCGGCAACGATAACCATGCCGGCATGCTGGCTGAAGCCCATGCCGACCCCGCCGCCGTGATGCAGGCTCACCCAGGTCGCACCGCCGGCGGTGCTGGTCAGGGCATTAAGGAGCGGCCAGTCGGAAACGGCGTCAGATCCATCGGCCATCCCTTCGGTTTCCCGGTTGGGGCTGGCAACCGAACCCGAATCGAGATGATCGCGGCCGATGACGATCGGCGCCTTGAGTTCGCCTTTAGCCACCATCTCGTTGAAGGCGAGACCGAGGCGGGCCCGGTCCTTGAGGCCGACCCAGCAGATCCGCGACGGCAGCCCCTGGAATTGGATGCGCTCCCTGGCCATGTCGAGCCAGTTGTGCAGGTGGGGATTGTCCGGGATCAGTTCCTTGACCTTGGCGTCGGTCCTGTAGATGTCCTCGGGATCCCCGGAGAGCGCCACCCAGCGGAAGGGACCGGTCCCCTCGCAGAACAGCGGTCGGATGTAGGCGGGGACAAAGCCGGGGAAATCGAAGGCCCGGGCCACCCCTTCCTCCAGCGCCACCTGGCGGATGTTGTTGCCGTAATCGAGAGTCACGGCACCCCGTTCCTGGAGGGCCAGCATCGCCCTGACATGGACGGCGATCGAGCTTCGGGCCGCCTTAACCACACTCTCGGGATCTTCCCGGCGCAGGCGTTCCGCCCGCTCCAGGGACCAGCCCGCCGGCAGATACCCGTTGAGGGGATCGTGGGCACTGGTCTGGTCGGTGCAGACATCCGGTGTGACCCCGCGCTTGACCAGTTCCGGGAGCACTTCGGCACAGTTGCCGAGCAGGCCGACGGAGATGGCCTGGCGCTTGCGGACCGCCTCATTGATCATCGCCAGCGCCTGATCGAGATCGGTCACCTTGTAGTCCAGGTAGCCGGTCTCAAGGCGTTTATCGATGCGGGTCTCGTCGCACTCAACCGCCAGCATGGCAAAACCGGCCATGGTTGCCGCCAGGGGTTGAGCCCCGCCCATGCCGCCGAGGCCGCCGGTCAGAATCCAGCGCCCACTGGCGTCACCGGAAAAATGTTGCTTGGCCACGGCGACAAAGGTCTCGTAGGTCCCCTGGACGATTCCCTGCGAGCCGATGTAGATCCAGGACCCGGCGGTCATCTGCCCGTACATCATCAGCCCCTTGCGATCCAGTTCGTTGAAATGCTCCCAGGAGGCCCAGTGCGGCACCAGGTTGGAGTTGGCGATCAGCACCCGCGGCGCATCCGGGTGGGTCTTGAATACGGCCACCGGTTTACCCGACTGCACCAGCAGGGTCTCGTCCTCATCCAGGCGCTGCAGGACCTCGACGATCTTGTCGTAGCAGGTCCAGTCGCGGGCCGCACGGCCGATCCCGCCGTAGACCACCAGCTCTTCGGGGCGTTCGGCAACTTCGGGATCGAGGTTGTTCATCAGCATGCGCAGGGGCGCTTCGGTCAACCAGCTTTTGGCACTCAGTTCTGTTCCCCGCGCGGCGCGGATCCGGCGCCGGGGATCGAGTCGTTTATTCATCATGCTTCACCTTTGCTGTGTGTTGAAGTTACGGAGGGGGCTCGCACCAGGAGATGACAGAGGCGAGCCGCCACCCTGGCGGTTCGCCCATCGATATCGAACTCCGGGTTGTATTCGGCAATGTCCGCCAGCTTGAGCCTGTCTCCGGCATGCCTGACTATGTAGCAGAGCAGGTGCTCCAGCAGTTCCAGGGGCAGTCCCCGTGCTGCCGGGGCACTCACACCCGGGGCGACGGCAGCCGGCAGAACATCCAGATCGATACTCAGATAAAGAGTATCGCAGCGGTCGATAAATTCCTCCAGGCGCTGCTCCGCGCTGCTCAATGTCCAGGACGTGAGTTCTTCATCTTTGAGGTAATGCACGCCAAGCGCCGCCGCCCGCTCAAACAGCGCGACCGTGTTGGCCGTCTCGCTCACTCCGGCACAGAAGTAAGAAAAATTTCGACCATTGGCCTGACAATCGTCGGCGATCTGTCGGAAGGGGGTTCCGGAGCTGGCAACGGGACCGAAGCGCAAGTCGAAATGGGGATCGAAATTGATGATCCCGACCTGCGCGGACACATCTTTACCCGAAGCGCGAACCAGACCGAGGTAACTGCCGAACGCGATCTCATGTCCGCCGCCGAGCAGGAGCGGAAAATGCCCCCGCGCCAGCAGCTCTGCGACCAGCCCGGCCTGCTCCTGCTGCAGCGCTTCGAGATCATCGTTCTCAGGCACCAGGTTGCCGGCGTCGTAGAGGGGGCGGCGCAGGTGGCAGGCCAGGCCGGCCAGCGCCTGGCGGATTGCATCCGGTCCTTTGCGGGCGCCGGGGCGGCCATGATTGCGCTTGACCCCCTCGTCGCTGCACAGCCCCAGTAATGCAACACCGGGCGGTTCACCGTCCAGGGGCAAAGGCGTGACCACCTGGTGCCAGCGCAACGCCCTCCCACCCGGTTCGATATCGGTCCTTCCCCGCCAGAGGTTCATGTCAGCCGTGTGATGCATGAACGACCTCCCCCCGGACAATCCGCTGCCGTGGCCGCAGGCTCCCGAACTCCCCGGCCAGTTGAGCCGGGTGCTCGATATCCCAGAGCAGCAGGTCCGCCTGCTTGCCGACGTGCAGGGTTCCCAGGACGTCACCCTGCCCCAGGGCCTTTGCCGCGTTGCGCGTCACCCCTGCCAACGCCTCTTCAGGCGTCAGCCCGAAAAGGGTACAGCCCATGTTCAGCATCAGCCGGAGCGACGCCAGGGGGCTGGTCCCCGGGTTGAGATCGGTGGCCAGGGCCATGGGGACACCATGGTGACGCAGCAAGCCCACCGGCGGCTTGCGGTGCTCCTGCAGGAAATAGAAGGCGCCGGGCAGCAGCGTGGCCACTGTTCCAGACGCTTGCAGCGCCAGGATCCCGGCCTCGTCAAGGTGTTCAAGGTGATCGGCGGACCAGGCCCCGAAGCCGGCCGCCAGTGCGGCGCCTCCGCTGAGCGAGAGCTGCTCGGCATGGACCTTTATGCCCAGCCCCGCCTGCCGAGCAGCAGCAAAAATGCGCTCGCTCTGCTGCAGGGTAAAAGCAATCGTCTCGCAGAAGACATCGACCGCATCGGCCAGATGTTCCTCGACCACCTGTGGCAGCAGCTCCTGGCAAATCACCTCGACATAGCGGTCCGGCTCACTGCGGAACTCAGGAGGCACGCAGTGGGCTGCCAGCAGGGTGGTGCTGACACGCACCGGATACTCTGCGACCAGGGCCTTGGCCGCACGCAGGATCTTGAGCTCGTCCGCTACGGTCAGACCGTAGCCGGACTTGATCTCGACGGTGGTGACCCCTTCACCCAGCAGGGCCTCGAGTCGCGGCCGGGCCTGGACGACCAGCTGCTCCTGGCTCAGGCCGCGGGTGGCCCTGACCGTTGACAGAATGCCGCCGCCGGCCCGGCTGATCTCTTCGTAGCTTTTCCCCAGCAGGCGCTGTTCGAATTCACGGGCCCGATGGCCACCGTAGACCAGGTGCGTGTGGCTGTCGATCAGCCCGGGGGTCAGCCACCCGCCCTGCCCATCGATAATCTCACCGTCAAAGTCGGACAAATCGGCCTCATGCCGAGGCAGGAGCTTCGCTATGCGACCCTGGCAAATAGCCAGGATATGACTGTCGAGCAGACCGTAGGGGGCGCCAACAGCCGGATCGAGGGTCGCCATCCGAACGTTGACCAGGATCCGCTCGCAGTGGGAAAATTGGTTTTTATGCATCTACGGCTTTACCTTTCCCGGCATTGTATATACAATTATATACATCTACGATCGCTCAAGTGCAAGCCCTTGAGTTGAAAAGTCTGCAATTATTTTATCATGATCGGCGAACCCGCACAGAGCATGCGGTGGAGACAAAATGCGAGCATCAAAAGTACAGCCCCGCTACCAGAGGATCAAAGAATTTATCTACCGGGGGATCAAAGACCACACTTACCCGCCCGACAGTCAGGTCCCCGCGGAAATCGAACTGGCCAGAAGGTTCAAGGTCAGCCGCATGACCGCCAACCGGGCAATCAGGGAGTTGGTGAACGAGGGGATCCTGGTCCGGCACCAGGGTTTGGGAACTTTCGTCGCCGACATTCAGGCGGAGTCGCCACTGCTGGAAATCCGCAACATCGCTGATGAGGTCAGGGCCCGGCAGCACGTCTACAGCAATGAACTCTGCCTGCTGGTCAAGGAGCGGGCAACGGCAGAAGTCGCCGCACGCCTCGGGGTCGTCAACGGCAGCGGCGTCTTCCATTCGCTGATCCTGCACAAGGAGAATGGGGTGCCGATCCAGATCGAGGACCGCTATGTCGATGCGGCCATTGTCCCCGGCTACATCGAGCAGGATTTCTCCCGGATGACGCCGAACCAGTACCTGAGTGAACTCTTCCCCCTGTCAGACATCGAACATATCGTCGAGGCAGTCCTCCCCGACCAGGAGAGCTGTCAACTGCTCAAGATCGACAACGGGGAACCCTGCCTGCAGGTCAACCGCCGGACCTGGTCGGAAGGACGACTGATCAGCTATGCCCGCCTGATTCATCCCGGCAGCCGTTATCGACTGAGTTCCCGCTCGTAAAGCGCGTGAACTGCAGAGCATTCAACGCCGCTCGCGACGCCGTCAGGCGTGTTTTTCCCAGGCGTGGTTTCCTCTGTTGTCACGCTGTTCCTCAACCAGGCTGTCGCTCAGCGCATCAACCTTGACGAAATCGTCGAACCAGATGCCACGCGGATTGCGCCGGCAAATGATAATTTTACCGTCATTGACCGGATTAGGGGCGCGGTGGTAGCGGAACAGAATGTGCCCCCTGGTCAGACCGGTGACCTCGATCTTGCCACTCTGGTGCGACATGACAAACCGCGCCCGGCGTGCCAGGCCGCTCGAATGGCGCCAGGCATCGATAAAGTTCCGGTAAGCCTGCTCGAGGGGCAGCGTATAGATGTAGTTGCCCCTGGTCGGTCGACACTGAAAGACATAGTATGGCGGGACGCCAAGGAACGAGAGGCGGTTGAACAGCTCGCTTAAAACCATGGGATCATCGTTGACGCCCTTGATCATGGGCGTCTGATTGGTGAGCATCACTCCGGCATTGGCAAGCAGGCGCAGGGCGGATACGGCTTGCGGCGTCAACTCTCGGGGGTGGTTGAAATGGTTCATCAGATAGAGTTGGGTGCCGCTCTGCACGGTTTTCTCGAAGAGCCGTAAAAGGTCCGGGTCGCGGCTGATCCGCTCCGGGTTGAAGGCGGTCATTTTGCTGCCAATGCGGATGATGCGCACATGCCCTATGCGGGTCAGCTTTTCCAGGATCGGGGCCAGCCGGCTGGCCGCCATCAGCAGGGGGTCGCCCCCGGTCAACAGCACGTTGCTGATCTCCGGGTGCGCACGGATGTAGGCGAGGTCCTGACGGACATCGCGAACCGTCTCCAGGTTGCCCTTCATGAAGAGCCGCTTGCGAAAGCAGAACCGGCAAAAGGCCCCGCATACGTTGTTGACCAGCAGCAGGGCGGTATCCGGATATTTGTGTTCGAGGCCGGGGCGGATGCTGTAGTCAGCTTCGCCGGAGGCATCGTAGGCGCCCCAGTCCAGCAGTTCATCCGCATGCGGGACCACCAGGCGGCGAATGGGGTCGTCAGGGTCGGACCAGTCGATCAGCGCCTGGTAATAGCTGTTGCTGCGGAAAGCAAATTTTTTCACGACCTTGCCGAGCTGCCGGAGCTCCGCATCGGACAGATCTGGGATCTGCGTGATTTTGGTGAGGTAGTTGATGGACATGAGATTCTCTCCTCTTCTGCCTTGCCTGAGAGAAAAATCCCGCCGTTGAGGTGGCTGGAGGCAGGACCACCTTGAAAGATTGCGTGCTAATCTCCTGAGCTGTCCGGCTTATGGAACTGCCGGCGTAATGGGTTGATAGTACTACTGCGCAAGCTGGACGGCGGGCGTTTCGTGCATGATGCGGTGATCCTGGCAAAGGGGGTCGTTCATCAGTTGGCCAGGAGCGTGCCCCTCGAAGTACAAGGAGCGTCAATTTTTTAAACCATATCAAACCGTTCACGATTCGTCAAACGGGCCACCAAGGGCCAGCCCCCCCAACACCATTGAGGTGCCAGCCAGGCGTGAAGCCCACAAGGTTGTTCAGCAATTTTTTTGCCGCCTGGACGCGGCGAGTTCGACAGTCGCCTAGTCAGCAAAAAAGCCCAGCAATTCATCAACGAGCAGATCGGGGATCTCCTCCGGGAGATAATGGCCGCAGGGCAGGGCACGCCCCCGGACATTACTGGCGACGCGGCGCCATTCGGCCAGCGCATCGAAACAGCGCGCGACAATGCCATGGCCACCCCACAAGGCGAGCAGCGGACAGGTCACCTTGCGTGCCGCAGCGATGTCTGCGGCATCGTGTTCGAGGTCTATAGATGCGGCGGCTCGATAATCTTCGCAGGTGGCATGAATCATCGCCGGGTCGCTGAAGGCGCGCACGTACTCCGGCCAGGCGTCGGGCATGAAGGGTTCCAGCCCGGCAAAGCGGGTCATGTGGTGATGCAGGAACGCCTCCGGTGCGCCGCCAATCAGCGTCTCGGGATAAGGCGCCGGCTGGGTCAGGAAGAACCAATGGTAGTAGGCCTGGGCGAAGGTCCTGGTCGTCCCTTCGTACATCGCCTTGGTTGGTGCAATGTCCAGTACGACCAGCTTCTCGACGCATGCAGCATGGTCGATGGCGAGGCGATGGGCGACCCGGCCACCTCGATCATGACCACAGAGCAGGAAGCGGTCGAAACCCAGCTGGCGCATGACGTCCACCTGGTCGTGGGCCAGCGCACGCTTCGAGTAGTTGCTGTGATCGGGCAAGCCCGCAGGCTTGGATGATGCGCCGTATCCGCGCAGGTCGCTGGCCACCACGGTGAACGTCTGTGCCAGGCGCGGTGCGACCTTGTGCCAGATCAGGTGGGTCTGCGGGTAACCGTGCAAAAGCAGCAGCGGCGGACCGCTTCCGCCCACGACCAGGTTGATCTCGACCTCGCCGACGAAAACCCTGGTCCTCCTGAAACCTTCGAACATGGCGTGCCTCCCTTGTCGTCACGGGATGAAGACCTGACCTATATAACAGCGCCATTGTGGGCAGGAGTCAAGCTCCGGCTTGCCTGCTCTGCGCTTTTCCAGGGCGGCCCTGGGCCGGTCCGAACGCTCATGGGATGCATCGTGTCGGCGTTGACCACGACATAGGTGTCCGGTTGCAGAGATCCCCTCCCGGAAGAGTCCCGATCTTTTGATATAATTTCTGCATTGACCCCCTTGCCGGAGGTGGCCATGCGCAGCCTGTCTGTTCTACCATACATGGTCTTTGTCCTGTTGCTCTGGATCGCCCTGCTATCCGTATGCAGCACCCGGGCCGAGAGCAATCGGGCCACTGAACGCATGGCGATGGTCACGGAGCAGATCGTGGCGCGGGGGGTGAAGGACCCGGCAACGGTGGCCGCGATGCGTGCGGTTCCCCGCCACCGCTTCGTACCTCGAATACAGGCCGCCTCGGCCTACGCCGACCGCCCTTTGCCGATCGGCCACGGTCAGACCATCTCCCAGCCGTTCATCGTCGCCTACATGACCGAGATCGTTCGCCCCGGCCCGGGCCGAAAGATTCTCGAGATCGGCACCGGTTCCGGGTACCAGGCGGCGGTCCTTGCGGCAACCGGGGCCGAGGTCTACAGCATCGAGATCATACCGGAGTTGGCGACCGCCGCCGCGGCACGCTTGCGGGAGCTCGGTTACGGGGCGGTGCAGACCAGGGCCGCTGACGGCTACTACGGCTGGGCCGAACAGGCCCCCTTCGATGCAATTATCGTCACCGCTGCGAGCGAATTCGTCCCGCCGCCACTGATCGAACAGCTCAAGGACGCGGGGTTGATGATTCTCCCGGTCGGCTCGCCCTTCTTCGTGCAGACCCTGATGCTGGTCCAGAAGCATGGCGAGGCGATCACCTCCGCCAACCTCATGCCCGTGCGTTTCGTGCCGTTCCGGAGAGCCGAATGAGGGTGACCGGCAGGGATTATCGCCGGCATTGTGCCCTGGCCCTGGTCTCCGCCGCCCTGCTCGCCTTCCAGATCGCCTTGCTGCAGATCATTGCCACCAGCCAATGGCACCACTTCGCTGCGTTCGTCATCTCCATCGCCCTGCTCGGCTTCGGTGCTGCCGGCACGCTGCTCGCCCTGACCCGGAACTGGATGGTGACCCACCAGGACCAGCTGCTGCCTTTGCTGCTCAGTGCCTGCGCCGCAGCACTGGCCGGGGCACTGTGGCTGACCAGAGCCCTGTTCGGCGGCTTTGATTCGCTCCTGCTGTTCGTTGATCCCGGAGAACTTCTGCGACTGGTCGCCGTGGCCTGCCTGCTGATGCTTCCCTTCCTGTGCGGTGCGCTCGCCATCGGCCTGATCTTCACCGCCGGAGCCGAGCGGATCGGCAGCTACTATTTTGCCAACATGCTGGGCTCAGGAATCGGCTGCCCTCTTGGCCTGGTTGGCCTCTCCCTGCTGCTGCCTCAGCAACTGCCGCCGCTCTGCGCCATGCTGCCGCTGGCGGCGACGGGCATTCTGCTGGCAGGGGAACGTCGCTCCGCCAACCACCTGGGCCTGCTGCTTGCTGTGGGTCTGACGTCCGTCGCTCTATTGCACCCCGCCCAACTGCCCCTCTCCCAGTACAAGGACCTGAGCCGCACCCTCGACCTGCCTGGGGCCACAATCATCGCCCGGCATCCGGCTGCGGCCGGACAGGTCCATGTGGTCGCCGCCCCGGGATTGCGCAGTGCCACCGGGGTCAGCCTCAACTGGTCAGGGCCCCTGCCGAGCACCGCCGCGGTATTCGTCAACGGCGACATGGTCGGCAGCTTGCCGCCTACACCGGGGCAAGTCGATCCGCGCGACGCCTCGACCTATGCCCTCCCGTATGCCCTGGGCATGTCGCACGAGGTCCTGGTGCTCGATGCCGGCACAGGCAGCGCCGTGCTCCAGGCCCTTGCCCGGGGCGCCGCCCGCGTGGTGGCGGTTGAAAGCCACGGACTTCTGGCTGAAGTGCTCGCCGCGAGCGCCCCGGAGAGCTTCGGCCGACTGATCGCCGATCCCGCGGTCGCCTGGCAGCAGACTGCCCCGCGCACCTGGCTCGCCCGCGACCGACAGAGCTATGACCTGGTGATCCTGCCCGACGCAGGCAGCTTCGGCGGTAATGCCGGCCTGTTCGCCCTGCATGAGCAGCCGCTGCTGACCCGAGAGGCACTGGGTCAGGCCTGGCAGAGGCTCTCTCCCGAGGGCCTGCTGGCAATCACCGCCTGGGTCGACTACCCTGTGCGAACCCCGGTGCGGCTGGCCGCCAGCCTGGTTGAGATGCTCGTCAATGCCGGAGTCAGCGATCCAGCGGCCCACATCGCTGCCGTGCGCAGCTGGGGCACCATCACCTTCTGTGTCAAGCGCACGCCATTCAAAGCGGCTGAGGTACAGCGGGTCAGGGCGTTCGCAACCCGCTGGTCCTTCGACCCGGCTCTGCTCCCCGGACTGCAGGCAGAGGAACGGCAAACCCACAATCGCCTGCAGGACGGCACCTTCCTCACGCTGCTCGAGGCACTCTTCGATGAGCGGCGCACAACACTCTACAACGACTACGCTTTCCGCATCCAGCCGGTGAGCGATGACCGGCCGTTCTTCGCCCAGTTCCTGCGCTGGTACCGCCTCGAGGCCATGCTCGCCCTGTACGGCCAGCGCACCCTGCCGTTTCTCGAGTCGGGGCTGCTGGTCGCCGGGCTTGCCGCGCTGGTCCTGGTCTTCCTGGCAACCGTGCTGATCCTGCTGCCCTTGACACGCCTGCCGTCAACGACGCGGCGCGGCTGGCGAACGCTGCTCTATTTCGGGGGACTGGGAATTGGTTATATGTGGACGGAGTTGGCCCTGATCCATCGGTTCGTCTTCTACCTCGGTCAGCCAGTCTATGCCACAGCGCTGGTCATAGGCGTCATGCTGACCGGCTCGGCGATCGGCAGCGCGCTGACCGGGCGCCTGAAACGCCTGCGTCCCGGGCGGTGGACCGCCCTGGTTGCCGCCGCCCTGCTGCTCCACGCCCTGCTGCTGGCGCCGATTCTGCAGGCGACCCTGCCGCTCGCGCTTCAGGGACGCATCACCCTTGCGCTCCTGGCACTCCTCCCGGCAGCAGTGGTCATGGGGATGCCCTTCCCCCTCGGTCTACGCCTGCTCAATCGCGAACAGCCGGCGCAAGTCCCCTGGGCCTGGGGGATCAACGGCTGCTGCTCGGTGGTTGGCGCCGCCATGGCGACCCTGCTCGCGGTAGAGGTGGGTTACAGCCTTTTACTCGTGCTGGCGGCCGGGGCCTACCTGGTGGCGGTTGCAAGCTGCAACAGCAGAGCGGCGCCGGCCCGGCCCCGATGACCCCCCCCTTTACGGAAGGTGTGGACGGCAGCCGGTTGAGGTCCCGGCGCCCACGCTGCCTTCCTTCAGGAAGTCGATAAAAGCGCGGTTGGCGCGCGACAGGTGGTGACCGGCCTTCCAGGCAACCAGCAGATCAAGATGCAGCGGCGGATCGAAGGAGACCGCGGCCAAGTCGTTATCGCTGCTGACCACCATGCGGAGGAATGTCGAAATCCCCAGTTGCTGCTTGATCAGTGAACGCACCAGGGAGAACAGGTTGGTTTCGAAGACCACCAAGGGTGTCTGGCGTTCAGCGGCGAACAGTTCATCCATCAGCTCACGCAGGTAATAACCTTCCTTGAACAAGATCAGCGGTTCCCGTAAAAACTCGCTCAGGCTGATCCGCTCGCGACCGGCCAAGGGATGATCCAGCGGTACGCAGGCGACGATCTCCTCGCGGATCAGGGCTTGCGACGCCAGCCCTTCCATGAGCCTGGTACCGGCGACCACCCCCATGTCGAGCTCCCCTTTGGCGATCAACCGCTGGATGCGGGCGGCACCTTCACCGAGAACGGAGAGTTTGAGGCTCGGGTAGCGGACCCGGAAGGCGCTGATAATCTGCGGGAAATAGTAGGAACTCATCATCGGCGGAATCCCGATCCGCACCTCGCCGTGATCGAGCCCACGCAATTCAGCCATTTCCGTCTCGGCCGCGGCCAGGCTGTCGAGAATCCGCTCGGCGTGTCGCAACAGGGTTTCACCTTCGGCAGTCAGGCTGATACGCTTCTCCTGCCGGTTGAGCAGAGGGAGATCAAGCTCATCCTCGAGCTTGCGCAGCGTGATGCTGACCGCTGGCTGAGCGATATGCAACTGCTCGGCGGCCAGGGTAAAGCTGCCCTGACGGACGATCTCGACAAAGACCCGCAGCTGGCGCAGATCCATAACCACCCCCGTTATAAGTTTTAGTTATCGCAACGATAATAACAATATATTTTATTTATATTCAATCATGAAGTAACCTCTTGACCGAACAGCGACAGCGGAGCTGCGAGGAGAGGTTATGACCGGCAACCAATATATCGAGCGGGGCAGCAAGGACTACCGGCGGGCCAACCTGGCACTTTTTTTTGCCGGTTTTGTGACCTTCTCAACGCTCTACACGTTTCAGCCGCTCTTCCCCAACCTGGTCAGAGAATTCGGGATTTCTCCGGCAGTTGCCAGTCTCTCCCTGTCCTTTGCCACCTTCGCTCTGGCAATCACCCTGCCCCTCTCAGGGTCTCTGTCGGACACCTGGGGAAGACGCGGGATGATGGGGTTCGCGGTGCTCCTGGCATCATGTCTCGCCCTGGCCGGCGCCACCAGTACGTCGCTGCCGGCGCTGCTGGGCGTGCGCCTGGTCCAGGGAGTGGTTCTGGCCGGGGTTCCGGCGGTTGCCATGGCTTACCTGAATGAGGAGATCGAGCCGCGAGCCCTGGGTAGCGCCATGGGGCTCTATATTGCCGGCAACGCCTGCGGCGGCATGACCGGACGCATCCTGACCGCCTGGCTGACCGAACTGATGTCCTGGCGCTCGGCAGTCGTCGGCATTGGACTGATCAGCCTGCTTTTGGGAGTTTTGTTTCTTTATCTGCTGCCGCCGTCGCGCAACTTCCAACGCCGGCCGCTGCGCCTTGGTCAACTGACCGCCTCGCTGATCGGCCATTTGCGCAATCCCGGCCTGCTCTGCCTGTATTTTCTTGCCTTCACCTGCATGGGCGGCTTCGTCACCCTGTACAACTATGTTACCTTCCGCCTGCTGGGGCCCGACTTCCGCCTGAGCCAGGCCGAGGTGGCACTGATCTTCCTCGCCTACGCCTTCGGGGCCTGCGGATCCAGCGTCATGGGGCGGCTGGTCGAGCGATTCGGCCGCAGCCAGATTCTCTTTGCCGCGCTGGCCGTCATGGCCGCGGGACTGCTGCTGACCCTGTTTTCCCAGCTCTTTGCGGTCATTCTTGGCATTGTGGTGTTTACCATTGGCTTCTTCATCACCCACGCGATTGCGTCGGCCTGGGTCGGTTTGCTGGCCGACCGGGCTCGTGGCCAGGCCTCGTCGCTGTACCTGTTTGCTTACTACCTCGGGTCGAGTATCTCAGGAACCGGCGGCGGGTTCTGCTACGGGGCCTGGGGTTGGCATGGGGTGGTCTTGCTGATCCTGCTGCTGATCGGTGCCGCATTTCTGACCGGGTTGCGGCTGCAAGCCCTGGTACGGGAACAACTGCGACAAGCGGCTCCGGTCTCCGTCTTGCATCCCCAGACCGGTTACGAGCAGCCCTCCGCACCATAGCGCGTTATCTTGGTTTTACCCGACGGCCAAACACAAACACGACAATGAAGATAACCCTCGAAGAAAGGGGTCCTTGAAATCAAGAGCCCCTCAGATTATTGACAAACCCTGCGTATCTTTAGGCGGTGGCGGCTTTTTGAGTTTGAGGGGATACGAAGTCGGGGGATCGAATGTATGCGGCGGACCCATCAAGGGCGGGTTGAGTCAGCAGCAGGGCAACAGAGAGTCAATCTGTTGCCCTTTTGAATGTCCGCCTTTCCCTTTTTCAGCTTTTTCTCCTCCTGTTGCCACCGCCGGGACCGTAGGCTTTGATGGTGTTTTTGTCTTTTTTCGCCTCCCGCTTCGCGCCTCACGATTGTAGAAACGGCGGGTCGCGTCCCGCCAGGCGCCATACTTTTGCCCGGCAGCAAACGTATGCAAAAGTGCCGTCACCTCGCGGTGGGCATGTCTTGCGCCGTCATTCTACGGATAAACAGACAGCACAGTCTGTGACCGCGCACTTTGGCTTTAGCAGCACTAAGGGGCCCTATTTTACCGGGCCACCGGGGTCTCCGAACGTCATGCCGCCGGTATTATCAACTTTTCTACTGCTATCAAAGTACACAGAACGAGAAACCCAAACCGATTCTAAGTCGTTGAGTTTGATTGGTGTTTGATTTGTCACACCTCACACTTTTCTCTTCACGCTTCTGGTACTAAATTTGTGAAATGTGTAGACCTGACCCCAATCATGCGTCGCGTGTAGCGCGTACAAGGTTCTATTGTGCGACCCGCAGACCATCCGGGGGCCAGACAGGAGGGCCCCCGCCAGGGTGGTCGAAGCGTAGACGGCAGGTTGTCCTGCCGTACCGGCGCTCGGTGCCAAGCGATCACGCGTAAGACATGCCAAGCGCAGCGCCAGGCTCTTTTCTGCGGACTCTTTTGGGCCGGCAAAAGAGTACGGCGCCCGGCGGGACGCGACCTGCCGGTTTTGGTTTGATTTGCTTGTGATCTATCGGTCACCGAAGCTCGCTACCGGCTGGACAAACCGCCTTGGGAAGGGGAGGTCAAAAGAAGCAACAGCGAAAATAAAACAGGGCAACAGATTGGCTCTCTGTTGCCCCGGCTTATTGATAAATGCAGTCTGGTTTTATGCGGTATATGACAGCTAGAATTTGATGAAGATTAAAGCCGAAGAGTTCAATAGATGGAATTGTTTCACGCCAGGGGTGTTTCGATCCTTCACTGGATTTTGAGCAATGCAACCACGGTGAACTTTGTCAGTCGTTTGAGTGGCACTTGAAATCAAGCGGCACTTTTGAGCGCCCCCGTTGTTCAACCAAGCCAACCAAGCCAACTTTGCCGCCGCGCCTTCTTGAGCGCGCGCTGCAAAACGTCAATCTGCCGGTCGACCTCTTCTTCACCGCGAGCAATCGCCTGGGTGGTGGTGGAGAAATCGGCCCAGTGGGTCACCCCGTTTTGCGGCGAGAGGACGACGTCGGCGCTTTTGAGCTGCTCTTTGTTGAGGGCGTTCCGGGCCATGGAGTCGGCACGGGCGATAACATCGAGCGCGTTGCGCGGTGTTTCGAAGGCGCTCAGGGCATCACCGACGTCGACGGCGATGACAAAATCGGCCCCAAGCTGACGGGCGGCTCTGATCGGGACGGTTTCCGTCCAGCCGCCATCGACCAGCAGCCGGCCTTCGAGTTTGACCGGGTTGAGCACCCCCGGCATGGCGCAGGACGCTGCGATCACTTCGCGCAGCCGCCCGCGATCAAGAACGACCGGTTCGCCGCTCACCAGGTCGAGGGCAACAGCAGCGAAGGGGAGGCGGGTCTGTTCGACTTTTAAATCATCCAGAAGGAAGGCATAACTGCTCGCCGCGGTTTTCTCGTTGACCAGGGCGGTCTTGGTGATCATCAAGGTGTTGAACACGCCGCGCCGCGCCCGCCGCCCCATTTCCGCCAGAATCCCCTCGTCATGGGAATCGAGTTCCTTGAAGAAGTTGAATCCCGATTCGTCAAATTCTTCGCTCTCGATATAGGCGGCGAAGCGTGCTTTGATCGCAGCCACGTCCGACTGGGAGGCATACATGGCGCCGATAATCGCCCCCATGCTGGTGCCGGTCACGATATCGATGGGGATGCCGTGCCTGGTCAGCCCATCGATGACCCCGATATGGGAAAAGGCGCGGGCCGCCCCGCCGCCGAGGGCTAAACCTATTTTAAGCCGTTTGGACATTCTGAGAGGCCCTCGTCAGCAAGCAGTGATCGCTGTATGCAAACCAGAAATCAATCCTTCATGTAACCAACGGTGGCGGTCCAGAAGGAAAGGTCGTTGCGGTTTTTCTCAAAAATTCGGGCATTCATGATCGCGATGCCCGCGATCTCGGCCAGTGCGGAGAGGAAGGCCACTTCCTCCTGGCTGTATGACCGCTTTTCGGCGCTGTAGAGCCGCAGCACGCCGACCACCCGCTGCCGGGCGAAGATCGGCAGGGAGAGGATTGAAGCAATTCCCTCGGCGATGGTTTCGGCCGGATATTCGAGACGCGGGTCACTGGCGGTATCGGCGACCAGGACGGTCTTCCCGGCCAGGGTCTCGCTGATGCTCTGGTCAGTGTGCGGCTGCCCCTTGGTCAGAAATGTTTCACTCAGCCCGGCAGCAATGATCAGTTCGAGCTCGTGGGTGGTTTCATTGCGCAGGCGCAGGGCACTGGCCTTGATCTGCATGCAACTGATGACCTTGTCGACGATCAGCTTCATCACCTGCCTGGAATCGAGCGTTGACAGGATCGCCCGGGTGACCTCGTGCAGAATCCGGAAATATTCGAGACTCCTGCTCGAATCGATCGGCAGGAAAGTGCAGGTTTCGAACACGTGTTCACTGGCTTCGGCTGCGGAGGGCTGATCGACCCCGATCTCTTTGAACAGCGAGGCCAGCTTGTCCCCCTCATCGTGAAATAGTCGGGCGTTGGCAATCGCCAGGCCACCCATTTCAGCCAGGGCGGAAACAAACTCGATATCTTCTGCGCGGTAGTCTCGTGGCTCGGCGCTGTACAGCCGCAGCAAGCCGATCACCTTCTCTCCGGCAACCACCGGCACCGAGAGGATGGTGTTGAGCCCCTCGGTGCGCAGGGCCTCTGGATATTGAATGCGGGAATCGTTGAAGGCATCCTTGATGTAGACGGGTCGGCCGGACATCACCTCGGGGATGCTCTGGTCGGCGTTCAGCGCCCCTTTATTGAGATACGCCTCGCTCAAACCGTAGGAAGCAACCGGCTTGAGCCCGTGGCTCTGCTCATCGATCAGGCGCAGGCTGCCTGCCTTGACCCCCAGTGCGGCAACGCTGCGCTGGACCAGGGAGTCGAGGGTCGCCTGCATATTGCGGGCAGAGAGGATGCCTTGGGCCGTTTCAAAAAAGAGTCGGAAATATTCATTCGCGTTGGTCTGGGACATGCAAGATTTCCTCCTTCGGAAGTCGTTGGCGGCAAGAGTACTTCTTAGAGTATAGATTAAAATCATTCACGCGACAGCATATTTACTCCCCCCGGCACATTTGTCCTGCACCGGGGAGTTATCAGGGCCTCCTGGTCCTCCTGCGCTTTGCGCTCTGCACGCCGCTCGAAGAATGTTATAATCCTTATTCGAAAATATTCCACTTGCTCGGAGGTTTTATGTCAGAACCCGTGAAAACCGAATGTAAGGATCCGGCAGGCCATTGGCTGCATCTCTGCGAATTACGGAAACAGGGGCGGCAAAAGGAATTGTCTGATCTCATGGAAGACCCGGGCCATAGATGCCTTAATTGTAATGCCGTAGCCAAGCACGCCAAGAATCTCTGCAACCCAAGCCCGTTTATCAAGATATAAAGCCCGGGGGCAGTTAACTGAACAGCAGTGCGTAAGGACTCCTGCGGGGGCGCCCCAAGCGAAGGGAGAACAATATGCAACAACGCAAACTGGGAAGAGCAGGGCTGATTGTCTCCGCCCAGGGCCTGGGTTGTATGGGGATGTCCGACTTCTACGGCAAGCGTGACGAAAAGGAGTCGCTCGCCACCATCCATCGCGCCCTTGAGCTGGGGGTCAATTTTCTCGACACCTCCGACATGTACGGTCCGCACACCAACGAACAACTGGTCGGCAAAGCCATCAAGGGCTGCCGGGACGAGGTGATCGTTGCCACCAAGTTCGGCATCGTCCGAGGCCGACCGGAAGACGCCGTGGACGGGAAAATCCCGATCATCGGCATCTGCGGTCGCCCGGACTACGTGCAGGCCTGCTGCGACGCTTCGCTAAAACGCCTCGGCATCGATCATATCGACCTCTACTATCAGCACCGGGTTGACGCCGATGTGCCGATCGAGGAGACCGTCGGCGCCATGGCGGAACTGGTGACGGCAGGCAAGGTCCGGTTTCTCGGGCTATCAGAAGCCGGCGCTGCGACCATCCGGCGGGCGCATGCCGTCCACCCGATCAGCGCCCTGCAGAGCGAATATTCCCTGTGGAGCCGTGACCTCGAAGACGACATTCTGCCGACCCTGCGTGAACTCGGCATCGGCCTGGTGGCCTACAGTCCATTGGGACGGGGGTTTCTGACCGGCCAGATCACCCGCGTCGAGGACTTTGACGTGGATGACTACCGCCGCATGTCCCCCCGCTTCCAGGGGGAGAATTTCCAGAAGAACCTGGACCTGGTCGCCAGGGTCAAGGCCGTTGCCGAGCGCAAAGGCGTCTCCGCCGGGCAACTGGCCCTGGCCTGGGTGCTGGCGCAGGGCGAGGATATCGTGCCGATCCCCGGGACCAAGCGACGGACCTACCTCGAAGAAAACCTTGCTGCCGTCGCGGTTCGTCTCAGCGAGCAGGAGCTTGCTGAAATCGCCAAAGCCATGCCCAGGGGGGCCACCAGCGGCACACGCTACCCGGAGCAGATGATGCACATGGTCAACCGCTGAGCAGAAGCGCCGACCGGACTCGGGGAACAAGCGGCCGTGGAGCCTGCGCGATGAAGATCTGCCTGATCGAACCTTTTCATACCGGCTCCCACGCCGCCTGGGCCGAGGAATACGCCCGTTACAGCCGTCACGAGATCGTGCTGTTGACCATGGAAGGGCGTCACTGGAAGTGGCGCATGCACGGCGGGGCGGTGACCCTGGCCCGGCGCTTCATGGCGCAGGTCGGCAAAGTCGACCTGCTGCTCGCCTCCGACATGCTCGATTTGACCACCTTCCTGGCTTTGACCCGCGACAAAACCGCCGGACTGCCGACGGCTCTCTACTGCCACGAGAACCAACTCAGCTACCCCTGGTCGCCGGACGATGCCGATCCGGCCCTCAAGCGCGATGCCCACTACGCCTTCATCAACTACGCAAGCGCCCTGTCGGCCGATGCCGTACTCTTTAACTCCGGTTACCACCGCGACGCCTTTCTCGGGCAACTTCCGGAGTTCCTTAAAAGCTTCCCCGACCAGAAAGAACTCGAGAGCCTGCCGCCGCTCGCGGCGAAGTGTTCGGTGCTGCCGTTGGGTCTCGATCTGCAGCGCTTCGAGCAGTATCGGCCGGTCCCTCGAGAGGTCGCCGGCGGACCGCCGCTGATTCTCTGGAACCATCGCTGGGAGTACGACAAGAACCCGGAGGGGTTCTTCGGGGCTCTCTATCGCTTGCAGGAAGAGGGGCTGGCCTTCGAAGTGGCGGTCCTCGGTGAGACCTACCGCAAATGTCCACCGGTCTTCACCGAAGCGCGGCAGCGGCTCGGCGAACGCATCGTCCAGTTCGGATATGTCGAGGATTTCGCCGACTATGCGCGTTGGCTCTGGCGGGCAGACCTCCTGCCGGTGCATTCACACCATGATTTCTTCGGGGCCAGCGTCGTGCAGGCGATCTATTGCGGCTGCACGCCGCTGCTACCGCGGCGACTCGCCTATCCCGAGCATCTGCCGAGCGCGTTGCACGGTCGCTGTCTCTATGACGACTTCGACGATTTGCTGCAGCGCCTGCGCGTGCTGCTCAGGAGCCCGGCGTCGAAGATCGACAGGCTGCGCGACCATGTCGCCCGCTACGACTGGCGGCAACTGGTCGGGCGTTATGATGAACTATTTGAAACGTTGAGTGCCGGGGAAAGGATTCGAGAGGTTTCATGACCGATTCCAATAAACACGACCAGATCGTGGCCAAAATGCGCCAGGAAGAGCAGTTGCGCCAGGCTGGGTACCGCGAGCAGGCGCTGAAGCTCTTCCCCCATGTCTGCGGACGCTGCACCCGTGAATTTGAGGGCAAGAAGCTGCGCGAGTTGACCGTACATCACAAAGACCACAACCACGACAACAATCCGCCCGACGGCAGCAACTGGGAGTTGTTGTGCCTCTACTGCCACGACCACGAGCATACCCGCGGGGTGCAGCAGGACCGCGGCAAGGACGGCCCTGGTGAACGCCATCAGCCGTCCCTCGCCCATTCCCCCTTCGCCGCCCTCGCTGACCGCCTCAAGAAACCGGAGTAGCGCGGCGGTCCGGGCACAGCAAAGCCCGGGAACAAAACACCGACACGACCGGCGCTGCGCAGCCCCGTCAGGTGTCGCGGGGCGGGCCCTTAAGCCGGTTGTCCGGGGAATCGATCAGGCGCCGCTTGGCATCCGGGGCCAAGCGCTTGATCTGCGCTTCGCGGCGGCTGGCACTGCGACGATCATGGCCAGGCTCCAGGTAGACCAGCCGGAGCGGTGAGTGGCCGCGAAAGTAGCGGGCTCCGGTCCCGGCGCGATGCTGGGCGAAGCGCCGCGCGACATCGGTCGTGATGCCGGTGTAGAGCGACCCGTCCGAGCAGAGGATGATGTAGACCTGCCAGTTCATGCCCGGTGTTCCTGCGCAGTCGGCCGCCCGGGGGAGACTCGGCGAACGAACATATCAACTGGATTCATTGGATTGTTTCCTGCATCATGGGAGGTATCGCATCCCCCGCCTGCCAAGGAGGACCAGTCATGGCAACTGTCAACGTCACCATGCAGGGCGCAACCGCCGTACTACGCCTCGACAACGGCGCCACCAATGCGATCAGCAGTGAACTGGTCGCCGACCTGGCGGCCGCACTGGCCCGGGTGCGGAACAGCGCCGGCGGGCTGGTGCTGGCCGGCAACAGCAAGTTCTTCTCCATCGGCCTCAACCTGCCGGAGCTGATCACGTTCGACCGCGCCGCCATGATCGCCTTTTTCACCCGCTTCGACCAGCTCACTTTCGACCTCTACACCCTGCCCCTCCCGACCGCCTGCGCCATGACCGGACACGCCGTGGCCGGCGGCGGAGTCCTGGCGCTGACCTGCGACTTCCGGTTCGCGGCGGCAGGCAAGAAGCTGTTCGGTTTCAACGAGGCGACCATCGGCCTGCCGGTGCCCTACCTCCCCGACCTGATCCTGCGCCAACTGGCCGGCGACCGGGCGGCCACAGAAATGATGTACCACGGCCGCTTCCTGCCTGTCGACCGGGCCGTGGACATCGGCATGATCGACAGTGTCCTGCCTCTGGCCGAGGTCGAGGAGCAGGCCGTCGCCACGATTGATGCCCTGGCTGCCCAGCCGCGCACGGCCCTTGCCCTCATCAAGGAGAACCGCACCGACTTCGTGCGCTCCGCCTACGAGTTGCACAACCGGGCCAAGCTGGCACGGATGCTCGATTGCTGGTTCGAGGATTCCGTCCAGGCCCTGCTCAGGGACGCCGCCGAAAAATTCTAACTTACGGGCCGCGGCGGCGCACGACCTCAACATGCCCACACAGGAAAGATCCTGCAGGAGTTTGCCACGTATGTCACGAACCATGGAGAGAATGAAACAGCAGGTAGCATTCATCGAATGCCTTGACCGGCTCAAGCAGGTGTTGCGCCAGAACCTGGTGATGGACGAGTCGCGCCGCGAGAACAGTGCCGAGCATTCCTGGCACATCGCCACCATGGCCATGGTGCTGGCCGAATACGCCCCGCAACCGCTCGATCTGCTGCGGGTCGTAAAGATGCTGCTGCTGCACGATGTGATCGAGATCGAGGCCGGCGATACCTTCTGCTACGACGTGGCGGGCAACCACGACAAGGAAGAGCGCGAAAGGCGCGCCGCCGACCAACTGTTCGGCCTGCTGCCAGACGACCTGGCCGTCGAGTTCCGATCCCTGTGGGACGAGTTCGAAGCGGGAGAGACGGCCGCAGCCGGCTTTGCCAACGCCCTCGACCGATTCCAGGTCCTGCTGCAGAACGTCAACAGCCAGGGCGGCACCTGGCGCATCCACGGCATCGAGAAAGGCCGTGTCGTACAGCGTATGCTGCCGATCAAGACCGGCGCGCCGGCGCTCTGGCCGGTGGTCGAGGATTATCTCGAACAAGCCTGTTCTCTGGGGTTGCTCAAGGAGTGAGCTCGCAATGCAATCGGGCGATCTTCCGATCGCCCGATTTTTAATCTTTGGCACCTGTGCGTGATGGCTACTTCAATTCAAGCAACACCACGTCTTGGTCCTCGGCACCTATTTCCTCGCTCACCAAAGCACCCCAGTTGGCATCCAGGTAATAGATCCCGGGCGCAGGCAATAAAAGCTTGAAGCGGCCGCTGTAGTAGCATGACGATTGCAGTCCCGACTCGCAATCGCTGGCACAGCTTGCGGGATCGGCCTCTTCAGCACACCACTCGAAACAGACTGCGTCTCCGCCCACCGGCCCTTCGGCCATTGCCACGGTCTGAACCACGGGCGTAACCGTAGCGGTTTCGGCAAAGGCGGCGACCGTTACCAGGGGCGTTGTCGCCAGCTCTTCGCAGACACCTGCTTCCTCTTTCTCGGCGGTCGGCACAGCGATCATGCCAGTGATGAAGCTGTCCGGGGCGATGCTCCACTGCCCCTCGATCATGCGGATGCCGGTTGGCTTGAGCAGATACTTATCCTTGCTGTTGCCGTTGTTGGCGTTATGGACGATCGCCGTGGACGGGTCGAAATCGAGCGCGACCTGGACCGTATCGTGGTCGGCATCGACGCAGAAATCTTTGGTGGTCAGGATCTTGACTCCCGACTGCTGGCCGCTCGGCGTTTTCAATTCATGGGCGGTCCCATTCGTATCGCCGGATTCGACCACATAGTTGCAGGGCTTTTGTGCATCACAAACGGGATCGCCCTCCGCCGCCAGCACCAGGCGAATCTGCTTGAAACAGAGCGGGGCCCCATTCTCAGGCAGCGGGACCTCGATCTCGGCGAGGGGCAGGGTCGCGTCCCCGGGGAAGTCGAGGACGTTCACCGTTAACGGCAGGGCATCAAGGGCGCTGGAATTGTAATAGGTGGCCGCGCTGTTGCTGGCGACAATGCCGACTTCCTTGATCGTCAAGACAACCGCGTCGTAGCCGCTCTGGTCGTCGGTAAGTGAAATACTGACCGTCCCGGTCCCTGCCGACGAGCCAGCGTCACCTCCACCGCCACTGCCACAAGCCGCAAGCATCAGGGGCAGGAGCAGAAGGCTCAGCAAGCCACATATCAACCTTACCTGTATGCTTCTCATCGTCACCTTCCGGCATGCCAGCCACATATTAAAATCCGTGGGCCATTCTCAGCTGAATGAGGGCCACCAGGCCTCAGCCCCCCGAGGCGGATACATTTCTGTTGAAATATATCACGAGGTGGACAGTGGAGCAAACGAATGACCTATGGCTCAATGCTTTTCGAGTTGAACCGCCGTGTGCCGTCCGGTCGGCTCGGGCCCGTCTTTAGGCGGGGTAAAAACGCCTCCTGTCGACCGCCGCAGGTTACAATTTTGCAAGCCTCCGGCTTGTCGATCACCAGTCGATTCTGCTATACCTGCCAGGGCAACCCTTACAAACCAAAACCAAGAAAATCGAGGATAACAGATGTTCACACAGGCAATCGTACGCACTCCCGGCCGCAGTCTGGTTTCCGGCCTGACCAATGCCGGTCTCGGCCCCCCCGATTACCCCAGGGCGCTCGTTCAGCACCGGCAGTATATCGCAGCCCTGCAAAGCTGCGGGCTGGAGGTCCTGATCCTGGACGCCGATGAAGCCTTCCCGGATTCGACCTTTATCGAAGACGCCGCCCTGCTCACCCCGCACTGTGCCGTGATGACCCGCCCGGCAGCACCCTCGCGAAGGGGCGAGACGACCGGACTCCGCCCGGTGCTGGAGCGCTTCTATCAGCGCATCGAGCAAATTAGCGCTCCGGGCACGCTCGACGGCGGGGATGTCATGCAGGTCGGCCAGCACTTTTATATCGGGCTCTCCACGCGCACCAACAGTGACGGGGCCAGGCAGTTGATCAAGATCCTCGCAGACTGCGGGATGAGCGCTTCGACGGTTCCGGTCACCCAGTTTCTGCACCTCAAGACCGGGGTCACCTGCTTGACGGAGCAGACCCTGCTGGCAACCGGCGAGTTCGTGAGCCGCCCGGAATTCTCGACGTACACCATTCTGTCCGTCGCCCCGGAGCTGGCTGGCGCAGCCAACTGCATCGCGATCAACGGCAGGGTCCTCATGCCGGCGGGCTTCCCGAAGGTGCGGCGACAGCTGAGCGCACAGGGGCTGCAGATTCTCGAAGTGAATATGTCCGAGTACGCCAAGCTCGACGGTGGATTGACCTGCCTGTCGCTGCGTTTTTAGCGCGCAGAGCGCCGGAGGGACTGTCAGCCCTTTGTCAGGTTCGACAGTCATCCGGCCTTCCTTTCGATTTCATTCCCGCACCAGGGAAGTTTAGCGCCACCCACGCCTCGGCGGCGGCTGCGGCAAGGCCGCGCGACTGACCATTGCAATGCCGAGCAACACCAGCAGGGCCCCAGCCACGAAGCTCACCGTCAACGGCTCATGCAGCAAGAGCACCCCGAAAGCGACTCCGAACAGGGGAGTCATGAAGGAGAAGACCACGAGACGCGAAGCCAGGTAGCTCCGCAACAGAGAGAACCAGGCCAGGTAGCTGGCAAAAGAGACCACGACCCCCTGGAACAACAGGCTGACCCAGACGATCGGCGTGAAGGCCGCAGCGTCCGCCTGGCCGGAAAGCCAGGCGGTCGGCAGCAGCAGGAGAAAGGCCATCGTCAGTTGATACTGCAGGGTCTTGGTCGGTGGGGCTTCCGAGAGAGTGGACGCCCGCACGGTCACCGTGGTCAGCCCCCAGGCGGCGCCAGCCAGGATGCCCAGGGTGTCTCCCAGGAGCATGTCCGGAGTGGTCACCGGACTCATGGCTCCGCCCCAGAAGACAGTGACGATCCCGGAGAAGGCGACGCCGATACCGAGCCATTGGTGCAGTCGCAGGCGTTCGTCGGGGAGGAAGCAATGCAGACCCAGGGCCGTAAAAATCGGCGAGGTATAGAGGAAGACCGCCATATGCGAGGCCGTGGTGAATCGCAGGCCCTCGGCGATGAACAAAAACTCGACCGCGAACAAACTGCCGGCCAGCAGGCCGGGTCGCCAGGTGCCGTCCCGCACCCAGAAACGCACGCGGCTGCAGAGCATCAGCAGCCCGATCAGCGCCGCGCTGATGCCTGAGCGCAGACTGATCTGCAGCACCGGCGACATATCCACGGCAGCGGCCTTGATCGCCACCTGCTGCAGACCCCAGGTGGCACACAGGAGCAGCATCGCCGCCATGGCGCCGCCGTCGAGCGGCCTCCGGGGTCGTGGTGTCTTCATGGAATCAGGACCATGGGCCGGGCTCCGCCGTACTGACGGGCCCCTGACGGCAACGACCCCCTGGCCATATGAGCTTAGAAAGGACCGCCCCCACCTCGGACTACCTGGACATTTGGTCAGGCAGGAACATAACGATGTCCGGCCAGATCGTAATCAAAACCACCGCCAGGATCATCAGCAGAAAAAACGGCACCGTCGCCTTGATGATCGAACTCACCGGCTCCCCGGAAATCCCCTGGATCACGAACAGGCTGAAACCCACCGGAGGCGTGATCTGCGACAACTCGACCATGATCACCAGGAACACGCCGAACCAGATCGAGTCGAAACCGGCCGCCGTGACCATTGGCAGTACGATCGGCAGGGTCATGACGACAATCGAGATGCCATCGAGAATCATCCCCAGGATGAGGTACATGAAACCGAGGATTATGAGCAGCACGTAGGGCGAGACCTGCAGGCTGACGATGTACTCGCTGAGGCCACGGGCGACCCCGACGACGCCGACGACCTGGGAGAGAAACGCCGCCCCGGCAATAATAAAGCAGATCATGCAGGTGGTCTGTACCGCATTGAGCAGGGATTCACGAAAATTCCCCCACGACAGGTTGCGGTAGGCAGCGGCCAGCACCAGCGCGCCAAGCACGCCGATGGCCGCCGCCTCGGTCGGCGTGGTGACACCGAGGTAGATGCCACCAAGCACCGCCACCACCAGCAGCAGCACCGGCACCAGTTCCTTGAGGGCCACCAACTTCTGCTGCAGGGTATAGCTTTCGGTGCTGTCGGGGACAATCTGCGGTTTGATCTTGGCCCGGAACACGATGTAGGTCGAGTAGAGTGCCGCCAGCAGCAGTCCCGGCAGGATACCGCTGACAAACAGCTTGCCGATCGAGGTGTCGGAGAGCACCCCGTAAATGATCATGATCAGGCTGGGGGGGATGAGAAAGCCCAAGGTCCCGGCCCCGGCCAGCGACCCGAGCGCCAGGCTGCGATCATAGCCACGCCGGGAGAGTTCGTCGAGGGTGATCTTGCCCACCGTGGCGGTCGTCGCCGCACTCGAACCCGAGACCGCGGCGAACAGAGAGCAGGCGACGATGTTGATGTGCAGCAGACGGCCTGGAATCCGCGAGAACCACGGCACCAGGCCGTTGAGCAGGCGGGTCGAGATCGAGGTCCGGAAGAGGATCTCCCCCATGAGGATGAAAAGCGGCAGTGCGGTAATTGCCCAGGAGTTGAGGCTGTTCCAGGCTGAGGTGGCCATCAGCCCGCCGATCTTGTCCCAAATGGAAATCGCCGGCGGCAGGTTGGTCTTGTAGATCAGCATCCCGGCGACGCCAACCCCGAACAGGGAGAAGCCGATCCAGACCCCGGAGAGCAGCAACAGCAGCAGGATGGCGAAGAGCAGAATGGTGATGGTCAGGGGTTCGGTGAACAACGGCTGCATCTCCTCAGCAAAACGCCGATCAGCTGAAGGATCAGCCCGGCAAGACCGAGCGGCACGACCAGCTGCGGTATGTAGAAGGGTGTCTCGGATATGGAATCCGCCCGCATGTCATAGCTGTACGAATCGTGCACCATGAGGACGGCGTGGTAGCAGATAAAAAGAGCGATGGCCAGGGCGAAGCAGGTCGCGACCAGGTCCATGAACAGCCGCGCCCGCGGTCCGAGCTTCACCAGCAGAACGGTGATGCGGATGTGCGAATCGGTTGCCAGGGTATACCCCAGGCCGGCCATCACGGTGACGACCATCAGGTAGCCGCTGAATTCATCGGCCACCATGGTCGACGTGCCGAAGACCGACCGGCAGATGATCTCGACCAGGATCAGGCCGACGATCAGGACCATGGAAAAGGCGGATAGATACGCACCCAGCTTCGAGCACGTATCTATCCCCTGCAACAGCTTTGTCATCATTTGGTGTACTTGGCCAGAATCGCTTGAACTTCGGGGGAAGACTCCTTGCTGAAGGTATCGACCAGCTTCTTGGCGGCTGCGTCGAGGTCCTTGGAGAAGGCCGGCGCTTCGTTGGAAAGGACCATCCCCTGACCCTTGATGGTGGCGAGTGATACGAGGGTGCGCTTCTCAGAGCTCTGCCACTGGGACTTCTCGACCGCGGCAGCAGCTTTGAGCATCGCCTGCTGCTGGGCCGGGCTCAGGGAATTCCAGTAATCGAGGTTGATGGTCACCATGTTGAGCGGGTAGGCATAATTGATGTTCTTGAAGTATTTGAGCACTTCCCAGAACTTGCCATTGGAGGCCGATTCACCGGAAGTCAGCACCGAGTCGATGATCCCGGTGGTCAGCGACGAATAAACCTCTCCCCAGGGAAGGGAGACCGGGGACGCGCCCAGCGACTGGAGGAATTCAGCACCGTTCTTGTCGTAGGTGCGGGTTTTCAGGTTGGCCAGATCAGCCGTAGCGTTGATCTCTTTCTTGGTGACCAGGCCGCTTGGCGGCCAAGGAGCGGCATAGAGCAGCTTCTGCTTCCACTTGGCAGCAGCCTTCTCGTATAGCGGCTTACAGTCAGCATAAAGGCTCTGGGCGGCGGGAAAGGAGTTTACCAGGCGCGGCAGAGAGCTTATGCCAAACACGCTTTCGCTGCCGCCAACCACGCCCATCAGTATGTCTGACATGGGGACTTGGCCGTCTTTGACGACCTTGAGCAGTTCGGGGCCCTTGAAGCCCAGGCTGCCACCGGGGTGAACGGTGATCACCACGCTGCCGTTGGTGTACTCTCCGACCAGCTTGGCGAATTCGGCAGCACCCTCGGTATGGAAGCTGGTCGCGCCATAGACTGCATTGAGATCAAGCTTGATTACCTGGTCCGCAGCAAAACTACCGGGCACGGTGATCAACAACACCAACAACGTCATCAACATGATTTTCCTAAAACTCATGAGCCTTCTCCTTTTTCACTGAGGTTGAATGGCCGCCCACGGGAATCGGCGGACAAGGTTAACGTACTAATACTACACGAAGAATTCAAATATGCTCAGAAAAATTACCCGCCGGCCAAAAACCGGCACCGCCGTGCGCGATATTAATGGTCCGCTGAGTACCTGCCACGTAGGGCCTCCAGCTGGGCGCACTTCTGCCTGGCCGCCGTTACCGCATCAGCTATGCTGACTTTACGGAAGCACAGGCTCTGTCCGGGATAGAATTGCGCCAGCAGGTCGACATCGGCACTGATTACGTTATAGATGCGCGGATAGCCGCCCACGGTCTGACGATGCTTGAGCAGGACAATCGGCCCCTTCGGCGTCAGCTGGACCGTGCCGTCGGCCACCGCATCTGAAATCATGTTGCCGTCTCCGACGAGCAACTCGGCATCGCTTTCGAGCCTGATTCCCATATCGCTGGCCGCGCGGCTGACCGTCCAGTACTGGCTGGTGAAGAGTTCCGGCTCCCGCAACCAGCTGTATTCCGGCCCTTCGACGACACGGATTCTGCCGAAAGGATCGAACCAGCTGAACTTCTCGGCAAAACGGCCGCGGCGCCGCTGCAGAAATTCATCGTCAGGAGTATCCGTCAGGCAAGGCCGGGCACAGAGATAGCCGCGCAGGCCCCTGGTCCGAACGCCGAGCGTCAAGGTCGCCCCGGCCGGGGCGAAGGCCACGGCAGCGTGGTTGACTTCTTGGGCCGGCAGTCCCGGCCGGGAGAGGGTCGCCCGGAAGTGGCCGCCGGTCAGTATGAAGTAGACCGGCTGAAGGAATTCGATCTCGGGAGGGAGAAGAAACTCGAGAGCTTCGGCATCGTCGGCATTGCCCAGCATGATATTGCCGGTAAGCATGGCGAAGAGATCCATGGCCCCGCCGGGCGAAAGACCTACATCCTGGCGGCCGTAGCAGGGCGCCCGGCGCAGCCAGTACATGCCCTTGCGGCCGAAAGCCGCCAGGCCATCGAGGCATGGCACTGTGCTGTCGGTCCCGGTCTTCATGTCTGGGACTGCCTGAGGAGTTCTGCCAGACCGGTCGCCAGCGGCAGAGCGATCTGCGAATCGGAATGGATGCAGAGGGTTTCCGCCCTGACCGGTCGAGAGAGAGTCGACAGGGAGCCGTCTTCGGCCTCGACGACGGTATCGATGCGGTTTTCAAGGATAATGTTGCGACTGTGTCCCAGGGCATCTTCCACCTCGAGGATCGAGGAGTAGTGCTTGCTACGGCAGACCAAAACCAGTTGATCGCTCTCCGGAAGCCACGTGTAGCGGCGCTCGGCGAACGCCTCGGCGCATACGGCCAGGCCCAGTTCGCAACAGGCCACGGCCAGGGCCGAATCGAAGGGGGTGACCACTTCCGTGACCCTGCTGTCACGCAGCCAGACCGCGACTGCCCTGGCCAGCAGGCCATTGACATTACAGTCGTTGTACAGTGCCCCGTGCAGTTTGACCCGGCTTTTTTCGACGCTCAGCGCGAGTTGCCGGTCGAGGGCCGCCAGCAGGTCCTTGACCGCGATCGGCATCGAGACCCGGCCGAAATTCTGCCGGTCGGGATAACCCAAGTGAGCGGCGATGCGCAGCCCTTTCTCGCGGGCGATCGCGGAGAAGGCTGCAATGCTCTCCGCGTCCCCGGCATGACCTCCGCAAGCGATGTTGGCCATGCCGATGTGATTCATGAGCTCCAGGTCGACAGGGTGCTCGGCCCCCCGTTCACCAATGTCACAGTTGATGATCATGACTCCTCGCTTTGATGGAAGATGATGGTATCGCCTGGAAGGATGGTTTGCAGTTGTTGCGGGTCCATGCGCCCGACGATGTTCCAGCCTCCAGGGGAATCTTCCGGATAGATCCCGGTCTGCGCACCACCGATCGCCACCGAACCGGCGGCAACCCGCTTGCGCGGGGAGGCCAGACGGGGCGTTTCGAGCCGCGGGTCGAGCCCGATCAGGTAAGGGAAGAAGGGCTTGAAGCCGACCATCGCGACCTGGTAGGTCGCTCCGGTATGCAGGCTGATCACGTCAGCAGCGGAAAGACCATGGATCTCGGCGACGCGTGAGAGGTCCTCACCGTCGTAGACCACCGGAATTTCTACTGTCTTACCGGGACCGACGGCCACCTGCCGGCGGGGCTGGGTTTCCGGGTCCAGCTGCTCTGCCAGAGCCCGGGCCACGATCCAGGGGTCGGTTCCGGGCTCGAAGTGGGCGGCCAACGCGCGATAGGTTGGCACCAGGTCATGAATCCCCAGCTCACCGAGCAAGGCACTCCCCTTGAGATGGCGATAGGCAGCCAGCACCCTGCGGCTGTTTTCGACCGAGATCTCCTCGCCAAAAACCAGGCTCACGCAGGCATCGCCAATCAATTGAGTCTCCATACAACTCCTATCTCCGGGCGGCTCCCGACCCGCTACCTGCGACACCGGGGCGCATCAAAAGAGCTCCTGTTCGGCAGCCTCCTCACTGGGCGCCGGCAGAAACCGCCGGCACGCCAAGTGGACTATTTCTTTTATGATAACGTGTCAAGCGCACCGTGATCAATCTCACAAAGAGTTTTTATCCAAAGGCCTTCGATGGCAAGGGATTAAGGTGGTCCGGCAGTGTGGCCGTCAGGGTATCGGGCGGGGAGTATCGGGCAGGGAGCATGAGCAGCAGAACGGCCATACTGCAGGGCAATGCGGGCTGACCTTCCGACGGAAGGCAGGCCCTTTGCATTCCAGCCTTTTTCACTGAACAGCGCAGTGAAAACCAGTTTTGAGCAAATTGATTTGGTCTGACGGACTATGTTGCCATCAGGACTCTCGTCGCCAAGCTTACCGACGTTCTGAAACGTACCCGCAGGGTGCCGACATCAACCGCACAATGGAATTTTTCAGTAAGCGGCTCCCGGATCTTGGAAGGGTGCTGTTCGACACAAGGTAGAGGGAAACACCACACCCTATTCCTGTAGCTGTCATTAGCATGACCCTTGATTCGATCATGCTTCCCTGCAGGTCATGACCGGGGAGCGCTATCCCTGGCAGTATATCAACCTGTCACGCCCCGGTCACAGCCAAGAACTCATTCCATCTGCTTCCTGAGAATCGGACCTAAAATCGCGAGAATGTCGCACGAGAAATCCGGAATTCCCTGGTGGACACAAGAGATGATTACATGATCAGCGTGCGCTATAGGGGGACAATGTCCGGCAGTGTAAATTGTCCATGCCCGATTCAGTCGCCGCCTTTCATGACCTCGTCCATCTTCTCTTCGGAATGATCGGCTGACATATTTTTTTTCACCTTCTTGCCGAAGAAAATCGGCAGGACGAAGCCGGTGACCGCAATGGCCCAGATACCGATAGCCAAAGGGCTGCCGACGAGAATCGACCAGTCGCCGTCCGAAATCTGCAAGGCACGCCGCAGGTTGACCTCCATCTCGTTGCCGAGCAGGATGCCGAGAATGACTGGCACCAGCGGCACCCCGAGCTTACGTAGCAGCCAGCCGCCAAAGCCGAAGCCGACCATCATCATCACGTCGAAGGTCGAACCGGTGAGCCCGTAGATACCGACGAATGAAATCATCGCTACCACCGGCATCAAAATCCTTGTCGGAATCAACAGCACCCGGGTGAACAGGCCAACCATCGGCAGGTTCAGCGCCAACAACATGAAGTTGGCGATAAAGAGCGCCGCGATCAGGCCCCAGACGATATCTGGATTATTCCTGAACAGCAGCGGCCCCGGTGTGATGTTGAGCTGCAGCAGCACCGCGAGCAGCACCGCGGTGGTCCCGCTGCCCGGCACACCGAGCGCCAACATCGGCACCAGCGCACCTCCGGCGGCCGCGTTGTTACCGCATTCAGGAGCAATGACACCGCGCGGATCGCCCTTGCCAAAGGTCTTACCTTCGCGGTCGACAGTGTTCTTTTCCACCGAGTAGGAGAGGAATGAGCCCAACGACGCCCCGGCCCCAGGCAGGACGCCGGCGAGAAAACCGATGATCGTCGACCGTGTCATGGTGCCAATGGACTTCTTCAGTACACCGAAATCAGGCATCAACCGGCCAATCTTCGCACTGGATTTGGCGGCAGCGCCACCCTTGTGATGTTCAATGAAGATCAGGACTTCACTGATGGCAAACAGACCGACGATAGCGATCAGGAAGTCGATCCCGTCGTACAGATGGATATGGCCGAAGGTGAAACGTTCTGAACCGGTCTGCGAATCGCTGCCGATCATCGAGATCCCGAGGCCCAGTGCGGCAGCGAAGGCCGACTTCCCCTGATTGCTGGCGGTCACCCCGCCCAGGGTCGCGAACGCCATGGTGAACAGGGCAAAATACTCCGCCGGGCCGAACAGGAGCGCGACCTTGACCAGTAGCGGCGCGATCAGCACCAGGCCCCAGGTGGCAAAAAATGAGCCAATAAACGAGGCAATACCGGACAGCGCCAGCGCCTCGCCCGCTTTCCCCTGCAGGGCCATCGGATGGCCGTCCAGACAGGTCATCATTGCCGGCTCGTCACCAGGTATGTTCAGCAGGATCGAACTGATCCGCCCGCCATACATGGCGCCGTAGTAAACGCTGGTCAGCAGAATCAACGAAGCGACCGGGCCAAGCCCCAGGGTGAATGCAATGGGAATAAGAATCGCCACGCCATTGGCCGGTCCGAGACCCGGTAAGGCGCCCATGAGCGTACCGAGAAAACAGCCCAAGAACGCCAGCATGAGATGCTGAAAGGTCAATGCGACGGCGAAACCGTCAGCCAGGTTTGAAAAAATTTCCATTGATTTGCCCCTAAAAGCCCAGAGGTCCCTTGGCCAGTGACAGACCAAGGATCAGGTGAAAGACCACGTAGATGCCTGCAGAGGTCGCGACAGCAGTGATCAGAGCACCGAGCGGTTTGCTCCCCAGACGCCAGGTAAGATAAGCGGTGGCGAAGACGGTCGCGATCACGAACCCGGCCCTGGATAACCCCCAGGCGTACAGAAACATCACCGCCGTGGCGAAGATGATCTCAATAAAGTTCATCAGGTTCGGCCAGTCCGGCTCCGCATCGGGGCGGAGCAGGATGTACAGCGAACAGATCGTGAGCACGGTCCCGACGATATACGGGAAGGCTCGCGGGCCGACGACATCGATCATGAAGCTGTCGGGGATGATCGACGTCGCCCAGAAGTAAAACGCAGCAAGCGCCAGCCCGAAAAGGCCGAATATCCGGTCGCTCATAAAATTCTCTTTCTTCAAACGATGATGTAAAAATGAAAGGCTGCCCCAACCTTCGGGGCAGCCTCGTTGCTGATATTACTTGAGAATACCGATTTCCCTGGAAAGATCTGCGATTTCCTTAATGTCACCTTTGGCAAATTTTTCCGCGTCCTCGCCAAAATTATTGAAAGGTTCGATCGCTTTGGCTTCCAGATCTTTCTGGAAAGCCTCGGACTCGGTCATTTTCTTGATCGCATTTGCCCAGAACGCCTTGGCTTCAGCCGAAGCGCCTGCAGGCATGTAAAGACCACGCCAGTTCGCACCAATTGCGTCATAGCCCTGCTCCCTGGCCGTCAGCATATCAGGGAAGCCTTTCAGGCGCTGGGGCGCCAGGATTGCGAGGATCCGGACATCACCCGACTCATAGAAACCGCGGAGCTCGGAAAAGTCGCCGGACATAACTTGAACCGCGCCGGAAAGCAGGCCGGTCATAGCCTCACCACCGCCCGAGTAGGCGACGTACTTGAGCTGCCGCACATCCTTGAGGCCAGCTTTACGAGCGACGAGCATCGGCTTGATATGGTCAAAACCACCGACCGACGAACCGCCCGCGAAGGCAACTGAACGCGGATCAGCCAGGACAGCGTCCATCAGTTCCTTCAGATTTTTGTATGGTGAATCTTTCTTGACAGCAAGAACACCGTACTCGGCGCCAAAGGTCGCCAGCCAGTAAACGGAATCGGCGTTCGCGCCCTTGAAAATGCCCTGCGCCAGGCGCGCTGTAGTACTGGTTGAAGCCGCAACGATCAGGTCGTTATCGTTGTTGCGCTCCGTGGTAACGTGAGCGAAAGCCACGCCACCACCGCCACCGGACATGTTGGTGACCTGCATTGCGCTTTTGGTCAGTTTCAGTTGGAATAAATTTTTGGCCGTGGTGCGGCAGATGAAATCCCAGCCGCCGCCCGGCCCCGCGGGTGCGATGCACTCAGGGTTCTCGGGTTCGAAGGCCAGTAGCGGGCTGGCCAAGCCGCACATGAGAATTGTTGACAGTAACAGCTTGCTGATTCTTTTCATTGTCTTTCCTCCCTCTTCATGTTTTATAGATTGGGGCCGACGACCGCTCCGAATTGGAAAAAGCCGCTCGCCCCATTGTGAGTTTACCGTATCCGTAGCACCAAAGCATGCCGAGTTTCTGTTCCGGCGTTGTAAAAAGGAGCCACAGAGGTCGCTGGAAGCACTTTTTAAAGATACCATATCGCTTAAATAAAACACTGTAAACAAAAGGGAAATAAGTTCCATTTGGAACTTTAACGCCATTTTGTTCATAATGTTCACGGGTCTTTTGATTTATTCTGAATGGCACCTTCAACTGGTAAGATAGGCGGCATGACGACAGCAGCGAAAACCTTCTTCGGCATTCAAGCCACATTGCAGGCACGGATGATCTTTCTGGTCTGCCTGCTGGTGCTCTCCCTGACTCTGGTGTCCGGAGCCATCTACACGGCGATCATTGGCGAGGTGGTCGAGGACCAGATCGGCAAGCGGGCGCTGCAGGTGTCGCGCACCGTGGCGCAGATCCCGTTGGTCAAGCGGAAGATTGTCGAACCATACCCGGACGGTGTCCTCCAGGAGTTGGCCGAACGTATCCGCAAGGAGGTCGGTGCCGAGTTCATCGTTATTGGCAATCGGCGGGGCCTCCGCTTCTCCCACCCGGTCCCGGAACGGATCGGCCGGGCGATGGTTGGCGGCGACAACGCGCCGGCCCTGGAACGGGGAGAGTCATATGTCTCCCGCGCGGTCGGCACCCTTGGTCCGTCGGTCCGCGGCAAGGTGCCGATCTTCGATGATGCCGGACAGGTCATCGGCGTGGTTTCCGTGGGCTACCTGCAGGAAGGGGTCAGGGACCTGGTCCACGCGCAACAGCTGAAAGTCGGTCTGCTGGTCGGTATTCTGATGATCATAGGGATTTTCGGTGCCGTGAAAATCTCAGGACGTTTCAAGCGCGCCATTTTCGGCCTGGAGCCGGAGCAAATTGCCCGACTGTTCAGTGAGCGGACCAGCATCATCGAATCGATCCGTGAAGGGATCGTCGCCATCGACCGCAATGCCAGGGTGACGGTCGCTAATCGTCATGCCCTCGAAATCCTCGGCATAAGCGCAGAGGAGGGCGTCGTCGGCTTGCCGGTCCGCGAGGTCCTGCCCGGCGCCAAGCTCAGCCACATCCTCTCCGGCGGCGAGAAGCGCCAGGACCAGGAGCTGGAAGTAGCGGGCACCACCATGATCATCAACACCGTGCCCATGCTGGAGAAAGGCGAGATTACCGGCGCCGTTGCCAGCTTCCGGCGCAAGGACGAACTCGATATCCTCGCCAAGCAGCTCTCGCAGGTCAAGGAGTACTCGGAGATGTTGCGCGCCCAGACCCACGAGTATTCCAACAAGCTGCACACGATCGCCGGACTGATTCAGATCGACCACAACAAAGAGGCCCTCGAGCTGATCGGCCGGGAAACCGCCGGCTACCAGGGGCTGATCGCTTTTCTCGCCAAGGCGGTGCCCTTCCCGGTCCTGGCCGCCTTCATCCTCGGTAAATACAACCACGCCCAGGAGCTGCGCATCGCTTTCGAGATCGACCCCGACAGCCAGCTGACCGATGTCCCGGCCGAAATGAGCCGGGAGAAACTGGTCACCATCCTCGGCAACCTGATCGACAACGCCTTCGACGCCGCTTTGCAGGGGGGAGGCCAAGCCCGGGTCAAGCTGTCGATGACCGACCTCGGCAACGACCTGGTTTTCGAAGTCGAAGATTCCGGAAGGGGCATCCCCACCGAGCACAGTGAGCAGATTTTCGAAAAGGGCTTTACCACCAAGCTGAACGACCGCGGCCAGGGCCTCTACCTGGTGAACAAGGCGCTCCAGGAGCTCGGCGGTCAGATCACCTTGAGCGAAAGCGAACTGGGCGGGGCCCTTTTCTCTGTGTTCATCCCGAAACGCAGGAGAGAGAAATGAGCTATAGCGTACTGATCGTCGAGGATGACCCGAAGATCGCCGAAATTCACCGGCACTTCACTGAGAAGGTCGACGGCTTCAGCGTCTGCGGCATTGCCGGCAGCCTGGACGACGCCGAGAAGATGAGTCAGCTGCTCGTCCCCGACCTGATCCTGCTCGACCTGTATTTTCCGGAGGGACTGGGTACCGACATACTCTGGCGGGTCAGGGCCCGGCGCCAGGCCAGCGATGTCATCCTGATCACCGCGGCCAAGGAGCTGGAGCCGCTGCAGGAAGCGATGCGCGGCGGGGTGTTCGATTACATTCTCAAGCCGGTGATGTTCCAGCGCTTCCGGGAGACGCTGGAGCGCTTCAGGGAATACCGCCAGCAGCTGCATGGCAGGAGTTCGCTCGAGCAGGGAGATGTCGACCGCCTGCTGCATCCTTACAAGGAGAGCAAACCGGGGGAGCCGACCCTGCCGAAAGGGATCGACCCCTTGACCCTGAAAAAGATCCGGGCCGTCTTTGTACAACCACACGGGGAAGGTTTCAGCGCCGAAGAGGTCGGAGAGAAGGTCGGGGCCAGCCGCACCACCGCCCGCCGCTACCTGGAATACCTGACCGTCGCAGGCCACTTGACCGCCGAATTGATCTACGGAGCCGTGGGCCGCCCGGAACGTAAATACTTCGCTGAGTAGTTCGAATGACGGGTCGCCTGGGAAAGTTCTCCTGGTGCCTCTTGTGTTACGTCATTATGATGTTTTAATAAACATGGAGGTGCCGTGAGATTCCTGCTCTACAACATCCGTTATGCAACCGGCCCGAGGATGCATAATTATGTCCGCTCTTCCCACCGGAACCTGGAGCGGATTGCGGGGTTTCTGCGCGGCCTGGAACCGGACCTGGTCGGGTTGATCGAGGTGGATCACGGCTCCTACCGCAGCGGCGGCAAGAACCAGGCCGAGCTCCTGGCGGACTCTCTTGGGCACTATCATTCCCATTCGATCAAGTACGGGCAGGAATCGTTCTGGCGGCGGGTTCCGGTGGTCAAAACCCAGGGGAATGCTTTTCTGACCCGGGACCGCATCCACAACGAGACCTTTCATTTCTTCAAGCACGGCATGAAGCGGCTGGTCATCGAGCTCGAGCTCGAACACGTAGTGGTTTACCTGGTGCACCTCTCCCTCGGGGGACGCACGCGACACCAGCAATTGAGCGCGCTCTACGACCTGGTGAAGAGAACCAGTCGGCCGTGCCTGGTGGCGGGGGATTTCAACATGCTCTGGGGGGAACGTGAGATCGACCTGTTTCTGGCAGCGACCGGGCTGAAGAACGCCAACGCTCTCGGGCTGCCGACCTATCCGAGCAGTAACCCGCACCGGCACCTCGATTTTGTCCTGTACAGCAAGGGGATCGAGGTGCGGGACTTCCAGGTGCCGCAGGTGCCATTCTCCGACCACCTGCCGGTCATGGTCGACTTCGATGTCAAGGTTGATGAGGACCAGCGCAAGCTGGCGCGTCCGCCACACTGCTCCTGCCTGGAAAAGGTCGGTCTGATCCTGGCCAAAGCCAATTCCTGACCTGGCGTTGCGTCAATGGGGCGCTGCAAGACGATCGCCCGTAGCCCTGGTACAGCTTGCTGGAGGAGAAGACCAAGAACAATCGTCCAGGCTGATGAGGGCCCCTCTACAGGGCCCCTAACTCATCGATCAACCTGTCATTCTCCGGCATCCCCTTTTGGACATAGCGAATAACCCCGGACCGGTCGACAAGGTAGGTGATCCGGCCGATGCCATACGCCTGGCGGAGGGAGCCATCATCGACCAGCAGCGGAAAACTCAAGCCAAGCTCTCTGGCAAAGTTAAGATGAGTGTCCAGGGTGTCGGTACTTACGCCCAGGACCTGGGCGTCGAGCTTTGCAAAACGCGCGATGTCGTTTCGAAAAGCCTGCATTTCTCTGGTTCACCCAGGGGTAAAGTCGGCGGGGTAAAAGGCCAAAACGACCGGACCCTGCTTCAGACGCTGGTTTAAAGTTATTTTCCCCGCGGTGGAGTTCACAGTGAAATCGGGCGCCCGATCACCGATCTTGAGCTCGACGCCAGGCGAGGTTGCAACCGCTGGATCGGCAGGATGATGTTGATTCATGTCAGCTCCTTTCGTCACTTAAGTCAATATACCAGAACAATGACCAAAACCGGACTTTTCCCAGGGATTCCTCGCAGCGGGCATCGTCCCCCGACTGGCAAATGTGCCGTTAAACCATTAAAGAGTGGCCGGTTGCAAGCCCGAACAAACCGCTGCTCTAAACTCACGCTTGAGACTCTTAGCTTGCGCCCACTTCCCGACATGATAAAAGTTAAGTGGAGAAGAAATGGAGGTTCTTGATGAATGCCCCATTTTACCTGAAGCTGTACCTGCTGACGATCCCATTGTTTTTCGCGATTGACCTGCTCTGGCTGGGGGTCATCGCCAAGGATCTCTACCAGAAGAACCTCGCCCATCTCTTGAGCCCTTCGGTCAACTGGCCGGCCGCTTTCGCCTTCTACCTGATCTATATCGCCGGGATCATTCTGTTTGCCGTCAAGCCGGCGCTGGCCGACCAAAGTTTGGCCAAAGCCGCAATCTGGGGGGCCCTGTTCGGTTTCTTTACCTACGCGACCTACGATCTTACCAACCTGGCGACGCTCAAGGAATGGCCACTCAAAATTGTCGTGGTCGACATCGCCTGGGGCACCCTGCTCTGTGCCCTGGTAGCCTCCGGCAGCTACCTGATCGGGCGTTGGCTCAACTGAGCCTCATTGCGAGCCTTTCCAACGATAACAGCCTTCTCCGCTTGGTCCTTGATCGCTCAACCAGAGCAGCGCGGGCATGACCAGCACCCAGGTCATCGCCAGGGTCATCAGACTCAACCCAGGGTTTGCGCCGAACACGGCGGCGCCCAGGCTGACCCCTCCCCAGTAAGCCAGCGGACCACCTAACGCACCGAGGATTGCAGCCAGCAGATAGCGGCCGGACAGCCAAGCGAGGGCATAGTGGAAGAGGGTGGCGAACTGCGCCCAGACGACCAGTACCCAGAGCGGCAACCATAACGGCCAGTCTGGTTGCATCTTGAAGGTGAAGACACCAAGTTCCTGCTGGATGCTGTCCACCATAACCCCGATCAGGCAGGAGCCAATCATCAGGGTGCTTTCGGCCTTGCGCGAATCTGCCAGGAGGAGGTGGATACCGGTCAGTCCAAGGGCTATCATGGCACCGATGACCGGGAAGTCCCATGCGGCCCCAACCACACAACATAACCAGCCGAGCTGATAAAGACCAACATTGAGCAGTTTGGTCGCGAATGATGACATCGAGCCCCGCTGCACAATCACGAACGCGCCGGCTTGATCAGGACCATCTGCGCCAGATCGATAATCTGCGCGGAAAATCCGGCCTGGCAATAGGCAAAATAGTACTCCCATTTACGCAGAAATACGTCATCGTAGCCAAGCTGAAGAATGTCCCGCCGGCGGGAAAGCAGGGTTTTGCGCCAGCACGCGAGGGTCTTCGCATAATCAAGGCCGTATTGTTCGAACTCTGCCATGTGCAGCGTCGAAACCTGCGCCATGGCCGCCGTCATGGCACCGATTGATGGCAGATGACCTCCGGGGAAGATATGTTTGCGGATCCAGTCGGAGCTGTAGCGGTAGGCTTTATATTTGCGGTCCGGGATGGTGATGACCTGGATCACGGCGAGGCCTCCGGGCTCGAGGGCACGGTCGCAAGCAGCGAAGAAGTGCTTCAATCCAGCGTGACCTACGGCTTCGAGCATTTCGATCGACACAACTTTCGAGTAGCGTCCCTCAATGTGTCGATAGTCGCAGAATCTAATCTCGATTTGCCCGTCGAGACCGGCATCGCGAACCCTTTTCCGGGCCAGGGCCAGTTGTTCCTGGGATACGGTGATCCCGGTAACCCGGCAGCCGGTCTGCCGTACCGCCTCGATGGCAAAACTGCCCCACCCGCAGCCGATCTCGACCACATGGTCGTCCGCGGTAATCTGCGCCTTATTGATAATGGCCCGCAGCTTGTGACGCTGCGCCTGCTCCAGGGTTTCGGTCCCGGTGTCGAACAACGCACAAGAATAAGTCATGCTCGGGTCGAGGAAGGTCGCGAAGAAATCGTTGCTCAGGTCGTAATGTTCACGGATGTTGCGTGAACTGCCTTTCACCGTGTTCGGTCTCACCAGGTGGTGAAGGTAATTGACCAGACGTCCAATTGCCGCAGAGGCAATACTGCGATCATTCATGGCGGCCTCGTTGGCGGCCAGCAAGGTCAGCAGCCCCGGCAGATCGGAAGTCGTCCATTCGCCTGCAGTGAAGGCTTCACCGAAACCAATGTCGCCCGAAAACATCACCCGTCGAAAGAAGCGTTGTTCTCTTACAGCCAAGGCCACGGATGACTCAGCCCCAGGTTGCCCGAAGTGGTGTTGTCTGCCATCCGGGGTGGTCAACAGCAGTGCGCCCTGCGGCAATCGGGCCAGGAATTTAAGGGTCAAACACATGCCCAGCCGATCGAGCCAGGTCGGGGGAACCCCACGAACAGTCATGGCGCTTTCGGGAACCGGCTTCCGGTACACGGGGAGCCTCCTCTGCCAATAGAGCCTTGCCGCCTGCCAAAGAATTCTCGGCATGGTCAGGCTGGCGCAGATCGGGTGCGTGATGATGGTGCGAGTCAGACGGCCAGGTGTCAGGTCGAATGCCTGGCCGTGGATCCGGGCCACCAGCGCGAGCTGGCCGTCGACAGAATACATGATGGTATTGTCGACCGTGCCAACCGGCTCGGTCAAACGAAACTCATAATGCCCCTTGCGGGGGAAGAATGGCGAAACATGGAACTGTTTATCGGTCCGGAATCTCAACCTGCCATGAACACCTTCGGCGCCCTCTACATCCAGCAGATAGAGATGCATCTCTCCGAAGGTATTTCTGACCTGTACTACCACGCAAACCAGTCGACCGCCTGGGTCGTAGCAGTAGAAAAAGCTGATCGGGTTAAAAATATAGTTGCAGTAGCGCGCGGCCGTGACCAGAACAACCTGCCCCAGGTTCACTGTTCTGCCGGCACGGGCCATAACCTTTGCGAGCTTTTCGCGAAGCGGCTCCGCCCCGTGACCCAGGTAGTCCTTGTCATGGATGGCCACCGGCCGCAGCTGGTTGTAGCCGAACAGGGCGGTCTGCCGGGCGAACTTTGGCAGCTCCTCCAGGTCGAAGGCGTAGAAATAAACCGGGTAGCGGAAACTGTGCCTTTGCTGCGCCAGGCGGGTATGGCTGACCTCGCCGAGATAAATCTTGGAATTCATAGATCGATCCCGAAGGCCTGCGCCACGGCCAGCCCGGCCCTGACCGCGTCTTCATGAAAACCGTAGCCGAAGTAGCTGCCGCAATAATAGGTTCTTTGCTGGCCGTTGAGTTGCGGTAGCTGAGCCTGGGTCGCCATCGATTCGAAGGTGAAGAGGGGATGAAGATAATCCATTTCGACGATCACAGTTTCTGCCCGGAAAGGCTCCTGGCGATTGAGAGTCACGCAGTATTCCCGGTGTGCCGCAAGACCCTGGAGCCGGTTCATGTAGTAGGTCACGAAGACCGGTCGCTCAAAGTCGTCTTTGGCCGCGCGGGTAAAATTCCACGCAGCCCAGGCCCTTTTTTGCTCTGGCAGAAGAGAGCTGTCCGTGTGCAGCACCGTGTGGTTCAACTGATAGCGCCAGGGCTCCAGCAGCTGCTGTTCCAGAGGGCATGGATCGCTGAGCAGACGAAGGGCCTGGTCGGCATGAGTGGCGATGACGACCTGATCGAACAACAAGGTCTCCCCGCCAGCAAGAGAAATTCTGACGCCGTCGCGTTCGCGCTGTATGCCTTGGGCTGCCACCTCGAGGTGCAGTCGCCCACGGAATTCTCGGCTGAACGCTTTGACATAAGTATGGCTGCCTCCGACCACTGTTCGCCACTGCGGGCGATTTTTTAAAGACAACAGGCCGTGGTTGTAGAAGAAACGCAGGAACGGCTCCGCAGGGAAATTGGCGATCTGCAGCGCCGGCGTCGACCAGATCGCCGCGGCCATCGGTACCAGGTAATTGTCAACCATGAAAGGCGTGAAACGCCCTTCAGCCAGGTACTTGCCCAGGGTGACCGCCGGGAAGTTTCCTTGGTGGAGATCCTGACGAGCCTTTTGGCAAAAGCGCTTGATCTCGAACAGAAACCGGAAAAAGTTTGGGTTGAACAGGTTGCGCCGCTGGGCAAACAGGCCATTGAGATCGGTCCCGGCATAGACCAGACCACTCTGCAGGCACTGAAAACCAAAGGACATTTCGGAGGCCCGGGTCGTAACACCGAGCCGGGAGAGAAATTTTTTAAAAAGTGGATAGGTGGCCTCATTGAGAACGATAAAACCAGTATCGACCGCAAGACCGGCATCAGGCCCATCTTTGATCTCAATGGTATGCGTATGGCCGCCGAGATAGTCGTGCTGCTCAAACAGACTGACGTCATGCCGTTGCTGAAGCAGGAAGGCAGCAACAATGCCGGCAACCCCGCCCCCGATCACCGCGATCTTCTGTCCTTGGTCATGAGCCGCCATTGTGACACTCATTCTCTTATCCGTGCTTCGGGAACCATGGGAAGAATGCGTTGGTCCTCTCTTTATATGCTTCAAACTCCGGATGTCCCCGGTATTTGATTTCCAGCATCGGTATGCCGGAGACCTTGAGCAGCAGGAAACCGATCAATACCGGGCTGAGCACGGCGACGACCCCGTATGGCACATTCAAGGCGACTAGAAACAGCCCCCACCAGAGTGTGGCCTCGCCGAAATAATTCGGATGCCGGGTGAAGCGCCACAGACCTGACTGGATAATGTGCCCACGATTTACATCATTCTTCTTGAACTTCAGTAATTGCCAGTCACCCACAGCCTCGAAGCCGAAGCCGAACAGCCAGACCAGGCAGCCAGCCAAGTCGAGCGACCCCAGCTCAGGTCCGGAATGGTTAATTATTAACAAGATCGGCAGGGCCACAACGAAGACCACGGCAGCCTGCAAGATAAAAATCTGCAGATAACTGCGCCAGATAAAGGCGCCCCCCCATTCTTCACGCCAGCGTCGATAGCGGAAGTCTTCACCTTCACCGCGTTTGCGCAGGAAGATGTGGGTTGCCAGGCGTACTCCCCAGAGAGTTGTCATGCCTAAAGCGAGAAGCTGCCTCGGATGTCCAATGCCGCTGCCGAGATAGGCAACACAGCAGACCAGCACAAAGGCCAGGCCATAGGCAACATCAACGATGCTATTGTCCTTGAGAAACATGGCCAAGGCAAAGACCATGGTCATGAAAATCAGCAGCACGCTTATGGCAAGCAAGAACATATTCATCGTTGCAGCACCTTCAGCGAACCGGGGAATCGGCATCCAGCCACAGGTTCTGGGCCGGCTCATTTCCTATGCAGTTTAACGGCTCAATAGCGCTTGGCAATATTATTAAGGAGTTAACCGTGAAAATTATGACACTTGCCGTGACTGCGGACCCGCAGACGGGTTGCCATCGTCGCCCGCACTGCCTATAATCAGGACAGCGTTATTACCCCCAAGAGGAACTGCCATGAGCGATAGAACACCTTTGGTTCAGATTGAAACCACCCATGGCGAGATCCTCCTGGAACTCGACCGAGACAAGGCCCCGGTCAGCGTCGCGAATTTCATCGCCTACGCCAAATCCGGCCACTACGACGGCACCATCTTCCACCGTGTGATCAAGGGGTTCATGATCCAGGGCGGCGGCTTGACACCGGACATGCAGGAGAAGCCGGCCGGCGCGCCGATCGTCAACGAGGCGCCCAACAAGCTCAGGAACAAAACCGGAACCGTGGCCATGGCGCGCACCGCAGAAATCGACAGTGCCACCGCCCAGTTCTTCATCAATACCGACGACAACAAGTTCCTTGACCATGGCGGTCTCAAGCCGGAGATGTACGGCTACGCGGTGTTCGGCCAGGTGGTCGACGGCATGGCCGTTGTCTACACTATCGAGCAGCAGGCGACGGCGAGCCTCGCCGGATACGACGATGTCCCCCGGGAACCGGTGGTCATCCAGGCCGTGACCGTTCTCGACTAGCCGGAGAGCCCCATTGTCGACTGCGGTGCCATCAACATGAGACCATGACTTCACCAGCCCCATTCAACCATGCCGATCCGCTGATCTGCCGCCAGTGCCGCGGGCTCTGCTGCCAGGGGCACCCGGGCGTCTGGGTCGATCCGCTGCGCTTTCTGCGCGTTTTCAACCTGCCGAAACCAGCATCACCACAGGCGCTGGGCAGGACTCTCCCCGTTGAACTGGTCTTGCGGGACATCGACGGCGTCGCCATTCCGGCGCCGCAGAAGCAGGTTGACGGTTGCATCTTTCTGGATATCGACGGTTGCCAGTTGCCGGAAAGCAAACGCCCCGAGCAGTGCCTGGCGCTGGAGCCCTCGCTCGACACGCTGATCGACGGCGAGATTCGCTGTCAGCTGCAACCGGAAGGCTCGACCCTGACGGCATTGCAGAGCTGGCAGAGCTTCTGGGCACATTCCTGACCACAGGCACCAGAATCTCCGCTCCACACCAGCGCAACGAATAACGATCTGGCCCCAGGGCAATTGACAAGGCCCATTCCCCTGTTTGAATGATAGTAGATTCCCTCACGCTCAGCCTGGAGGAGGTCGCCATGTCCCGTTTCCTGGTACTCGCCCTTCTGCTGCTCATCGCGCTGTCCGGTTACGTATCAGCCGCGCAGCCGCCATCCGGTGACAAGCCACCTGACACTGACGGCAAGGCGGTCATCGCCTTCCTGAATAAGTCGGGCTACCAGGGCTGGCAGCTCTGGCCCGGCAAGCCAAAGTTCTACCAGGGGAGATTCCCCCACGGTTCCCTGTTGACAACCTATATCAGCAAAGGGGCCTACCTGGCGGTCCGAGGGAAAGCGGGCAGTATCCCCTCCGGGGAGTTTGTCGTCAAGGAGAACTACACCTCGGACAAGCAGCTCGTCGAGATTACCGTGATGTACAAGCAGGCCGGTTACAATCCCAATGGCGGTGACTGGTTCTGGCTCAAAGCCCTTCCGGACGGGACGATTCAGGAAGAAGGCAAGGTCGGCGGGTGCATCGGCTGCCATGCTGCCGTGAAGAATAACGACTGGCTCTTTATCGGCCCCGTCAAGTAATCACCTGCCGTAAGCGGTTCGATCGCCCATAAAAACGTGATGCTTGCCACGAAGACACGAAGACACCAAATCGTGCTTTATTTCAGGTCAAGATCGAGTGATCAGGATAAGCAAAGGTGCTGTTCAAAACCATACCATTGATTGTTTCGTATCCTGGTGTCTTGGTGTCTTAGTGGCCAACCTTTGTTTTGGATATAAGTCCGCCCGAAAGACAACAAAAGCGCTCTCCCTGTGTTGGAGCCGCTTTTGTTTAGCTTTCCAGGTGATATAAAGATCTGGTTGCGAGCTTTGCGTGGGCGCCCCTGCCTGCCAACTTAAAAGCACAGCGGGGCGACGCGTCACTTGGTGTCGCTCTCGAGGGTCCTGCCGTCTGGCGAACCGCGCCGGAACAGGTTCGGCAGATCGATGCCGAAATATTTCAGGCACATCAGCAGCAGGGCGACGGCCGCGGCCTCATCGAGGTTGCCGACCAGGGGGAGGTTGTCGGGAAGGATTTCAAAGACCCCGGCTGTCGGGTTGAGGATGTAGAGGGTCGCAAGCAGTCCGACAGCGAAGACCAGGATTTTTTTCATGGGCACCTCGGTAGCGGTTCAGTAGAAGATTGCTCGCTTTAACGACATTGTCATCCGGCTTATCCGCCGGCGAAATTTCCAGACGATCAGCAGATAAACTTTTTTTGAAAACCACCCGAACAGAATACTTATAATTTTTCTTTTCCGGCCAGGCGTAACAAGTCGACCACAAACAGTTTCAAAACAGAATCGTGGTTGCACCAATAAAACTCTAAATTACAGGTCCTTAGAGCAATTACCAAGCAATCCCCGGGGAATTCCTCCCAACCCCTTGAAACTATTGAAACGCCAGTCTGGCCAGTAAAACAACGAAACCCATAACATACTGTTTTATATCAATTTTTAAAAATAATATGCTTGCAAGTCTGGTTATTATCTTCTATCTTTAGCGTGTTAATCGCTATCGGTTAATTTTAACCACATTTGGACAAGGAGAATTCCCATGCAATGCCCCGTCTGCAAAAGCTTCAAAAACAGTGGAATTGATCTGCACACCGAAGGGTTTTACGAAGACCTCTTCGAGTGCGCCGCCTGCGGCAGCAGCTGGTCTGTCAACCACGGGCTGACAGAAGTCGTCCGGGACACTCAACAGGCATCGTTCCTGGAGGCCCTCACCGAGTGCGTCGAGGGCGACGATTACTGCTGCGCGGCATAACCCACATCTTATAGGCGCCGGGAGACATGACCTTGTTCGGGCTGGCAACGCTTTGCCGAACAGGGGCTGTGTCCCCGGAACAATCCTCGCCACCGCCGCCCCCCACGGAATTCGGGGGCCCCTTCCCCGCGCCACCTCTTATCGCTGTCGGTAACCGCTCAATGCTCATGGTAACCCATGACCACCAGTACACAGCTGCCGTCGGCAATCACGTTGACCCCGGCCCGCTCGCACGCTGCAACCGCCTGGGGGCTTTCGGACCCCGGCTGCATCCAAATGTTCTTGATCCCCCTGGCAATCGCCTGTTCCACTACCTTTTCCGTCACTTGCGGAGGGGTGATAATTGAGATGCTGCTGACCTCATTGTACAGGTCTGTGACCGATGGCACACATTCAAGCCCCTCGATCTCCTTGGCAACCGGGTTTACCGGCATGACCCGACGTTGATTCTGCAGGTAGCAGCGCAGCACCTTGTTCCCGTACTTGTGCCGGTTGGACGAGGCACCGACCACGCCGAAAGCGGGCGCCCCCAGAAAAGTATCAATCCGATCTGCAATGGTCATAGACAAGCTCCTTGATAATATTCTGAACACGCAGGACAAAACACAGCCCGGAAGGGTGAGTTTCATCCATTTTAACCCAAGTGCTTGTCTCAGGGTAAGAGGCGGCCGATCAGGTCAAACAAAATTCCGGGGAAGAGGCCGAATACGAGGACAGCCGCGGTGCAGACGGCAACAACAGCATGTTCGGGAGCGGTGCCGGCATGCCGTTGAACCGCCGGAGCCTCCGGCTGGAAGAGCAGCATCGCGACGCGCAGGTAGAACGCAAACGAGACCACCGACGCGAAGACCCCGATCAGGACCAGGCCGAGGTAACCAGACTGCAGAGCCGCCTGGAAAACCGCGAACTTGGCCATGAACCCGGCGGTTCCGGGCAGACCGGCCAGCGACAGCAGAATCAGGACGAGGACTGCGCTGCGTACCGGGTGCCGATAGCCGAGGCCGCGCCATTCGTCGAAGGCCATCGGTTCGCCGCGTTGGTCGGCCAGAGAGGCGATCACGGCGAAGGCGCCCAGGCTGGTGATTGCATAAACCACCACGTAAAAGGTCGTTGCGGCCAGCCCCTCAGTATTCTGGCAGAGCAGGCCGACCAGCAACGTACCCATGTGCGTCACTGAAGAGTAGGCCAGCAGTCGCTTGAGGTTTTTCTGACCAAGGGCACCGAGGGCCCCTGCCAGCATGGTCACTGCGGCAAGGAGCCAGAGCAGATCCACCAGGTCATGCCACACCGGACCGGCCAGCGACAGCATGCCGACCAGGGCGGCCACCACCGCACCCTTGGAGCCGGTGGCCAGCAGGCCGCCGACCGGCGCGGGAGCGCCCTGGTAGACATCGGGAGTCCAGAGATGGAAAGGCGCCAGGGAGATCTTGAAACCGACCGCGATCAGCACCAGGCCCCAACCGAGCAACCCCCAGGGTTGCAGCCCGCCGGCCGCCGCGGTCATCCGGAGTGCGGCATCCGGCAGCGCCAGGGTTCCGGATGAAGCATAGATCAGGGCGATGCCGAAAGCCATGAATCCGGTTGCGACAGCCCCCATCAGCAGGTACTTGAGACCGGCCTCGGCGGCCATCTCACAACGCCGATTACTGGCGATCAAGATGTAGAATGCCAGGGTAAAGGTTTCCAAAGCCAGGAAGAGTCCGAGCAGGTGAGTCGCCGAGGAGAGCAGCGCCATGCCGGCGGCAGCATAGAGAACCAGTGAGACATATTCCCCGGCGCCAAGCCTTTTTTCCATGATATAACGAGTCGCGACCATCAGTCCGGCCGCGGCCAGCAACGCCCAGAGGATGGTAAAGAAACGGGCATAGCCGCCGGCGCTGAACAGGCCGGCGATCTCTAAGCTCGGAGGCGGCACCATCCCGGCGGCAACAGCGCCGATCAGTGCGGTAGCAATTCCACCGGCCAGCAGAGGCCGCGGCTCACGGTACCAGGCCCCCACCATGAGAATCGCCGTCCCGCCAAAAGCAAGAATCAGGACCGGCAGCAGGGCGAGCAGGTCAATCAGACTCATGGCAGACCTCCCGCCAGCAGGACCGCAACGGTTCCGTGCAAAGGCGCCAGGAAGGGCGCGGGGTAGAGGCCGAGCCAGACCACCAGCAGCGCCATCGGCAACAGCATCAGCCACTCGCGCAGCGTCAGGTCAGGGAGGGTCCGCTCCGAGCGGGCCGGCCCCCAGATGACACCCTGGACGAGACGCAGCATATAGGCCGCCGCAAACACCACGCCGAGCAGGGCCGCCACAGCCCAGACCGGATGGGCCCGGAAGGTGCCAAGCAGGACGAGGATCTCGCCGGCGAAATTGGCCAGGCCCGGCAGCCCCAGGGACGCCAGGGAGAAGAACAGGAAGAAAAAGGCTAGACAGGGCACCTGCCCCCAGAGACCGCCGAGTTCCTGCATGCTGCGCGTTGCGGTGCGTTCGCGGATCAGGGCGACGAGGATAAAAAGCGCGCCGGTGGTAATGCCGTGGGTCACCATCAGCAGGAGACTCCCCTCCCAGGCGGTCAATTGCCAGGCGGCCAGGCCGAGCACCACCAGCCCGAGATGGGAGATCGAAGAGTAGGCGAGCAAGCGCTTGATGTCGTCCTGGTGGTAAGCGCTCCAGGCGGCATGAAACAGGCCGACCAGCGCCAGCACGCCGAGGATCGGCAGGAAATGCGCCGTGGCATTGGGGAAAAGGGGGAAAGCCAGGCGGATCAGGCCGTAGATGCCGGTCTTCAGCAACAGACCGGTCAGGTCCAGGGAGCCTGCCGCCGGCGCCTCGGTCAGGGCGTCAGTCAGCCAGGTGTGGAAGGGGACCAGCGGCGATTTGACGATGAAAGCCGCCAGGAACCCGGCGAACAGCCAGCCCTCCTGGGCAGCGGTCAGCTGCGTGTGCAGCAGTTCGCCGATAACGAAGGTGTAGACCCCGGTCTGTGCGCCATGGATCTGGTAGAGCGCGATCATGGCAACCAGCATGCAGAAGCTTCCGACCAGGGTGTAGAGGAAGAATTTGAGTGCTGCGCGGCGCCGGTTGGCGCCCCCCCAGACACTGATCAGGAAGAACATCGGGATCAGTGCAACTTCCCAGAACAGGTAGAAGAACACCAGGTCATAGGCGAGAAAGATCCCCATCAGGCCGGCTTCCAAGAGGAGCAGCAAGGCGAAAAAACCGGCGACCTGACGCTCGACCCGCCAGGCGAGAAGGATTGCGGCCAGCTGCATGAATGCGGTCAGCAGCACCATCAACAGGGCGATACCGTCCATCGCCAGCACGTAGCGGATGCCGTAGCGACTGATCCAGGCGCTGTCCTCGTAGAGCAACCAGCGGCCGTCTCCCTGGCCATGGTAGATAAACAGGTACAGAGCAACGCCGAACACGGCCAGCGAGGTCGCCAGGGCCAGGGCCCGGCACTCCGCAGGGCGGCCACTGTGCAGCAGGCACAGCAGGGCACCGGCCAGGGGCAGGAGCACCAGCAGGGATAACCAGGGAAATTGCGGAAGAGTGGCCAGCGTACTCATCAGTGCCCCCCCCCGTTGACCAGCTTGAGCAGGAACCAGCCGAGCAGGACCAGGAAACCCCAGGCAAAGGCCGACAGGTAAGTAGTGAGGCGGCCGGTGGTCAGCTGCACAAGCATGCGTCCCCAACTGGAGACCAGCCGTGCAAGTCCATCGAGTGTGCCGTCGAGCAGGGCACGGTCACAGCCCGCGGAACAGAAACGCGCCATGCTCGTGAACGGCCGGACAAAGAGGCGATCGACCAGTGCATCAGCCTGCCACCCACTCAACAGGAAGCGGCTGACCGGGTTTTCCAAAGGCGGCCGATAGCCGCGATAGCGCCAATGGGCGGCCAACCAGCCAGCAGCAGCGATCGCCGCGGCCAGGCCGATCAGCATCCATTCCACATCGTGGCTGGCGGCGACTTCGCGCCCGGCCATGGTGCCGTACCAGTGGTGCAGAGCTTCTCCGCCACCGACGAAAACCGGCAGATTGAACAGGCCGCCGGCAAGGCCAAGCAGGGCCAGCGGCCAGAGCGGCCAGCGCATCAGCAGCGGGAGGGCATGGGGATGACCGGTCCCACGGTAGTCGCCGGCAAATACCAGATAAACCAGGCGGAAGGTGTAAAAGGCGGTCAGCAGGGCGGTGACCACACCAATCAGCCAGAACACCCGGTACAGCGGGTCGGGATGAGTGAAGAGCGCCAGCAGGATGCCGTCCTTGGAGAAGAAGCCTCCGGTCAGGGGGAGTCCGGCCAGGCAGACGGCTCCGGCCAGGAAGGCCCAGAAAAGCTCGACCGGGCCACGCCGAGCCAGGCCGCCCATCTTGAAGATGTCGTTCTCGTCGCCAGCCAGGTGGATGACACAGCCGGCTGCCATGAAGAGCAGGGCCTTGAAAAAGGCATGGGTCAGCAGGTGGAACATTGCCCCGGCCACCGTGCCGGCGCCCACCGCCATGAACATGTAACCGACCTGGCTCATGGTCGAATAGGCCAGCACCCGCTTGATCTCACGCTGGGCCATGGCACAGGTCGCGGCGTAGATCGCCGTCACCGCGCCGATCGCGGTGATCGCAGTCATGGCGACGGCCGACAGGGAAACCAGCGGGAAAAACCGGCAGAGCAGGTAAACGCCGGCGGTGACCATGGTCGCGGCATGAATCAACGCCGAAACCGGGGTCGGGCCGGCCATGGCGTCGGCCAGCCAGGTCATCAGCGGCACCTGGGCAGACTTGCCACAGGCCCCGAGCAGCAGCAGGAGACTCAGGACGATGACCACCCCGGGTGAGATTGCGGCAGCCTGGGCGTTGATCGCGTTGATCGACAGGGTCCCGGTCAGGGCGAAGAGCCAGAGCAGGGCGATGCCGAGGAATACGTCGCCGACCCGGGTGACCAGGAAAGCCTTGGTGCCGGCCTTGGCGTTCTCCAGCTTGCGGTACCAGAAGCCGATCAGGCCGTAGGAACAGAGGCCCACCCCCTCCCAGCCGAGGAAGAGCACCAGCAGGTTGTCGGCGAGCACGATCGCCAGCATGGCAAAGACGAACAGGTTGAGCAGCGCGAAGAAACGGGCGTAGTCGTCATCTTCGTGCATGTAACCGACAGCGTAGAGGTGAATCAGCGTTGCGACCCCGGTCACCATCAGCGTCATCGGCGCCGCCAGGCGATCGAAGTTGAGCGCGAAGGAGATGTCCACGGTGCCGCTGTTGAGCCAGGTAAAGAGCACGGCCCGGGAGCCGTCGCCTTCGGCATGACCCCAGAAGAGCAGGGTCAGGGCAAACGCGCCGGCCACACCGGTGACCGCCATGACCTCGGCAAACAACCGCGGCAGGCGCATGCCGAAGAGCAGGTTGATCACCGCACAGAAGAGCGGCAGCAGGGGGATGAGGAAAAGCAGACTGTCGTTCATCCGTGCATTCCGTTGAATTCATCGGCGACCAGCGTGCGCTTGCGCCGCCACAGGTAAACCACCATGGCCAGGGCCACGGCGACTTCGGCCGCAGTGATCGCCATGAGGAGAATGACAAAAACCTGTCCGTCTACCTGGCGCCAGTAAGCCGAGGCCGCGACAAAGACCAGCGATGCGGCATTGAGCATGATCTCGACGCCGATCAGGATCATCAGGATCTGGCGCCGCAGCAGCACGCAGGTCAGACCGAGGATGAAGAGTGCTGCGGCAAAAGCCAGGGCATGACCAAAGGGGATCATCATTGGTCCTCCCCCTTCGGCAGGGGGCGCCCGAGCAGATAGGCCCCGATTGTGGCAAAAAGCAACTGGAAGGAGACCATTTCAACCGCCATGGCATAACGGCCGAACAACGCCTCGCCGAGCGCCTGCGGCGCCAGGTAGAAACCGCCGACCTTCTGGCCCGCCGCCGGATCCTCCAGGATCAGCAGAAGGGTACAGGCCATCAGGCTTGCCGATAGCAGGGCCAACGGCAGCCATCGCTGCCAGCCCGGGCCCTCCGGGACCTCCTGGGGCGCCAGGCCGAGCATCATGATAATGAAGAGGAATAGCACCATGATCGCCCCGGCGTAGACGATCACCTCCCAGGCCGCCACCAGGGGTGCGCCGAGCAGGTAGAACATCAGCGCCAGGGCAAAGAAGCCCGCCACCAGGTAGATCACCGCATGCACCGGGTTGCGCCGCGTGATGCACATCAGGGTCGCCGCGAGCAGAATGATGCCGAGTATGTAGAATAATGCTGTTGTCATAAGAAAAACCGCGTATCCCGCATCAAATATCCATAATACAAAAGGTGTTGTTCTGTCTCCTGGATTCCTAGGGCATCAATGATTTCGGATCCACCGGCCCGTACTCATCTTCATTGCCACCGCGCCCGTTGACCACGCCGATCCCCGAGTGCTCGTAGAAATTGTATTCCGTATCCTTGCCGCAGCCATCGACCAGCAGATCGTCCTTCTCGTGCACCAGTTTGAGCACGTCGCGGTTGCAGATCTCGTAATCCGGGGTGGTCTGGATCGCCATGGTCGGACAGGCCTCGGTGCAGAGGCCGCAGAAGATGCAACGCGAAAAGTTGATCCGGAACCAGGCCGCGTAGCGACGGCCATCAGCATCCTCGGCGGCCTGCATCGAGATGCAGTTGACCGGACAGGCGGCGCTGCACAGCTGACAGGCGACGCATCGCTCGCTGCCATCGGGGTTGCGCGTCAGCACGATGCGCGCCCGGTAGCGTGGCGGCGGCGTACGCTTTTCCTCCGGGTACTGGATGGTCACCGGCTTCTTGAACAGGTAGCCGAGGGTGATCCAGAACGGCTGCAGAGTCCCTTTTATGTCACGCCAAAGATTCATAATAAACCACTATTCAGTCGTCAGCAGACCGGAAGCCGAAACTTCTTCTACATGCTGTCTTCTGTGTTGCCTTCATGAGTTCATCGCCAACGAGATGGCCCCACTCACCACCACGTTCAACAGCGCCAGCGGAATCAGCACCTTCCAACCGAAGTGCATGAGCTGGTCATAACGCGGGCGCGGCATGCTGCCGCGCGCCCAGATAAAGAGAAACGCCACGAACAGCACCTTGAGAATGAACCAGACCACTGGCGGCAGAAACGGCCCGTGCCAGCCGCCGAGGAAGAACACCGTGGTCATGGCGCCAATGACGACCAGGTTGATATATTCACCGACGAAAAACAAGCCGAAGCGCATCCCCGAATACTCGGTGTGGTAGCCGGCAACAATCTCGTTCTCCGCCTCCGGCATGTCGAAGGGGGTACGCTTCGATTCAGCGGTGATGCTGATCATGAAGATGATGAAGGCCAGAGGATGGCGCAGCAGGTTGGGCCAGTCGGCCTGGGCCATGACGATCGCATTGAGCGAGAAGGACTTGGCGCTCATCACCACCGGCACCAGCGCCAGGCCGAGGGCGAGCTCGTAGGACACCAGCTGCGCCAGGCCACGCATGGCGCCGAGCAGGGAGTACTTGGAGTTGGAGGCCCAGCCGCCGAGCACCACGCCGTAGACGGCCAGCGAAGAGAGGCCGAAGATGTAGAGCAGGCCGATATTCAGATCGCAGACCACCATCGGGATCTCGCGGCCGAACAGGGCCAGCGGCGGCGAGAAGGGCACCACGGCAAAGCTGAGCAGTGCGGCCAGGGCGGTCAGCCCCGGAGCAAAGAGGAAGATCCACTTGTCGGCCCGGCCCGGGACAAAGTCCTCCTTGGTGAGCAGCTTGATCACGTCGCACAACGGCTGCAACATGCCGCCGGGGCCGATCCGGTTCGGCCCGTAGCGCAGCTGCATGCGCCCGAGAATCTTGCGCTCGGCGAGCACCAGGTAAGCGGCCATGGTCAGGACCACGCCCAGGATCAGACCGAGCTTGACCAGGATGAGCACCAGGCTGATCAGCAGATCATTCATGCCTTGGTCTCCTTTTCCAGCCGGCAGTCGTGCATGCTCCCCGGCGCCAGTCCTTCGAGGGCGGTATCCCAGAGCTGCGGGGCCAGCACCAGGCCGTTAACCATCTGCGCGGAGAGCCGGACCTCGACGTGGCAATGGCCGAAGCGGGTGGTCAGCCGTGCACGGTCACCGGGGGCCAGGCCGAGTGCCGCGGCGGATTCGGGATGCAGGCAGACGTAAGGCCGCGGCTCCGTGGCGGCCAGCGGCGACGACAGGTGCGCCAGCCAGTGCGAGCCCAGCGGTCCGGTGGTCGCCAGCAGCACCTGGTTGTCAGAACCGTCGGCATGGGGCAATTCCCGGTCCGCCACCGGTGGCAACACCACCTTTACGGGGAGGCGCAAACCTGAGGTTTCGGCGGCGAGGACCGATAGCATGGAAAACCGCTCATCGTACTTGGCCATCGTCCTGCGCAGCGCGGCAAGGTCCGCCGCACGCTCGAGCAGCTTTGCCAGAAGCCACCAGTCGGCGACGGGAGCGGAGCCTGGCGTCGTCTGGAAAAATTCGCGCGGCGGATGGTTCCCGGCTCCGGTCTCCTTGATCGGCAGGCCCGGAGCGATGACGGGGAGGAACTCCTGTAGCCGCCCTTCGTTGTTGATATAGCTGCCGGCCATCTCGACGTTGGCGCGCACCGGCAGGAAAATGTCGGCGCGCTGGGCAGCCAGGCTCGGCGTGGCGTCGATGCACACCAGCATTTCCAGGTGGCCGAGTGCAGCCTGGGCCCGCGCCGGGTCCATGGCTTCGCAGAAGGGGTCGCTCTCCAGGCAGACTAGGGCACGCACGGTCCTTTCCTGGATCGCGTCGAGCAGCGTGTCGAAACCGGGGCCGTCTCCCGCAAGCAGGGCGCCGCCGTAGCTGTTCGGTCCACCGAGCAGCGCCATCACGCCGACCGCGCGTTCCGTTGTGGACAAGGCTGAGGCCGCCGAGCAGAGGGCCGCTACCCCCTTGCCGCCAAGCAGGTCGGCGCCACCGACCAAAACGGGGCGCCGGGCGGCCTTGATCTGGTCAAGCAGGGGCGCGAACAGTGCGCGCTCCTCGGCATCAAAAGCAGAGAGATCCCCCTGGCCGAGCGCCGCCAGGAGCACCGGCAACCGCCCCGGCATCAGGGGCAGATGGCGTGCAGCACAGGGCAGCACCACCGGCCGGGGATCAATGGTCACAACCTTGGCGCCGTCGCGCACCGCCTGACGGATAGCGAGGGCCAGCATCGGTCCTTCCGCCAGCGGGTCGGCACCGAACAGGAGGATCAGGTCACTCTGGCGCAGGTCGCCAAGGCTGCGGGCGTGCCCACCGACCTGGGCAGCAAGGGTCCGGGCGGCATAATCGCGACCCTGGTGGGCTTCGTAAACCAGCTGCGTGGAACCGTAAGCGCTGGCCCAGTCACGCAGCAGGGCATTAGCTTCCAGGCTGGCGCGAGAGGAACCGAGAAAGGCAACGCTGTCCGGGCCATGCGCCTCGACCAGCGCGGCAAGCCGCTCCCGTGCCGCGGCCAGCGCCGCTTCTAATGTCGCCTGCTGGCCGTCGATGCGCGGCTCGCGGGGCCGTTCGGGGTGATTGACGTGGTCATAGCCGAAGCGTCCCCGATCGCAGATGAAGAAGCCGTTGGTTTCACGGTTGATGCCGGCCCTGACCCGCTGTACTTCACGATAGCGGCCGCCGGGGACGATGGCGCAGCCGAGGCTGCAATGCGGGCAGATCGACGGCGCTTCCTGCAGATCCCAGAGCCGCGTTTTGTAGCGGAACGGCTTGCTGGTCAGCACCCCGGTCGGACAGGCGTCGATGATGTTGCCGGAGAAGGGGCTCTCTAACTTGCCTTCCTGGAAGCGACCATAAAAAATCCGGTTGCGCGACCCGAGCACGCCGTAGTCGGTCCCGCCGCAGTAATCGCGATAGGTCCGCACACAGCGGTAACAGGTAATGCAGCGGTTCATCTCCTGCTGAACGAACGGACCGAGGTCCTGATTGGTGAAGGTGGCCTTCTTGCCGCGGTAGCGGCGGTTGCCGTGGCCGCCGGCCACGGTCATCTCCTGCAGTTGGCACTCGCCGCCTTCGTCGCAGACCGGGCAATCGTGGGGATGATTGGTCATCGCCCATTCGATGACATGCTCGCGCAGCTCCACGGCGGTCGGGTCGGTCGAAGAGACCACCATGCCATCCTGGGCCTTGATCATGCAGGACATCTGCACGCCCTTGACCGGGCCCTCGAGGAACATCATGGCGCAGAGACGGCATGAGCCGACGGCTCCCAGCGCTTCGTGGTAACAGAAGTGGGGAATGACAATATCGAGGATGCGCGCGGCCTCGAGGACGTTGGTCCCTTCGGGCACGGTCACTTCCAGGTTGTCTATCGTCAGTTTCGGCATAACGTTCAGTTGCTGGGGGCTGGGGGCTGGAGCGTGGTCTCCAGCGACCAACTACCGTTTAAAGGGGCAACCTCCCTGCTTGATATGATCAACAATTTCGTGTTCGAAGAGGCGCAGCAGGGCCTCAACCGGGCCCATGGCGCCTTCTGCCAGGGCACAGAAGGAGCGGCCCCTGATGTTGCGGACCTGGTCTTTGAGCATGGCCAGATCCTGGTCGGTGCCCTGGCCGCATTCGATCCGGTCGAGCAGCCAGGAGATGGTCGCCAGACCGTCGCGGCACGGCGTGCACCAGCCGCAGCTTTCCCGGGCGAAGAACTGGTTGAGGTTGCGCGTCACCGCCACCATACAGGTGTTTTCGTCGAACACCGTGACACCTGCGGTCCCAAGACGGCTCTTGACCTCTTCAAGCGGGTTGAAATCCAACATCAGGTCCATGTGCTCAGCGGTCAGGTAGGGGGTCGACGCCCCGCCGGGGAGACAGGCCTTGAACTTTTTGCCGCCGCGCACGCCGGCGCCGAAATCTTCCACTACTTCGCGCAAGGTGATGCCAAGCGGCAGCTCGAAGCACTCGGTACGGTTGAGGTGCCCCGAAAGGCCGAACAGCTTGGTGCCGGCACTTTCCGGGTTCAGGGCCAGGCTATGAAACCACAGCGAACCGTTCACCAGGATATGCGGCACGGTGGCCAGGGTCTCGACGTTGTTGACGTTGGTCGGCCGCCCGAACAGGCCTCGCTGGGCAGGGAAAGGTGGTTTGGAGCGTGGGTTGGGCCGGCGCCCTTCGAGGCCGTTGAGCAGCGAGGTCTCTTCGCCGAGAATGTAGCGCCCGGCGCTGCGATGCACATGCAATTCGACATCGAACCCGGAGCCGAGGATATTTTCCCCCAGGAAACCGGCCGCGAGCGCTTCTTCGATGGCCCGCTCGACCCGCTGCGAGCAGTCTTCATAAGCGTAGCGCAGGAAAATATAGCCGACCCCGGCCTGCAGAGCATAGGCGGCGATCGCCATTCCCTCCACCAGTTGGTGCGGATCGGCGAGCAGCAGCTGGCGATCCTTGTAGGTGCCGGGCTCCATCTCGTCGCCGTTGCAGACCAGGTACTTGTCCCCAGGCTGTTCGGCCGGGAAAAACGACCACTTGATGCCGGTCGGGAACCCGGCCCCGCCCCGCCCGCGCAGGCCGGAATCTTTGACCAGTTCACAAACTTCCGCAGGCGTCATCTGCAAGGCCGCACGCAGCCCCTGGTAGCCGCCGTTCTTCTCGTACTCGGGGAGCAGAACCGTCTCCCCGGGCCGGCGGTTTTTGAATAGCACCTGTGGATAAGCGTTCACTTCGCAAATTCGGCCGCGATCGCGGCACGCTCCCTCTGCAGAGTTTCGTCGATCTTCTCCGGGGTCAGGCGGCCGTGCGTGGTCAGGCCGATCATCATCGCCGGAGCGTCTCCGCAGGCCCCGAGGCAGCAGGTCGGCAGCAGGGTGAAGGCGTCGTCAGCAGTGGTCTCGCCCAGGCCGATGCCGAGGCTCTGCTGCAGGTGCGCGATGATCATCTCGGCGCCGGTCGACCAGCAGCAGATCGAGTCGCAGACGTGGATCACCCGGCGGCCCACCGCACGCCGGAAAATCTTGTCGTAGAAAGTCGCCACCTCTTCCACCTCGATCGGCAGGACGCCCAGGGTCTCGGCCGTCAACAACACGCCGTCATCGGGGACCCAGCCATGGTGCGACTGGATCGCCCGCAGCAGGTCAACGATCAGCTCATGGGGATGAGCAATCGCCGCCGCCCTGGCCTTGAAGCTGTCGATCTGTTCCTCTGGCAGAAGCACTTTCATATCACCTGTTCTTTATTTGACACTGAGGCACAGTGGTGCCGAGCAGCAAAACCTTCTTTTCCTTGTCAAACCCTAAAAAATTCTCCGCGTCCCCGTGTCTCTGCGTTGAAATATTATCTGTCCAGGTCCGCCAGGATGAAATCGATCGCCCCCAGCACCATGATCAGGTCGGAGATCATCCATCCCTTGGTCATCCTCGGAAACACCTGCATGTGGGCGAAGCTCGGCGTGCGGATGCGCAGCCGGTACGGGGTATTGCCGCCGTCGCTGACCACGTAGTAGCCGTATTCCCCCTTGCTCGACTCAATCCCCCGGTAACACTCGCCGCGCGGCGGCGTCATGCCGCGCGCCACGTTCATGAAATGGTGGATCAGTGTCTCGATATCCTGTTTGCCGGCATTGCGCTCCGGGTAGGCGTAGCGCAAATCCCTGGTGACATAAGGACCGTCCGGCATGTCGGCCGCAGCCTGCTTGACGATGCGCAGGCTCTGGCGCATTTCCTCGAGGCGCACCAGGTAGCGGGCATAGCTGCAGCCGGTACCCGCCGTGGGAATCTTGAAATCGAACCGCTCGTAACCCGAGTAGGGCATCTTCTTGCGCAGATCCCACTCGAGACCGCAGGCCCTCAGGTTGGGTCCGGACATCCCCCAGTCAATGGCCTCGTCGAGGGTGGTGACGCCGATCCCCGCGGTGCGCGCCTTGAAGATCGGGCCGTCGGTGAGCATGCGATCAAATTCGTCGACACGCTTGTCGAAGTCGCGGGTGAAAACGTCCACCGTCTCCTTCCACCCTTCCGGCAGGTCCATGGGCAATCCGCCGATGCGGAACCAGGAGGGGTGCATACGGCCGCCGGTGATCTGTTCGATGATGTCAAAGATCTTTTCCCGCGACTCGAACGCATAGAAGACCGGGGTCATGGCGCCGACGTCGTGGGCGAAAGTTCCCAGCCAGACCAGGTGGCTGGCGATACGGAACAGTTCGCAGAGCATCACGCGAATGACCTGGGCGCGCTCCGGAACTTCGACGCCGAGCATGGTCTCCAGCGGCAGCAGGTAAGCCAGGTTGTTCTGAACACCCGAGAGATAGTCGATGCGGTCGGTGTAGGGAATATATTGATTCCAGTGCTGGCGCTCGGCGATCTTTTCGGCACCGCGATGGTGGTATCCGAGATCGACATCGACATCTTCGACCTCCTCGCCGTTGAGCTTGGCGACCAGCCTCAGAACGCCATGGGTCCCCGGGTGGTGCGGCCCCAGGTTGAGGACCATGGTTTCGTCGTCGATGCGCTCCATCTCCTTGCCGCCAAAGAAGCTCTCGGCGTCACGCGGCACCATGGCCATGGCCGCCTCCGGAGTGAAGGGCGCCATCTCCGTGGCCCGGCAGACGTGTTCCTTGCGCAGCGGGTGCCCCTGCCAGTCGTGGGCCATGAGGATACGACGCAGGTCGGGATGCCCCTTGAAATCGATGCCGAACATGTCGAAGACTTCACGCTCGTACCAATTGGCGGTACTCCAGACGCTGGTCAGCGTCGGCGCGGAAGGCATCTCGCCGCGCAGCGGCACCTTGACCCGCAGATAGCCTGGGTCTTCATAGGACAAGAGGTGGTAGACGAGAGTGAAGTCGTGGCCGGGGCGTTTTTGTCGCTCACGTTCGTCGATTGCCGTCAGATCTTCGAGGCGACGGTACTTGGTCGGCGCCTGCTCCTTGAGGAAACGCAGCAGCTTGGGGGCCGTTTCCGGGTCTGTCCAGAAGGTCGGCATATCGACACCCTTGGCATCTTCCCGGACCCGGTCGCCGAAATGGTCGTGCAGGGCTTTGCGCAGACCGGGTGTCGAGGCAACGAATTCGACGCGCGGCTGCGCAGGCCGCCAGATTTCCGCGGCACGGCTTCCCCAGAACTTCGGCGCCTGGGCGGAACTGCCGCGGTTCAGGCTGTTGCCGAAGCCGGGCCCGCGCGTATCGCGGCTCTTGCTGACGCCGTCGACCAGCAGGGGACATGTGGTCCCCTCGCAGCCGCCCTCCAGGCCGAGGACCTTGCGGGCCGGCCGCTCATCACTGGCGATCTTCTCCTGGAGCAGGATCAACCCCTGCATGAACGCTTCCGGTCGCGGTGGACAGCCGGGGACGTAGACATCGACGGGCAGCACCTGGTTGACTCCCTGCATAACGCTGTAGACATCGTACATGCCCCCGGAGTTGGCGCAGCTGCCCATCGCCATGACCCACTTGGGGTTGGCCATCTGTTCGTAGACGCGCAGCATGCTGGCGCCCATCTTCTTGAAAGGTGTGCCGGAAATGATCATCAAGTCGGCTTCACGAGGCGTGCTGCGCAGCACCTCGGCGCCGAAGCGAGCCAGGTCGAAGCGCGGTGTCATGCTGGTCATCATCTCGACGAAGCAGCACGAGAGTCCGAAGAACATCGGCCATAGGCTGTTCTTGCGGCCCCAGTTGATGGCGTCGTCCAGGGTCGTCAGGATGACATTGGGCGGCAGCTGTTCGCTCACAGGAAGCTCCGTTCCGCCCTACGGCCCTCGCGCTGCCCCCGTGGACCCCAGTCGAGACCACCGGTCTTCCAGAGATGCACCAGCCCGAGAAAGAGAATGAAGATAAAGAAGCAGACGTGGGCGAAACCGGCCCAGCCGAGGCGATCGGAGGCCACCGCCCAGGAGGCCACGAAGATCACCTCGACATCGAAAATGATAAAGAAAATGGCGACCAGGTAGAAGGGCACCGGCCCCTTGAGGCGAGCGTTGTCAAGCGGGTAGATGCCCGACTCGTACGGTTCCTGCTTCTGCCGTGAGCGGGTCTTCTGGCCGAGCCCCCAGGAGAGCAGGAGGAGGAAGGCAATCAGGAAAATTGCGATGCCGATGTAGATCCCCAGGGCCAGATATGACTCGAAATCCGGTGGTGTCGCCATCAGTTGTGAAGGGTTGGCCGCAGGGGACATAGGTACGTAAACCGCTCTTTCACAAGGTTCCGTCAAACGGGGTCAAAACACCCTCAATGGTCGAAACATCCTAGCATAAAAGCTGGCCAAGTCCATCCGCCGAGGCGGTTCAGTTAGCCGCCCTGCCCGCCTCGATGGCCGCCCTGGCCAGGGCGTCGCAGCGCTCGTTTTCGGCGTGGCCATCATGGCCACGCACCCAGTGCCATTCGACCTGATGCTGACCGGCCAGCTCCAGCAGTCGCTCCCAGAGGTCACGGTTGGCAACCGGTTTTTTCTGGGAATTCTTCCAGTCGCGCCTGACCCAGCCCTCAATCCACTCGGTCATGCCTTTTTTGACATATTCCGAGTCCGTGGTCAATCGCACGTGGCAAGGGCGGGTCAACGCCTCGAAACCGGCAATGGCACCGATCAGCTCCATGCGGTTGTTAGTGGTCTCTGCATCATAGCCGGAGAGCTCCTTCTCATGCTCCCCGCAACGCAGTATCGTCCCCCAGCCACCCGGTCCGGGGTTGCCGGAGCAGGCCCCGTCGGAAAATATTTCCACCAATGGGGCTGATGATTGAATCATTCGTTATAATTACCCGCAGAGAACCCAAGGCATAAAACTGAGAATATCCTAACACAGCTCTTTTCGTAATTCAGCCCCGATAAAGGCGGAGACAGATTAAATTCTTTTCAACCGGCCAGCCAGGGTTGTCCTATATGCGAGTCAGCAAGTGGACGCTCCCGTTCTGGAGGAGCATAACCAATGGCCCGCGGCAAAGCTTTGCCACGGGCCGCGGGTTCCGCTTGTCATCCATGACGCGCCACAGAACCCAAGCAGGCAGCACGTCGAGGGCGACGACTAGGAGCTGATTTCAGAAGTGCAGTGAGGGCAGCGTGAAGCCTTCAAAGAAATCGTCGAGTAGCAGTACGGACAGTCGCGGGTCGTCGGCTCCACCGCTGGAGCCACTTCCTCGCGCTTCATTTTGTTGACCGCCCTGATCAGCAGGAATACGGCGAAGGCTACGATCAAGAAACTGATCACGGAGTTGATGAAAAGGCCATAGTTGATGGTCACGGCGCCAGCCTTCTGCGCATCTGCAAGGGTGACGTAGGGCCCTGGCGTACTGCCGTTGTTGAGAACCAGGAAAAGCTCTGAAAAATCGACATTGCCGAGCAACATGCCGATGGGCGGCATGATGACATCGGCGACCAGGGACTTGACGATCGTCCCGAAGGCACCGCCGATGATGATACCGACCGCCATGTCGACCACATTCCCCTTGACGGCGAACTCTTTAAACTCTTTGACCATCCCCATGACTCAATTCTCCTTTCAAAAGTAACGGACCAGGCGAGTCCAGCCCCTGCTGAAGCAGGCTTGAACGCGCATGCACTATAATCTTGCTGATGAGAATTATAACAGCTCGTAGCGAGAATCAAGCCGGCTCCATCGCGCTTTTGTCAGATTTTTGCGAGAAGTCCCTTGGCGGTGGCCCGGGAAGAACCTGCTACGCATAAAGCTCCGCCAATTGTGCTGTGTAAGACCTTTTGACTGTGAGACGTTCCTGGGGGCCTCCCGTCGTCGTGAACCCTTTTGGACAGGGTCAATCCGGGCATCCCGATCAATTTTGATCAATCGGTTGCACAACAAGCGCAAAAAAAGGGTCTCAAAAAACTAATTGAGACCCTGGAGGCAAATGATTGTGGATGATGAAACAGCGCTGGTTCTTTTCGAAACCTCGACCACTTGTTTCGTTCCAGAGTGGTAGTGCCATTTGAAGCGGTCAGGATTCCGCTCAATGGCTCTGGGACAGCGACACGCCAGTGGTTGAAGTTCTTATATGGTCTGCATATTAAAGGACCGAGTGTTATAGAAGCGTGGAAAAATTGTGAAAAAAACGTGAATTTTAGGCTACGCAACGTCTGAAAGGCCTCTGCCAGGCAAAAAGTCTTTCAGAAGAAGCCACAAATCAAACCCGGATTGTAATTGCGACCCTTGCCCTCGCACCAGCAAACACCTCCACCAACGCAAAAAGCCCCTCCGCATGAAACGGAAGGGCTTTTGACTTTTTGTGGCGTCCCCAGGGGGATTCGAACCCCCGTCGCCGGCGTGAAAGGCCGGTGTCCTGGGCCAGGCTAGACGATAGGGACTTAAGACTTCTAAGTACCTAGCAGGAAAGGTTCCTGCAACGTACGGGTTTGAAAATGGTGTGCCGCGTAGGGATCGAACCTACGACCATCTGATTAAAAGTCAGATGCTCTACCTACTGAGCTAGCGGCACACAGAAGGCGTCTTATAAACTGACCAAGACCACCTTGTCAACCCTTTTTTACTAAGCCGGCTATTGCACCTCGGTTTCACTGGCCCCGCAACTTTTCCTTGGCCTTGGCCGCCTCGGAGGAGAGCGGAAAGCGTTCGATCACCCGCTGCAGCAGCAGCTTGCCGGTCGCCATATCACCGCTGGCTTCGAATGCCAGGGCCTCCTTGAGCATTGCCGAGGCAACCTTGGGATGATCGCCCTGTTTCTGAATGATGTCTTCAAACTGCAGGATCGCCTTCTCGTAGTTTTTCTCGGCGTAATAGGTTTCACCGACCCAGTAAGCGGCGTTGACGGCCAGGGCATCCCCCGGGTAACGCTTGAGAAACGTTTCCATCAATTCGCGGCCGGCAGCATACTGCTGGTCCTGGCGGATTTGTTTCAGTGCCCGATCATAGAGCTCCGCCGCACTCTCCCCCGATGGGGTCGACTGGGGTGCGGACGCGACCGGAGGCGCGCTTGGAACAACCGGTGGGCCAGCCACCGGAGCGGGTTGAGCCGCCGGAGTCTTGACCATCGGCGCACCGCTCTCCAGCTGAGCCAGGCGCTTCTCTTGATCGGCAACCTGCAGGCTCAACTCATCGCGCAACAGGGTAAGGTCCTGACGCAGTTCATCGTTGATTCGCGACTGGTCACCGGTGCGCCCCTGCATCGATTGCAGGTCAACACGCACGTTGTCAAGTTCAGCCTGGAAGTCGGCCTGGTTGCGCGCCAGGGTTTCGACATGGGCCCGGACCCCGCCGGCCGAATCGTCCTGCAGTTCCTTGAGAGCCCGTTCTGCATCGCCCAGGCGGCGCTTCATTTCCAGAAGATCACGCTGCATCTGAAGATCCTGCTGGGTGACCATGCAACCACTCAACAGCAGGGTGACAAGCAGTAGGCACAAGAGACCAATTCGAGACATGTCGTTACTCCCAGAGCAGCGCTGCATGCTGCGCTGCGATCATCCTTTTAGTGAACGGCCTTGAATTCTGCACGGCGATTTTGTGCCCAGGCTTCTTCGCTGGAGCCACTGACCAGGGGCTTCTCTTCACCGTAGGAGATCACGGAAATGCGCTTGGCGTCGATTCCCAGGGAAACCAGGTAGTTCTTCGCCGCCAGGGCACGACTTTCGCCGAGGGCCAGGTTGTATTCATCGGAACCGCGCTCGTCGCAGTGCCCTTCGATCACCACCTGGAGGCCATTGTTGGCATTCAGGTACTTGGCATTTTCACCGAGGATGCGGCGGGCGTCGGCAGAGAGAGTGAACTGGTCGAAATCGAAATATATACGCTCCAGACCGGCGACAGCATCATGGCTCGGCACGGCTTCGCTCTTCACCGCCCCCTCATCGACACCCTTGGCTTCGGCCTGCTGGCTCATGTCGGCTTGGGTGACCTTGGCCTGATCATCCATCTGGGTGACCGGCGGAGTGGTAGAACAGCCGATCAGACCACCGCAGAGAAAAAGAACGACCATGGAAACCTTGAGCATCTGCATTACTTTCATTTTAGACTCCTTACATTTGGCAGGGGTTCATAGCATCTCCTCTGACATCGGCAGAGGAGCACATATAATCTTTTGAGGGCGCATTATAACGAGCTCTTACAGAAATAACAACCATCTGCTACCAACGGGTGGACCAGGCCGGATGGCGGCTGTCGCTTTCGAGGGTCGTCAGGCGCCGCGCCCCGGTGCCGTCGGCACGCATGACGTAGATTGCCCGGTTGCCGCTTTTATCTGACGAATAGACGATGAAGCGGCTGTCGGGGCTCCAACGGGGATGCTCGCTGTTGCCCGGTCCGAACGTCAGGCGACGCTCGTCGGTGCCGTCGGTTTTGATCGTATAGATGTCAAAACGACCACCCTCCTGGCGGGTAAAAGCGATACGGTCGCCTTTCGGGTTCCAGGCCGGCGTGGCATTGTACTTGCCCTGGGTTGTCAACCTCTCCGCCTTGCCGGTAAAGATATCGGCGATAAAGATGTGCGGGTTGCCCTGACGATTGGAGACAAAAGCCATCCGGCTGCCGTCGGGGCTCCAGCTGGGGTCACTGTCAATCCCCCAGTTGTCGGTAATCCGCTTGAGGACCCGGCCGCTGATATCGACCAGGTAGATTTCCGGATTGCCGTCCTTGGAAAGGGTCAGGGCGATCTCGCGTTCGTTCGGCGCCATGCGGCCGGCGACGTTGAGCCCCGGCCGGTAGGACAACCTGGCCTCCTTGCCGGAATAGATCTCCTTGCGGTAAAGGTCGGGATTGTTGGCCCGGTAAGAGGTAAAGAGGATCTCCTTGCCGCGTGGTGAAAAATCCGGGTTGAGCACGATCGAGCGATGATCGGTCAGCCGGATCGGGCGCTTGCCGTCGACGTCCATCAACCAGAGCTCAGGGTGACCGGTCTGGTTGGATATGTATGCGATGCGGGAACTGAACGGACCCTCCTCACCGGTCAGCGCCTTGAGCACGAGGTCGGCAAAAGCATGCGCCATCCGCCGGACATCCTTGACCTCGCCGACGTAGCGGCGTCCGGTCAACAGGCGGCGGTTGACGATATCAAAGAGGCGCGCCTCGACGACCAGCTGCTCCCCGGTCAGGGAATAACTGCCCTTGATCAGGGTTTCCGCGCCGAGCATCCGCCATTGCGGAAAATTGACCTGGTTGCTGAGCAGGCTGATGCGCCCGGCGTCATCGAGAAAAGCGGCCGGGTCGACGAAGCGGAACAGCCCCGAAAGGTCGAGGTCGGCGTTAAGCACCTCGTTGATCTCTGCGGCGACCCGGGCCGATTGCGGACCCTGGTCCGGCAGAAATTGCGTGAGGGCCAGCGGGATCGACTGCTCACCGGGTGCTGAAATTTCGATTTCCGTGGCCGCCCTGACCGACCAGGGCAGGGCACAGCAGGCCACAAGCAGAACAATCCAACGCACAAACATGTTTATCTCCTCGCCGCAGCGATGTCTTTGAGGTTGAAAGTCACGACCAGCTCCAGGTCCTTCGGCAGGCCTTGGGGCAACTGGTCAGACTTGGTGATGGCGCGTTTCAACGAGTCGTCGAACTGCTGGTTTCCCGAAGGACTATTGATCCGGAAGCGCACCAGCTTCCCGGAAGCAGAATAAGCCAGGGTCGCCTTGGCCTCGATATTGGCGATCCGCGACTGGTCAAGCAGGTAGGGTGACAGCACCCAGTTTTGCTGAATGAAGGCCTGTACGAAAGCCAACGCGCTGACTCCCACCTCATTGCCCTGGCCATCCGGCATGCCGACCGGCACATCGGCTGGCACGGTCGCGGCGGCATTGACCGATTCGCTCAGCTTGGCCAATCGCTCCTTGAGTGCATCCCGCTCCGCCTCGTGTTTCTGCCGCTCACGAATCTCGTCGAGGGCGTTCTGCAGTTTCTGCTCGGTCCGCCGGTCCGGCTCCGCGGCCGGCTTTGGTACTGGCTTGGCTGCTGGTTTCGGTTCCGGTTTCGGTGTCGGTTTCGGAACGACAACCTCGGGCGGCTTGGGAGGGATCTTGGCGACCGGCTTGGCCGGCTCCTTGGGTGCACTCGGAGTCACGGCCGCACTCTTGACGGGTTCCGGCTTCGGCTTGCTGGCCGGACGTGGCTCGGGCCGGCCCGCCTGTGGGTTGAGGACCGGTTTGTGAATCAGATCGACATAGTAGACTGGCGGTTTGGGGCGCTGACTGACGCCGAACCAGCCACCGGTGAACACTGCCCAGACCACGACGTGGACGATCAGTGAAAGCAGCAGCAGACGACCAAATTTCGGGTCCTGGTGAAACGCATTGTTGGAGTGCAAAGGCACAACGGACATCAGACGGCTCGCTTGCTTGATCCGGGTTCGCGACGAACTCTCATAATCCGGCTATTTTTCCGGCTCCTGGGCAACCATGCCGAGCTTGGAGACCCCGGCTCGCTTGATGGCAGCCATAACCTGAACCACGTGCCCGTAGGGCACGGCCTTGTCCGCTTCAAGGAAGACGGTCTTGTCATCCCGTTCACTCAAAACCTGCTGAAGAACCGGAGTCAGCTTGGTCGGGCTGTCGACCCGGCTGCTGCCGACCATGATCTGCCCCTTTTGGGTCACGGTGATGATCAGAGGCTCCTTGACGGCCGAGAGATTCGGGGCGTTTTCCACTTCCGGCAGGGCGACGTCGACCCCTTTTTCCATCATCGGTGCGGTAATCATGAAAATGATCAGCAAGACCAGCATGACGTCGACAAAGGGCGTCACGTTGATCTGTGCCAACACAGTGCGCCGGCGGTTGCTGTTCTGACCCACTTCCATTTCAGTGCACCCGGCTGCTCATGCGCTGGACGATATTCAGCATCTCCTGGCTGAAATTATCCATTTCGCCCGTCAGGACATTGATCTTGTTGACAAAGTGGTTGTAGCCGATGACCGCGGGGATCGCCGCGACCAGGCCGATTGCGGTCGCGACCAGAGCTTCGGAAATTCCCGGAGCAACCACGGCCAGCGAGGCACTGCCACTGGTGCCGATGCCATGGAAGGCATCCATGATCCCCCAGACCGTGCCGAACAGACCGATGAATGGGGCGGCCGAACCGGTGGTGGCGAGAAAAGAGAGGTATTTCTCGAGACGGTGGCTTTCCGATGTGGTCGAGCGACGCAGCACCCTGGCGACCCGCTCTTGCTCACCGAGGTCGGCCACCAGGTTGTCAGCCTCCTGGCCTTCGGTCTGGCGTCGGTTCTGGGCCAGCTCGCGGTAGACTTCACGAAACAGCACGGTCAGTGGGGAGTGCCGATAGTGGTCGAGCCCCTGGCCGATGGCATCGAAGCGTTTCTTCGACCAGAAAAAATCGAGAAAGCGCTCCGAATCGCGCATCGCCCTAAAAATCACCAGCTGCTTGTAGAAAATGATGGCCCATGAGACCACTGAAAAGTAGACCAGAATCAGCAGGACCAGTTTAACCACCGGTCCGGCATTGAGTACCAGTTCCAAGAGGATTCTCCTTAAAAAGTTGGACGACTCGGTCGTTTTACGCCGCCGCCAGCAGAGAGCATTGCTTGATTATCGGGCAGTGTCGGCGGCAAGTCAACCGGCTCGACCCGCTTTTCTGTCTGTGGTTTAGAACAGTTCATTCAAGGTTGTCAGAATATGGCGCGCGGTCTTGGAGTCCGGAGCCCGCGCCACCAGCTGTCGCAGGTCGGCAAGCTCGTCCAGGTCGTGCCAGGCCTCCGTTTCATGTAGAGTCAGGCCAAGTTCGCGGCTGCGCTGACGGGTCACCGCCAGAACCTGGGCGGTGCTCCAGGGAATCCCTTCAAACAGCTCCGTGAACGGTCGCCGCATGCCGACCAGGGTATAGCCGCCATCATGGCAGGGAACCACGGCGACATCCTGGTCGCGCAGTCGCTCCACGGCCTGCTTGAGCAGGGCAATGGGCAGGTCCGGGCTGTCGGAACCCGCCAGCAGGACCGGTCCGTAGCCAACAGCAAAAAGCGACTTTACGGCATGGCGCATGCGGTCGCCCAGGTCCTTTCCGGACTGGGCAAGCAGCGGCAGGTCGGGAAAGATGGTGCGGAACCACTCCCGCTGGCCGGAATAGCAGATCATTAGTGGCAATCCGGCAGTACGCAGATGCGCGACCGTCTCCCGCAGCACGACGTCATAGAGCCGACAAGCCTGTTCGGCGGTCAGCGTCGGGGTCAGACGGGTCTTGACCTGGCCGGGGACCGGTTGCTTGGCAAACACACCGATGACCGCACCGTTATGAGTAAAAATATTGCGGTTTGCAGAGTTATCCACCTTGTCAACAGGTTTATCCACGACCATCCACGCCCGACCATTCCACCATGGCATAGGCGGAATGGTTGTGAATCGATTCGAAATTTTCGCAGGCAACCCGGAACCAGGTCACCTCTGGAACCTTGAGCAGGCGCTGGGTCACGGCCCGCACCACGTCCTCGACGAACATCGGGTTGTCGTAGGCCTGCTCGGTCAAGGCCTTTTCGTCCTCGCGCTTGAGCAGCGCAAACACCGGCGCGCTACCGCACTCCTCGACCCAGGCAATCAGGTCCTCGAGCCAGATATGCTCGGTATAGCGAATCTCGACCTTCACTGCGCTGCGCTGGTTATGCGCGCCCCGGGCACTGATCTCTCTGGAACAGGGGCAGAGCGAGGTCATCGGCACGGTGACCCCGAGGACAAAGTCGTAGTCCGTGCCGAGACTTCCCTGCATCCGGCAATGATACTCCATCAGGCTGCGCGCTCCGGAAACCGGAGCCTGCTTCTCGATGAAATAGGGGAATTCCAACTCGAGGTGCGCGGAGCTGGCCTCGAGGTGCTCCTTCATGTCACGCAGCATGGTGTTCATTCGTTCAACACTGACCTGACCATGGTACTGGTTGAGAATCTCGATGAAGCGGCTCATGTGCGTTCCCTTGAAATGGTGGGGCAGGTCAACGTACATGTTGATGCGGGCCACCGTCTGCTGCTGCTCCTTGTTCTTGTCGAGCACGACGATCGGGTAGCTGATATCCTTGACACCGACCTTGTCGATGGCGATCTTGCGATCATCGCGGGATTTCTGCATATCGGGCATCCCAACGCCAGCTCCGCTGGCGAGGTGCGAAAAGTTTTTTTTGTTATTCATGAGCGTTTACCTGGTTGCGGATTTGGTTGGTCGCGTTTCTCACTTCACGCTTCGCGTCACGTATTCTATCGGGTCTGCAACCCCGGCTTCGCGGAAGCCTTTCAGGCGCAGGCGGCAGGAATCGCAGCGGCCGCAGGAGATTCCCGCCGGTGTCGGGTCATAACAGGAGTGCGTTAAACTGTAATCGACGCCAAGATCCAGGCCGGTGCGAATGATTTCCGCCTTGCTGAGCTGAATCAATGGCGAGTGGATCGTGTATGGACGATCCCCCTCGACCCCGGCCCTGGTGGCCAGGTTGGCCATGTTTTCGAAGGCGCTGATGAACTCAGGTCGGCAGTCGGGGTAGCCGGAGTAGTCGAGCGCGTTGACACCGATGAAAATGTCAAATGCGCCGAGGACCTCGGCCCAGCCAAGTGCGAAGCTCAGAAAGATCGTGTTGCGCGCCGGGACGTAAGTGATCGGGATGCCGCCATTGGCGGCCTGGTCCTTCGGCACGTCCAGATCGGCGGTCAGGGCACTGCCGCCAAACTGGCGCAGGTCGATCTGCACCACCTGATGGCTGACCGCTCCGATTTTAGGTGCATATTCACGAGCCTTCTCAAGCTCCACGGAGTGGCGCTGCCCATAGGCAAAGCTCATGGCATACGCCTCGAAACCATCAGCCCGGGCAATCGCCATACAGGTCGTTGAATCGAGACCGCCACTGTAGAGAACCACCGCTTTCTTTTTCATGCTTTTCCTTGCCACTCGTTACGGAGCCAAAGCCCCGAAGTCTAATGGACCTCGAAAAACGGTCCAATCCCGAGTCGGTGAATCTTGAGCAGGTTGGTGGTTCCAGGATCGGACACCGGGCTGCCCATGGTGATCACCACCACGTCACCTTTGTCCAGCACACCGGCTTCGAGCACCGCCGCTTCCACCGAGCGGATCTGCGCTTCCGTATCGCCTTCGATATCGACCCGGAGCGAGCGCACCCCGGCATAGAGCACCATGCGCCGCCGAACGGCCTGGGAGGGCGTGACCGCGTAGACCGGAACCGGTGGGCGGTACTTGGCAACCAGCGCCGCCGTGCTGCCGGTCTGGGTAAAGGCCAGGATCGCGGCGGCCCCGACGCTCTCGGCGACCCGGCAGGCCGCCTGGCCGATTGCTTCAGGCAGGCGGCGGTAGCCGACCTGCTCGGAAATGGGGTAAAAGACGTGCTCCTTGAGCTGAGGATCGCGCTCGACGTCTTCGGCAACCCGCACCATCATCGCCACGGCTTCGCACGGGTATTTACCGGAAGCGGTTTCAGCCGAGAGCATGACCGCATCGGTACCGTCGAGGATGGCGTTGGCCACATCCGAGGTCTCGGCGCGGGTCGGGCGCGGGCTGTGCACCATGCTCTCCAGCATCTGGGTCGCCGTGATGACCGGCTTGCCAGCCAGGTTGCACTGGCGGATGATGTGTTTCTGGATCAACGGCACTTTTTCTGGGTTCATCTCAACGCCGAGATCGCCGCGCGCCACCATGATGCCGTCGGCAACCTCGAGGATCTCGGCAAAGGCTTCGACCGCCTGTGGCTTTTCGATCTTGGCAATCACCTTGATTGGTGACTGGTGCTGGTAGAGTCGCTCCTTGAGCTGGACCACGTCGGCCGCAGAACGCACGAAGGAGAGCGCCAGATAATCGAATTCCTGCGCCACGCAGAACTCCAGGTCTACCAGGTCTTTCTCGGTCAGCGCCGGGGCAGAGACCGCAACCCCCGGCAGGTTGATCCCCTTGCGGTTCTTCAGTTCGCCCCCGACCACCACCCGGCAATGCACCTCCTGGCCTGTGACCTTTTCAACCAGCAGTTCAAGCAGGCCGTCATCGAGCAGAACCCGGTCCCCAGCCCGCACATCGTGAGGCAGGGCCTGATAGGTGGTCGGGATCAAACCGTTTTCGCCGAGCACCTCCTTCGTGGTTATGACCACGGCCTGTCCGGCGCGCAGGGTCATGACATCGCCCCGCATGATGCCGGTTCGAATCTTCGGCCCCTGCAGGTCACCGAGAATGGCCACCGCCCGACGTCGGTTGCGGGAAAGTTCGCGGATCAGGGCAACCGTCTCCACAAGTTCCGCATGCTCTCCGTGGGAGAAGTTGAGACGAAAGACATCGGCACCGGCTTCCATCAGGGCCAGCAGCATTTCGCGAGAAGAGCTGGCCGGGCCGACCGTGGCGACTATTTTATTTCGACGAAATTCTTTGCTAGGCAATTTTAGGCCCCTTCTCGGGTCACGCGTGGCAGATTTTGTGTCTCCTCGACCAGAAGACAGAGCAGCACAGCAAAGCACTATAGCATAGCGCGCACCCCGATCAAACCGGCAAAACAGTTGCCGAAGAGGGAAAGGCTATGGTAGAAGTATTCGCTCAATTGAGGGGTTTATGCCGAAACCGAAGAATCAACCGAAAAAATCTCTGCTGCCGATCTCGATCCGGGTGCTGCTCGGACTTGGCGTTGTGGGATTGCTGCTCGCCATCATCGTACCCATCGGCACCTATTTTTATCTCTCCAAATCGCTGCCGCGCGTCGATACCCTGGCCGATTACCGGCCGCCGATTATTACCCGGGTGCTCAGCGACGAAGGGGAGGTCATTGCCGAGCTTTTCGAGGAGCGCCGCATCGTCGTGCCGGTGTCGCGAATGCCGAAGCAGTTGATCCAGGCTTTCGTTGCCGCCGAAGATTCCAATTTTTTCAAACATAAGGGAATCGACATCGTCTCGATCTTCAGGGCGGCGCTCAGAAACATAGAAGCAGGCGGCATTGTCCAGGGGGGGAGCACCATCACCCAGCAGGTGGCGAAGAGTCTGCTGCTGACCCCGGAGCGCAAGTTCAAGCGTAAGTTCAAAGAGGCCATTCTTGCCTACCGCATGGAAAAACGCCTCTCCAAAGAGGAGATACTCTACCTTTATCTCAACCAGATCTTCCTCGGTCACGGCGCTTACGGCGTGCAGGCCGCAGCAGAGAACTACTTCGACAAGGATGTCGATCAGCTGACCCTGGCCGAGTGCAGCATGCTGGCCGGCCTGCCGAAGGCGCCAAGCCGTTATTCCCCCTACAGCCATTACGACCGCGCCAAAGAGCGCCAGGTCTATGTCCTTGGCCGGATGGTCAACGAGGGCTACATTAACCAGGAAGAAGCCGACCAGGCCAAGGCCGAGGAGCTCGAAGTCCGGCCGCGCATCAACCAGCACATCAACGACGCCGCATATTTTACCGAACAGGTCCGTCGCTACCTCGAAGAAACTTACGGCAAGGACCAATTGTATCATGGCGGCCTCGAAGTCCAGACCAGCATGAACCTCAATATGCAGTTGGCCGCCCAGGCCGCTGTTCAGGCGAACCTGCGTGACCATGACAAACGTCGGGGCTATCGTGGCCCTCTGGCGGTTTTGAGCCCCGAGGAAGAGACCGAGTTCCTGCGCCTGCAGACCGAGGCCTTTGCCGCACAATTGCCAAAGGTTGACGACATCATCGAGGGAGTAATCAGCGGCGCCGACCAGAAGAGGCTGCGTGTGCGTATCGCGGACCGGGAAGGCCGCATCGAGCTGGACACTGCCAAGTGGGCCGGGCCGCCAAAGTTGGTCTCACGGACCAGTACGGCCTCCGGCAACGCCTCTGAGGGAAGCACGCGCCTGCCGGTCGGCGCCAAGGTTCAGGTGCGCATCGTGGCGATGCCGGAGAAGGGGGCCTGGCAATTGGCCCTCGAACAGGAACCGGAAGCGCAGGGCGCTCTCCTGGCCATGGACCCGCACAACGGCCAGATCAAGGCAATGGTCGGCGGCTACGATTTCCGCACCAGCCAGTTCAACCGGGTCCTTCAGGCCCGCCGCCTGCCCGGCTCGGCGATGAAGCCGCTCATCTATGCGGCGGCACTCGACAAAGGCTACACCCCGGCCACCGTGATCCTTGATACGCCTCTGATTTTCAAGGAGCGCCTGGAGACCGGCGAGATTAAAGAGTGGAAACCGAAAAACTATTCCAAGCGCTTCTACGGACCGGTACCACTCCGCACTGCCCTGGCCAAGTCGTACAATGTCATCACGATCAAGATTCTCGAGGACATCGGTGTGCGCTATGCCGCCAATTATGCGCGCAAGCTCGGCGTTGAATCCCATCTGGACGAAGACCTGACCCTCGGCCTCGGCTCATCGGCGCTGACGCCGATGGAACTGGCACGCAGTTATGCCGTGCTGGCCAACGGTGGTGTCCGAGTGGTACCGACCTATATCAACAAGATTCTCGATCGCGATGGCAAGATCATCGAATCGAACGACCCTGCCGACTTCCCCGCAGGGCCAAAGGCCGGGCAGAAACTGATCGGCCAATCACGCAACCGGGTGATCAGCCCGGAAACGGCCTACCTGACCACCAACCTCATGGAAAGCGTGGTGCAGCAGGGCACCGGCTGGCGCGCCAAAACCCTAAAGCGCCCGGTTGCCGGCAAGACCGGGACCACGAACGATCTCAAGGACGCCTGGTTCATCGGCTTCACCCAGCAGCTGCTTGCGGCCACCTGGGTCGGCTATGACCAGGAACGGCCTCTCGGCAAACGGGAAACCGGCTCGCAAGCGGCCGCACCGGCCTGGGTCGCCTTCATGGAGAAGGCCACCGAGGGGATGCCGATCGAGCAGTTCCCGGTCCCCGACAGCATCGAATTCCGGCCGATCGACCCCCTGACCGGCCTGCTGGCGCCAGAGGACAGCCCCGATATCGTGATCGAGGCGTTCGCTCCCAACACGGCGCCAGTACGCTATGCCATCGAAGAGAAGACACCGCAGGCCAAGGATTTTTTCCGGTTGGATATGAACGACCAGTGAGTTTCTTTAATCCAGCAGCAAAAGCATAAACAGGGCTTCGACTAATATCGAAGCCCTGTTTTAATGATGGTTCTGCCTTTTCTTACTTCGCAATACTCACTTCAAAGACTTTACATCCGGCGGGTTGCGTCCCGCCAGCCGCCATACTTTTGCCCGGCAGCAAAAGTATGCAAAAGTGCCGTCACCTCGCGGTGGGCATGTCTTGCGCGATCATTCTACGGATCAATCGTCATCAAAGCCAGTGACCAGGTCACTTCCTTTAGTAGCACTACGGGGCCCTATTTGACCGGGCCACCGGGGTCTCCGAAGGTGATACCGCCGGTGAGATCAACCTTTCAGCCGCTTACCCAGTACGCCGTCCGAGAAACCTAACCCATCCTGAAGCGACTTTTTGATCGTGTTTTTTGTGTGCCGAATCCAAACATTGGATGGGCAGGCTGTCCGGGGCAGGGAGGATTGAAGCAGGAGAGACTATTCAAGGATTCAACATCATGGCCTTTGTTAATGAACTGCCGCCGGTTTGCTGTGTAGCAAGCGAAAACCCGTGACGTTACTTCTGCCTGCCAACCCCGACTTGCGGACACCGGTCCACGACCGGACAGCGCGAGCACCAAGCGGTCTGAGCCCGGCAGCATTGCCGGCCGTGAAAAATCAGCACGTGGGCGGCCTGCGTCCAGCGCTCGGCGGGCAGCAGACAACAGAGCTGTGCTTCGACCCCCTCTGGGGTTTGTGTGCTTGCCCACCCCAAGCGCCGGGCGATACGACCAACATGGGTATCCACGACCATCCCCGGCACACCAAACGCGTTCCCCAGAATCACGTTGGCCGTTTTGCGGCCAACGCCCGGCAGGGCGACCAACGCTGCCATCTCGCGCGGCACCTTGCCCTCGTACCTGCTGACCAGCTCGGTGGCGCAGGCGATGATATTTTTCGCTTTGTTGCGGAAGAACCCGGTGGAACGAATCAGGTCTTCCAGCTCAGCCGAATCAGCCGCTGCCATTTCGGCAGGATCCGGATAGCGCGCAAACAACAGCGGGGTGACCTGGTTCACCCGAGTATCCGTACATTGGGCTGAGAGAATCGTCGCAATCAGCAGTTGCCAAGGGTTCTGATGGACAAGAGCGCAGTGTGCCTCGGGGTAGGTTGTCTCAAGACATTCGAGTGTGTGCAACGCATGAGCGGGCGTAATGCGGGAAGTTTTCATCGTGTCAACAATGGGATTCGGCTCAAGGGAAAATCAGTTATCAACCTTGTCCACAGACTTTTCCACAACCGGATCATCCGGGGGCGGCTTCCATGCGACCGCCGGCCAACTGGCGCAGGCGCACCGACCGGCGCGTATCTGTGACCTGCACCGTCAGGGTCAACGGCAGGTGGGTGGACGCCTGGCGCGCCAGAAAACTTCGATTGATTGAAGCATCGAGGACCCGCACTGCGCCGCGCAGGTAGGCGCGGTCTCGACCGAAAACCGGGCAGCGTGAGGGATAAGTGCCTCGCCAGAGCGGTTGACGGGTGCGGCGCAGGACAGATGCCAACTCCAAGTTGCCGGCCCCCCAGAAATAATCGGCAAAATCACCCAGAATCAGCGCCGGACAGACCAGGGACGGGTTGCCGAGCAGTTCCGGACCGAGCAGCTGTGCCACCTGGAGGCTGCGAAACCGCGGGAAGCTGTCGAGGCAGACGTTGAGCAGATGCAGGCGCTTGCCGCCAAGTTCCAGATCGGCACGCAGGCAATGGCCGCCGTAGCCAAGCTCGAATTTCTGTACCGCTTTGAGTGGAAAAAAAGAGAGAAAAGCAAGCGGTCCGCCGGTGACGTCACGAAAAGCGTCGAGGCCGAGGCGCTCCGCAAGGTAGGGGAGAATATCGGCATGCTGAACGGGGCCGAGCTCCTGGAGGACAACGATATCGGGAGCGGCGTCGGCGATCACATTCAGAACCCGGTCCGGGATGACCTGGCCGTCACTGCCGCAGCAGCGTTGAATGTTATAGGTCATGATGCGGGCGGTGCTCATGCCTGCCTCGCTGCCTCTGCCGCCCCATGGGTGCGGCCGGTTCTTTTATTGCGCGCCGCGCTTGATGTCGAGAATCACGACGGGGGCGACCGGAACGTCTCGAAATTGTTGGTATGCTTGCGTTGAGCTGTTGCCGATCTGGTCGACCACATCCATTCCCTGGGTGACCTTGCCGAACACGGCGTAGCCAAACCCGGCGGGGGATTCATCCTTGTGGTCGAGAAAAGCGTTGTCTTTGAGGTTGATAAAGAACTGGCTGGTGGCACTGTCCACCACACCGGTCCGGGCCATGGCGATGGTGCCGCGCAGGTTGCGCAGACCATTGCCGGCTTCGTTCTTGATCGGCGTGCGGTTTTTTTTCGGCGCCATTTCGGCACTAAAGTTGCCCCCCTGGATCATGAAGTTCTTGATGACCCGGTGGAAGATCGTGTCTTTGTAATGCCCGGCATCAACATAGGCCAGGAAGTTGGCTACCGTCTGCGGCGCCTTATTGTCATCGAGCTCCAGGGTGATTTTGCCAAGGTTGGTTGCGATAACAACCTGCTCGACGGCCAGGGCCGGAACGGCCTGAAACAGTGCCATAGTAATCATTGTCAGAATAAATCGTTTCATCTTGACGTCCTTTTCTCGCAGCCACTCAGACTGATTCAGCCTTGAGGACGCGCAGCATGAGGTCGGTGACCGCCTGCCGCGGCGACTTGTCAGCATAGAGGATCTGGTACATCTGTTCGGTTATCGGCATGTCAATACCAAGTTTCTGTGCCAGTTGAAAAGCGGAGAGGGTCGTCTTGACCCCTTCGGCAACCATGCGCATGGAGCCCAGAATGTCATTGAGCTTGCGGCCCCTGCCGAGTTCCATGCCGACCGTGCGGTTTCGCGACAGGTCGCCGGTACAAGTCAGGACCAGGTCTCCCATGCCGGCCAGCCCGGCAAAGGTTGCCGCCTGTGCTCCCTTGGCCTCACCGAGCCGGGCAATTTCTGCCAGTCCCCGGGTAATCAGGGCTGCCCGGGTATTGTAGCCGAAACCGAGGCCGTCGCTGACCCCGGCCGCCAGCGCGATCACGTTCTTGAGGGCACCGCCAAATTCGACGCCCATCACATCGGCATTGGTATAGACACGGAAATAGTCGGTGCTGAACAGCTCCTGGACAGTGGACGCCACGCTCTCGTTGGTGGACGCCACGGCCACCGCGGTCGGTAGTTCGGCGGCGACCTCCTTGGCAAAGGAGGGCCCGGAAAGAAAGGCGCAGCGTTCTGCGACACCGGTACCGAGGACCTCTTCCAGCACCTCCGACATGGTCAGAAGAGAGTCGTTTTCAATCCCCTTGGCCGCCGAAACCAGCAGACTGTCGGGGCGAAGTGCGATCCGACATTGTTCGAGCACCCGCCGCATCACCTGCGAAGGACAGACCAGCAACAGCAGCTCACGGTTACTGGCAGCGGCGATCAGGTCGCTGGTCACTCCGAGGCGCTGGTCAAGCTCAACCTCGGGGAGGTAAAGATCGTTGCTGCGGGTCTGTGTCATACGGGCAGCGAGGTCCGATTCATAGGCCCAGAGGGTGACGTCGAGACCCTTCTTGGCCAACAGGTTGGCCAGGGTCGTCCCCCAGCTTCCGGCCCCAATGACTCCGATTTTGATCATGGCTAAACCTCAGATCGCCTTCTTTTTCTTTTCTATCCGTTCGCGCACCTGCTCTGTTTTGTGTTCAAGTATATCCTGTTTCGGATAAATTCCATCCAGCCCCTCAAGTATCTTCAAGGCCTCTACCAGCTTTTCCTGCTCTTCCAGTACCGTTGCCAGGCCGAAGCTCGCTTCAAGGGCATAAGGGCTGTCCTTCCAGCGCTCTATCACCAGACGATAGGCCCCGACAGCTTCGGGAAGCTGTCCCTCAAGGGCGTAAGTCACGGCGATTCGGTACTGCACTTCGGCAATCAGACCGCTCTCGGGGTAATTTTTCAGCAGACTCTCGAATTCAATCCGGGCCTGCTCGAAGTTGTTCAGCCTGAAATAACAATCTGCGACTTCATACTGCAACTGGTCATGATCGTTGCCCGACTGATCGAGCACCTTCTGATAAACCGCGATCGCCTGGCTGCAGTCGTTGAGCCGGTACTTGTACACTATGGCAACTTCTCTTCTGGCCGGAGCGACCTCTGGCGCGTCGGGATAATCCCGTTCCAGCAGGAGATAGGTCAGCAGAGCATCCGAATAGCGGCCAAGGCGCAGATCCTGAATTTCAGCGGCCAGGAAAAGCGCCTGGGGAGCCCGCACAAAAGCGGGATGTTCGTCGTGCAGCTTGATAAAAACTTCAACTGCGGCCTCGTATTTGCCCGCGTCCCTAAGGGCCATGCCTTTCTGGAACGTCTCTTCAAACCTTGACTTCTGGTTGGTGTAATACAGGGACCCCAGGGCCGCGCACAGCAGGACCAGAACCAGTCCGAGGACACCCCAGAGTCGTTTTTTAGGCGCCTTCCCCTGGCGCTTCAACTCCTCCTTCAGGAGTTGTCTCTTCAACTTCTGGATGTCCTTCATCGTCTTCTTTCTCTGCCAGTTTGGCGACCGCCACAATTCGCTCTTCTGTTTCAAGCACCATCAGGCGCACCCCCATAGTGTTTCGGCCGATGATCGACAGTGCGCCGACCCGGGTGCGCAGCACCTTGCCGCGGTCAGTTATAAACATCAGGTCAGACTCGTTGTCGACCAGCTTGACATCGATCACCTGGCCGTTACGGCCACCGGTCTTGATGGTAATGATGCCCTTGCCGCCGCGGCTCTGAACACGGTACTCGGAGAGGCTGGTGCGCTTGCCGTAGCCGGTCTCCGTTACGGACACCAGGGTTGACGCGGTAGCGTCGGAAACAACCTCCATGCCGATGATGACATCCTTTCCCTCAAGCATCATGCCGCGCACCCCGCGGGCCGTCCGACCCATGGGCCGGGCGCCGGTTTCGGGGAAGCGGATCGACTTGCCATTGCGGCTGGCCAGGAGAATATCCATGGAACCATCCGTCAGGCGGGCGGCGATCAGGCTGTCACCCTCGTCGATGGTCAGGGCAATGATGCCCCCCTGGCGCGGGTTGGAATAGGCCATCAGGTCGGTTTTCTTGACCGTGCCTTTCCTGGTGGCGGTGATGATGTAGCGCCCTTCGCTGAACTCCTTGACCGGCAGGATCGTCATCACTTTTTCATCGGCGGCCAGGTTCAGCAGGTTGACGATCGCCTTGCCGCGGGCCGCGCGGCCACCCTGCGGTATTTCATGGACCTTGAGCCAGTAGACCTTGCCACGGTTGGTAAAGATCAATACGTAGCTGTGGGTCGAGGCGATAAACAGGTTTTCGACGAAGTCTTCCTCTTTCGGACGCATGCCAGTCGCGCCCTTGCCGCCGCGTCGCTGCGCACGATAGAGTGAGACCGCGTTGCGCTTGATATAGCCGGAATGGGACACCGTAACCACCATATCTTCTTCGACGATCAGGTCCTCGATGGAGAGGTCTGCCGCCATTTCGATGATTTCGGTGCGCCGGGCATCCGCGTAGCGTTCGCGGATTTCGCTCAGCTCTGCCTTGATGATCTTGAGAACTTCGCTTTCGCTGCCGAGGATCTCTTTGAGCCGCCGGATCAGCGCCAGCACCTGGTTGTACTCCTCGATAATCTTGTCCCGCTCCAGACCGGTCAGGCGATGCAGGCGCATGTCGAGAATCGCCTGAGCCTGGATCTCGGAGAGCTCGAAGCGCGCAACCAGGCGTTCCTTGGCTTCCGCCGGGGTGGCGCTGGTCTTGATCACCTGGATCACTTCATCGAGGTTGTCCAGGGCAATCTTGAGTCCTTCCAGGATATGGGCGCGGGCCTCGGCCTTTTTCAGCTCGAACAAGGTCCGGCGGGTGACGATTTCCTTGCGATGCTCGATGAAGTGGCCAAGGACATCACGCAGGGCCAGCACCTTGGGCTGCCCGCCGACGATCGCCAGCATGATGATACCGAAGGATGACTGCATCGGCGTCATCTTGTAAAGCTGGTTGATGATGACCTGCGGAATCGTATCTTTCTTGAGTTCGATGACGATGCGCATGCCGTCCCGGTCCGACTCGTCCCGCAGGTCGGCGATACCTTCGATCTTCTTGTCCTTGACCAGGTCGGCGATCTTTTCGATCAGGCGGGCCTTGTTGACCTGGAAGGGGATCTCGTTGACGATCACGCTTTCCCGACCGGTGCGGCGGTTCTGCTCGACCATTGCCTTGGCGCGCATCTGGATGATGCCGCGCCCGGTGCGATAAGCTTCACGGATGCCCTCGCGGCCGAGAATAAAGCCGGCGGTGGGAAAATCCGGTCCGGGGATCAGCTCCAGCAGGGTCTGTTCGTCGAGTTTTGGGTTGTCGATCATCGCCACCAGGCCGTCGATCACCTCGCCGAGATTGTGCGGTGGAATCTTGGTGGCCATGCCGACTGCAATCCCCTCAGAGCCATTGACCAGCAGGTTGGGGAACTTGCAGGGCAGCACCAGCGGCTCTGCGAGGGAGTCGTCGTAATTCGGCCCGAATTCGACGGTCTCCTTGTCGATGTCATTGAGCAGTTCGTGAGCCAGGCGGTCCATGCGCACCTCGGTATAACGCATCGCCGCGGCCGAATCGCCGTCGATCGAACCGAAGTTCCCCTGGCCGTCCACCAGGGGGTAGCGCATGGAAAAATCCTGCGCCATGCGGACGATGGTATCGTAGACCGCGGAGTCGCCATGGGGATGGTATTTACCGATGACGTCGCCGACCACGCGCGCCGACTTCTTGTACGGCTTGTTGTAGTCGTTGCTGAGCTCGTTCATGGCGAAGAGCACGCGGCGATGGACCGGCTTAAGGCCGTCGCGCACGTCCGGCAGGGCGCGACCGACGATGACACTCATGGCGTAGTCCATGTAGGACTTGCGCATTTCGTCTTCAATATTGACGGTGATACGGTTCTGTTCTGTAAGCATCAGAGATTTTCCTCCGGAAAATCATAAGGCGCGAAGTGCGAAGCGTGAGGTGCGAATACTGCTATCGTCTCCCGCTGCTCGCTTATCGCTGCGGTTTTAAACGTCCAAATTCGATACGCTCAGGGCGTTCTGTTCGATGAACTCGCGACGCGGTTCGACCTGGTCACCCATCAAAACCGTAAAAATCTGCTCGGCTTCGTAAGTATCCTCGACCTTGACCTGCAGCAAAACCCGCTTGTCCGGGTCCATGGTGGTTTCCCAGAGCTGGTCAGGGTTCATCTCGCCCAGCCCCTTGTAGCGCTGGATGTACTGCCCCTTTTTGGCCCTTGCAAAGAAATGGTCGAGGAGTTCCTGGCGATCTCTGACGACGGCTTCCACTTCGCCATCCTTGCTGATCAACGCGGTTTCGCCCTGGCAGATGTCTTCGACCTGCTTGTACGACTGCAGCAGGAGCTTGTATTCGTACATCGACAGGTACTCGAGGACCTTCTGGTCGATGAAGGTGCGCAGATTGCCACGGCTGAAGAGGATGCGTGCCGGATCGCCCTGTACTGTAAACTCCGCGTGCGGTTCGGTGTTGCGCAGCTTGGTGGCGAGCGGTTCAAGATCCACCAGGTCGGCAAAGCCGTTCTGAAGTTTGCCGCGCACGAAAACCTTCAGCACGTCGGCATTGACCCCCTTGAGCACCATCTTGTCAAAATGCTCATTGTACTCGAGGATGTTACGCAGGGTCGGAATAATCTGCTTGCCACGCAACACCTTGCCGCTCTTCTCCATTTGCACGGTCATCCCCTCGACGCCTTCATCGAGCAGGTATTCCCGCAGCGCGGCCTCGTCCTTCAGGTAAAGCTCCTTCTTGCCGCGCTTGGCCTTGTAGAGCGGTGGCTGGGCGATATACAGGTGCCCTCGTTCGACCAACTCCGGCATCTGCCGGAAGAAGAAGGTCAGCAGCAGGGTGCGGATGTGGGAACCGTCGACATCGGCGTCGGTCATGATGATGATGCGGTGGTAGCGCAGCTTGGCGATATCGAAATCATCCTTGCCGATACTGGTGCCCATAGCGGTGATCAGGGTGCGAATCTCGTTGGAGGTGAGCATCTTGTCGAAGCGCGCTTTCTCGACATTGAGAATCTTTCCCTTGAGCGGCAGGATCGCCTGGTAGCGGCGCTCGCGGCCCTGCTTGGCGCTCCCTCCGGCCGAGTCGCCCTCGACCAGGTAGAGTTCGCAAAGCGCCGGGTCCTTCTCCTGGCAGTCAGCCAGTTTGCCCGGCAGGGCCAAGCCGTCCAGGGCACCCTTGCGGCGGGTCAGGTCGCGAGCCTTGCGCGCAGCTTCGCGGGCGCGGGCAGCGTCGATCCCCTTTTCGAGGATCTTACGGGCCACCGAAGGATTCTCTTCGAGATACTCGGCCAGCTTCTCGTTCATGATCGTTTCGACATAACCCTTGATCTCGGAATTGCCCAATTTGGTCTTGGTCTGTCCCTCGAACTGGGGATCTGGAACCTTGATCGAGAGAACCGCGGCCATTCCCTCGCGCAGGTCTTCACCCGAGATTGCGGTCTTCATGTTTTTGAGCAGGTTATTGGTGGTCGCATAGGCGTTCATGGTGCGGGTCAGCGCCGCCTTGAAACCACTCAGATGAGTACCGCCTTCGTGGGTATTGATATTATTCGCAAAGGAAAAAATCTTTTCGTCATATGCATCGTTATACTGAATGGCGATCTCGATTTCGACCCCCTCCTTGGTACCGGTAAATAAAATAGGCTTCGGATGCAGAGGGTTTTTGGCGCGATTGAGATATTCGACGAAGGAGACGATGCCCCCTTCGTAGTGAAAGAGATGGTTTTTGTCGGTCCGCTCATCGGTAATTTCAATCTTGACCCCGGCATTGAGAAAAGCCAGCTCGCGAATGCGCTGCGACAGCGTCTCGAATGAGAATTCGGTGGTTTCGAAGATCTGCGGATCGGGCCAGAACAGGATTCGGGTGCCACGGCGCTTGGTCTCGCCGTCTTCGACCAGATCGCCCATCGGTACGCCGCGTTCGTAGTTCTGCCGGTAGATCTTATTATTACGGCGGATTTCCAGTTCGAGGCGACTTGACAGGGCATTGACCACCGAAACCCCGACCCCATGCAACCCCCCGGAAACTTTGTAAGAATCACTGTCAAACTTGCCACCGGCATGCAGCACCGTCATAACCACCTCGGCGGCAGGCCTTTTCTTGGTCGGATGCATGTCGACCGGGATACCGCGGCCGTTGTCCACCACCGTGACCGAGTTGTCCACGTGGATGATCACCTTGATGTCATCGCAGTGGCCGGCCAGCGCTTCATCGATCGAATTGTCCACCACTTCGTAAACCAGGTGGTGCAGCCCCTGCACCGACGTGGAACCGATATACATTGCCGGCCGCTTGCGCACGGCCGACAATCCCTCAAGAACCTTGATACTTTCAGCATCGTACTCTTTGTTCAGTTTTTGCGTCATGTCACCCTCGTTCTGGGGATGTAGCGGTGACCATACCTTGGTCAACCTTGAAAAAACTTCCTGTCTGTAGCACCGGCTCAGTTAGCAGAGGCGTCTGTGCCGAGGTCAGGAAAACCTGGCCGCGCCGGTTCAACAGAAAATTGAAAAATCCTTCCTGACGACGATTGTCCAGTTCACTGGCGAGATCGTCCAACAGCAGGACTGGTGGTTCTTTGAATTGGACTTCCAGGTCCATGACCTGGGCCGCCTTAAAGGCCAGTAGAAAAGACCTTTGCTGCCCCTGCGATCCAAAGGCCCGCAAAGAGCGACCCTCGACCAGAAAATCCAGATCGTCACGATGAGGTCCGGCCAAAGTCAACCCCAACTTCTTTTCCCGCAGTGCCAGGCGCTCCAAAGCTCCCGCCAGGTGCGCTGTCAACTGCTCCAGCGGCATCTGCTCGATTGAGTAGTTCAATCCGGCAGATTCCTGTCCGCCGCCGATTTCTCTGTATACCTGACAAAAGTGCGGTAAAAGTCTTTTCAGATAAACCTGACGATCATGTCGAATGCGGCTTCCCGTGCGCACCAACGCCTCCGTCCAGGGAGCCAGCTGGAAATCGTCAGCCTGCTGCTTCAACAACTGATTACGTTGACGTAAAACCCTGTCGTATTCCTGCACGCGGTCGAGATAGGCAGGCTCTGTCTGCAATATGGCCCGGTCAAGCAGCGCCCTGCGGCCAGCGGGAAAACCTTTGACGTTGCTCAATTCTTCCGGGGTAAAGAGTACGGTACGGAAATAGCCGAGAAACTGGCTAAGTTTCTGAACTGTCTTGCCGTCGATCCTCGGATTGCGACCATTCTTCTGCAAGCCGATCTCAAGCCGATGTTTCACCACTCCCTGAGTGACAACCGCACCAACCCATGCGGTTTCTTCGGCGTGGTTGATCAGCTCGTTTCCACGTGCTCCACGAAAACTCTTCAGATGCCCAAGCAGGTAAATTGCTTCAAGCAGATTGGTTTTCCCCTGAGCATTCTGACCGTAAATAATATTGAAATGTTCATTCCAGGCGATGTCCGCCTCGGTCAGGTTTCGATAGCAACGCAGCTTCAAATTTTCGAGAATCATACTGCCTATCAAGAAAAAAGCCTTAATTAGCAAAGGCTTTTTCTTATTACGCGCTGTTTAGAGTCGCATTGGCATGATCACCGCGAGATAACCGTCCTCTTTGATCGGCTTGACCAACCCCGGTGAAAGGTTATCTTTAAGAATCATGCAGATTTTGTCCTGGTCCTGCACCTGCAATATATCGAGCAGGTAGCGGGCGTTGAATCCGACAGAAAGATCCAGGCCCTGATATTCAATATCGAGTTCCTCTCTGGCATCACCCAATTCAGGATTGGAAGAAGACAGTTCCAGTAGGTTATTTTTGAAATTCAACTTCACGCCCCGTGATTTTTCACTGGAAAGGATAATCATGCGCCGCAGGGCATGCAGTAATGAACCAACGGCAATCGTTGCCTGTTGCTCGTTGGTCTTTGGTATAACACGGCTGTAATCAGGAAACTCTCCATCAACCAGACGCATGATAATAACCGTACGATCCTTACTGACCACGGCATTGTTGTCCATGAAGTGGAGTTGCAGTTCACCCTCGCCCTCTTCAGCGAGTTTTTTCAATTCGAGAATACCTTTGCGAGGCAAGATAAACCCTTTCGACAATTGTGGACTTGCCGTACTCGCGATACTTTTATCGATCATCGAAAGACGATGACCGTCGGTCGCCACCAGACGCAGATGCCCGGTATTCTCCTGGAGTTGACAGAAGATTCCGTTAAGATTGTATTTGCTCTCATCCTGGGAAACGGCAAAAAAAGTCTTTTCGATCATCTCCTTGCACAGGGAACTGGCCAGGGTGACAAATTGACCTTTATCGGACTTGGGAAAATTGGGAAATTCATCAGCCGACAGGCCGACGATGTTGAACTGAGCCTTACCACACTCGACCTCAATCCAGCAGTTTTCCTTGGCATTGAAACTGACCTGATTGTCCGGCAGTTCCTTGATTATTTCATAAAGTTTCTTGGCAGAGACCGTCACCTTTCCGGGTTTACGGATATTGGCCGGATATGTTGACTGCATACCTACTTCAAGATCTGTTGCAGTCAGGCGCAACTCACCATCCGCACCCTCCAGAAGCACATTGGAAAGCACAGGGATGGTATTGCGTTTTTCGACGATCCCCTGGACCCTGGCCAGGCCCTTGAGAAAAACCTCTTTTTCTATGGTGAAATTCATAATGGCCTCCCCATCAACAGGTTTTACTTAATACTTAGTATCTTATAAATAAATAACTTAGTAGTAGTAGTAAGGGCTGTTGAAACGTTTATAAACTGTCATTCTCATTTGATACCAGTTAGTTACTAGACTGAAAAGTTCTGGTACAAGCTGTTGGGAAATCAGGGATAAAAACGGTTTTAACGGTTCAGGTTTTTTATCCCCAGGTTCCCCACGCACTTTTACACAACTTATCAGCCGGTCAACTCACTTTTCAGGTTTTCAATCGTGCTGCGCAGTTGAAAGTCCTCCTCCATCAGTTTGTCTATTTTGCGTATGGCATGGATGATCGTCGAATGATCCTTGCCACCGAAACGCTCTCCAATTTCCGGATAGGAAGATGACGTCAGTTGCCTGGAAAGGTACATGGCTATCTGTCTGGGCAGAACCACCGCCTTAAGCCGTTTGGCTGATTTTATGTCGGATATTTTGATATTGAAATGACTGCTGACCCTTTTGAGTATTTCTTCCACAGACAGTTCGCGATTGCGTTCGATAAGGATATCTTTGAGAACGTCACGGGTCATCTCCAGTGAAACCGGAATGGCGGTCAGACTCGCATAAGCGCCAATTCTTATCAGGTAACCTTCCAATTCGCGGACGTTGTTACAGACCGAGTTGGCTAGAAAGAGAGCAACGTCTTCAGGAAGTTTGATGCTGTTTTGTTCGGCTTTCATTTTGAGAATCGCCAGTTTAGTCTCTACATCCGGTGGTTGTATGTCGGCAATCAGGCCCCATTCAAAGCGAGAGCGGAGTCGCTCTTCGAGCCCTGGAATGTCCTTGGGAAACTTGTCCGAGGTGACGATGATCTGCTTGTGCGATTCATACAGGGCGTTGAAGGTATGGAAAAACTCCTCCTGAGTCCGTTCTTTACCGGCTATAAACTGAATATCATCAATCAGGAGCACATCCATGGAACGAAACTTGTTGCGAAACTCGTCCATACGGTTGTAGCGCAGAGAATTGATTAATTCGTTCATGAATTTTTCAGAGGTATAGTAACAGATTCGCATCTGCGGAGATTTTTTCAGAATAGCGTTGCCGATTGCGTTTACCAGGTGGGTTTTACCAAGTCCGACACCGCCATAGACAAAGAGCGGATTGTAGGTGGTTGCGGGGTTGTTAGCGACTGCCATGGCCGCAGCATAGGCAAACTGGTTCGATGAACCGGAGACGAACTCTTCAAAGGTGTACTTGCGATTCAGGTTTAAGTCGGCAGTATGGTTGTTCGTCAGAATTTTGGGTTTGCTGGTTACCGGGTTTTCGTCTGCTTCCGTTACATTATTACGTTTCGGTAGGTGGTCTCTGGCTTGGCCGGTAACGCTGAATTGCAGGCGATAGGAGACCGCGGAGAGCTCTGAGAGAATTTTTTGTATGAGTTTACTGTAGTTCTCCTTGACCCAGTCGAGCACAAACCGGTTCGGCACTTCGAGGTAAACCATATCCTGCTCTATTTTGACGAGCTTTAAAGGTTTTATCCAGGTCGAAAAGTGCTGTGGACTGAGATTCAGTTCCAGGTGCGCAAGGGTGTCATCCCAGAGTTTGCTCATACCAGTTTCAGTCTTGACTCAAATCATTCAGAGGGTTGTTGTGAAAACAGGGTTATCCACAAACTTTTAAACAACTGTGGATAACCTAAAAAGATTCTAAAATCAGGGGTTTAGATAAATATATAACAGTGGAAAACTTGACGTTAGAGATTATCAGAGGATGTTTTTTATTGCAAGGGAAAACTGCTTTAAGAGGAAAGCCTGAAAATACGCTAGAGTTTTCGTTCTTGACATTAATTGGCAACTATGCTTAAAACTGCCTTTTACAAAAATCAGCAGACCTATGCCATACACAGGAGATGTGAACTGTCATGAAGCGTACTTATCAGCCCAGTAAAGTCAGCCGCAAACGCACCCACGGCTTCCGCAAGCGGATGCGCACCAAGGGTGGTGTGAATGTTATCAAGCGTCGTCGTGCCAGGGGTCGCAGACGTTTGGCCGTAACGATCCCGACCAAGTAACGTTCAACCATCGGGTGAAGGGTGAACAAACTCTCCAGAAGGCTCGCCGTATTCGCAGTTCCAGCGAGTATCAACGAACCTGGCAAGAGGGACAACGTTATCACACAGCCCATTTTGTTGTGATTGTAAATCCGGGACGGGAGGTCTCTCGTCTCGGCATAACCGTGAGTCGTAAAGTCGGTAATGCAGTGTGTCGCAATCGCTTTAAACGCTGGCTGCGCGAGTTATTCAGACAACATTACAAACAGTTCGGCCGGGTTGTGGATATTTCGATCATAGCCAAGCGCCACGCTGGAAGCCTGAGTCATTTGCAAGTGGATCAGGAAATCACTACAGTCTTTGCCCGCCTGGAGACCGAGGATCATGCCTAAACGGTTAGCCATAGCGGGCATTCGCTTTTACAGGGCCTTTCTTTCTCCGTTGAAGCCGCCAACCTGTCGATTTTATCCTTCCTGCTCAGCGTATACCCTTGAAGCTGTCAATCGGCACGGTGTTATGAGCGGTCTCTGGTTGGGTCTCAAACGCCTGGCCCGCTGTCATCCCTGGCATCCCGGGGGCTATGATCCGCTCGACTGAAGGATCGTTATTAAAAATTTTAGGAGTTTTTCTTAACCATGAATGCATCTGAAAATAAAAACCTCATCCTGGCCATGGTCCTCATGCTCGCTGTCTGGTTGGGCTTTTCCTTTCTGTTTCCACCTGTCCCCAAGGATCAGCAGCAACCTGTCGCAACGGAAAGCGTACAGCAGGGCGACGTCAAGGATGTTAAAGTACAACCCGCGGCAGAGTCGTCTGCGACCATGGTCAAGGACAGCGTAGCAAGCGAGTCAGCGAGCGTTCCCGCAACCGAAAGTACTGCACCCGCGCGGGAGATCGTCGTTGAAACCGCTAAATATAAGGCGGTATTTACCACCCGGGGCGCTCGACTGGTCTCTTTCAATTTGAAGGATTATCGAGAGACGGCCGCTGCGGACTCACCACCCGTGCACATGTACACCGCGGGCCCGGAGCGTTACGCAACCTTACGCACAACCGGTTCGGAGGGATTTGCCCTGAGTGGCGACACCCCCTTTGAGAGCTCCGCACCAGAGGTGGTCGAGGTTGCTGCCAACGACATGGTTAAACTCAGTTTCGTGCATGTTGCGGCCAATGGCATGCAGTATGTCAAAAGCTATGTTCTGCACGGCAATCAATATACGATCGATACCACCCTTGAGATGCGTAATAACAGCCCAACCACCCAACGCGGGACCATCAACCTCGCCATGGTACAGCACTGGGATGATTCTTCGAAGACCGACAGTTATACCTTCACCGGGCCGGCCTCGCTGGTTAAAGGCAAAATAGAAGAAGTTAAGATCGACAGCCTGAAAGAGGGGGCGGTCACCTACAGCCAGGACATCGGCTGGACATCCTTCCAGAATAAATATTTTCTTTCCGTGGTGGTTCCTGGAGACAAGACGTCGGAAAGGGTGCAGATACAGCGTAACGGGGACGCCATCGAGAACCTGATGGAATCGCCGGACATCACCCTGCAGAGCGGTGAACAACGTCAATTAAGCTACCTGGTGTATATCGGTCCGAAAGATCCTGAGCAACTCAAGGCCGCGGGGCACCAGCTTGACCAGGTCGTGCATTTCGGCTTCTTCAACATCCTGGCACAGCCACTCTTCATGGTTCTGACCTTCTTCTACGGCTTTATTAAGAATTACGGGATCTCCATTATCCTGCTGACCGTGCTGATCAAGCTACTGTTCTGGCCCCTGACCCACAAGAGCTACGCGTCGATGAAGTCAATGCAAAAGCTTCAGCCTGAGATGCAGAAGCTGCGTGACAAGTTCAAAAACGATAAGGAGCGCCTGAACAAGGAGATGATGGGCCTTTACAAGACCCACAGCGTCAACCCGCTCGGAGGGTGTCTGCCAATGATTGTGCAGATCCCGGTCTTTTTTGCCCTCTACCAGGTGCTGCTTAATTCGATCGCCCTGCGACATGCGCCGTTTGCCTTCTGGCTGACCGACCTTTCCGCCAAAGACCCCTATTACATCACGCCGCTCCTTATGGGCGCGAGTATGTTCGTGCAGCAGAAAATGACGCCGACCACGGCTGACCCGATGCAGGCCAAGATCTTTATGGCGATGCCGCTGATCTTTACCTTCATGTTCCTGAACTTTCCTTCCGGCCTGGTCATTTACTGGCTGGTCAACAACCTGCTGACCATTTTGCAGCAGTACTTCATCCACCGCAAAGCCGCCTGATCGAGGATCATGACCCAGCAGAACCTGCGTGTCGATGTTGCTCCAGCCACAGAGTTAGATAATGCGGTTGCTTGATACCATCGTTGCACCGGCCACACCGCCCGGCGAGGGTGGGATCGGTATTGTTCGGGTGTCCGGGCCGTCTGCCACAGACCTGCTGGCCGTCGTGTTCCGAGGCAAGACTCACCCCGCCGACATGGTTTCGCACCACCTCTACCTCGGCCACCTGTTGAATCGAGACCATCAACGGGTCGATGAAGTGTTGGCCGTGCTCATGCGCGCGCCGCGCTCATATACCGGAGAAGATGTGGTCGAGGTGCACTGTCATGGCGGGGTCCAGATCCTGCGCAGCGTGCTCGACCTCTTCCTCGAAGCCGGTGCCCGCATTGCCGACCCCGGGGAGTTTACACTGCGGGCTTTTCTGAATGGCCGTCTCGACCTGGCTCAGGCGGAAGCGGTTATCGAGGTCATCAGAGCACGCTCTGAACGCGCCAGCCGTGTAGCCCTTGATCAGCTGGAAGGCCAGCTTTCACGCCAAATATACCGCTTTTCCGATCAGATCAAAGAAGCCCTCGCCCTGGTCGAAGCCCATATCGATTTTCCTGATGACGAAGTCGGCACCCTCGACCTTGGCGAGCTCGCTGCCCCGATCCGGGAACTCGCACGGGATATGTCGGTCCTGGCGAACAGTTTCGATGTCGGCCGCGCCCTGCGCGAGGGGATCAGTATCCTGATCCTCGGCCGACCGAATGTCGGCAAAAGTTCGTTAATGAACGCCATTCTCGGCGAATCAAGGGCGATCGTAACCGAGTTTGCCGGGACGACCCGTGATACCCTGGAGGAACAGCTGGTCCTGGCCGGGTTCCCGGTGCGCCTGGTTGATGCGGCCGGGGTGCGCGACACCGACGACCCGATCGAGAGAGAGGGTGTGCAGCGAGCAAAAGACAAGGCCGCAGCCGCAGACCTGGTTTTGCTGGTCGTCGATGGCTCCGCGCCCCTGACAGAAGAGGATGCGCTGGCATTACAGTTGTGTCAAAGCGAGAAAACGCTCCTGGTTATCAATAAAAGCGACCAGGCACAGATCTGCGATCTTGGCAAGCTGGCTGCGTTCACCAGGCAAGTCGCCATATCGGCCAAATACGGCCCGGGGCTCACCGCTCTTCGCTCGGCGATTGTCGATCACCTGTGCAGGGACGCTGCCTTGTCCGGCGGGGAGGGCGTGGTCATCACCGAACGCCGCCATCGCGACGCGCTGTTGAGGGCCATCACGGCCCTGGAAGCCTTTCAGCGGACGAGCGCCGCGTCCGAGCACCTCGAATTTCTCGCCATGGACTTGCGCGAAGCCCTGGCCGCACTTGGCCAGGTCACGGGAGAAACCACCCCGGACGAGATCCTCGAGCAGATCTTTTCCCGGTTCTGTGTCGGCAAGTAGCCAAACGTTCCACGTGGAACAACCGGTTTCGCGCATGGTGAATGTTCCACGTGGAACAGGGTGGGTCGTAGAGGTTTTTTGCTCTGGGAGTGCATGTTTATGCCGCAAAGCTACGATGTTATTGTGGTTGGTGCCGGCCATGCCGGCTGCGAAGCGGCCCTTGCGGCCGCACGTATGGGGTGCCGTGCCCTGCTGTTGACCCTTAACCTGGATGCCGTCGCGCAGATGTCGTGCAATCCGGCGATCGGTGGTTTGGCCAAGGGGCACCTGGTGCGCGAGATCGACGCTTTGGGTGGAGAAATGGCGCGCAATATCGACGCCACCGGGATCCAGTTTCGCGTCCTCAACACCAAAAAGGGCCCTGCGGTAAGAGCCTCGCGAGCCCAGGCGGATCGTGACCTTTACCGTGCCCGCATGAAGCAGGTGATAGAGTCCCAGGCGGGGCTTGACCTCAAGCAGGGGCAGGTTGTCAGTTTGGTGGTCGAGGCGGGCCGGGTCGGCGGCGTGGTGACCCGAGATGGCCTGCGTTTTTTGGCACCGGCGGTCATATTGACAACCGGGACCTTTATGCGCGGCTTGATTCATGTGGGGTTGGTTCACTATCCGGGGGGTCGTGCCGGGGAGCCGCCCTCTGAAGGGCTTTCCGACCACCTGCGTGAACTGGGTTTCGCCGTCGGCCGCCTGAAAACCGGGACCCCGCCCCGCCTGTCGGCGGCGACGATAGATTTTTCTGCTCTCGAAGAGCAGCCAGGGGACCCCACGCCCAGGCCCTTCTCTGCCGACACCCTGTGTATCGATCGTCCGCAAGTCTCCTGTTATATCACTTATACCAATCAACGCACCCACGAGGTGATTCGCAGTGGTCTGGACCGCTCCCCCTTGTATTCCGGGGTGATAGAGGGTGTCGGCCCGCGCTATTGCCCTTCTATCGAAGATAAGGTGGTGCGGTTTCCGGACAAGGATCAACATCAGATTTTTCTCGAGCCGGAAGGCCTTGCCAGCCGCGAAATCTATCCGAATGGCGTCTCGACATCGTTGCCGGTCGATGTCCAGTTGGCGTACCTGAGGACCATGAAGGGCCTTGAGCGGGTCGAGATCATGCGTCCTGGTTATGCGATTGAATATGACTATGTCGATCCGATTCAGCTGCTCCCGACCCTCGAAAGCAAGCCTGTGGCCGGGCTTTATCATGCCGGCCAGATCAATGGCACGTCTGGTTACGAGGAGGCCGCCGGCCAGGGGCTGCTGGCTGGGATGAATGCGGCACTGCAGGTCATGGGCCGCGAGCCCCTGCTCATCGGCCGGGATCAGGGGTATCTCGGCGTATTGGTGGATGACCTGGTAAATCTCGGCGCCAGAGAGCCGTACCGGATGTTTACTTCGCGCGCCGAATACCGTCTCCTGCTGCGTGAAGACAATGCTGATCAGCGCCTCAGTCCCATTGGGCGCAAGGCTGGTTTGCTGAGCGATGCCCGCTGGGAGACGTTTTCCCGCAAGCTCGACGATCTAGAGCTTGGCAACCGGCGTTTGCGCGAGGTGCGTATTACACCGGGCAACCACGACGTCCTGGGGCGCCTGGGACTGCAGGACCTGAAAAACGGCGCGTCCCTAGAGGAGTTGCTGCGCCGCCCGGAAATCACTATCGGCGACCTCGTTTTTGTTGACCCGGAGTTGGCCGGCCTGTCGGAGGAAGTCCTCAATGAACTGGAGACCGGAGTCAAATATGCTGGTTATATCCGACGCCAACAAGAGCAGGTTGAACGGTTCCGACGGCTTGAAGAGCTTGTGATCCCGGCGGGGTTCGATTTTGCGGCCGTCCAGGGCCTGTCTGCTGAGGTGCGCGAAAAACTCAGCCTGGTTGCGCCGCGCACCCTCGGCCAGGCCGGCCGTATTCCCGGGGTCACGCCCGCGGCGATCGCCATCCTTGCCGTTATCCTGAGGCGTTGAGGGGAGCTCATGGTTTTACTTGAGCTGTTGAGCGGACTGGGCCTGAAGGTCAACCCGGAAGCGATTCCGCTGCTCGAACGCTTGGTCAACGAACTGTTGCGCTGGAATCGAAGCCGCAACCTGACTGCGATTACCGACCACGACGAGGTCCTGGAGAAGCACCTGGTCGACTCTCTGACCCTGTTGCCCTTTGCCCGCCAGGCCAGGCGTCTGCTGGATATCGGCTCTGGCGCCGGGTTCCCTGCCCTGCCACTGAAGATCGCCTGTCCCGAACTGGCCGTCGTCTCGGTTGACGCGGTCGGCAAAAAGATCGATTTTCAGCGTCACATCGTGCGGATCCTGGAGTTGCAGGGCTTCACGGCATTGCATGGGCGCATAGAACAGTTGCAGGAGCAGCCCGGTTACCGGGCAGGCTTCGACCTGGTGACCGCCCGTGCGCTCTGCGGACTGGCGGACTTGTTGCCACTAGCCGAGCCGTTCCTGGCCAGTGGTGGACGCCTGGTCGCCATGAAGGGACCCGAGGGGCGCCAGGAGTTTACCGCGCTGCGTGAACGGTTGCAGGAAGAAGGCTGGTCAGCCTCGCTGCACAGCCTGAAACTACCCCTTTCGGGGGCTGAACGCTGCCTGGTTGAATTGTGTCGTTAAAGGGATAATTCCCCCATATGTAGTGTTTGTTTGCCGGTCGATATCAATATCTGGTGGTTTATCGCGGTCTGGCAAATTTCCTTTGCAGATCCAAGTGCTTATGTTAGTCTGAGCGACCGAAAAACTCACCTTGTAAGGAGAAGCGGCATGGCCCAGATCATCGCCATCGCCAATCAAAAGGGCGGCGTCGGCAAGACCACGACCGCAGTCAACCTTGCCGCGTCTCTGGCTGCCGCCGAGAAACGCACCCTGCTGGTCGATCTGGATCCCCAGGCCAATGCCACCAGTGGTGTTGGCGTCGACCCGAACAGCATGGTGCAGACGGTTTATCATGCCCTGCTCGGTGCGGTGCCGGCCAGCGAACTGCTACAGACCACCGGCCTCGAGCCTCTCCACCTGCTTCCCGCCAATCCCGACCTGATCGGTGCCGAGGTCGAGCTGATCTCCGCCCTGGCTCGGGAGAACAAGTTAAAGACCGCCCTGGCCGAGGTGTCTGCAGAGTACGACTACATTCTGATCGACTGCCCGCCTTCTCTCGGCTTGCTGACAATCAACGCCCTGACGGCCGCTCACAGTGTGCTGATCCCCCTGCAGTGTGAATACTATGCCATGGAGGGGCTGAGCCAGCTGATCAACACGGTGCGTCTCATTCAGCGTGAACTGAATCCCGGTTTGGTTATCCGCGGCATCCTGTTGACCATGTTTGATGCCCGCAACAATCTTTCGCATCAGGTCAGCGAGGAGATTCGCAGACATTTTACCACCCAGGTTTTTGATACCATGATTCCGCGCAACGTGCGCCTTTCTGAAGCGCCCAGCCATGGCCTGCCGGCCCTGCTCTATGATATTTCGTCGCGTGGAGCTACGGCTTACCTGGACCTGGCGCGCGAAATCATTCGCATGGAGTAGTCACTAGCATGGTCAAGCGTCCCGCTTTAGGCAAGGGAATCGGCGCCCTTCTGACATCAGCATCTCAGGATGGCCGGCACAAGTATTTCGTCTGTCCGGTCGAAGACCTCAAGCCCCATCATCAGCAGCCGCGCAAGACCTTCAATGATGCCAAGATGGCTGAGCTGGTCGCGTCGATCCGCGAAAAAGGTGTGATTCAGCCGCTGGTTGTTCGCCACACGGGGGATTATTATCAGATTATCGCCGGCGAACGACGCTGGAGGGCGGCCCAGAAAGCTGGTCTCAAGGAAGTTCCGGTTGTTATCCAGGACGTGTCTGAAGATTGGGCGCTGGAGATGGCTCTGATTGAGAACATCCAGCGTGAAGACCTCAATCCGATCGAAGAAGCCGAAGCATACCGTAACCTGATGAGCTCTTTCGACCTGTCCCAGGAGGAAGTGGCTCGGCGGGTTGGCCGGGAACGGCCGACGGTGGCCAATGCTTTACGCCTCCTGCGTCTGCCGATGGCCATTCAGCAGGATGTGGTCAGTGGTCTGCTCTCCATGGGGCATGCCCGGGCGATGCTGACCCTAGAGAGTGCCGCGCGGATCAAGGATGTGCGTGACCAAGTGGTCAAAAAGCAGTATTCCGTGCGCCAGACCGAAGCCTTGGTCAAGAAGCTCAAAGGAAGCGCCGGCAAGACCGCCCCGCGCAAAACCCGCGTCGATCCGGAACTTGCCGACCTGGCCGCGCGCCTGCAGCGCAGCCTCGGCACCAAGGTCAACATTCAACCTCAGGCCCGCGGCGGGAAGGGTGGCAAGATAGAGATCAGTTATTACTCACCGGAAGAACTTGAGCGGCTGCTCGAGCTCTTCGAGCGACGTTAGCCAAGGGTCAGGCCACCCAGGAGCCGGCTGTCACTTCGGCCATATGGCCCGGCAAGCTCCTTTTGAACCCATCGTGATAGTAGTAAATCCGTAAACGAGCTGAAATCTGTTTGTAAACATGCCTGCGTGCGCTGCGGTGCATCGTCCAACAAATTCTTTGCTCGAAGCTCCCTGCCAACCGATAACGCTAGCCAGGACGTAACCAATGTTCAATAAGAAGGAAAGAGACGCCATGCGCAAAGAGACTCCGATCGAGAAGAGTGAAATCAAGGCATTTCTAGGCCCCGGCAGCCAATTTGAAGGCAAGCTGGTATTTAACGAGATCGTTCGCCTGGACGGCGCTTTTCGTGGTGAAATAACCTCCCACGACACCTTGATTGTTGGCGAGAGTGCTGAAATTCAGGCCGACGTGCAGGTGGGCACGCTGATCATGAGTGGCCGCTTCAAGGGCAACGTCAAGGCCAAGACCCGCGTCGAACTGCGTGCGCCGGCCCAGGTTGATGGGACCATCGAAACGCCGGCACTTTCGGTCGAGGATGGTGTCACCCTGAACGGTACGGTCACCATGACCCTCGGCGACAGCGCAGCTGGCGCCAAGCCGGTCGCGATTGCCGCTAAAAAGTAACCATTACGCGGGTCTGTACATCAGCCGCGGGGTCTCTTTGGTTGGCGTTTTTTTACGAAAAGAGCCTTGACATAACCAGGGTGCTATGATAGTAATCTTCCGCTTTGACCCCAGGTTAAAGCGGACAATCGGCACCCCCAAGGCTGTATACAGTATACCGATGTGCCCTCGCGGCGCGAACCTAAACGAGGTAAGACGGTGATCAAGATTGATTGGACACTGTTCCTGCAGTTTGTCAACTTCATGATTTTGATGGCGGTGCTCAATGCGCTGCTCTTCAAGCCGTTGCGGGCCGCTTTGCAGGCGCGCAAGGCGACCATTGAAGGCTCCCGAGCGAAAGTGCAGGATATCGACGAGCAGGTGCAGGCACAAATTTCCCGCTATGAAACCCAGCTTCAGGAAGCCCGTCAGCAGGGCGCCCTGGCACGTGCGGCCCTGCGCAAGACGGCTCAGGAAGAAGAGACCCGCATTCTCGGTGCTGCCAAAGAGACGGCTGGCGTGAAACTGCAGAGCATCAAGGAGCAGATTCAGACTGAGGCCGAGGCTGCCCGCCAGGCGCTGCGCAAGGAAACCGAGACGCTGGCGAAAGAGATTGCCGGCAAGGTACTGGGGAGGGCGGTCTGATGACGAAAGGCCACGCAAACCTTAAGTCCGCACTGCTCAAGATGACCGTTTTGGCCCTGCTTGTATTGGTCCCGGTCGTTGCCATGGCCTCCGAAGGTGGTGGCCATGCCGATAGCGGAGCGTTACTCAAGGATTTTCTTTACCGTTGTTTTAATTTCGCCCTGATGGTCGGTTTGCTCGTGTACTTTGTGACCAAGCCGGTTCGCAAGGGGCTGAGAGATCGCCGCACAGAGATCGAGAAGACCCTGGCTGACGCCCAGGCCGCCCAAGAAGCGGCCGAAGCCAAGTATCGCGAGTACAGCGATAAACTTGCCAAGGCAACGGAGGAGATTGACGGTATCACCGAGGCGATTCGTCGCGAGGGTGAACTGGAGCGAGACAAGATCCTGGCCGCCGCCAAGGAGATGGCAGTCAAAATTGAGCGGGAAGCCGACAACAAAGCCACTGGGGTGGTGACCAAGGCGCGTGCGGAACTGCGCGCGGAAGCGGCCCGACTGGCCGTTGAGCTTGCGGAAGAGCTGCTTAAAAAGCAGGTCTCTGCCGATGACCAGAAGCGCCTGGTCAATGACTATATGCAAAAAGTGGGAGAAATCCATTGAGCGTCAGTGCCCTTACCAGACGGTACGCCAAGGCGCTGGTCGAACTCGGCGTGGAACAGAAGGCCGTAGAGGCCTACGGCAGTGAGTTGGCCAGCGTCAAGGACGTCCTGTCCAAGGAAGATCTGTTTCGCCAGTTGCTCGACAGCCCCACCCTGGCCCTGGAAAAGAAGTCGGCCATGCTGGCCGACCTTTGCAAGGTTATGGAGCTGTCGGAGGGGATGGTCAAGTTTCTCGGCCTGCTCCTGAGCAAAGGGCGCATCTGCTACCTCGGCCAGATCGAAGAAAATTATCGTCGCCAGGCGGACGAGCTGTCCGGCATCCTGAGCGCCAAAATAACCTCTGCCAGCAAGCTGGATGATGTCCAGCAGCAGGCCATTGCCACCAGCCTGGAAAAACAGACCGGCAAACAGGTTGCCGTAACGGTCACCGTCGACGCCGGCCTGATCGGTGGTCTTCAGGCGGAAATCGGTGGACGCCTGTTTGATGGCAGTGTCAAAACTCAACTTAAACGAATCGAAGAATCCTTAACGAAAGGGTGATGAGGTCGTAACAATGCAAATCAGAGCAGAAGAAATCAGCGCGATTATCAGGAAGCAGATCGAAAGCTTCGGCCGTGAGGTCGAGGTCAGCGAAACCGGAACGATCATTTCGGTTGGCGACGGTATCGCCCGCATCCACGGTCTGGACAAAGCGATGGCCGGCGAGTTGCTGGAATTCCCGGGCAACACCATGGGCATGGTCCTCAACCTTGAGGAAGACAATGTCGGTGCTGCGATCCTCGGTGATTCCGAGCACATCAAGGAAGGCGATACGGTCAAGCGGACCGAGCGTATCGTGCAGGTTCCGGTCGGCGATGCGCTGATCGGTCGCGTGGTCAATGGTATCGGCATCCCGATCGACGGTCAGGGTGAGATTGTGACCGATACCTACAGCAAGGTCGAGATCAAGGCCCCCGGTATCGTCGCCCGTAAATCGGTTCATGAACCGATGCAGACCGGTCTCAAGGCGATCGACTCGATGGTGCCCATCGGCCGCGGCCAGCGCGAGCTGATCATCGGCGACCGTCAGACCGGCAAGACCGCGGTTGCGATCGACGCCATCATCAACCAAAAAGGTCAGAACATGATCTGCATCTATGTCGCTATCGGCCAGAAGCGCTCGACGGTGGCACAGGTGGTCGACAAGCTCAAGCAGCACGGCGCCATGGATTATACCATCGTGGTTTCGGCGTCCGCTTCCGAGCCGGCCCCGCTGCAGTTCATTTCACCCTATACCGGCGTCACCATGGGTGAATTCTTCCGTGATAACGGCAAGCACGCCCTGATCATCTATGACGACCTCTCCAAGCAGGCGGTTGCATATCGCCAGCTCTCGCTGTTGCTGCGCCGCCCGCCGGGCCGTGAAGCCTACCCCGGTGACGTTTTCTATCTGCACAGCCGTCTTCTCGAGCGCGCCGCCAAGCTGAGTGATGTGGAAGGGGCCGGGTCCCTGACCGCTCTGCCGATTATCGAAACCCAGGCGGGTGACGTCTCGGCCTATATCCCGACCAACGTCATCTCGATCACCGATGGGCAGATCTTCCTGGAGACCGACCTGTTCTATTCCGGTGTGCGCCCGGCGATCAACGTCGGCCTCTCAGTGTCCCGTGTTGGTGGTTCCGCCCAGGTCAAAGCGATGAAACAAGTCGCCGGCACCCTGCGCCTGGCTCTGGCCCAGTATCGCGAGATGGCCGCTTTTGCCCAGTTTGGCTCCGACCTGGACGCCGCCACCCAGCGCCAGCTGAACCGTGGTGCCCGCCTGGTCGAGATTCTCAAGCAGGGGCAGTATCAGCCGATGCCGGTTGAAAAGCAGGTTATCTCGATCTTTGCCGCCAACTACGGCTTTGTCGACGAGTATCCCACAGCTGTGATCCAGCGTTACGAGAAGGAGCTGCTGACCTTTATGGAAAGCAACTACGCTGATGTCCTCGCCACATTGCGCGAAAAGAAGGCGATCGATGACGAGCTGCAGAACAAGATCAAAGCCGCTCTCGATGAATTCAAAGGCCAGTTTGTCGCTTAACGGCGCAATGATCGGGTAGGAACAGATGCCAAGTCTAAAGGACATCAAAAAACGAATCGGCACGGTCAAGAACACCCAGCAGATCACCAAAGCCATGAAGATGGTTTCGGCGGCCAAGCTGCGGCGTGCGCAGGAGGCTGTCGTTGCTGCCCGTCCGTATGCGGACAAGATGCACGATGTGTTGTCCAGTCTGGCGCTGCGTGAGGATGCCGACAGCCATCCGTTGTTGGCCAAGCGCGACAAGGGCAAGGCTCTGGTGGTCTTGATCACCGGAGACCGCGGTCTCTGCGGCGGTTTTAACACCAACATTGCCAAGGCCGCCGAGCGTTTCATTCGTCAGAACAAGGAAGGCTTCGAGAGCTATGAGCTGTTGATTGTCGGCCGCAAGGGGAACGACTATCTCAAGCGTCGGGCCGGTATGAAGATCACCAAGGTGCATGAGCACTTGATCGGGACCGGTCAGGTGACCTACCCGGTCGGGGCACTGCTTGGTCAGGAAGTTGTCGATCTCTACAGCAGCGATGACTACGACGCAGTCTTCCTGATTTACAATGCTTTTCAGAGTGCCATGACCCAGGTGCAGACGGTGACCCAGCTGCTGCCGGTCTTGCCCAAGGAAATGCCCGAGGGTGCTTACGTAACAGATTACATTTACGAACCGAGCACCGGTGAAGTGCTTGGACAGTTGTTGCCAAAACACATCGAGGTGCAGATCTTCCGTTCTATGCTGGAATCGGCAGCATCGGAGCACGGGGCCCGCATGACGGCTATGGACAGTGCCAGCAAGAATGCCTCGGAAATGATCGGTAAACTGACCCTGCAGTATAACCGTGCACGTCAGGCCGCCATCACCAAGGAATTGATGGAGATCATCTCCGGCGCTGAATCTATCAAGTAATCAAGAACGCATAAATAAGAGGACATCCCCCTGGATTCAGGGCGGGCAGAATGGAGGAACGGTTCATCATGAATAAAGGACGCATCACGCAGGTCATCGGTCCGGTTGTCGACGTGGAATTCGAAGCCGGCAAGCTTCCGGAGATCTACTACGCGCTTAA
>JAHEDT010000114.1 GCA_024641085.1 Geobacteraceae bacterium | reverse complement strand
CGAGGAACTCTCCGACTGTCCGCGACGCCCTGCGGGCTTCGACGAGGGCGGGCACGCCCTGACGCGCAGCGGTTCGGCCGACGCGCGCGGCAAAGCACGGATCGCCGATCTGTGCCGTCATATGGTTGAACAAGGCATGGTAGAGTTCGGCGGAGAGGACGTCGCCCGCGTCAAGCGACGCCGGCGGCGGCAATCCGACCGCGAGGCACGCGGCATGGCCGTCCCCGCCCTCCTCTTCGAAGCAACGCAGCAGATTCTGGATGACGAAGCCGCGTGTGGTCGGGATCTTCGCAGACATGAACCCTCCAATGCCACCATGACTTGGTTTGCAAGTTAGCAGCGTGTCCTGAGGTGGCAAAAAAGTATTTTAGGCGGCACACAAGGACACGTCAAAATGACATAAGTTGATGTAGAAAGAAAGCCACGCACCCACGTCATCATTTTTCTGACGTCTGCCTTAGGAATTCATTCGTGAAGACGCTGCTCATTCTTCAGCTTTTGTACCTTGCGTTCGCGCTCGGATACAACGTCGTGAGCTACGCGCTCTTGCAATCCACGGGTACCGGTCTGGCACAAACGTCGCCGGTCTTGGGGTTTGTCGCTGTGTCGTTGATACCCGGCCTTTGTACGTTGATCGGCTGGACGGGTCGGATGCAAATCCATGCAATCTATGCCCTTTTTGTCAGCATCGTCTTTTGTTTCATCGGCGGGACGCTGCCGCATGTCTGGGCCTTCATCGCCGGAGGCCTTAGCAATTACTTGTCCGTCACATCATTGTTCGCCGCAGCCAGCATCAACTTTGCCGGTGCAATCATCTACCTGATGTCGGCGCGGGATGCATGGAAGATGCGCCATGCAACCCCTTCATCGATCGGCTCGTGAGGGCACCGCGCATGACCGAAAACCCGAATGCCGGGCACCAGTTCCCAAAAGGAACGAATTCATATCTGCCTTTCGTGCGCTCTTCCTGCCCGATCTGCGCGCGGTTCTTGAAACATCAACAAAAGGACCTATGACCATGAAACGAAGACATTTTCTCAAAGGCGCTACAAGCGTTGGAGCCCTAGCCCTGGGAGCATCTACCGGCCTTATCCCGGCCCGTGCCCGCGCGCAGGCCAGCACCCAGACCCTGATCACGAATGTCCGGGTCTTCGACGGCAAGTCGGATGCGCTGAGCGAGGCGACCTCGGTTCTGATCGAGGGCAACAAGATCAAGTCCATCGCGCCGAACCTCGACGCGCCTGCCGACGCCACACGGATCGACGGCGGTGGCCGCGTGCTGATGCCGGGCCTGACGGACATGCACACCCATCTGATGTGGAACACCGGCCCGGCCGACCTGCTGGGGGGACGCCCCGACTACCTTGCCGCTCTGGCGTTGCAGGAAGCAGAAGCCACGCTGATGCGGGGCTACACCAGCATCCGGGACACCGCCGGCGGCATTCAGGGTATTGCGCAGGCGATCAACGAAGGCCATTTCCCGGGCCCGCGCATCCAGTCCGCCCACGCGGGGATCACCATGACCGCAGGGCATGGCGATCTTCGCAATCGCAACGTGATGGTACGCGCGTTTGGCGGCCCGGCGGAGACCGAAGCGCAGCGTATCGGGTTCGCGTATCATGCCGACGGCGTTCCGGAAATGCTCTCGGCGTCGCGGGAAAACATGCGGCAGGGCGCCAACTTCCTCAAGGTCATGGTGGGTGGGGCTGTCTCCGGCATCTACGATCCGCTCGACATCGCCGAGTACTCGCCGGAAGAAATCGCCGCCGCCGCCGGTGAAGCGAAGCGTTGGAACACGTACCTTGCGGTGCATACCTATACGGATCTGTCGACCAAGACCGCGTTGGAGCAGGGCGCGATGTCCATCGAGCACGGCAACCTGATGTCGGAGGCGACGATGGAGCTTCTGGTCCAGAAGGACGCCTGGCTGTCGACGCAGACCGGCGTGTTCCTGATCCCGCTTCCCGATGGCTTCTCCGATGCGCAGCGGGAGCGTGCGAAACAGGCGGCGGACGGGCTGGACCGGATGTTTACGGTGGCCAAGCAATATGGCGCCAAGATCGCCCTTGGCAGCGATATGGTCGGATCGCCACAGGTCAAGATCGATCAACTGAGTGAGTTCACCGCCCGCACGCAGTGGTTCTCGAACCTCGAGATCCTGAAACAGACGACATCGCAGAACGGCGAACTCTGGGCGATGTCCGGCCCGCGCAACCCCTATGGCGACACGCCCATCGGCGTGATCGAGCCCGAGGCCTATGCGGACCTGCTGATCATGGAGGGCAATCCGCTCGAGGATACCTCGGTGCTGACCCAACCGGAAACGAACTTGAACGTGATCATGAAGGACGGCAAGATCTACAAGAATGCGCTCTAGACTTGGTTTTGGCTGCCACCTTATGGTGGCAGGCACCTTTCGGAACTAGCAGTCTTTGCTAGATTGTTGACCTGACCGGGCAAATACGCGCGTACCAGCGCCTCTGACCGCGAAGAAAGGCTTGGCCCGACAGTAGCACCCGTTTGCTGTCGGGCTTTTTCTTGTATTGTCGCATTCAGAAAATCCCATTTTTGATGCGCTTGTCATTATTGCCGACTAAAAAAATGCTGGCTGATAAGCGGCATCAATCGAATGTCTTGGTTGGGCTCGGTGCCGTCATTCCGTCGTTGTTCGTCTGACGACCGCTTCGGAAAGCCCAATGTCCAAGGATTGGGTCAGGCCGCCCAAATGTTTGAAGCATCTGCGCCTGAGTAATGTCTGCTTCCGGAACGCAGTTCAAACTCGACCCGCTGCACCGCCGCAAGGCAGCTTCGAGCCCGTTCTGACCAACTTGTCAGCGGCGTCCTTCGATGTACCGGATCTCTAGCTCATCTTCGCTCCTTAGCGGCTTCGATGAGCCAGAAATCCCCATTGATCAAAACCCTAAATCTGTCCGATAGGCGCTGACGTTAGACACCCGTCGGCTTTGAACCGGCGGCGAACACGCTGGGTGACACGCCAGTCCATGCACGAAACGCCTTACCAAAACTGTTAATTTCGGCGTACCCAAGAGCATTGGCGACTTCTTGGAGGCTGTATTCTCCGTCGTCAAGGAGCGCCCGCGCGCGGTCCTGAAACAGCGCTACTTGGATGTCTCGAAAGCTTGTTCCCTCGGCAAGCAGTCGCCTTTGAAGCGTGCGTTTTCCAGCCATTCTCTGGCCCTCCTAAGAACGGGATATCTCTATCCCAGTGGGTGGACCACTTTCCGGGGGCTATTCCAGCGGTATCGACGGGTCCTCGATGCCAATAATCTCGTCCTTTGCCGACCCCGAGCAGCCAAGCAAAAAAACCAGAACCAACAGTCGAGGCAGAAACCACAAGCCTCTATTGCTCCACTGGCC
>JAHEDT010000065.1 GCA_024641085.1 Geobacteraceae bacterium | reverse complement strand
CTGCTCGGCACCGGCCACTGCATCGGCATGTGCGGCGGCCTGGTCAGCGCCCTCTCGCTCTCGGAGGTCGGCCGGAAAGGGGGCTGGTTCTTTCACCTGCTCTACAACACCGGTCGCATCATCACCTACACGTCCATCGGCGGTCTGGTCGGTTGGCTCGGTTCCGCCCTGGCCTATGCCGATCGTTTCAAAATGGTCACCCGTTCGTTGCTCTTGGGGTCTGACCTGTTTATCATTCTGGTTGGTCTCGGTACGGCCGGACTCTTCACCTGGCTCAATGCTGCAAAACTCGATTTTCCAACGCCCATGCAGGCGATGACCGCGGCTGTCAGCGGACTGCGACGTCTGCCGCCGGCCTGTGCAGCGTTGCCGCTTGGCATGGTGTTCGGTTTACTCCCCTGCGGCTATCTTTACGCCGTCGCCATCACGGCGGCCCAGAGCGCCAGCATCACGACCGGGGCCCTGATGCTCTTCGCCTTCGGTCTCGGCACCGCACCGTCACTGCTGCTGTTCGGCGGCACCGCACACTGGTTGAGCGGCCGCGCCCGCACCTGGATGCTGCGGGTTGCCGGCCTGCTCGTGGCCGGCATGGGCGTCATCAATCTTTTCAAGCACCTGCGTATGATGGGTTGGCTCGCCTGATCAGGCAACCAGCTTCCGGCCTGAATAAGCCCCCATGGCAATCTTTAAAACAGGGCAGACGCGCCCGAATACTGCGTCAAAGATGGAGTACAGACGTCGAGGTCAAGCTTTCGGTGGCTTGTACAGCTTGGGCGGAGGCAGTTTGTTCTGCCAGAAACGCTTGGCGATCCAGAGGCCGACCAGGTAGAGCAAAGCAAAAGGAGTGTAACGGAACAGGAAGGTCACCTGCAGCGAGGTGTCGATATTGAGTCCGACAACAGCAAAAAAGGCCACGATCAAATACGGGAAGATCGGTATCATCGCGAGTTCGCGCCAGCGATACTTGTAGCGCCACAGCATGTGCAGCTGCAGGAAGAGATAAACCGGTATCGAAGCGATCGTCAGGAAAAACAGGATATCGTAGAGAAGGCCAAATTTTTGCGGCTCCGGATCGTATACAAAATCGGATTTGCGGCGCTCGGCCTTGATCAACGTGTTGACCCAGTCCGCCGGCTGCCTCGGGTTGGCTGCCGAAACACCCTGCCAGGTCACATCCACTTCCTTGCTCAGCTGGGAGAGCTTCTGCCATTCCTCGTTAAGGACCGTAATCCTGACAGCATCGATATGGGTCGGGTTCTCGTAGCCGACCCAGACCATGGCTTCGCCACTCCCCGGCGCGTGCAGGACCGCGGGGTTCCTGATCGCCCCCACCTCGAGAGGCAACCCTTCGTGCGTAGCAATCGCCTGGAAACGCAGGGGGATGGCGCTCTCATACTTGACCAGGACGTACAATTTCTCGTCGCTACCCAGCATGGCTTGAGACGCCGGATCGAGGGCGGTGATCTCGACCTGCACTTTTTCCGCAGAATCGGCTAAACACCAGGAACCGTACAGACAAATGGTCGATAGGATGACGACTGTAAAGAGGATTCTAAGACGAGTCATATGCCCCACTTCTGAAAATAAAATTGAGTGAAAACTGACGAAATTATACCTTAAAATCAGAAATGTGCCCCCAATATTTACCAAAAAAAGTTGTTCGGTCCAAAATGCCCGCGGACACGTGCATCGCCCCCTGCGGCCCTTCGACCCCAAGTGACGGGCACTCGCCATGGAGGTCGTTTCTAAGGGCCCCGACCAACAGGCAGGCAACCTGCTATAATGTCTTCCAGGGATCATGAAAGGGGGCCTCCTGCCGCGAGCAGACTCGGGCGTCTCCTGATGATCTGGCATGGGGCATACCCGCTGGCGTTTGTTGGCAGAAGAGTTTCTGCTGGCCGACACCTGTTAGTGGGCTGACAACATTCCTTAATCGTCCAGACAGAGGATAAACCAGAGATGACCTGCTCGGTATTGCTCGATCACCCGATCATCAGCGAGCGCTATTTCTTTCCACGTGCGGCCCCCATCCCTGATCCATTCCTGGTTGAATGCGATGGAGCAGCCCTGGCCTGTTCCTATCATGAAGCCGCTGCCAACGACTACACCATGGTCCATTTTCACGGCAACGGAGAAGTTGTCGCGGACTATCTGCAGGACTTTCCTGAACTGATCGGCCGCATGGCCTGCAACTGTTTCCTGGCCGAGTTCCGCGGCTATGGCGGCTCGACGGGGACGCCGCAGCTTGGGCGCATGCTGGCGGATGTCGAACCGACCATAGCAGCGATCAGGCAGCCGACCGAAAAACTGATTCTGTTCGGGCGCTCGGTCGGCTCGCTCTTTGCCGTCAAAGCGGCCGAACTCTTTCCCGAGGTTGCCGGGCTGATTCTCGAAAGCGCGATCGCCGACCCTCTGGAAAGACTGCTGCTGAGGGTCCGCCCGGAGGAACTGGCAACGTCTTCGGCGGGGCTGGCTGAGGCCGTTGGCCAGGCCATGAATATCCGGCAAGCCATGACGCGGTTTACGCGGCCGGCCCTGATTCTTCACACACGTCACGATGGGCTGATCGATGTCAGCCATGCCGAGCGGCTGGCCGCATGGTGCGGTGGCCCGGTTCGGCTCGAAGTCTTTCCGCATGGCAACCACAACGACATCATGTATGTCAACGGTCAACAATACTTCGCCCTGATCAACCAATTTGTTCAATCGCTGAGAGATTAAGGTATGGGGTATCGGCTGGCTGCTGACCTGGTCGTGGTGCTGCATCTGCTCTTCATCGTCTTTGTCCTGTTTGGCGGGCTGCTCTGCCTGCGCCGGAGACGCTGGGTCTGGTTGCATCTTCCGGCAATGCTGTGGGGTGTCTGGGTGGAATGGACAGGTCGGCTATGCCCTTTGACCCCCCTGGAAAACCACTTCCGCGGGTTGGCGTCCGCACAGGGCTACCGTGGCGGGTACATCGAGCATTACCTTGCGGCCCTGATCTACCCGGGCCAACTGAGCACATTGATACAATGGCTTCTGGGCGCTTGCGTACTGGGCGTCAATGTGCTTATCTATTTTCTGGTCTATCGCAAGCAGCGGAAATGCCGCCGTCAGGTTGACGGATGATCTCGATGGCGTTAAATTTTAAAGTACCCAAGGAGGATATTCCATGTCTGAAAACGATTGCACGAACCCCGAAGAACACTGTGAATTGCATATGTGTCAATTAAAGGCAACAGCCCTCAATGAGAAAATCAACCAGCTCTACGAGAACCCGAAATTCGTCTGCGGGAACTGCGGGGTCAAGGTCAACCGGGCAGAGAACCTCTGCCGGCCGAAACCGCTCTGAACCTGACCACAGGACAAGACAAGACAGCGCGCCCATCATCAATGGACGCGCTGTCACGTTTTCCGAGGTACGTGCAGTTCAGCCGTTGCCGGCAAGCAATTTCTAAACGCCCCCCATACTAAGATCAGGGCTTTTGGGCCTGTGGTACGAATTGCTTCTTGCGGGCATCCCAAAGATAACTGTCTGCGTCCCACAGCATCTCCAGGTCATGCCAGTCGAGATGCACTCCGGCCATATCTTCGATGGTGAAAGACCCCTCGAGCATTTCTCCATCATCAATCCGCCCATTGCCGTCCGAGTCGGCCCAATGGAAGGGTGCGACGGTCATCTTGCTCTCGCCCTGAATCGGCACCGCGGATTGATTCCCTTCCCTGCTGGCGATGATATCCCCCTGGAAACTTGCCTCTGAATTCATCTTGGTGGCGGAATCGACCTGGACCAGGTAAACGACCCGGGCCCGATCATCACCAGCCTTGATAATCCAGCGGGCAATCCCGTTCACGTTGTCAAGACTCGAGGCGGGCGGGAAAGCCTCAACAAGCTTCCACCCCTTGGGAAAATATTCGCGCAGAATCACACCACCGCTCTGGGTTCGATGGGTCAGGTTGACTTGTACCGGGACAGTACTTCCCGGACCGGCAAAATTCGGCAGGATCCTGTCAGCAGTCACCGAAACTGCCGGCGGCGGAGGGACCGAAAAGAAGGAAAAGGCGAGCCACATGACCACCAGGGCCAGAGCCGCCAGAAACAGCCAGAGAACGGGTGAACTCTTACGCACGGCAACTTCGGCGTCGGTCGACTCCGCCACTGGCTTGAGCAGGATATCGTCAAGCGGGACCTCGAGTGCTTCAGCGAGCTTCAGGGCGTTTTCACGCCGGATCGTCGGGTAACGGTTGTTTTCCCACCGGGAAATCGTATCGGTCGTGACACCGACAACCTTGCTGACGTAAAGCTGGGTCAACTGCCCGCGCTCGCGGATCCGTTTGACCATTGCGGCATCCAGGCAGACCACCGAGGACTTTTCGGTAAAATTGTTCTGATTCATGTCCTGGAGTCTACCAAGCCAGCAGCGTCAGAGTAAACATGAAAATCAGCCATGTCGGCAAGCCCGATTTTTAAGCACACAACCTACTGTAATCACATGATTTCAACCCGACATCTAGCGACATTCTAATCGATGTCTGCTGACTTTAGAACAAGGTTAGCATATAAGTAGGGCAACGAGTTGAGGCAATCCCGCCCAAAACAGAACTTTGAGGTTTCAGGAGGTAGACAAATGAAGAAACTGGTAATCATGATCGCACTTTTGACCTTCGTCGGTGCCACCGTCGCAATCGCGGCGGACAGCTACACCTACGAAAACTCGAAAGGCACCATCACCTTCAACCACAAGGCACACCAGGAACGTGTCAAGGGCGACTGCGCCAAGTGCCACGAAGGCGCCCCGGCAAAGATCGCCGTCAACAAGGATTTCGGTCACACCACCTGCAAGGGCTGCCACAAGGAAATGAACGGCCCGACCAAGTGCAACGATTGCCACAAGAAGTAACCCACTACTGTCGCAATGCTTCAAAAAGGGCGCTGGATTTCCAGCGCCCTTTTTGTTATCGATAGACCAGGCTCATTTTTCATCCGCCAGCAACCACACCGTTCAGGACATGCAGCCATGAAGTTTCAATACATCTTCTGGGACAACGACGGCGTTCTGGTCGACACCGAGCCCCTCTACCTGCAGGCGAGCCGCGAAGCACTGGCCAGGGTCGGTATGGCTCTGAGCGAACAGCAATTTGTCGACATCTCCCTGACCGCAGGACGGAGCATCTTCGACCTGGCGTCGGAACGGGGCCTGCCGGACAACACGGTTGCCGACTTGCGGAGCTGGCGTAACGCACGGTATGCGGATTTGCTTGAAACGGAAGATGTGACTCTCAAGGGGGTCAAGGAGGTCCTCGAAGCGCTGCATGGCAAGATCAGAATGGCGATCGTGACCAGTTCGCATAAAAACCACTTCGAGATTATTCACCGCCGCACGGGCCTGCTGACCTTTTTCGATTTCTGCCTGACCCGGGAAGATTACACCCTGAGCAAACCTGCGGCCGAGCCTTACCTGCTGGCCTTGCGGCGCAGCAGACACCAGGCAGAACAGGCTTTGGTCATTGAGGATTCTCCGCGCGGGCTGAGGGCCGCCAAGTCAGCCGGACTGACCTGCTGGGTCCTTCCCGGTCAGCAGACCAGGGGAGAGGGTTTTGCCCGGGCGGACAGGGTCTTGCGCAGCATCGACGAGATCCCGGAGCTGGTATTGTGAGCGTCTGATTCCCGCGCACTTTTTTCTCACAAATTTCTTACATTTTTATTGTAAAACAGATTCAGCTTTGGTAAATTTAATCAACTCTTCGATTGCCTGCAAGCCGAAGAGCTCTATGGACCCCGCGTATCCCCCCCCTCCTTACGCGGGGTCTTTTTTTATCCTATTCATGTCCCCCGTAGCTTAAGCGATGCTGATTTCCCCCTAGATGAGGCCTTATGTGTTAAGCATTTTCGGATTATGGCAGCACCTTATAAATACCTGCAGATCTACTTCTTCCCTCTCAAGAAAACTATGAATCAACTCGCCTTGAAAGCTTTCAACAGGTGAGGCATCAACTGTTTTTTGCGCGACAAAACACCTTTTAGATCGAACAGCCCGTTTTCAATCCTGGGATAACCGATCGCCGCAATCAGGTCCTTGTCACCCCGCACAATAAACTGGCTGTTTTGCTGGACGATGTCGGTCACCAGGAGGCCCGCCAGGTCCAGACCGCGCTTGGCAACGACAGCATCCAGACCATGGAGAATCATCTCACGCCGGTCGGCAAACTCCTGGAAGGTCACCACCTCAACCTGCCCAACTCCGAAACGGCGGGTATCGACGGCATACTCCTTGAAATCTGCAGTCAGGAGCGCTTCCACGCTGGGATAGGCCGCCAGGGCGCTGCCCGCCTCGAACATCTTGCGTCCAAACGGCAGAGCTTCCAAACCAGAGTACTTCTCAAGCCAGGCAACCAGCTGCCGGTCGACCTCGGTTGTGGTCGGTGACTTCAGAAGGACCGTATCGGACAGCAGCCCGGCCAGCATCACAGATGCCACGCCGGGTTCGGGCTCGATCCCGGCCTGGCGATAGAGCGTGGCGACTACCGAGCAGGTACTGCCAAGGGGCTGGTTGATGAAGCGAATCGGTGCCTCGGTGTGAAAATTGCCTAGGCGGTGGTGGTCGATGACTTCAAGAATCTCTACCTGGTCGGCACCAGGCACGGCCTGTGACAATTCGTTGTGGTCCACGAGAATCAGTTTGATTGACGATGAACGCAGCAGATTGGATTTGGTCGCCACACCGCACACCCGGCCCTCGCCGTCAAGAACCATGATCCCTGGTGCGGTGCTCCGCATCAAGACCTTGCGAACCTCATCGAGGCGATCATCGGGCAGTGCGCTGGGAATATCTGTGTCAACCAGCCGGCGCACAGGGGTCGACATCCTCGCCATGAGGGCGCTGGATGCCGTGTCGAGTGAAGTGCAAATAATCGACACCTGGCGTTGAACGGCCAATTCCACCAGATCCTTGTCAATGGTCAGGCCACCCGTCACGACCAACAGGCGGATCCCCAGTTCGATAGCTGTCTGCTGGATCTCCCGACGGTCACCGGTGAACACGACAATACGCCCTCGCTCCGTTCCGTCCAGATGGGTGCGGAAACTTGTAACGGACATCGCACCGACAAACAGTTCAAGCTCCTCGGTACGTTCCTCATTGATGAGATTGACGGCCGTCCCCTTAAGACAGCTCAGAATCGCACCTGGCGACGTCAGGACCTGGCGAATTGGCCGGCCTTCACGAGGGAGGAAGAGATGCTCGGTAAGCCGCTTCAGGATCAAAGCACCGAGCGGCCGGCCATCAGTGGCAATAACCGGCAGCATGCGTATATCACGTTGGCGCATCAAAGCAAGCGCCTCCATGAGCGGCGCGCCTTCGGCAATGACGATCGGCTGCTCGTCAACGGTATCCCGCAGGCGTGGGTAGACATCGGTCAGGAGCAGGGGCGGCTGTTGTTCCAGCGTGTCGAGGACAAACTCGGTCTGGCGGTTGAGGTGGCCAGCTCGTGCCGGGAAGACATTGTCCCGCCCTTGCCGCCGGCAGAGCGCAGCATAGGCTATGGCGCTGCAGACAGAGTCCGTGTCCGGATTGCGATGCCCGACGACGAAGACCCGTTCGCTCCTGCTCATAAAACCTCCTTGTCCAGATATCCCCGAATATCTCCCATGCCGATCAGGTCTTCCACGATGCCGCGCCCCGGGACGCCTGCATCATCGAACCAGACATACAGGTTGCCGCTGCCGGTATGAAATATCTCGGGGTCAATCCTTACTTGCAGAAGTGTCCCTTGCGCCGGGAAATATTTTTGCCTGGCCTGCTGCTCATGCGTCAGGACTTGGACATCTATCTTGGTAAACTCCCCGCGGGAGTAGGTAGGAATGAGCACTCGAGCCCCGCGCACGAGAGCACCGTACACTCCGATGCGCAGATTATAGAATGCCGTGAGGATATCGACTGGTCGTTGACCTTCAGGAATATCATGATCTGAGAGCAACGGCGGCTCGTCATCCCTTACGTTTTCATCGAATATCTTGCCTTGCCCGTAATCGTAGCGGTAGCGCCGCTCCCGATTCTGCCACTTGCCCCGGCGACGCTTGGTAATTTTAGCGATGTGCTCGATGGTACGCAGAGAACCGTCCGCAGTCAGCTCCATTAAAGACGAGTAGGTCTGGATGCGTTCGCCGGACATCCAGGAAACCACACCCAGGGGGCGCCCCACTAGCTCGGCACGGAGAATGCCCGGTCTATCAGTCGCCAAGAGCCGCAGTTCGCCCTGCGCTATCCGGTGAAACACAAGGAAGTCAAGGGCGTAGCGCAAGTCTTCGCCAACCAGGCGATTAATCGAGGCCGGGGCCTCGATCTTTTGTGCCTCCAGCCCCAATGGATTGGTAAAAACCAGCATCAAGGACAGGAGGCCCAGGAGAGCACACCGCGGCATCATAGGAAAAGGCTCACGACAAATACGAGATAAGCTCCCAGCAAGATCCCGCCTCGCTTACGGTCGAGCTGCAGGCGAGGCGGCATCATGGTTAGCAGCGCTACCAACAGCGCGCAGAAAGCCAGCATAACCGGGAAATCCACCGTTAAAAGACGTGGTTCGATCTTGATGAGCTGGATCATCGGACAGACTCCGAGAACGAAGAGCACGTTGAATATATTGCTGCCGATCACATTGCCGACACTGATATCCATCTCCCCTTTGCAGGCGCTCATGACCGATGCCGCCAGTTCCGGCAGGCTGGTGCCGAGAGCGACAACCGAGAGGCCGATGATGACTTCGGGGACCCCGAGCAGGGTGGCAATCATCACAGCTCCACGCACCATCAGTTCTGCGCCGCAGGCAAGACCGACCATTCCGACCAGAACCAGCACCGCATTCCGGCCGCGGCCCACAGAAGCATCGTCGACGGCCTTTTCGACTGCTCCATCAACCGGCACCGGGAGGTCACGCGCAGTCACGACACAATAGCCGAGAAATGTCAGCAGGCACAAAAACAGTACCAGTCCATTGACAAAGGAAAGCTCCCCGTCCAGCGCCACGAGGTAAACGCCAAGCGAGGCTGCGATCATAAGCGGCACTTCACGAAGCAGGGTGGTCCGCGCCACGGCAATCGGTGCAATCAGGGCGGCAACGCCGAGAATCAGACCGGTGTTGGCGATATTGGAGCCGATGATGTTCCCGGCCGCCATCGAAGAGGAACCACGAGTCGCAGCCAGCAGGGAAACCATGAGTTCCGGCATACTGGTCGCAAAGGCCACCACCGTAAGCCCTACCACCATCGGACGCACACCGAAAGAAAGGGCCAGGCGTGAACTGCCGGTCACCAGGTATTCCGCTCCATAATAGAGTAGCAGCAATCCAGATAAAACGAGTATGGCACCAAGAAACATCAAAGCCCCTTAATTTGGTTCTGTTGACTTAAGAGTTGCGCAGAATCAAGCTCAACAGCCAAGCACCTGAGACTTTTCAGTCTAATACCTGCTTCCCCCGCTGTCGAGGGCTAGCTGCAGAGGAGATTAATATCTTGACTTTTTTACTGTTGAATAATTAAAATCCATATATTCAATTTTCCCTTAAGGATCAATTATGCCTACAGTTGAATTCGACAAATCGATCTGTTTTGACCGAGAGGCCGAGATCCTCAAGGTTCTTGGCCACCCGGTAAGGCTGAAAATAGTCGCAGGCCTCATGTCGGAGTCCTGCAATGTCAAGAAGATCTGGGAGTGTCTCGAACTGCCTCAGGCAACCGTATCTCAGCACCTGGCCTTGCTCAAGAACAAAGGTGTCATTGAAGGCAAGCGTGAAGGGGTTGAAGTCTTTTACCAGGTCACTTCTCAAGAGGCCCGCAAGGTAGTGGAATCACTCATGGAGGGATTTGACTGCGCATAGGCATTTGCCGGCAGTCTGCGACAGGAGTCGTCGCTTACCGGAACACCTGGCACAATTCACGACGGGGGCACATCTTAATGATGTTGCCCTCTTATTTATTCAGGCCTATCACCAAATAAAGGCACAATCAAACTGCAGCCATTTACTGACGCAGAGGCGCGGAAATGAAGAGAGAAATGCCAAGGACGTGATATTTTCTTAAAATTTATCTGTGTTCGCGTTCTGTGTTGATATTTGGTGTATCAAATGTCCTTAGAACTTCTGAGAGAACGACTTGCAGCAATACTTATAGGAAAGCCCCGATCTGAAAATCAGATTGGAGCTTTCTTTCTTGAATATCGTGATTTTTCAGAGATATCTTGTGCTTTCATTTATTACTAAAAGTCGATTCAAATGTAGATGCAAACCTGCTTAATGCTTGACAATATGCTTGCCCTAGAAGTTTTTGTGAATCTTTGAGAGATGCATAGGTGACCATAATCTCACTTGAGCCGCTAAACTTCTGATTCCACATCATTTGTCCATCAGAACCCATTATAGTCACCTCAAAACTCGCTCGAGCTTTAGTTGGAACCTTAAAATCTAACCAGCCGCCGTGTGTCGTCCTAACATCAAGCAACGTGATGTTCCCTTCAACGATACCGTCAATATCTTGTTTATCGTCTTCTATTTTTAATCCGTATGAACCTAATATCACCTTTAAATCTCTTTGAAGAGTTACCCAAGGGCTCTCTCCAGATAAGAAAATTGGTGGATCATCAATCTGGTTCTGGCTAAACAAATAACCTACTTGTGGATTTGCAGGGCTATCAACCGACTCAACAAAAACTTTTTTGAGAGGTAATGCTGATTTAGAAGGTTGTTTCAACTCGGGTATTTCTGGACATAACAGAGTGATGTAATGCGCGTTACATTCCCCTGGTAAACCATTTTTCCAACAAATTCGTTCTTCGTAAGCTTGTTTGAATCCTGTACATCCAGAAAAAAACATCATCAATGGCAAAATCTGCCAAATCAATGCGCGGCTCAAATTCCACATATTGTCTCCCGATGCTCTGCATAAGGATTGTTTCTGATTCCCCAGTTTGGATCATCTATGGCCTTTTGGTCTCCTATAATAATCTACACTGGACCTTGTGTTTGTAAATTCATGAAATGCTTACTGCCCCTGCAATTTAAGAAAAAGCCCCCGGTCCTGAGATCGAGGGCTTTCGCGTCTGATAGATGGTGACTTATGAGATTTGACAGGCAGAATAATAACGGCTACACGCCAAGAGTTTGTCGTTTTTGAACTAAGATAAAGACCATGTATGAGAATGGAGATTCTTTGGCTGGCATTTTAAGACTATTCATTATTTGAAGGAGTTTTTAGTAGAGAGACAAAAAGCTTTAATGCACAAGGCTACTCTGCGTATCGTAATACAAGGCAGGATCGTGTTTTGCTAGAGAGCTTTCGATACTATCGATGCTGACCAGGTAAGGAGCTCGTAGCCCGTGATAATCCCGGGCAGGCCCAATCTGCTTAAAGCTGATGCCCCAGCGCCTGAGAATCACATACAATCCCTTCGTCATGACGGCGAACCAGTGTGTCACACCCCTTAGTTTACTCTCCCGGTACAGGGAGATATACAATCCGCGAACTAATTGATGCTCGTATCTACGACGAAAATCGCGACTCTTTTCCAGTATGGGGGTCATATCTTTGCCCGCAACCTTGTCTGTGCCGAAAATTGCATGCTCGATGGCGCGGCATCGAAATTCCTTGGATACAGCCAATCGAGAGATCTCGGCCGCCTGCTCACGCCGAACACCTTGTGGAAATTTACCGATGTCGAAATGCCGCTCGATGGGTAAAGTCCGCTCAGATCCCAGGATAATTCTGGCTGCACCAATCATTTTGCAAGATTGTTTGTCACAGGCATATAAATGTATGGAGTGCTGGTCATACTCATCTCGCTCCAAGCCAGACACATGGTCTTCAGGCCTTTCAAAAGCCCATTCATTGACATAGACCTGATATCTCAGTTGCCAAATAGTGTTGAGGAAAGGGGTAATACCTCCTCTGCCATCGATCACACCGTATGTGAAATTATCAAAGGTCATGGCCATTCTCTTGTATAGAGGCCTTGCTGCAATGCAATAAGTGTGGGTAGTGAGGGTTTGTTATCTTGTGACAAAAACCCCAAAATTTCAATCAACAATGATGAGCAGATTAATCAATATCTTTACAGTGACAAACACCATCTGCAGGAATCATGACACTAAAAACCAATATATGCTGAGAAAATATTATCAATAATTGTGCCACCTTTGTAACATACTAAAATATTGCCGTTTATTAATAAAAAATTGCGAATCATTCTAAAATGTTAACTTTTCCGACAGGATAAATCATTCCCCAAACCACATCAGAATTGTTTTCAGCATGCGTAATTTTCATAATTGAAAGGTTCTCACTAATCCTGACAAAT
>JAHEDT010000113.1 GCA_024641085.1 Geobacteraceae bacterium | reverse complement strand
GACCTTGCCGCGGACCTTGCCGTTGACCTGGACCACGATCAGCAGGGTGTCTGCGGCCAGGGCCTCGTCGTCCCAGGTCGGCCAGCCGCACTCTTCGAGGGGGGTCCGGTTGCCGAGGTGCTGCCACAATTCTTCGCAGATGTGCGGGACAAACGGCGACAACAGGCGGACCACCGTCTCGACAGCCTCGCGCATGGCGGCCGGTGACGCGGCTTTTTCAGCAAAAGCCGAAATGCCGTTGACCAGTTCCATGACCGCGGCGATGGCCGTGTTGAAGTGGAAGCTGCCGTCAATGTCTTCGGTGACTTTCTTGATGGTCCGGTGAACCTGGCGGCGCAAATCCCGCGCGGCCGGAGATAAGTCCGCGGCGTCAACGGCACCGGCACCGGCGATCAGGGCATGGTTTTCAGCCACCAGCCGCCAGACCCGGTTGAGGAAGCGGAAGCAGCCTTCCACGCCCTGCTCGTTCCATTCGAGATCCTTCTCCGGCGGTGACGCAAACAGGGTGAAGAGGCGTGCCGTGTCGGCGCCATAGCGCCGGATGAGTCCGTCGGGATCGATGACGTTCTTTTTCGACTTGCTCATCTTTTCGTTGCGCCCCGAGACCACCTCGGCCTGGCAGCGGCTGCAGCGGCCGTTGTCGGTTTCCTCCGGGTAGAGCCAGCCGTGTTCCGGGCAGGAACGCGTCTCCATGCAGACCATCCCCTGGGTCAGCAGGTTCTGGAAAGGTTCATCGAGAGCGATCATCCCCAGGTCACGCATGATCTTGGTCCAGAAGCGCGCGTAGAGAAGATGCAGGACAGCATGCTCGACACCGCCGATGTACTGGTCGGCAGGCAGCCAGTAGTCGACCGCCTGGCGCTCGATGGGCGAGGTGTCGCAATGCGGGCTGGCGTAACGCAGGAAATACCAGGAGCTCTCGACGAAGGTATCGAAGGTGTCGGTTTCACGCCGGGCCGGCTGGCCGCAGCGCGGACAGCTGGTGTTGACGAACGATGCCAGCCCGGCCAGCGGGCTGCCGCCTTCGCCGGTGAATTCGATATCGGTGGGCAGTTCCACCGGCAGGTCCTGTTCAGGGACCGGCACGACCCCGCAGTCGCCGCAGTAGACCACCGGAATCGGCGTTCCCCAGTAGCGCTGCCGCGACACCAGCCAGTCGCGCAGGCGGTAGTTGACGGAGCGCTGGCCGAGGCCCTTGGCCTCCAGAAAATCGGCGACCTTCTGCTTGCCGGCTTCGTTATCGAGCCCATTGAACCGGCCCGAGTTGACCATCATCCCCGGCCCTTCCCAGGCCTCTGTCATGGTGGCGGCCTCGAGCGTCTCGCCCTTGGGCTGAATCACCACCTGCATCGGCAGGGTGTATTTACGGGCAAACTCGAAGTCGCGCTGGTCATGGGTCGGCACCGCCATGACCGCGCCGGTGCCGTAGCCCATCAGGACGAAGTTGGCCAGGTAGATGGGCATCCTGGAGCCGTTGAGCGGGTTGACGCAGTAGGACCCGGTAAAGACCCCTTCCTTCTCGTAATCGTCGCTGGAGCGCTGAGCCTGTTCAACAGTCTGGACTTTACGGATAAAGGCCTCGACCTCGGCGCTCTGTTCAGGCGTCGTCAGGGCCCGCGCCAGGGGGTTCTCCGGGGCCAGGCTCATGAAGGTGGCACCGTACAGCGTGTCGGGGCGGGTGGTAAAGACCCGGATCTTCTCGTCCCGGTCGGCCACCGCAAAATCGATCTCGCAGCCCGTGCTCTTGCCGATCCAGTTGCGCTGCATGGTCAGCACGGACTCCGGCCAACCGGGCAGCCGGTAGGTCCAGTCGAGCAGCTCTTCGGCGTAGGAGGTGATCCGGAAGAACCACTGGTCGAGTTCCTTCTGCTCGACCTTGTTGTCGCAGCGCCAGCAGCACTCGTCCTCGACCTGCTCATTGGCCAGAACCGTCTCGCACTCCGGGCACCAGTTGACCGCGGCGCTCTTTTTGTACGCCAGCCCCTTTTCCAGCATTTTCAGGAAGATCAGCTGTTCCCAGCGGTAATAGTCGGGATCGCAGGTCGCCAGCTCCCGGCCCCAGTCGTAGGACAGGCCCATCCGTTTGAGCTGGGTCCGCATGTTGTCGATATTGTCCCGGGTCCAGACCGCCGGATGAATGCCGTGCTGGATGGCCGCGTTTTCTGCGGGCATGCCGAAGGCGTCCCAGCCCATCGGGTGGAGCACGTTGAATCCCTGCAGACGCTTGAAACGGGCGACCACGTCACCGATCGAGTAGTTGCGGACGTGGCCCATGTGGATGCGTCCGGAGGGGTACGGAAACATCTCCAGGAGATAATATTTCGGTTTGTGCGCGTCCTCGGAAACCTTCCAGGGCTGATTCTGCGCCCAATGCTCCTGCCAGCGCTGCTCTATTTCCAAGGGGTTGTAGCGTTCCTGCATACATCCTCCAGCTAGACGTTGCGACCTGAAACGTGAAAACCGGCCAAAGCCGGTTATTCGCCTGGGCAAGGCAGCGGCAGTTCACGACAGAACTGCACAGGCCACCTGCAGACCGGTTTACTTGGCGCGATAGGTAATGCGCCCGCGGCTGAGATCGTAGGGCGAGAGTTCCACGGTCACCCGGTCCCCCGGCAGGATGCGGATATAGTACTTGCGCATTTTCCCGGAAATATGGGCCAGGACCACGTGCCCGTTATCGAGCTCGACCTTGAACATTGCGTTCGGTAAGGGCTCGATGACACTGCCCTCGACTTCAATTGCTTCTTCTTTTGCCAAACCAGCCTCCCGCTGCCCCAGGGTAACCCGGGGTCAGACATTCATCAGTTTTTTGACCGTTTCCAGGATCTTCATCGTCTGGATCGGCTTGGTGATATACTCATTGGCCCCGAGGGCCAGGGCTCTTTCGCGGTCTTCCGTCGCCCCTTCGGTGGTGACGACGATAATCGGTGTTTCCTTGTAATTCGGATCATTGCGAACCATGCTCACCAACTTGAGGCCGTCCATGATCGGCATGTTGATGTCGGTCACGATGAGATCGAACTTCTGTGCGCTGAGCTTCTTCAGGCCATCGACGCCATCGTTGGCCTCGACGATCTCGAAACCGCGAATCCGTTTGAGCGCAAAGGCGATCAGCTGCCGCATGGTGGGTGAGTCTTCAACTACAAGCACCTTATAGCCAGTCATGAATTCTCACTCCCCCTTACTTGGTCAGCAAGTCAATGAAACCCTGGATAGTCGACAGCTTGCGCTCGGAATCGGAGTACATCCGCGACGAGAAAATCGCCGTCGCCGCATGACCGGCCAGCAGGGTAAAGAGTTCATAGTCGACGTTGGTGAATTCATCTTTCTGCACCAGCAGCTTGTAGATGGCGATCACCCCGATAACGTGTTCCTTGATCTTGAGCGGGATACAGACGATCGGCTTCT
>JAHEDT010000027.1 GCA_024641085.1 Geobacteraceae bacterium | reverse complement strand
CCTGGTCGATGCCGAACGGCAGCTTGAAGTGCAGCCCCGACTCGGCGAAGGCTGAAAACTTGCCGAAGCGCAGCACCACGCCGGTCTCTTCGGTGTCCACCTCGTACATGCTGCTGTAGCCGCCGACCACAAGCAGCAGGATGACGATCAGAATCGGCAGGAGGCCCTTCTGCGGCCCGAACTTGTTCTTGATATGATTCTTGATCTCGATGACCTTCTTTTCCAGATCCTCAGCTGAGGGACCGCTGCCCCAATCCTGCATTATGGACTCCTTAATGGTTTGTGAAAAACACACATCCTTATACCAGGGACTTATGCCCACCAGCGCAGATGCCAACATTAAAATATTTATAACAGATTTGCGTGATGAAACAAAGTTTATGTCGCGGCATGCCTAATGCGTGGCCGCGTTGACCCCGGCAAGGTAACCGGTCGACCAGCACTCCTGGAGGTTGAAGCCGCCGGTCGGGCCGTCCAGATCAATGATCTCTCCGGCAAAAAACAGGTTCGCCACCTGCTTCGAACGCATGCTGCGCATGTCTATATCCAGCAGCGAGACTCCGCCCGAGGTGATGATCGCCCGGCGGAACCCTTCACAACCGGTAACCTCGAGTTCCAGTTCCTTGAAAAGTTTCAGCAGTCGCTGCCGCTCCGCACGGTTCACCGAGTGACACTTCTTCTTCGGGTCGATACCGACCAGGCGCAAAAAGACCGGGATCATGTCACGCGGTAGCAGGGAACCCAACGAGTTGCCGAAATCCTGGTTGCTGTGTTCGGCCAGCTCGCGCTGCAGGCGCTTGTCGAAAAGTTCGGTCGCAACGGCCGGCTTGAGATCCAGGAGCAGTTTCACCTCTCCCTGCTTGAGGGCCTCGCGGATCCGACTGCTCATATCGAGGATGATCGGGCCGCCGATTCCGGAAGAGGTGAAAAACGCTTCGCCGAAGCGCTCATCGACCTTTTTCCCCTCCACGGTCAGTGTCACCCTGACATTTCTCAGGTTGAAATGACTGACTTCGGCGGTCCAGCTCTCGCGCAGATGCACCGGGACCAGGGCCGGTTCGGGAGGAACCAGGCGGTGACCGCAGGCTCCGGCCCAGGCATAACCATCGCCCGTGCAACCGGTTTCCGGGTAAGAAAGCCCACCGGTTGCCAGCACCACATTGCCGGCGGCGAAATGCCCGGCGGTCGTCTCGAGCGCCTGCACCAGCCCGCCTTCAATCTGCAGCTGCTTCACTGTGCATGAAGTGCGCAATTCGACGCCGGCGTCACGCACAAAGGACTCCAGGGCTCTCTGGACATCGCGCGCTTCACCGCTTTGCGGGAAAATGCGTCCGCCCCGCTCGATCGTCAAGGGCACGCCCCGCTCCTCGAAAAATGTCACCAGCTCCTTGACACCAAAGGCATAGAGCGCAGTCAGCAAAGACCGGCCATTATGGCCGAAATGCTCGACGAACTTGCGCGGGTCATCCTCGCTGTGCGTGACATTGCAGCGTCCTTTGCCGGTAATGAGGAGCTTCGCGCCACAGCGCGCATTCTTTTCAAGCAGCAGTACCCGGGCCCCTCGGCGCGCGGCAAACCCGGCGGCGAACAATCCGGCCGGACCGCCGCCGACCACGATGACGTCATAACGTTGCATGCTCTAACCATTTCCTTGCCGGCGGCCTGCCGGTGATTCACTCCAATTCCGCTGGCAGGATAGCAGGTTTGCGGCATAATTCGTCGGATTATCTGGATGTGACCCATCTTATGCCATGACAGTCCTGCCAAAGAGTCCTATAATACCCGCTCATATCCATTTACCAAGACGAGGCAAGCAATGAATGACGAGACATTCGATGATCAGGACATGACTGAGGACGGCAGCTTTGCCGAACTGTTCGAGCAGAGCATGGTCGGCAAGACCGAACTTGAACCGGGGCAGAAGATCGACGCCACCGTACTGCAGATCGGCGGCGAGTGGATCTTCCTCGATGTCGGCCAGAAGGGTGAAGGGATTCTCGACACCAGGGAGCTGCTCGACAACGAGGGGCAGTTGACCGTTGCGGTCGGCGACCGGGTCAGCGCCTACTTCATGTCGCGCAAAGGCGGCGAGTTGCGCTTTACCACCCGTCTCGGCGGCGGCTCGGCCGGCACGGCCCAGCTCGAAGAAGCCTGGCGCAGTGAGATCCCGGTCGAGGGTCGCATTGAAAAGGAGATCAAGGGTGGCTATGAAATCAAGTTGCCCGGTAATGTGCGCGCTTTCTGCCCCTTCTCCCAGTTGGGGCTGCGCCGCCAGGACAACCCGGAAGACGTGACCGGCCAAAGCTTTGCTTTCCGTATCACCCAGTTCAGCGAGCAGGGGCGCAATATCGTTGTCTCCCACCGGGTCATTCTGGATGAGGAGCGGCGCCAGCAGCGGGCCGAGCTGATGCAGACCCTCAAAGAGGGGATGGTCGTCTCCGGAACCATCACCAACATCCGCGATTTCGGCGCCTTCATCGATATTGGCGGGCTGGAAGGCCTTTTGCCGATCTCGGAGATCTCCTACGGCCGGGTGGACAAGGTCGAAGACGTCTTGCAGGTCGGGCAAACGCTCGAGGTCGCCGTGAAGAAATGCGACTGGGAGAAGGAACGCTTCTCCTTCAGCCTGCGCGACACCCTGGCCAACCCATGGAGCAAGGTCGAGACCAGCTATCCGGTTGGTTCGACTCACACCGGCACGGTATCGCGCCTGGCCCCCTTTGGGGCGTTCATCACCCTGGGAGAGGGGATCGATGGTCTGCTGCACATCTCGAAGATCGGCGGCGATCAGCGGATCAAACACCCTCAAGACGTGCTCAAACTTGGCCAGCAACTGCAGGTCACCGTGGAAAAGGTCGACCTGGGCGAGAAACGGATATCCCTGGCCCAAGCCAAGGACCATACGGAAGAAGCGGCGGAAACCTCGTACGAGGAGAAAACTGCGGGCGGCATGGGCTCCTTTGCCGATCTGTTCAAAAACGCCCAGAAAAAACGCTAATCACTACCGCGATAACTCAATGAGACTCAAGAGGGGCACTTGCGCAAGTGCCCCTCTTGAATGATGGTGACCATGAAATTTGCCCAAGCCCCCGCCGAGCAGAACCAGGCTCTACGAGCAGCGGAACACGACCGCTCACGGCTTGGGGTGATCTACGGCCTAGCGGCCTACTGCACCTGGGGCTCCTTCCCGATTTTTTTCAAAGCCTTGCACGGGGCCACGCCGCTGGAAATCATCTGCCATCGCATCGTCTGGTCGGTCGTCTTCCTGTTTGTGCTCGTTACCGCGCGCCGGCAGCTCGGGCAAATCAAAACAACCTTAAGCAACCGTCATACCCTGCTGACTCTGTGCGGCACAACGCTTTTGATCGCAACCAACTGGCTGGTCTTCATATACGCAGTACAGCATGATGATGTTCTCCAGTCGAGCATGGGGTATTTCGTGACGCCGCTGATCAGCGTTCTGCTCGGCTGCGTTTTTCTACGCGAGCGGCTTAACCGGTGGCAGCTGATCAGTGTCCTGCTCGCCATGATCGGGGTTCTGAACCTGGCCCTTCATCACGGCAGCTTCCCCTGGATATCACTGGTCCTCGCCTCATCATTCGGTTTGTACGGTCTGCTGCGCAAAGTGGTGCGTGTCGAAGCCATGGTTGGTCTGGCTGTAGAGACCCTGCTGCTTGGCCCGCTCTCACTTGGCTACCTGATTTATCTGGCAACACAACAGCAGAACGCATTCCTTGCCGGGACGCTGCGACTGGATCTGCTCCTGCCCCTCTCCGGCGTAGTGACGGCCGTTCCCCTGCTGCTCTTTGTCGGTGCTGCACGCCGTCTACAGCTGACCACCATCGGCTTTCTGCAGTACATCACCCCCAGCCTGCATTTTATCCTGGCCATATGGCTCTACAACGAGTCCTTCACCCAGGGACATCTGCTTAGTTTCCTCTTCATCTGGGCGGGTCTCGGCGTCTACTCTGGCGATGCCCTCTGGAAAAGTCGGAGCGGGGCGACACAAAGTCGCTAACGGGCAGGGGGCTAGCGGCGGTTGAGCAGCACGGCAAATTCGCTCAACTGCGTGACACCCCGCGCGGCCAGACCCTGGTGCGACCATAGAGAATCCTCGGTCTCCAGCAGGTCGACCTGGAAATGCTCCTCGAACAAAACCTTGATCTCATCGACGGGGACGGAAAAGGGCGGACCGTAGGTCTCGATCTGATCATAGGCATAGCTGACCAGCAGGACACGGCTGCCCGAAGGCAGCAATCCTGCCAGATGCAGCGCATAATGCACCCGCATTTCAGGCGGCATGGCCACCAACGCACCGCGGTCATAAGCAGCACGGACCCCGCTTAGATGCGCGGCCGTCAGCTCGAAAAAATTTCCGCAGAAAAGTTTGAACCCGGCGGCAAGGTAGCAGGGCATCCCACTCCTGGTCTGCCAGGTCCCGTGCAGCTTATTTTCGCTGACAAAGGCCTCCACGGCCATGCGACTCAACTCGATGCCGACGACACGGAGATCCCGAGCTCGCAGCCAGACCAGGTCTTGGCTCTTGCCACAGAGCGGCACAAAGCAAGGGTCCCCGGGCCGAACGTGCAGTGAATCAAAAAGTCTCAGCAGGTAACGGTGCGGCTCAACCTTATGAAACCCGATGTCATTCTTCTCCCAGCGCTTCAACCAGAATTCTTCATCCATAAAGCACATCCCTTCCCGTGGTTAGGGGTCAGGTCTACACATTTCACAAAAAATGCTTTTTTGCAAAAAAAGTGAAATGTGTAGACCTGACCCCTTAAACCGTGTGGAGGCTTGTCAAAATTATTTTTGCGACCACCAGGTAACGAAGAAACTTGCCGGAGGCCACCAGCAGAAGAAAGGAACAGAACCGGGTCTGCAGGATGCCTGCCACCAGGCAGAGCGGGTCGCCAAGCACGGGGACCCAGGAGAACAGCAGCGCCCAACTGCCGTAGCGGTTGAAAGTGCGTTCTGCTTTGCGCTGGCGGTCAGGATCGATGCGCAGGAGGCGGCGGACCAGGAATGGACCTCCCCACAGGCCGATCGCATAGGTCGTCAGGGCTCCACAGCTGTTGCCGAGCGTCGCGACCGGGACGACGATAGTCGGATCGAAGCCGTTGACCAGCAGGACGGCCAGCAGCCATTCGCTGCCGAGCGGCACCAGGGTGGCGGCCAGGAAACTGAGGAGAAAGAGCGCGGGGTAGCCATGTTCGATCAACCAGGTTTCCAACGGGGGTCTCCCTCTATGGACCGTCGCGGGGTCTATGCTACAGGTTCCTAGTCGTGCAGGACAAAATATGCCATGATACGACCTGTCGTACCCGTATCTCATCTTGGCATGAGGCTGACATGATTCGAAACATTTTCCTGTGCTGCTGCTTTTTTTTCACCCTGCTGGGCGCAGGCTGTGATTCGGGACCGCGCATTGCACCCTTTGGCGAGGACGCGGTAGTGCTGGCTTTCGGCGACAGCCTGACCTCAGGCACCGGAGCCCCTGCAGGGCAATCTTACCCGGATGTTTTGAGCAGCCTCCTCGGCAGGCCGATCGTCAACGTCGGTGTCCCCGGCGAAGTCTCCTCTGCAGGGCTTACACGACTACCCGCCATGCTCGAAAGGTATCATCCAACCCTGGTCATTCTGTGCCACGGCGGCAACGATTTCCTGCGGCGCCTCGACCAGGATGACACCAGCAGTAACCTCAAAGCCATGATCACCATGATTCGCTCGCACGGCGCCGATGTCGTCCTGGTCGGCGTCCCGAGGCTGGGTTTTGGTTTCGAACTGCCGAAATTTTACGTCAGCATCGCCCAGGAAGCTGGAATCCCCCTGGAGAAGGGGGTCCTGCTGAAGCTATTGGGTGACAACAGCATGAAAAGCGATGCCATTCATCCCAATGCAACCGGCTACCGCCTGATGGCCGAAGCGATTTACAGCATCATTCAAAAGGCTCAGGGCCACTAGGACAACGATTGACAGCGACCGACCCGATCAGATTCATTCCATGCAGCCGTACGGAGATGACGGCCCGCGGCTGGGACGAGCTCGATGTGCTCTTCGTCACCGGGGATGCCTATATCGACCACCCGGCTTTCGGCACCTCGCTGCTGGCTCGCCTGCTTGAGGACGAGGGGCTGAGGGTCGGTATCATCGCGCAGCCGGACTGGCGCAATCCGGAGGCCTTGCGGATTATGGGGCGCCCTCGCTTGTTTGCCGCCATCTCCGCCGGGGCCATGGATTCGATGGTCAACCATTACACCGCAGCCAAGAAGGTTCGCAATGACGATGCCTACACTCCGGGGGGGCGAGCAGGTGCCAGGCCGAACCGGGCGGTCATTGCATACACTGCTGCAGTCAAAGGTGCCTTTAAGGATCTGCCGACGGTAATCGGTGGTCTCGAGGCAAGCCTGCGCCGGTTCGCGCACTACGATTACTGGGATAACAAGGTCAGGCGTTCGGTGCTGATCGACAGCAAGGCGGACCTGCTTCTGTTCGGCATGGCGGAATCGGCCCTGACCACTCTGGCCAGGCGCATGCAGGCGGGAGAATCGATCGGTCAGATCACTGACCTGCGCGGCTCCGCTTACCTGTCCGGGCATTGTCCCGGTGATGCCGTTACCCTCCCCTCGTATGACGAGGTTGCCGGCAATCCCGAGGCCTACAACCGTGCCTTCAAACTGGCTGCCGAACAAGGCAACCCGCTCAGCGGTCGCCCCCTGTGCCAGCCCCACGGCAACCGGGCACTGCTGGTCAACCCGCCGGCACTCCCCCTGGAAGAAGGCCAGCTCGATCGCATCTATGCTTTGCCTTACACCAGGCAGCCGCACCCCGCCTACCGAGAACCGATCCCGGCCTACGAGCAAATCCGCTTTTCAATTACCAGTCACCGCGGCTGCTGTGGTGGGTGCGCCTTCTGCGCGATTACCCATCATCAAGGGAAAACGATCCAGTCGCGCAGCGAGCAGTCGCTGCTCGAGGAGCTGGATTGTCTGAGTCGCCACCCGGAGTTCCGCGGCACGGTCAGCGATGTCGGCGGGCCAACTGCGAACATGTACGGTATGCAGTGCAGCAACCCTCAGGCCCAGGCAGCCTGCCGTCGCGAGAGTTGCCTTTACCCGCAGATCTGCAAGCATCTCGACACCCGTGACGACCGTGCCGTGGAGCTGCTGAGTAAGTTGCGCAGCCACCCGGCGGTCAGGCACCTGTTCATCGCCTCGGGTATTCGCTTCGACCTGCTCAACCGGCAGCCGGCCTACTTTGCCGACCTGTTGAAACACCATGTCGGCGGGCTGCTCAAAGTGGCCCCCGAATCGAGCAGCCCGAGGGTGACCAGAATCATGCGCAAACCAGGCCCGCAGGTCTTCGAGCAGTTCCTGCAGCGCTTTCGGGAACAGAGTCTGCACCTTGGGAAAAGGCAATCGGTCGTCCCCTACTTCATCAGCGCCCATCCCGGCAGCACCCTGGCCGACATGATCGACGTTGCCCTCTTCCTGCAGGAACACAACCTGCGGGTTGAGCAGGTGCAGGAATTTACACCGACCCCGGGCAGCCTGGCCACCTGCATCTACCACACCGGGCGAGACCCTTTTACCGGTGAAGCCGTACACGTGCCACGACAGCCAAACGAGCGGCGACTTCAGAAGGCCCTGCTGCTCTGGCACCTGCCAGAAAGCCGTGGCGACGTCATCGCAGCCTTGAGACAGTGCCACAGGGAGGACTTGATCGGCAGGTTGACCGGCCAGATGAGCCGACCGGCCGGGAAGCCCCGCAAACCTGCCGGGAAACAGGGTGACCGGACGAGGAAGAGATAACCAGGCAAGGAACTGCGAACCGGCACAGATACCGACGGCCCATAGTCTGCAAAGGCGTGGTCCTGTGTTTGCCGTGTAGCCAAACATCCCTCATGTCGAAAGAGGTTGTGCATGGATCGAATGCTTGATACGAACGAAGTCCGGGTTCTTGGTTGTCTGGTCGAAAAGGACCTGGCAACCCCTGAGTACTACCCTCTGACCCTCAATGCCCTGACCAATGCCTGCAACCAGAAATCGAACCGCGAACCGGTCATGTCGCTGGACGAGACCGACGTGGTCCGGGCGCTCGACAGCCTGCGCAAAAAACAGCTGGCCCACCAGTCCGCCGAAGGCGTTCGCGCCGCCAAGTACTGTCATAACCTGGAGGGACAGCTGCAACTGGAACCCGAGGAGCTTGCGGTTTTCGCCGAGCTCCTGCTGCGCGGGCCGCAGACTGTCGGCGAACTGCGCAACCGCGCCGAGCGCATGGCCTCGATGGGCGATCTGCAGGCGGTCGAGGAACTCCTCGAGAACCTGATGGCGCGCGAGCAGCCGCTGGTCACGCGCCTCCCGCGCCAGCCCGGGCGCAAGGAGCATCGCTTTACGCACCTTCTGTCAGGATCCCCGGAGATCGATGAAACGTTTCAACCGCCGGAAGAAGCCGCGAGGCGGCAGGTTGCCGCAGAGCACGAACGGATCAGTCAACTTGAGGATGAGGTCGCCGCACTGCGCGCCGAATTAGTCGAACTGCGTGGCCAGCTGCAGGCGTTTCGTGCCCAATTCGAGTAAACGGCTTCAACCGGGGCGATCTACCCGTGGCCCCACAGTCATAAGGCTGACTTCGGGGTGGGCGGTAACCGAGACGGCGGACTCAACGGTTGGTAACTTTCTTATGATCGTGCAAATTAACCAGGAGAACCGGGCTTTTCGACCCGAACTTTTTGGAGTAGATCATGGCCAGCTAGGTGAACAAGGCACCCCGGAGGCCCCCTATTGCGCCCCTTACCACCCCAATCCCGGCGCTCCCGTTCGCCCCTTCCCGGAAGGCTCAGATGAAGAAGACCATGCCCGATGGCGGCCATCTCGCGGACACTCTCATGCGCTACGCCTCTGACCAAGCGCTTCGCAAGCGAATTTTGGTGGACAACTCTGCTCAACTCTACCAATTCTAGAGTAACTGAACAGAGTCGACCCGGAAAGGTCGGGGCCAATGTATAGAGTCCGGTCTATGCGGTGGGTGGTGCAAAAAAAACATGGCGCCCATTAGGAGCGCCATGTTTTTGTGGGGAGGGTTTGAAGAGTGGTTATTTTATATATTACGATTTTTATATAGTCAAGAGAAAACATCAAAAATATAGGAAATTTTAAACGCCCTCCCGCGAAAAGGTCTCAAGTTTTTCTCAGAGCGAGCGTGGCGTTGGCAAAAAAGATCAACAACGCACCGCACCAACCCCAGGCGGTCAACGCCGGGTCTGCGACCAGTAATGGGCCGAGCAGCGCGGCCAACAAGATCCTGCTGGAAGAAATTATCGAACCCTCCACTGCAGTGACATACAAAAAACCGTAGGTGAGCAGGTATTGACCGAGTACACCGGCAACCGAACAACTCAGGAGGAAAAACAGTTCCAAGGGATTCGGCAGAAAGATCGCCTCATGGAAAAATATCAGCATGAAAAGCGTCCCCAGCCCGAACATAAAGAACAGGATGGTCTGCGAATCGTGATAACGCCGACTGATGTTGAGATAAATAATCGCTGCCGCAGCTGAAATACCTGAGCTGAGGCCCCACAGGTTCTCCCAACCGGGTTCAATGTCACCTGGTGAGATGACCAGCCAAACCCCGGCGAACGCCACCACCACGATCATCAGCGACATCAGATCACGTTGCCCCCGGAGAAAAAACCAGGAAAACACGGCAACAAAAAGAGGATACGTCATGTTGAGGATATTGGCCTCGGCCAGCGACCCCATTGCCACAGCCTTGTAAAAACAGAAGACGGCAATGGTATTCGCCACAGTGCGGCCAATAAGATAATGGTATCGCTTGGGGTGCAGTCTCTGCTTCTGCAGGATCATGGTCAGGCAGACGACCATGAAGCCAAGCAGAAACCGGGCAAAAACAAAATAGGAAGATTCAATGACCACATGGGGCGCGGCCCAGCGAATGATAAGTGTGGCCAGATAGAAGAAAAAGGCCGAACCGAAAACTGCAAGCCAGCCGACGACTTGACGAGGCGCCTTGGGAGGAGACCCAGGGAGTGGTATGTTCATGATCAATCAAGCCGTCTTCACAAGTAAAATGGTCGTCGCGTGATCCCTGGCGCCGTTTCCGACAGATCAGATCCTTTACAAATATATGAGGACCTGGAGTCATACTACCCTGCATCACCTCATATAGACCATCATTTTTCTTTAGTCATTGCAGGAGACTTTCTCATTCTAGACGTCACCCTGCCCCATACAGGGTCAAGCCCGCAAAGCGGCATGGCTGTGACCCCTCACAAAAAACGGGCCCCGCAGCAACCTGCGGGGCCCGTCTCGATTAATTGGTTAGCAACCTCAGGCTTTTGTTACATTGGACGCCTGGAGACCCTTGGGGCCATTTTCCACATCAAAGGTGACGCGCTCGCCTTCAGCCAGAGATTTGAACCCATCCCCCTGGATCGAAGAGAAGTGCACAAAAACATCCGGGCCGTCATCCTGAGAAATAAACCCGAACCCCTTCGCATCATTAAACCATTTCACTGTTCCTTCTGCCATTTCTACTTCTCCTTCTTTCTGCTCAATACCTTGAGCTCTGTGTGGTTGTGTCCGAAAGACAGGCTTGAAAACAAAACTACCGCACGAGCCCTCTTGCCTGTGCGGTGCGACATCTGAACGATGCGTCTATCATGCTTTGCTAGCCTTTGGACCGGACACAAACTTCTAAGAGATTTTCTTATTAAACCAATTGCAGGGTCAAATGCAAGCTTTAAACGTTGGAGAAGAACAATGTTTTATAAAATCAGGCCCACGGGAGCCAACAGAGGCCTTACATTTCTCTTTGGCAAGCAAGGCTAAAAACACTTATATTACCAAATGTTTCCACCAGAAATATGGCAAGCTCTCTCATAGATGGGAATCGATCTTGAAGCAACACGCTCAGTTCGACATATTTGCCAGCGCGTGGCTGGCGAGCTACCTTGAATCAGGCAAAACGATCTATTGCCGCGAAGGTTGTGCTGGCTGCTGCAACCTGGCAGTACACGGGACCTGGCCGGAGGCCGTAGCGGTGGCCGGGATATTGTCCGCACAGCAGGCGACCTACTTAACCGGCTATATCAACCGCTTGAACAAAGCCCTCCCGGAACTGACCGATCTCAAGAGTTATCTCAGATATCATCGCCAGACACTCGGCCCTTGCCCCTTCCTCAACGAGAGAGGGGCATGCTCGATTTATCCCATGCGACCGCTTTCCTGCCGTGCCTTGCTGTCGACACGACCGTCAGCCTGGTGTACAGTCGATTTTTCGGAACTGGACCCATGGGACAAGCAGGCCTACGAAAGCAGCCTCGACCGGCAAGTCGTCGCCTGGCCATCGCATTATGTTGCAGCGACCCAGGATCTCGGTCGGGAGCTTGAGGAGACTCTGCTGGTGAAGATGCAGCAGAAAAAGGGCTGGTCGTTGTCAGGCAACTTTCCGTTGATGGTTTGGCTGGAGCTGAACTGCCAGTTAAGCGAACGCGACAACATGGACTCAAAAGAGCTTTGCGAGGTCCTGGCCGCCAGAGCGATCGACAGCAGCCTGCTGCTGACAATCTCCGGTAGCGGCCAGAGTCCAGGAGGCTATTGATGAACAGAGACCACACAACAACCTACAGTTGACCAGCGAGGAGCCGATGTTCGAACTGCACCCGCGCCTGGCGCAAGATACCTGGCCGGTCGGCGATTTTCCCCTCAGCCGCCTGCTCCTCATGAACGATACCAGCTACCCCTGGTTCATCCTGGTCCCGCGACGCGCAGCGATCAGGGAAATTTTTGAACTTACCTATGGCGACCAGCAGCAACTGCTTAAAGAATCATCGCTGTTGGCAGAAGTGCTCAGCAAGATATTTCAGGCCGATAAACTGAATATTGCCGCCCTCGGCAACCTGGTTCCGCAACTGCATCTGCATCACATCGTGCGTTATCAGTCCGATCAGGCATGGCCGAATCCTGTCTGGGGGCTTTTTCCCGCACACCCCTACTCATCTAGAGCCCGCCAGGAAACCTGTGCCGGCCTTATTGACCATTTGGTTGATTTTACACCTGATGGCAGCTGTGCCGTGCCTCCCAGGGTCTGCTGAGTTGTCAACCTTGCGACATGTGAGCAGCCATGAACATCGCTGACCCGAAATACCTCGAGCGCCTCCGCGACCTGCCTTCCAGCTACCTGTTCGATCTCATTGCGGAAGATGAAGGGATCGACGTCGAGTCGGCCTACTGGGTCCTGCAGGAGCGTGGTTTCTCCAGGGACGAGATTGACCAGAAGCAACAACGGCGACGCAGCTCTCTTAGGCCGCCGCCTTATAAAATCTGGGCAGCAGCCCGCTGGCTGGCATTGTTCAACACCCTCATCATAAGCTATTTCAACCTCACCGGACTCTATCGACTGATGCAGGGCGAGCACACCTTCAAGGGCCCGCTGCTGTTTCTTGTGGCAGGCTGTACCTTGTGCGGGTTCGTCGTTGGTTACAAGTTGACCACTTATCTCTACCAGGGGAGCCGATCGCTCCTTTACTGTGGCTTTCCGGTACCGGTCGGGGTTGTTGAATTGCAAACCGGCGAGGAGACTGCCCTGGACAAAACGCCCATGATCATACGCATCGCCATGAACGCCCTGGTCGGCGTCAACCTGACCCTCTTCCCACTCATTTTCATCTACATCATGATGGAGTGACCCTGCCGTTCTCAAGCAGCAAGCAGCCGACCGGCATTTCATTCAGCATGTTCCGATATCTCGACAGGGCGGATCAGTCCCATGCGCACTGAGAACCTGGAGTGGCAAGACGGCATTGTTCTGTTAGGATTAAAAAACCGGCCAAGAACTTAAACATAGTCACAACAGCACTCAAGCCAATGACTAACGCAAAGACGCGGAGACGCAGAGAGCGATATCAAGGGCGGGATATTCTCTGACGTTTTGCGAATTTACCCTCTCATCGATTAACGTGTGAAAGGATTGCATATGACTCTGAAGGAAACCCTGCAGCAGATCAAATCGGCTTCCCGGACGAAACTGCCTGCAGAGACCGCGGCCACCATGAGCCGTACGACCGAACAGCTCAAGGCTTCCGGCGTCACCGGAATGGCGCTCGGAGCGGGCCGAAAAGCCCCCGATTTCAACTTGCCCGATTGGCAGGGCACGCAATACAACTCGAGGGAGATACTGGCTCATGGTCCGCTGATTCTCTCTTTCTACCGTGGCTCCTGGTGACCTTACTGCAACGCGGAGCTGGAAGCTCTGCAAGCGATTCACCAGCCCATTCTTGACCGCGGCGCCACCCTGCTGGCGGTCTCCCCGATACGACCGGAGTTTGCCCGGCAACAGGCCAAGAAGCATAACCTGACCATGCCGATCCTGGTGGACCAGGACAATGCTCTCGCCGATAAATTCGGCCTGGTGATCACCTTGCCGGATGAATTGCGTGAGATCTACCGCTCCTTCGGAATCGACCTCGAGCGATACAACGGCAATGACTCCTGGACGCTGCCGATGCCTGCCTGCTACATCATAGCTCAGAACGGCCTGGTCTACGATGCGGCCGTCAACGTTGACCACACCACGCGCCCAGACCCTGAGGAGACTTTAAACAAACTGGACAGCCTCTGCAAATAACAACGTCTGTGCACAACGCTGGAGGTGCCAGTGTATGAGAAAATTTTGAGAAACAGCTGATATGGTGCAAGGTATCTATACTGTTAAGTAGGGGGCTAAATGGGTAGACACTTCCGGCGAGTGCTGTTCAGCACATTGTTTTTTATGGTGCTGACCATACCGGTTGGAGCGGAGTCTTTTTCGAAAGACCAGTTGCGCGAGGAAGCGATCAGCTACCTTGAGTTGCTCGACCAGGCCCGCTTTGCTGAGGCATGGCAGGTGATGTCACCCATATTCAGGGCGATAGAAACGCGGACCCAATGGCATAATCGACAGCAGGCGATCAGGGCCGCCTACGGAGCACTCGAATTTCGCGAGTTTTTCCTCATTGAATACCGCGACCATTACATCCTGTCCCCCGATGGCGAGTACATAATCGTCCAGTTCAAATCGAGTTTTCAGCATAAAGCCGCAACCACGGAAACCATCGTACTCGACTGCAGCACCTCCACGGAATGCTCGATTCGCGAGTATATCATTCGTTAGCACACCCTGCCGGAGCAACCCTCCCGGATCAAACTCCGCACCCTGCAGATGGACAATTTTTGCAAACAGTTGACAGTGCCTTGTCGAGCAGGTAATAAATGGCTTTCGCAAATTTACCCGGGAGGTACGCAGTTGTGACGCAGATCAATTTCGAAAAGATGGGCGGCCTGATTCCCGCTGTGATTCAGGATCATGAAAGCGGCGAAATTCTTATGGTCGCGTTCATGGACGAGAAAACCCTTGCCAACACCTTGCGTGACGGCAAGACCTGGTTTTACAGCCGCACCCGCAACAAGTACTGGATGAAGGGCGAGGAGTCCGGTAATACCCAGGATGTCGTCGAAGTCCTGACCGACTGTGATGCCGACACTGTGGTAATCAAGGTCAAGCAGAATGGCCCCGCAGCCTGCCATACCGGCAACCGAAGCTGTTTCTACGTGCACTGGGAAGGCGATCGTTGGGTGGAGCATTCCAACCCGCTGTTCGACCCCGATGAGGTTTACAAGAAAAAATAGCGCTGAGGGGTAAGCCCTCAAGCTTGAATTCCGAGAAAATTCACCCTAATCCCAACTTGCAGCCTGGGCCCCACGGCCTGCAGCTGTGCTGAGGTTTATCATGGAACAAGATCTCAAATTCGGCCTGCCGAAAGGCAGCCTTGAAGACGCGACGGTTGAACTCTTTGCAAAAGCCGGCTGGAAGATCAAGACATCTTCACGCAGCTATTTTCCCACCAGCGACGACGATGAGTTGAAGTTCAGCCTGGTCCGCCCCCAGGAAATGGCCAAGGTTCTCGAGCGCGGCAAGCTTGACGTCGGGATTGCCGGCCGCGACTGGGTCAGGGAAAACAATTCCGATGTGGTCGAAGTCGGTGAAATGGTCTACTCCAAGGTGTCGCGGCGACCGGCCCGCTGGGTCCTCGTAGTCGGCCCCGACTCGAAGGTCGAAACCCCTGAGGACCTCGCCGGAGCCACTATTTCGACCGAACTGGTCGGTTTCACCAAGCGCTTCTTTGACGAACGCAACATCCCCGTTGAGGTCGAGTTCTCCTGGGGAGCGACCGAGGCCAAAATTCTCAAGGGGCTTTGCGATGCTATCGTCGAGGTCACCGAGACCGGCTCCACCATCAAGGCCAACAACCTGCGCATCGTCTGTGAGCTGATGGAATCGGTGCCTGTGCTGATTGCCAACAAGGAGGCCTGGGCAGACCCATGGAAGCGGACCAAGATTGAGCGCATCTACACCATGTTGAAATCGGCCCTGCGGGCCGAGGGCATGGTCGGCCTGAAGATGAACGCGCCCGGAGACAGGATCGAAGCAATCGTCAAACTGCTGCCAAGCCTCAACCGCCCGACAATTGCCCACCTGTACCAGTCCGACTGGGTTTCGATCGAAACCATCATGCCGGAAATTGAAGTGCGCAAGATCGTCCCGGAGTTGATGAGCCTGGGGGCGGAAGGGATCGTCGAGTACCCCCTCAACAAAATTATCTAACGCTCAGGAGGGCTGTCGGACGATTCATAAACCGCGAGGAATTGACGGGGCCCTGAAAATTTGTGATAGTTATGCAACGAAGGAAGTCTTCGGGGCGAGCAGATTAACCGCGACAACGGCCGCACAAGGGACGATCGCACGTCATGACAATCCAGGTTGAAATGTTGGACGGCACCGTTTGCCGCGTGGTCCCAAAGGGACTCGACCTGCTGCTCAGGCACGAGCTGGTAAAGCGCTTTCGCCGTTCATCGGGGTGGGCAATGGTCGGCAAGGATCCAATTCGCTATCCGGACAGGCAGGGCAGCTACAGCGGGCCGGAACGCCGTATGACCAATTGATTTCCCAACCTTCCAGCAACCCACAGACCAGAGTGCGGGCGCAGCGAACAGTGCGCCCGCATTTTCATTCCCGACCAGATGGAAAGCCACACAACCGCAGATTCACCCTTGCAGTATGAATATTTTATGATTAGACTATGTCAATTTTGATAAGAAGGATGAACCGCTTTGCCCAAGACCCTTGCACAGAGATCGTCTTACCGGTTGTTCTTGTGGGGCCTGCTGCTGGTGCCCTGTGCCGCTGTAGCAGACGCGGCGCTCGATGCCGTGTTCTTCCATGCCGGCACCATTCAGGAGCTACTCTTTACTCCCTCCTACCACAAGTTGGCGGCGCGCGTTCTGTTCAGTATATTCATCCTGGCAGCGATCTACCTGGGGATGCACTATCTGGCCAATATCTCCCAGAAGGAAGCCTCTCTCCTGCAACGCAACAGGGACCTGGCGTTGGCCAGGAAGGATCTCGAGGAACTGCAGGACGACCTGCTGCGTCATTTGCGCAATACAACGGCACAGGTGGCAACGTCCCTCGACCTGCTCAAAACCCAGTGCGACCTCGAACTTGACGAAAAGACCCGGTTCCTCATAAACAATGCGAGCAAGTTGAGCAACAGGCTGAGCAACCAGTTGGAGATGAGCCTGACGCTCACGGGCTTGTCCTTTGGCGAACCACGTCGCGAGCAGGTGAAGCTTGACAAGCTGGCGCTCGATGTCGTGGCAGAGGTCCAGAGCAGGCAAGTTGAGCGGCAGATTGAATTCAAGGTTCACCCCTGGATGATTGGCTGGTGTGATCCAAAAATGCTGCGCCAGGTCATCTACAACCTGTTCTGCAATGCCTGTGACTTTATTCCTGCCTCTCGTCAGGGATGCATAGAGTTCGGCTCATTCGATCGTGACGGTCAGAAAGTCCTGTTCGTCCGTGACAATGGGACAGGATTCAGCGACGCCCAGGCTCAGAGATTGTTCGATGCGTTCCGCGACAGTCGACAGGACCCGGACCTTCCCAAGGATACGATCAGGCTGGCAATCGCCCGCCACATCGTCCACAGGCACGGCGGGCAAATCTGGGCGGAAGGGATACAAGGCGCCGGCGGCACAATTTACTTTACCTACTACAGCCCGTAGCCTTCCCCTCTGGACAGAAAACCGCCCGCAGGTTATCCTTCGGCCATCAACCCATCCCCGGAGGAAACCATGCCGCTATCGAAACCGGCCCAAAAAGAGCTTTCCTGCTCCAATTGCAGCTCAATCTGGCAAAAACAGGGGACCACCAATTGCTGGAGCGCCCCCGGCAGCAGTACCCCCCAGCCCGCGTATTGTCCATCTGAACCGCATGCAGGAGTAATCGACGATTCTTTCCGCCAGTACCAGGGAGACGATGCCGATGCCCGTCTGGCCAAGATGGCGGCCAAGGTCGAAGGGCTCTGCTACCAGCCCATCCCCGGCTCCGATGCGGTCAACGCCCGCTGGACGCGGGTCGAAGACCTGCTCGCCCTGGCCCGGCTGATGGGCTACAAAAAGATCGGTATCGCCACCTGCATCGGCCTGCTCGAAGAGTGCGCCCGACTGAGCGACATTCTGCGCGCCCAGGGGATGGAACCTTTCTCGGCCTGCTGCAAGGCGGGCAGCATCGACAAAATGGCGCTCAACCTGAAGGAGGAGGACAAAATCCGGCCAGGCACCTTCGAACCGGCGTGCAACCCGATCGCCCAGGCCCGCATCCTCAATGCCGAGGGCATGGAGATGAATATTATCATGGGGCTGTGCGTTGGCCATGACATGCTCTTCAACAAGTATTCCGAAGCGCCGGTCACCACCCTGGTGGTCAAGGACCGCGTCACCGGCCACAACCCGGCCGCGGTGCTCTACGGACAGAACTTCTATTACAAGCGCCTGCAGAAACAACCGATCTTGAGCGATGTGGACGTCGCCAGGCACCAGGCGGACCTGGCAGGAGAAGGATAGCCTGACGACAAATTAGTGGACAAAAAGCGGCCGGAACCAACAACAGGTTCCGGCCGCAGCTGTTTCTGCGCCCCTCCCGGCTTGCACCTAAGGCTTGGGGTTTTAAGGAATCAATACCGTCGATCCCGTCGTTTTACGGGCTTCGAGGTCGCGATGCGCCTGTGCCGCCTCGCCCAGGGGATAGGTCTGCTTGACTTCGATCTTCACGGCTCCTGACCGGACCACGTCGAACAGTTCCGTAGCACTGCCCAACAGGTCATCACGCCGGGCCGTGTAGGTCATCAGCGTCGGCCGGGTCAGAAAAAGCGACCCTTTGGCAGCCAGCAGTCCGGTCTCCAAGGGTGCAACCGGTCCCGACGCCTGGCCGAAGCTGACCATCAGACCGAGCGGGCGCAGGCAATCAAAAGATTTCAGGAAAGTGTCTTTGCCGACCGAGTCATACACCACCGGAACCCCTGCACCGTCGGTGATGTCCATAACCTTCGCTACCCAATCCTCCTCCCGATAGAGTATGGGATAATCACAGCCATGGGCTTTGGCCAGCGCCGCCTTTTCCCGGCTCCCGACCGTGCCGATCACCGTGGCCCCGAGGTGCTTGGCCCACTGGCAGGCAATCAGGCCGACGCCGCCGGCCGCGGCATGGAAAAGGATCGTGTCGCCCTTCTTGATGTGAAAGGTGCTGCGCAGCAGATACTGAACCGTCATCCCCTGCAGCATCATGCCGGCCGCCTGCTGATCACTTATGGCATCGGGCAGCCTGACCAGGCGATGGGCGGGGATCAGGCGCTCTTCGGCATAGGCCCCCGGCGGCAGACCGGCGTAGGCGACCCGGTCGCCGACAGCCACCTCCCGTACACCGGCACCGACCTCTGCGACGATGCCGGCGCCTTCCAACCCCGGGGTCGCCGGCAGGTTGGGCAAGGGGTAGAGCCCGGTACGGTGGTAGACATCGATGTAGTTGAGACCGACAGCCGTCTGCTTCAACTTCACTTCGCCCGGCCCCGGAGGACCGACTGCAACTTCTTCTAACTGCAGGACTTCAGGACCGCCGTATTGTTGGATCCGGATTGCAGAAGACATTTTTGAGCTCCTTTTCATTATGAACATCAGCTTGATGAACCTGCGGTTTGCATGATTGTATACTATACCGCATGCTAACTTCTTGAGGATGCATGATGTTTTTTTTTCAGCAGCGCAAGCGGGCGCTTTAACCTTTACAGCAATTTGCATTCTGTCTTGAGTTGATTTCATGTTATAAGAATTTCAAGTCGTAAATTGCCAGAGCAGTTCGGCTGGTGCCTTAACGGGCTTCTTCCCTTTATCTGCCTGCAGACATTCACACTCGACATCCCGGCATTGATCCAGGAGTGGGGGGGGGTGCTCTGCCTTCGAGTCCAGCGACCTCACTTTGATGAATTTTCCGTTAATCAATATCGATGGATCCGGCAGCACCGGCTCCGAGACAGCAGCCCTGCAGTGAGGAGTTCATCAATGTCGTTGCGCCCACTCATGCTCCTGCGCGTGTTTATCCCCTTCGCCCTCGGCTTCTTCCTGTCCTATCTCTTCCGCACCGTGAATGCCGTCATCGCTCCGGATTTGGTCCGCGACATAGGAGTCGATCCGGCCAGCCTCGGTCTTTTGACGTCGGCCTATTTTCTTGCGTTTGCAGCGTTCCAGTTACCTTTGGGCGTACTGCTTGACCGCTTTGGTGCACGTCGCGTGGAAGCAACCCTGCTTATGTTCGCAGCCGCAGGCGCCTTTGTCTTCTCCCGGGCCGAAACTCTGAGCGGTTTGATGCTCGGCCGCGCCCTCATCGGCCTGGGTGTCTCCGCCTGCCTGATGGCCGCCTTCAAAGCCTTTACGCTCTGGTTCCCGGCAGACCGCCTGCCTTTGGCCAATGGCATCCAGATGATTTCCGGAGGCGTCGGCGCCCTGGCGGCAACAACCCCCGTTGAACTGTCGCTGCGGCTCACGGACTGGCGGGGAGTATTCCTGATCCTGGCCGCACTGACCGTTGCCACGGCGGTCTGTGTGTTTCTGGTGGTCCCGGAAAAGGAGGGGACTCATTCAGGGGAAACCCTGCGTGAACAATTGGCCGGCGTCGGGAGGGTGTTTACCAATAAAACATTCTGGGACATTGCCCCCTGGGCGGTGGCGGCCCAGGCCGCCTATCTCTCCATAGCGGGGCTCTGGTCCGGGCCGTGGCTGCGTGATATCGCCGGCTACGACCGTATGGCCGTGGCCAACACTCTGATGGGGGTTTCCCTGGCCATGATTGTCGGCTACTTTACCTTCGGTGCCGTTGCCGAACGCCTGGCACGCCGCAACGTTAAACCGATGAGCGTGGCGGCGACGGGGATGCTCACTTTTATCGTCGTACAATGCCTGCTGGTCTTGCAGTGCACCCCCTTGGCCATCCCCCTCTGGCTGTTGTTCGGCTTCTGCGGCACCTCATGCATTCTCCCTTACGCCGCGCTCTCCCAGAGTTTCCCGACCCATCTGTCCGGTCGCGCCAACACCGGCCTGAACCTGATGGTCTTCCTCGCTGCCTTTGCGGCGCAATGGGTGATCGGCCTGATCATCAACCTCTGGCCCCAGACCGTTACGGGCGGTTACGAAGCCGCCGGCTACAGCAGCGGGTTCGGCTTGATCGTGGTGCTGCAACTGGCTGCCGCGGCCTGGTATTTTTCAACCACCATAAGCCGCAAAAGGTCTCTCCAGGCAACCGAATAACATTTTCCTGCAGCCAACCTCCCTGACCTGCTTGTCTTTTCTTACCTGATCAGTTATATCTTGCGGATTAACCGACAAATCAGGAGACCAACTCTCCGTACAACGCAATCGATCTCATTGACTTAAGGAATCGAGGAGCTTGAACCATGCCCATGTCGCAATCTTTTAAAGAACGTCTTTTTCCCATAGCTGCCGAACTGGCCGAGCACTACGGAACTCCATTTCATATCTATGATGAAGCCGGGATCCTGGCCACCGGAGAAAGGCTCAAAAAAGCCTTTGCAAGCGTTACGGGTTTCCGTGAATACTACGCCGTCAAGGCGCTGCCCAACCCTAAGATCCTGGCGCTGATGAAAGACATGGGCTTTGGCTTTGACTGCAGTTCCATCCCGGAACTGATTATGAGTCGGCAGGTTGGCGGGAGGGGCGAAGATATCATGTTCACCTCCAACAACACGACCCTGGAAGAGTTCACGGCCGCAGCAGCAGAGGGCGGATGCATCCTGAACCTCGATGACATTTCGTTGATTGCCAAGGTCCCCGTGTTTCCCGAGTTGGTCTGCTTCCGTTATAACCCCGGGCCGCGCCGCACCGGCAACATCATTATCGGCAATCCTGTGGAAGCCAAATACGGCATTACCCACGAGCAGGTGATCTCGGCATACAAACTGGCACTTGAACGGGGCGCCAAACGCTTTGGCCTGCATACCATGGTCGCCTCCAATGAAAGGGATTACACCTATATCGTCGAAACCACCCGCATGCTGTTGCAGATAGCCGAGCTGGTTGAGAATGAGCTCGGCATACGGTTCGAGTTCCTCAATATCGGCGGTGGACTGGGGATCCCCTACCGGCCAGAAGACAACCCCCTCGACCTGGATGCCATGACCAAGGAGATCACGGCACTGATCGACGACTTCAAATCCGACCACGGCTATACGCCGCGCATCTACATGGAGAGTGGTCGTTGGATGACCGGACCGCACGGGGCATTGATCACTCGGGCGATCAACCATAAAAGCATTTACCGCCAGTACATTGGTGTCGATGCCTGCATGTCATCCCTGATGCGACCGGCGATGTACGACGCCTACCACCATGTTGACGTGATCGGCAAACAGGACCAGCCCCCCAGCGAAGTCTATGACGTGGTCGGTTCGCTCTGCGAAAATAACGACAAGTTTGCCGTGCAGCGCAGCCTGCCGTCGATTCAAGAGAGAGACCTGCTGGCGATTCATGATACCGGCGCTCACGGCTACGCCATGGGCTTCCAGTACAATGGCCGCCTGCGTCCCAAGGAACTGCTGTTGCGTACCGATGGCTCCGTTGAGTTGATCCGCCGCGCCGAAACCAATGCCGACTACTTCCAGACGTTGGATTTCAAAGAAGATGTCTATTCGGCAAAACGGCCCTGAGAAAATCAATTTGCCGCAAAGTTGGCAGGGCTCTCAAGTTTGTTGGGACCGGAGGAACGCAGTAAGACGCAAAGATACCAGGCAAACACCAGTCAGACTGAACATGGCTTACTTGCATGTCTTGGGGCGCTTGTGGCTGCTCCCTGTTTAGGTGATCAGTCCGGTCTGTACCTTGCTGGCAACGAACTGTGCGCAGCAGCCTCTTGATTTCACTATGAACCTCATTCTGCTGTACCAGGAGGATTTTATCGCCAGCAACCGGGTCAGGCTGCTGGGGCGACGTTGTCAGCACGCTCGCGAGATTTTGAATGCCGCAAACGGCCGAATCCTGCAGGTGGGGCTGATAGGTGGCAAGACCGGATTCGGAACCGTTGTTGCAGCCGATGAGCACACCATTGAACTGGAGGTCCTGCTCGAGGACGAACCACCGAGCCCTCTGTCAATGACCATCATCCTGGCCCTGCCGCGGCCAAAGGTCTTCAAGCGAGTCCTGCAGGGGCTGACGGCCATGGGCGTGAAGCGCATTATCCTGCTGAACACCTGGCGAGTCGACAAAAGTTACTGGCAAAGCCCCGCCCTTGAACCACGTGCCATTGGGGAACAGCTTATTCTCGGCCTGGAGCAGGCCCGTGACACGGTTCTGCCGACAGTGGAAAGACAGCCGCGCTTCAAACCTTTTGTCGAAGACGCCCTTCCCGCCATTGCATCAGGAACCTATGCACTGGTCGCCCACCCGATGGCGCCACAAACCTGCCCCGCCGATGTCAACCAGCCCGTGACCCTGGCCATAGGCCCTGAAGGGGGATTCACCGCCTACGAAATCGAGAAGCTGACTGCAGCAGGCCTGACCCCGATTCGGCTTGGCAAACGCCCCCTGCGCGTCGAAACTGCGGTCCCGGCTCTGATTGGTCGCCTGTTCTCCTCATAAGACCCCCTCTCAAGGTGAGAGGGAATCGAACGTCATCCTGAACACATTAAACACAGCGTTATGATTAAAATTAATAAAAAATAATTTTAATTCAGAGATATTTTAAGTATTAAAATCAGATATTTATGATTATAACCTCTTATTTTTATTTGTTTATTTTAATTTTAATACTCAAATTAAATAAGATTAAATTATTTTTTTCTAACTGGACTGGCGGGGCTTAAATGGAGAGAATAAGATCAGCTTAAAAGAATCTTGCGGAACACACCCATCGGATTTGGGAGATCGACATGTTCCAGAAAATTAGAGTCGCCGTCGTTAAAAATACCCGCCCGGTTTACCTTGCCGGACTGATGTCTACGCTGTTTTTCGCCGTCGGCGTACAGAAGATCGACGCCCATGCAGGTCTGCTTGCCCGCCACGCCGTTTATACCAGTATCTTCTTCCTCTGCATGTGGATTGCCTGCCGGCTCTTTGCTGCCAGCCTGAACCGCCGGCTAGAACTGGAAGGGGTCTGTTCAGAATCAGCCGGAGACATGGTTTACACCTTTGTCATCTATCTCGAACTGATCAAGCATGTCGTCGGCGTCAGTTTCACTCTGGGCTGGATCGCCGGAACCATGTTCTGCTGGGACTACCTGGGAGACAAAATATTCCTGATCCCGGCGGGCGCCAGCCTGGCCGTCTCCCTGGTGGCTTTCATGGTGACATTCGGCATCTCCTCTTTCGTCGACAACCTGCACTGGCCCGGACAAGACGAAGATTGACCCCGTAGAGCTACTTACCGAGAACAAAAGAAGGGCCGGCATTGTTGCCGGCCCTTTTCCGTGCGGTCCTGTAACCTCAGAAAAGTTGAGCGCTGATACGCTGAGATCGCAGAGTAAAAGCTCATCATTCTTCAGGAAAATCGCACGACCATGACCTGGTCCTCTGCGACTCCGCGTCTTTGCGTTAGTCAACAGCTTAAGTTTTGTGCCACCTTGATTTAGGGTTATAGGCCCTTTCGTATCACCGCCCGGTTGGAATCAACATGCTCACAAACTCAGCAAGGGCTCAATGGCCGGATCTCGCAGAGATCGGGGATATCTTCCGGATCGATAACCACTGATCCCCGGTGCACTCGAACCACATCGCCACAAAGTTCCGTATCAAAGCCGGCGTCAACGAGTTTGCCACTGACGCATTCAAGATGAACGGCACATTCCAGCAATCGCGGGGCAACAGCCGCAACGCCCATACCGCAGGTCAGACCCAACTCATCTTCTGTTTTCATGCAGAGTTTCCCATGGCGCATGATGTCACGAACTTTAGCCAGGCAACTCTCATGGGGTATGTTCACTACGAAATCACCCCCCATCCAGTGACGTGACATCGGTTCATGACTGCCGTGCCACACCGTCCTGATGCGCGGTCGTCGGCTCCCGAACAGGGCAATCCAGGAGGTCGCCAGGGCAAGAGCCACACCGCCCGGAGCATACCAGCTGATCAAAGCTGCGGGCAGCCAAGGCACCGGCGCTTTTATTGCTAAGGGGTCTTCAAGCATATCCAGTAGGCCTTGCGTTTCATCGCCTGGAGACAACCATAGGACCGTGGCGAGAACCTGGTTATTGGGGATCAGGTTGTAGACCATTGGCAGATTCACATCAGCAGATGAACTATGGACCCAACGGCCAGAGTTACAACCGACTCATCGATGATCACTGAGCCTCTACGAGTATATGATATTAATGGCTTCAGGAAAAAATTAATAGCCAGTAAATTCTTGACAACTTAAATAAACTTTACTAAACATTTAACCAACAAAGACTTTAGGAGTTTACTATGCGCTTATCTACCAAAAGCCGCTATGGTCTGCGCGCACTCTTTGACATGGCTTATCATGCCGGCACTCTGCCCGCACAGATCAAAGATATCAGTCGCCGCCAGAACATCTCGCCACGCTACCTCGAACAGATCTTCCAGGACTTGAAGCGCGGGGGGCTGCTGAAAAGCCGACGGGGTCCGCAGGGCGGGTATTTTCTCTCCCGGAAACCGCATGAAATCACCGTTCATCAGGTCATCATGGCGGCCGAAGGCGAGATGGCCCTGGTCGATTGCGTAAAGTCAGGCAAAGGGTGTAAAAAAGCATGCGAGTTCGACAACGAATGCGTGACCCAAAAAATCTGGAAGGAAGCCAGCAAGCGCCTCAACGACTATCTGAGTTCCGTAACCCTCAAGGACCTGTGCGAGGAAGCCAAGGCCATGGGGATGGAAAAGGAACTGGATCACCGTTTCATGTACTTCATTTAGCGGACCGTTTAAAGGAGGTCTTCTCATGGCAGAGCGCTGTTCATCACCCCTCGATCGCATCGGCAACACTCCACTGATCAAGCTCGCCTCGCCGCAGAACGCTGCGACTTTGTGGGGCAAACTTGAGAGTGCCAACCCCGGCGGCAGTGTCAAGGACCGCATCGCCAAAGCCATGATCGAACAGGCCGAGCAGGACGGCTTGCTGAAACCGGGAGTCGTCATCGTTGAGCCGACCAGCGGCAACACCGGCATCGGCCTCTCTCTGGTCGCGGCAATCAAAGGCTACCGGGTCGTTCTGACCATGCCCGACACCATGTCCCAAGAGCGTCGCCGTCTGCTCGGGGCCTTCGGTGCCGAGCTTATTCTCACGCCCGGTGCCCAGGGGATGCGCGGCGCAATAGAAAGGGCGGAAGAGGTCGCCGCCGAGCTCAAGGGCTTCATGCCGCAGCAATTCTGCAACCCTGCCAACCCCAGAGTGCACCTGGAGACAACCGGGCCCGAAATCCTGCGCGATCTCGCCAGTCAGGTCGATGCTTTTATCGCCGGCGTCGGCACCGGCGGCACGATCACAGGGGTTGGCCAGGCGCTCAAACAGCAGAACCCAAAAGTACTGATTGTTGCAGTGGAACCAAGCGACTCGCCGGTGCTCTCCGGCGGCGAACCGGGGCCGCATAAAATCCAGGGCATTGGAGCCGGCTTTGTGCCCGACGTCCTCAACACGAAGATCTATTCCGAGATTTTCACGGTCACGAATGATCAAGCCATGCAGACCGCCCGGGAACTTGCCCGTACAGAGGGGGTCTTCGTCGGCATATCAGCCGGGGCTAACGTCTTCGCTGCCCGCCGGGTCGCCGCGCGGCTCAAGCCCGGGCAAAATGTCGTCACGATTCTCTGTGACACCGGTGAGCGTTATCTCTCCACCAATATCTTTGATTGAAAGAACCAGTCGAAGCACAACAGCCAGGGGCCTCAGGCTCACAGGCAGGGGCCGGCTTCAGCATATGCAACTTGACAGCAAATTCACAAAGCTCCAGAACATCCTCGCGGAAATGGGCTCGGCAGTGGTCGCCTTTTCCGGTGGGGTCGATTCAACCTTCCTGCTGCAAACCGCGCGCGATGTGCTTGGCATCGACCGGGTGATCGCCCTGACGGCCACCTCGCCGACCTACCCGAGCCACGAATTCAACGAGAGCGTGAAGCTGGCAAAAGGGCTCGGTGTCCGGCAGGTCGTTGTCGACAGCAATGAGCTGGAGATTCCCGGCTTTGCCGACAACCCGCCGAGACGCTGCTACCACTGCAAGAAAGAGCTCTTCCAGATCTGCCTGGACAAGGCCAGGGAACTCGGCTACTCCGAGGTCCTCGACGGCTCGAACCTCGACGATTTGAGTGATTACCGCCCGGGGCGGCAGGCCGCTACCGAACTGAAGGTCCGATCGCCCCTGTTAGAAGCAGGCCTCTCCAAAGAGGATATTCGCGAGCTCAGCCGGCGAAGTGGCCTTGAAACGGCCGAGAAGCAGCCCTTTGCATGCCTTGCCTCGCGCTTCCCATACGGCACCCGAATTACTGCGGAGCGTTTACGGCAAATCGACCGATGTGAAACCTTCATGCGCCAGAAGGGCTTTCACACCTTCCGCGTCCGCTACCACGACGAAACCGCCCGCATCGAAGTTGCTCTTGACGAACTAACTAGAATCATTGATGATAAGATGCGCACGGAGTTGCTGGCAGTGTTCAAAGCAGCCGGCTTCACCTACGTCGCTCTGGACCTGCAGGGATATCGGACCGGCAGCATGAACGAAGGTGCGGCCCTGGAACACACCTGACCCCCGCCGATTCGGGAGAAGCTATGTCACGCACCAGCACGCTGATGACCGTCTGTTTTTGTGCCGGGATGCTTGGTGCACTCTGCAGCAGCCTGATTGCCTGGCAGGCCGGTCAAATGGGAGTGCCCGCAATGGCTGGCATCCGCATGACACCTGCCCTGGATTCCGGCTGGCTTTATTCACGCCTGGTCTGGGGGGGGCTCTGGGGTCTGGTCTACTTCCTCGCGGTCGCCCCCCTTAAGGCCCGCCGTCACTGGGCCCGCAAGGGCCTCTGGATCAGCCTGCTGCCGACCGCTTTCCAGCTCTTCGTCGTCTACCCCTATATGACCAGCCACAGTGTGCTGGGCCTCGACCTGGGGCAGCTCACGCCGGTCCTCGTGTTTCTCTACAACCTGGCCTGGGGTTTCTGCACCGGTATCTTCTGCCGCCTGCTCTGGGGTCGCGGGTGACTCCCGGAATTTTCCAACTGCTTTGCTGGCTGTTTTTCATCCTGATTCTGCCTGCCTCCGCCGAAGAACCGGCGTCCACTCAACAGGGTGTCGTGAGCTGGGTCTACGATGGAGATACTTTGGAAGTAGATCCTGTCGGCACAGTTCGACTGATCGGGATCGATGTCCCGGAGCGGGAAGACTCCAGCCGCGACCGGTATCTTGCAGGCCAGGGCATCCCCGCCTCAGTACAACGCAGGATTTATCGGGCCGCCAAGGACTACAACATCAAGCATGTCAAAGGACAGCAGGTGACCCTGAGCCTCGGCAGTCCACCCCGCGATCGACATGGCCGACTGCTGGCCTATGTGTACCTTCCGGATGGGCGGCAACTCAATCGTGTCCTGATCGAGCAAGGGCTGGCGGCTGTCTACAGACGATTTTCGTTTACCGAGAAAGGTGATTTCCTGGCGGCTGAAGCGCGGGCCAGACAGGCCGGCGCAGGAATGTGGTCAGAAATCAGGCCTCAACCGGAGACAGTTCACTAGTGTTTGCTCAGCATGAATCTTGGAGGTTTGCAGGTGATCAAGCGGTGCACATGGTGCGGTAGAGACCCACTTTACCTTGCCTACCATGACGATGAATGGGGAATTCCCGTGCACGATGACCGTCGTCTGTTCGAGATGCTGATCCTCGAAGGTGCACAGGCCGGCCTGAGCTGGCTGACCATCTTGAAAAAACGCGACAACTATCGCCAGGCGTTCCAGCAATTCGATGCCGAAAAGATCGCCCGTTATGGCAGTGCGGATATTCACCGACTGATGCAGGATGCCGGCATCGTCCGCAATCGCCTGAAGATCGAATCCGTGGTCAGAAACGCCCGTGGATTCTTGACGATCCGTGAAGAATATTCATCTTTTGCAAACTATCTCTGGGGTTTCGTAGACGGCGTCCCGATAGTCAACAACTGGCAAACGGCAAACGACGTTCCGGCACATACGGCACTCTCCGAACGGTTGAGCAAGGCGTTAAAAAAACGCGGCTTCAACTTCGTCGGCACGACCATCTGCTACGCCTTCATGCAGGCCGTCGGCCTAGTCAACGACCACACCGTCGACTGCTTTCGCTATCTCGGCCTCAAAAGTTCCATGGCGCCTGAGAACCCGCCACAGACAATAACTTAAAGCTGCAGTTGATACAGTCCGTCAGTGACCTGGGCCCTGCAGCCAGGCCCGCGAGAGGAGCAGGACGTCTCCTGCCCTTCCGTATTTTTTAATATTGCCGAGCATTTTCGGACAAGTCCTCTGGTCCGACCCTATTTACATGATATATTTTGAATACATGAACGTTCATGATGACCTGCTGGCGTGAAGCGCCGGTGGAACGCCAGTCTGAGGACAGCATGTTGTTATACAATAAACTATGGCCGATGATCAGTGGCGGAGGGGCTTGATTTCCCGCTTTTACCTTGATAGAATTTTTTGTATTTTTCATTAAAAACAATAATTTACCTTATCAACCGAGGCCTTCTACGGAAGTATCGTGGAGGGAGTCAGCAAAACTCACCGCAGGCGTCCTGCAGGAAATCCGCATTCTTAGGGAACGTATCGCAACCAGACGTCCCCTTTTGGGAGGTAACTAATGTCCGATCCGATCCCCTTCAAAACCGTTGCCCGCCACAATCGTCCCGGCGATGCCTGGATCGTTATCAACGAGAACGTCTACGACGTCAGTAAATTTTCTCATCCCGGTGGGCTCGAAGTGCTTGAACCGTACCTCGGCCGAGACGCAACGGCTGCGTTTCTCAGTCAACACAACCTCGATATGCTCGCGATTGTGGAGAAAAACCTGGTCGGCGTCATAGACAGGGATGATGAGGAATGGGAACAGGAGCGTGAGGCGTCAAAGGAGCGCGCCACCGACAACAGCCTTTTGGCACGGCGCGCGAAGCTTGCGCCGATGGCCCACATCCTCAACACTCGGGATATGGCACAGGTTGCGGAATCGGCAATGGATCCGCCTGGTTGGGCATATTACGCTTCAGCAGCGGACGATGAGGTCACCCTTCGCGAGAACGAAACGGCCTTTGGCAGGTTGTGGCTGCGGCCCCGCGTGCTCGTGGATGTCTCGAAGGTCGACACCTCCGCAGAACTCCTTGGCGTTCCGAGTTCCTTCCCCCTCTATGTTACGGCCACGGCGCTCGCAAAACTCGCCGACCCGGAAGGAGAAGTTGCCATCACGCGGGCATGCGCCAAAGCGCATGTCCCGTACATGTGTCCAACGCTCTCCTCGTGTTCGCTTGAAGAGATGACATCGGCCCGCTCACCCGAGCAGACACAGTGGTTTCAGCTTTACGTGAACAAAGATCGCGCCGTCGCAAAGGACCTGCTGCAACGGGCAGAGACGGGTGGCTGCAAAGCGGTGTTCGTGACCGTCGACGCACCACAACTCGGTCGCCGCGAACGGGACATGCGTTTCAAGGCGCCACAGAAAAGCTCAGTACAAGAAGGGGATGCGCAGGTTGACACCTCCCGGGGGACGTCCAACGCACTCTCTTCCTTTATTGATCCCTCGCTCTCGTGGTCAGACATCGAATGGATTGCGGGTGTCACAAAGCTTCCTGTCTGTCTCAAAGGGATACAATCGGGACAGGATGCCGTGCTCGCGGCCAAACGCGGAGCAAAGGCTATAGTGGTGTCGAACCACGGGGGACGGCAGCTCGACTATGCGCGCAGCGGTGTGGAAGTGCTTATTGAAGTGATGGCCGCGTTGCGGGAGGCCGCCCTTGACCGGCAGATCACGGTTTTTGTCGACGGCGGCATCCGCCGTGGCACCGACATCTTTAAATGTCTCGCACTCGGCGCAGCTGGTGTCGGCATCGGCCGGCCTGTTCTGCACGGCCTGGCCGCCTATGGTGAAGCTGGCGTCGTCAAAACCATTACGATGCTTCGTGACGAGTTTGCGACGTGCCTCATGATGATGGGGTGTCCAACCGTCGCCGACATAAAAGAAGAGATGGTGGTTACCGCGAAACTGTAGGTGGCCGCCGCCAGCAGCCACAGGTGACAACCGTTTCACCGTTTACGGCCGTATGTATTGATAGATCCTGTAGGTTTTCGAGCCGAATCGGCACTCCAGAGAGAGTGCCGATTCATTTGTAACCAGGGGGAACACGAACATGCCCCCCCTTGGGTAGAGGTTAATTCATCAGGTTGCGCAGCACATAGTTGAGAATCCCGCCACTCTCGTAGTACTGCACTTCGTTGGCGGTGTCGATGCGACAGGTCACCACCAGCTTCTGGCTGCGCCCGTCGGCGCGCTTGATGTGCAGGGTGACATCCTGTCCCGGTTCGATCGCCGTGGCCTGGCCGACCAGGTCGAAGGTTTCGCTGCCGTCAATCCCCAGGGCCTTCCGGTCATCACCCTTTTTGAACTGTAGCGGCAGGATGCCCATCCCGACCAGATTCGAGCGATGGATACGCTCGTAGCTTTCGGCGACCACCGCCTTGACGCCGAGCAACAGGGTGCCCTTGGCGGCCCAGTCGCGGCTGGAACCGGTACCGTACTCCTTGCCCGCCATGATCACCAGCGGCGTCCCCGCCTCGATATAGCGCATGGCGGCGTCGAAGATGCTCAACTGCTCGTCACCAGGAAGCATGCGGGTAAAGCCCCCTTCGACCCCCGGGACCAGCTCGTTCTTGAGCCGGATGTTGGCAAAGGTGCCGCGCATCATCACTTCGTGGTTGCCGCGCCGCGAACCGTAGGAGTTGAAATCCGCCGGGCCGACGCCGCGTTCGCGCAGGTAGATGCCGGCCGGGCTGCTGGCGAGGATCGATCCGGCCGGAGAGATGTGATCGGTGGTGATCGAATCGCCGAGCACGGCCAGCAGCCTGGCCCCGGAAAAGCCCTGCAGACCAACCTCCGTCTGTTCGCGAACCTCGAAGAAGGAAGGCTCCTTGACGTAGGTGGACTCTGCGGCCCACTCATATGTCTGCCCCTCGGGCACCGGCAGCCTCTGCCAGCTCTCCTCACCGGCAAAGACATCGGCATATTTCTCGCGGAACATGTCGGCGGAGACCAGCTTGACCAGTTCAGCGACTTCCGCATCGCTTGGCCAGACATCCTTGAGATAGACAGGCTTGCCGTCAGAACCGACTCCAAGCGGATCCTTGGTCAGGTCGATCAGGGTCGTGCCGGCCAGTGCGAAAGCCACCACCAGGGGCGGCGAAGCCAGCCAGTTGGCCTTGGTCTGGGCGTGGATCCGACCCTCGAAGTTGCGGTTGCCGGAGAGCACCGAACAAACGGTCAGGTCGGCTTCCGAGATGGCATCGGCGATCGGTCCGGTCAGGGGGCCGGAGTTGCCGATACAGGTGGTGCACCCGTAGCCGACGACATTGAAGCCGGTCTGGTCGAGATAAGTCTGCAGGCCGGCCTTCTCCAGGTAGTCGGTGACGACCTTGGAACCCGGGGCCAGCGACGTTTTGACCCACGGCTTCTGCCTGAGGCCCCTTTCTACAGCTTTTTTTGCCAGCAGTCCGGCGCCCATCATCACCGCCGGGTTGGAGGTATTGGTACAGGAGGTGATCGCCGCAATCACCACAGCCCCCTGCTTCAGTTGATAGTCGGCCCCGGCGACGGCGGCACTGAGGTCAGTCGCATCCGCAGGGATCACCGCAGCGGTGGACTGCTTGAGCGCCTCGAGATCGACGCGATCCTGGGGCCGTTTGGGCCCCGCCAGGCTCGGTTTGACAGTGCCGAGATCAAGCTCCAGGACGGCCGTGAACTCGGGGTCGGCCATGCCTTCGAACCGCCACAGGCCCTGCTGCTTGGCATAAGCCTCCACCAGGGCAACGGTGGCACTGTCCCGGCCGGAAAGGCGCAGGTAGTCGAGGGTCACGTCATCGATCGGGAACCAGCCGCAGGTGGCACCGTATTCGGGGGCCATATTGGCGATCGTCGCGCGGTCGGCCAACTGCAGCTTGGCCAGGCCGTCGCCGAAGAACTCGACGAATTTGCCAACCACGCCGAACTTGCGCAGCTGCTGGGTAACAGTCAGCACCAGATCGGTAGCCGTCACCCCTTCGCGCAGTCGTCCGGTCATACGGAAGCCAACGACCTCGGGAATGATCATCGAGACCGGTTGGCCAAGCATCGCAGCCTCGGCCTCGATACCGCCGACCCCCCACCCGAGCACGGCCAGGCCGTTGATCATGGTGGTATGGCTGTCGGTGCCGACCAGGGTGTCCGGGTAGGCGACCTTTTTTCCGCCAGCGTCTTCCGACCAGACGGTGCGGGCCAGATACTCAAGGTTGACCTGGTGACAGATGCCGGTGCCCGGCGGGACCACGCGGAAGTTGTCGAAGGCGAGCTGCCCCCAGCGCAGGAAGGCGTAACGCTCGAAGTTGCGCTCCATTTCCTTGTCGACGTTAAAAGCGAACGCCTCCGGCATGGCATACTTGTCCACCATGACCGAATGGTCGATCACCAGGTCGACCGGGATTTGCGGGTTGATTGCCTGAGGATCGCCTCCGACCCGGGCCACGGCATCGCGCATCGCCGCCAGATCGACGACCGCCGGTACACCGGTAAAATCCTGCATCAGGACCCGCGCCGGGCGAAAGGCGATTTCATGATCGGAACTGCGCTGCTGCAGCCAGTCGACCACGGCGTTGATGTCCTGGACAGTCACGGAATCACCATCCTCATTGCGCAGGAGGTTTTCCAGCAAGACCTTGAGGGTCAGCGGCAGGCGCGCCACATCGCTGCGCTGCGCAGCAAACTTTTTCAGACTGTAATATTCATAAGCCGTCCCCGCAACTTCGAGGGTTTGCCGGGTCTTGAAGCTGTTTTGACTGTTGATACCCATAAGTCCTCACTCTCCTTCGTTCTGAAACGCTGTTCAGGTCATTTTGTCGTATCCATTCTACCATAAACTATCAGAAGTACTCGGTTCTAGCACAATTTCACGGGCACGGCCCGCAGTCTTGCTTTTGACAATTTCATCTGTTAGCTTAAGACGTTGATTTAGTTGGAAAGTCTCACGAAGGAGAGCGGCATGACGGAGTGGTTCAACAACGATTTTCTTGGTATCAGCATCGGGCGCTATGCCACGGCGCTTGGCATCATTCTCGCGGCCTATATCTGCAAGAAGATTTTCGCTTACTTCTTTAGCCGGGTGATCCTGCCGCTGGCGCTAAAGACCAGACGGGAACTCGATGACCGGCTTCTGCTCTGCCTGCAGAAACCGGCCGAGTTCCTGATCCTCCTGATCGGGCTTTTCATCGCCCTGCAAATCCTGCAGTTGCCCTCGCAGCCGTATGATTTCGCCGGGCTCATGACCGCCATACTCAAGGCCGTGGTCATCATCGATATCGCCTGGTTCCTGTTCAACCTGGTCGACATGGTTGACCACTACCTGAGCCAATGGGCGACCAGAACCGAATCGACCCTCGACGACCACCTCGCTCCCCTGCTGCGCAAGACCCTGCGCGTCTTCATTGTGGTCATGGCGGTTCTCATGGCGATCCAGACCTTCGGCTACCCGGTGACCGGGGTGCTTGCCTCGCTTGGAATCGGCGGGCTGGCCTTCGCCCTGGCTGCCAAGGATTCGGTCTCCAATATCTTCGGTTCGCTGATGATCATCTTTGACCGGCCCTTCCAGGTCGGCGACTGGATCAAGGCCGGCGATCTCGAGGGGACCGTCGAGGAAGTCGGTTTTCGCTCGACCAAGATCCGGACCTTTGCCAAAACACTCATTTCCGTACCGAACAACATTATTGCCAACATGGCTCTCGACAACTACAGTCGCATGCCCAAGCGCCGCATCCGTCTCACCGTGGGGGTGTCCTACGACACCACACCGGCCCTGATGCGGGAGGCCGTCAGCCGAATTCGCGAACTGCTGAGATCGCACCCGGCCATCGACCAGGAATTTTTCCTGGTCAACTTCACGGACTTCGGCGCCTCTTCCCTCGACATCATGGTCTACTGCTTTACCAGCACAATCGTCTGGGGGGATTATCTCGACGCCCGAGAGGATGTCTGCCTGAAGATCATGGATATTCTCGAAGGGCTTGGCCTGGAGATCGCGTTCCCAAGTACCACGGTCTACCTGCGTCATGACGACCCGGAGCCGGCCCGGCCAAGGTCGGCGGAATCATGAATGGACTGCCGGACCGGCATGGCCTTGAGAGGGAGGAACCTGATCTGCAGAGGGGCTGTTTTCCTGGTGTTGGTTGTGCTGCTATGCGACGGGGGATGCCGTCCGAACAGCACCGGTAAAGGGTGGGTGCCACCAAGGAGACGATGATGGTCACACAGGTTTTTTTTACTGACATGCGGACCGGCCAGCACGAAAACCTGCATACCAAGCTGGAGAGACTGACGGAAATGGCCGGGCTGGCGACCATGGTCCGTCCCGGGGAGCTGGTCGCCATCAAGATGCATTTTGGCGAGAAGGGCGGTCACGCCTATATCAGGCCGACCTTCGTGCGCCGGATTGTCGACCAAGTTAAAAAGATCGGCGGCAAGCCGTTCCTGACCGACTCGAGTACGCTCTACCCGGGCGAGCGCAAAGAGGCTGTCTCCGCTCTGAACTGCGCCATAGAAAACGGCTTTGCCTACGCGGTCGTCAATGCACCACTGATCATGAGCGACGGTCTGCGCGGGCATTCGGCCCGCCGGGTGGCGGTTCCCGGAGAACTCCTCGATGAGGTCGATATCGGGCTTGAAATCCTCGAAGCGGATGCCCTGATCGTGCTCTCCCATTTCAAGTGCCACGAGCTGACCGGCTTCGGCGGCGCTATCAAAAACCTCGCCATGGGCTGTTCCAGCCGCCAGGGGAAACTCGAACAGCATTCCACGGTGGCCCCGACCGTCTCCACAAAGCACTGCACCACCTGCGGCGCCTGCCTCAAGGCCTGCGCTCACGGGGCTATCGACCTCGGCAGCGGCAAGGCGGTGATCGATGCCGCCCTCTGCAGCGGCTGCGGCCGCTGTATCACCATTTGCGAGCCCCAGGCGGTCCGCATCCAGTGGAACGAAGAATCCGCGCTGGTCATGAAAAAAATGGCCGAGTATGCCCTGGGCGCTCTTTCGGGGAAAGACCGGAAACGGCTGTTCGTCAACTTCGTCACCCAGGTTTCGCCGGCCTGTGACTGCTACGGCCACTCCGATGCAGCGATCGTCCCCGACATCGGGATTCTCGCCTCGACGGACCCGGTGGCCCTGGACCAGGCCTGCGCCGACCTGGTCAACCAGGCTCGTGGTCTTCCCGACACCGCCATGCAGACCGGCCATGAACCGGGCTGCGACAAGTTCCGGGGCGTCCATCCACAGATCGACTGGGAAATCCAACTGGAGCATGGCGAGCGAGTCGGCCTGGGTCAAAGAGTTTACGAGCTGGTAAAGTTAATGCCGGAACGGGAGAAATGGTAATTCACCAGCCCTTCAGTAAAAGATTGAACTGCCCCGTGGCTTGCCGCGGGGTATCCAGAATTCAGTATCCAGTAGACAGAATGAACTCGTGGACCACCTGGTGGCGGGAACTTATTCCGGATTCTGGATTCCGGGTACTTGATCCTGTAGACCTTCAATCAGCCTGCCCTCCGTAAAATGACACGTGCCTGGCTGCTTTCAAGAGAGTCCGGGGATTACCGAAGCAATCCGCTAGTCAACTTACCGCAATACTCAGCTTGACCGACCAAAACCCCGCCCGGAGTCATCCACGCCCGGAGCTGTAAAAGCTCCACGAGCTATTGCGACAATCCACTAAATATAACAATGTTATTTAATTTAATGTGATTTCTCGCAAAAATAACCACTTGTTCCATAATGGTTTTTTCGGAAACACTTTCCGAATGAGTCCAGAAAAGATCAGATATCCCTATTTGAGCAGGCCAGGATTAAAAAGAACTTATAACGATGTTATTTTTTGTTGACAGCCCAGCAAATATCCGAGTAGGGTTAACGAACACCGTAATTTATAATTATAAATTACAACTATTCTCCCTGCTTTGGTCTGGTCCGAGAACAGTTTATGGCAAAACCTTCCAGAATAACGACCCCGGCCCTTTATCAGGAAGTCGCTTCCCGACTGCGCATGAGGATTTACTCTCAGGAGCTTAAACCCGGCGAGGCGATTGACGAGATGGCTCTTGCAGACGAATACGGTATCAGCCGTACGCCGATGCGTGAGGCTCTCAAGGTCCTGCATGCCGAGGGGCTGGTCAGTCTCGAGCCGCGCCGCGGCTGCACAGTGACGGAACTGACACAGCAGGATATCGACGAGGTGTTTCCGATCATGGCACTGCTCGAAGGCCGCTGCGCTTACGAGGCCGTTAAAAAAGCCAAGTCGGCTGACATCAAAAAGGTTGAAGAACTGCACGCCCGGCTCGAGAAGCAGGCAACAACCAACGATATCGAGAAATATTTCGAGCTCAACTGCGTCTTCCACGAGTACGTGCAGAAGCTGGCGGGCAACCACTGGCTGGAACGGATTACCAGCGACTTGCGCAAACTGCTCAAGCTGATGCGCGGCCGCCAGCTGCACCTCCCCGGCCGTCTACAGCAATCCCTCGCTGAACACCGCATGCTGCTGGCAGCGTTTCAGAACCGCAATCCCGCCGCGGCCGAAAAGATCATGCACGATCACCTGATCAACCAGTGGTTAGCTTTACGCGAATACGATTCGCTTGAAAAGTAGCGCCTCAAGGGGGCGGTCAAGTGGCAGCGCCGTCGGCGCAACCCCTGGGCGGAAGGAATCCTTTACTATCTGAAGGAGGCACAAAATGTCGTTACTCAAAAAAACTGTTGTTTGGACTGCAGCTTTGGCTTTTGTCAGCATTACCGCTTCAGCCGGCGCCGAAACCTTGAAAGCCTCGCACCAGTGGCCAGGCGGCAAGGGCGATGTGCGAGACGAGATGGTGCAAATCATGGCCAGGGAGGTCGCCAAAGCCAACGTCGGCCTGGACATCAAGATTTACCCGGGGGCGGCTCTTTTCAAGGCGAAAGAGCAATGGAACGCCATGGTCAAGGGGCAGCTTGACATCTCTGCCTTCCCCCTCGATTACGCCAGCGGACGCCACCCGCAGTTCAGCTCGACCCTGATGCCGGGGTTGGTCAAGAACCATGAACATGCCAAGCGTCTGAACAATTCGCCGTTCATGGCTGACATCAAAAAGATCATCAACGATGCCGGAGTCGTTGTTCTGGCCGACGCCTGGCTGGCCGGCGGCTTTGCTTCGACCAAAAACTGTATCCTGGGGCCTGAAACCATGCAGGGTCAGGTCACCCGGGCCGCGGGCCCGGCTTTCGAGCAGATGCTGGCCGCCGCCGGGGCCTCGATCTCCTCGATGTCGAGTGCCGACGTCTACCAGGCCATGCAGACCGGAGTCCTCGATGCTGCGAACACCAGCTCGGGTAGCTTCGTCTCGTATCGTCTCTACGAACAGGTCAAGTGCCTGACGGCTCCCGGAGATTATGCCCTGTGGTTCATGTATGAGCCGGTCCTGATGTCGAAGAAAAGCTGGAACAAGCTGAACAAGGCCCAGCAGGATGCCTTGATGGAGGCCGGCAAGGTTGCCGAGGCGTACATGTTCGCCGAAGCAAAGGGTCTCGACGATAAGATGGTTGAGGTCTTCAAGAAAGCCGGCGTGGAAGTTGTGACCATGAACGCCGAACAGGCGGCGGCATGGAAAGCCATCGCCGACAAGACATCCTACAAGAACTTTGCCGAGAAGGTTCCCGGCGGCAAAGAGCTGATCGAAAAAGCTCTCTCTGTCGAATAACGCCATTCCCACTATCCCCGGGAACGGCTGTCTCCCAGCGTTCCCGGGGTTCTCCCCGTCGGCAGATTTGACGCTGCTTGCTACCACTCCTGGGGCATGAGGTTCATATGAGAACATTCAGCAAGTTGGTCGGCATGATTTCAGATGCGTGCGGGATAGTCGCAGCCGCACTGGTCGGGATGGCTATTCTGGTCGTCTGCCAAATGGTTGTGATTCGCTATTTCCTCAATGGATCGACGGTCTGGCAGACCGAGTTCGTGATCTTCTCGCTGGTCGCCTCCACCTTTATCGGCTGTCCCTATGTCCTTAAGCTCAAGGGGCATGTCAATGTCGACCTGTTGCCCAACTATCTTGGCCAGAAAGGCCGTTTTATCCTGGCCATGATCGCCAGCCTGCTGGGTCTGCTGTTCTGCTCGCTGCTGGCCTGGAAGGGCTATGAGCTTTTTCACGAGGCCCTGGTCAATGGATGGACAACTGACACCATCTGGGCCCTGCCGCTCTGGATCCCTTATCTTGCCCTGCCACTCGGTATCGGTCTCATGTCATTGCAATATGTCGCTGACATTCTGGACCTGGTCAGCGGAGAAGGGATGCCATTTGGCATGGAACCCCATAGCACGAGCGAAGGAGAATAGGGCATGTCCCCTCTAGCAATAGGCCTGCTCATCGCGCTGGTCACTGTGATCATCCTGGCGTGCGGAATACCGATTGCCCTAGGCCTCGGACTGGTGTCGATCACGTTCCTGATGATCTTCGATGGATTCGGCTCCCTGGATATCCTGGCAGATACATTCTTTGCCGGGATTGCCGAATTCTCCCTGGTCTCCATTCCGATGTTTATTGTCATGGGTGCGGCCGTTGCTTCGTCGCCTGCCGGCAAAGATCTCTACGAAGCCCTGGACCGCTGGCTCTACCGCATCCCCGGGGGGTTGATCATGTCCAATATCGGGGCCTGTGCGATTTTCGCCGCCCTCAGCGGTTCCTCGCCGGCAACCTGTGCGGCGATCGGCAAGATGGGGATCCCGGAGATGCGCAAGCGCGGCTATCCGGACGGTCTGGCGACCGGTTCCATTGCCGCCGGCGGGACCCTGGGCATCCTCATTCCGCCATCGGTCACCATGATCGTTTATGGCATCGCGACGGAGACGTCGATCGGCCGACTCTTCATTGCCGGCCTGCTTCCCGGGCTCATGCTGACCGGGCTGTTCGTTGCCTGGTCGCTCTTCACGGCCTGGCGCAACGGATTCAGCTTCGACCTCACCGGACAGGGGTTCACCCTGAAGCAGAAGCTGGAGGTCATGCCGCGTGTTCTGCCGTTTCTGCTCATCATTGCCGGCGTGCTGTTCGTGCTTTACGGCGGAGTTGCGACCCCCTCTGAGGCAGCAGGGGTCGCCGCACTGTTTGTGCTGGTTCTGGTCGCGATTATCTACAAGGTCTGGCAACCCAAAAGAATCTGGGCGATCATCAACAGCTCGATGAAGGAGAGCGTGATGATCATGATGATTATTGCTGCATCGGCGCTGTTTGCCTACACCTTGTCCAGTCTTTATGTGACCCAGTCGATCGCAGAATACATTGCGGCCCTGGATGTCAACCGCTGGGCTCTGATGGTGCTGATCAACCTATTCCTGCTGGTCGCCGGCTTTTTTCTGCCGCCCGTTGCAGTTATTGTCATGGCCGCGCCGATCCTTTTGCCGATTATCGAAATTGCCGGATTCGATCCCTACTGGTTTGCGGTCATCTTCACCATCAACATGGAAATCGGACTCATTACGCCGCCGGTGGGACTGAACCTCTACGTGATCAACGGGATCGCCCCGGATGTCCCATTGACAACCGTCCTCAAGGGGGCCATACCCTACGTTTTATGCATGGTTCTGGCCATTGTCATCTTGTGTATTTTCCCCGGAATTGCGACCTGGTTGCCAACCGCCCTGATGGGCACAGCAATCTCTTGAGCATCATGCCATAGCCATTCGCATCGACAGGAATCGTCGCCGTCAATCAAGACAGAATTCACAGGGTATCCTGATGGGCATGAAAAAGTGGGACAAGCAGGTTGAGAATCGCCGTGCGCGGTTGAGGCGCGCATCGGCAGTATGCAGAGAGAAGGTCGTGCCGGCCAACCGCATGCAGGAGCTGCTCGAGGCGGTGCTCGAACCGGGCGACCGGGTCTGCCTGGAAGGGAACAACCAGAAGCAGGCCGACTTTCTGGCCGGCTGCCTGGCCAGGGTCAACCCGGAGCGGGTTCACGACCTGCACATGGTGCAGTCGGTCATCGCGCTGCCCGAACATATCGAACTCTTCGAGCGCGGCATTGCTCGAAAAGTCGACTTCAGCTTTTCCGGACCGGTCGGAGTGCGCATGGCGCAGCTGGTCGCCGCCGGCAAAATCCAGATCGGCGCCATCCATACCTACCTCGAGTTGTTCGGCCGCTATTTCATCGACCTGACCCCGCAGGTCGCGTTAATCGTCGCGCACAGCGCCGACCGCGAGGGGAATCTCTACACCGGCCCGAATACCGAAGATACGCCAACCATCGTCGAAGCCACGGCGTTCAAGAGCGGCATCGTCATCGCCCAGGTCAACCGGATCGTCGACCGGCTGCCGCGCGTCGACATCCCGGCGGACTGGGTCGATTACGTCACCGAGGCCCCCACGCCCCACTTCATCGAGCCTCTCTTCACCAGGGACCCGGCCCAGGTCGGCGAAATCAAGATCCTCATGGCCATGATGGTCATCAGGGGGATTTATGCCGAATACGGCATCAATCGCCTCAATCACGGCGTGGGCTTCGACGCGGCCGCGATCGAGCTTCTGTTGCCGACCTATGCGGAGAGCCTTGGGCTGAAGGGCAAGATCTGCCGGCACTGGATGCTCAACCCGCACCCGACCCTGAT
>JAHEDT010000064.1:7750-12553 GCA_024641085.1 Geobacteraceae bacterium | reverse complement strand
AACGATTTGATACACAAAGATGAATCGCACACATTTTCTCTACAATTTTAATCATTTAATTCCAGTTACTTAGGAAACAATAACAGCCGGCGTGAACCGCAAGCATTCCACTGCAATCGTTAGCGCCCTAATCAGGAGGAGAGCCATGAGATCCGGCACCCGAGCTTTGTTGACGGTCTGTCTGTCCGTATCCATTGCCCTCGCCTGTCTGGCGCCCATCACAAGCATGGCCGCTGACGACATCCCGCCGACCTACGTCCAGGTGTTCATCGGTGCCGCCCAGTTCAACGAAGACCGGATGACCTTCCAGAAGGCGGCCGACGATGACCCGGGCACGGTCACGACCAACGACCTGTCGACCATGCCCTACCTCGGCATCGGTGGGCAGTATGGCTTTGCCGACACGGAGACCCACATCGGGCTGGACGCGACGCTCCTGTTCGGCTGGCGCTCGCACAACAGCTCGGTCACCGCCGGCAACGGCCAGGCCTACATCCACCTGGACACGGAACTCTGGTTGCTCGACCTGGCCATGGGCCTCTACGCCCAAACCATCCTCGGCGACCATTGGCGCCTCTATGCCGCGGCCGGCCCGCTGATGCTGTTTGCCGGCTACACGGAAGACGCCAAACAGGAGGACCAGGAGGCGTCGCCGACGGAAACCAGCGAGGATTCGAACACCGACTCGGAGTTCGGCATCGGCGGCTACGCCCGGGTCGGTGCGGAGTACCGCCTGCAGAACGGCTCTTTTATGGGCGTCTGCGTGCGCGGCGTCAAGACCAACCTGGAATTCAACAACACGGTTGACGATGGCGGCCTCGACGGCGTACAGGGCTTTCTCACCTTCAGTCAGCCTTTCTGACCGGAGCTGTTGCAATCCTGGCGGCAAACCGTTAACATGCAGTTTCTTTAATGACTTCTCAGGAATGAATTCCCCCAGAGCGGGGTTGCGTTGAGTCGAGGAACCGTGCTGCCACCCAAACAACATAAAGCCTACTGCAACTTCTACGATGCCGTCCGCGACGAGCAACATCTCGACGCCCGCACCACGGTGATGATCGGACTGGCCGCGGCCATGGCCCGGGAGTGCCAGCCATGAGTCGAGCACTACCTTGGCGTGGCCAGGGCCCAGCAGATTACGGACGAAGAAATCGGCGCCATCCAGGGGATCGTCATGGCCGTTGCCGCCGGCAAGATCAACGTCATGATGCGCGAGCTCTCCTCCCCTTCGCAGGACTGAATCTCCCCCACATCCAGCATTGCGTGAGCAACCGGGAGGCCGCCCATGTCTGACCGCCGTGCCCTGTTGCGTCATCTGCCCGCCATCGACCGGCTGCTGAGCAGCCCGCGGCTCAGCCGACTGGAACAGAGCCTGCCGCATATTCTGATCCGCGAAGCCGCCCAGAAGGTGGTGGACGAGCTGCGCCACCAGGTGCTCGACGAACGGGCGCCCCTGCCGGACCTCGCCTTCGACGCCGTGGTCGAACGGACCGCGTCCAGGGCGGCCGCATTGGCCAGGCCGTCGCTGCGCCGGGTCGTCAACGTCACCGGCACCCTGCTGCACACCAACCTCGGCCGGGCGCCGCTCTGTACAGAGGCACTGCAGGCCATCAGCGAGGTCGCCCAGGGCTACTCCAACCTCGAATACGATCTTGTCGCCGGCCAGCGCGGCAAGCGCTTCACCCATGTCGAGGAGCTGGTCTGCCGGCTGACCGGCGGTGAGGCCGCCACCGTGGTCAACAACAATGCCGGGGCGGTGATGCTCGCCCTTGCGGCCCTGGCCGGGGGGCGCAGCGCCCTGGTCTCGCGCGGCGAGCTGATCGAGATCGGCGGCTCCTTCCGCATCCCCGACATCATGGCCGCCAGCGGCGTCGCGCTGGTCGAGGTCGGCACCACCAACAAGACCCATCTCAAGGATTACGCCGCGGCGCTCGACAGCAAAACCGCCCTGATCCTCAAGGTCCACACCAGCAACTACCGCATCCTCGGCTTCACCGAGGCGGTGTCCGGCGAGGAGCTGGCCAGCCTGGCTCACCAGCACGGGGTCCCGGTCCTCGAAGACCTCGGCAGCGGCCTGCTGATCGACCTGACCCCCTACGGACTGCCGCGCGAACCGACCGTGCGTGAAGCGTTGCAGACCGGTATCGACCTGGTCACCTTCAGCGGCGACAAGCTCCTGGGTGGGCCCCAGGCCGGGATCATCGTCGGCAAGCGCGTGGTCATCGACCAGCTGCGCAAGCACCCCATGGCCCGAGCCCTGCGCATCGACAAGCTGACCCTGGCGGCCCTCGAGGCGACGCTGCGGCTGTACCTCGACCCGCACCAGGCGCTGGCCCAGGTTCCTACCCTGAAGATGCTGGCACTGCCGGTCAGCGAGCTGCAGCAGCGCTGCGAGCATTTGCTGGCCCGGCTCACCAAGGCACTCGGCGACGCCGTCGCCTGCTCGATCGTCGATGCCACGGCAACCGTGGGCGGCGGGGCCCTGCCACTGGCCGAATTGCCGGGCCGGGCCATCGCCCTGGCGCCAAAGGCGCTCTCGGTCAACGAACTGGCCACCCGGCTGCGCCGCAGCGAGCCGCCGGTCATCGGCCGCATCCAGGACGACCGTTTCCTGGTCGACCCGCGCACCCTGAATGCCGAGGACGAAGCGCTGCTGCTCCAGGCCATGGGGCAGGTTTTGCAGTCCGGATAGAGAGGAATCTCTGTCATGTCGTAAAACGAGTGGGGGACGCGTTGTTTTTTCAGCGCCGCCGCATCTCCGCGTTCAAGGGGCCCCGAATCGACTTGGACATAAATTTCACCTGGTGCACGGAAGCCACAGTGACCACGTTGCGGATATTTATTCATGACTGACTCGACCCGCTACCACATTATCGGCACCGCCGGCCACGTCGACCACGGCAAGACGGTACTGATCAACAAGCTCACCGGCATCAACACCGACCGCCTCAAGGAGGAGCAGGAACGCGGCATCTCCATCGAGCTCGGCTTCGCCCCCTTCAAGCTGGCCGACGGCAGCATGGTCGGGGTGGTCGACGTCCCGGGGCACGAGAAGTTCATCCACAACATGCTGGCCGGGATCGGCGGTATCGACCTGGTCCTGCTGGTAGTCGACGTCAACGAAGGGGTCATGCCGCAGACCCGTGAACACCTGCAGATTCTGCAGCTGCTGCAGATTCCGAGAGGCATCCTGGTGCTGACCAAGTGCGATCTGGCCGAAGAGGACTGGATCGACATCGTCGAGGAAGAAGTCCGCGAGACGCTCGCCGGCACCTTCCTGAGCAACGCCCCCTGCTGCCGGGTTTCGGCCCTCCAGGGTGACGGCATCGAGGAGCTGCAGCAGACCATCCAGAAGATTCTCGCCCAGTTGCCGCCGCGCGACGAGGACGGTCCGACCCGCCTGCCGATCGACCGTCACTTCACGATGAGCGGCTTCGGCACGGTGGTCACCGGCACCCTGCTGTCCGGCCGCATCAAGGTCGGGGACATGGTCGAAGTGCTGCCTCCCGGCGAATCGGTCAGGGTCCGCGAAGTCCAGGTGCATGGCCAGAAAGCAGACGTTGCCCGCGCCGGGCAGCGGGTCGCGCTCAACCTGGCCGGCCTGGAGCGCGGCGGCCTGGTCCGCGGTGCGGTGGTCGCCACCCCCGGTTTCTTCACCATGACCGAGCGCTTCGACGCCCGGCTCAACCTGCTGCCGGAAGCAGCGCGGCCGCTCAAGTTCCGCGACCCGGTGCACCTGCACATGGGGACCGCCAAGGTCACCGCCCGGGTGGCTCTGCTCGACCGTGACGAACTGCAGCCGGGCGAAAGCGTGCTGGCGCAGATCCATCTCGACAGCCCCCTGGTCGCCCACCGCCAGGACCGCTTCATTATTCGTTCCTATTCGCCGATGACCACCATCGGCGGTGGCCAGATCATCGACCCGGCCCCGGTCAAGCACAAGCGATTCCGGGCCGGGGTCATGCAGGCGCTCAAAGAGCTGGAGTCGGGGGAAGGCTCGTTCGTCGTGCAGAAGCTCGCCGAACTCGGCTGCGTCAAGCTCAAGGAGCTGGAACAGGCCTCGGGGCTGGGGCGGGAACGGGTTTCGGCGTTGCTTGACAGCCTGGCCGCGGCCGAGCAGGTCTGCCGTCTCGGCGACCAGTGGGTCACTGTCGAGACCGCCCGGGCCTGGCAGCGCGTTTTGGAAGACGTGGTCGGCAACTACCATCGCGACTATGCCCTGCTGCCCGGCATCCCCCACGCCACCCTGAAAGCGGCCCTGCCGGCCAAGGTTGCACCCAAAACCTTCGAGCAACTGCTCGGCGAACTCGTCGCAAACGGCCGGCTGGTCCAGCGCCAGGAATGGATCGCCCGGGCCGACTTCACGCCAAGCCCCACCGGGGAGCAGACCCTGATGCTGCAAAAGCTGGAGCAGGTCTACCTTGCGGCCGGCGTCGAAGCCAAGGGGCGGGTCGACATGCTGGCACTGGCCAATGTTCCCGAGAACCAGGTCGAAGCCCTGCTCGCCTACCTCTTTGCCAACGGGACCCTGGTCAGACTCAACGAGGACTCCTACATGCATCGTGAGGCTTACCGGAACGCCCTGGCCACCCTCAAAGCCCACTTTGCCGGCCAGGAGACCCTGACCCTGGCCCAGTTCCGCGATTTGATCGGCAGCGCCCGCAAGCAGACCCAGGCGATCCTGGAATATTTCGATGCCCTCAAGTACACCATGCGCAAAGGCGACGAGCGAATCGCCTGGCAACTTCCCGAATAAAGGCTGGGGGCTGTAAGCTGTAAGCTGTAAGCTGTAAGCTGTAAGCT
>JAHEDT010000064.1:0-7650 GCA_024641085.1 Geobacteraceae bacterium | reverse complement strand
TGGAATATTTCGATGCCCTCAAGTACACCATGCGCAAAGGCGACGAGCGAATCGCCTGGCAACTTCCCGAATAAAGGCTGGGGGCTGTAAGCTGTAAGCTGTAAGCTGTAAGCTGTAAGCTAAAAATACATTCTGTATTCTGTATTCTATTTTCTACTTTCCTCCCCGGTTTTTCGGAGATGACATGAGCATCAAACTGACCCACCTGTCAAAATCGAGCGGTTGAGCGGCCAAGATGGCCCCCGGGCCATTGGCGCAGGTGCTGCGCCAGCTGCCGACCGTTGCCGATGAGAATCTGCTGACCGCCGCGATCCCGTTCGCCGATGCCGGCGTGTATCGCATCAGGGAGGACTGCGCCCTGGTGCAGTCAGTCGACTTCTTCACGCCGATCGTCAACGATCCCCTCACCTACGGCCGCATCGCTGCAGCCAATGCCCTCTCCGACATCTATGCCATGGGCGGTCGGCCGCTGACGGTCATGAACCTGGTCGGCTTTCCGAACTGTTTGGAGCACGCTGTCCTGGTGGAGATTCTCAAGGGGGGCGCTGAGAAGGTTCACGAGGCCGGGGCGGTGATCGTCGGCGGGCACACGGTGGAGGATGACGAACCGAAGTACGGCCTGGCGGTAACCGGGCTGGTCGACCCGCACAAGCTGGTTACCACCGCCGGGGCCAAGCCCGGCGATGTACTGGTTCTGACCAAGCCGCTCGGCACCGGCATCCTGGCCACGGCCCTGAAGGGTGAAGTCATCGAGGAAACGCAGATGCGGGAGGCGATCCAGGGGATGCAGACCCTCAACCGGAGCGCTTCGCAAATCATGCTCGAAGTCGGCGTCCATGCCTGCACCGACATCACCGGCTTCGGCCTGCTCGGCCACGCCCTGGAGATGGCCGAAGCGAGCCACGTCGGCATCGAAATCGACGCCTCCGCCCTGCACGTCTACCCGCAGGCTCTGGAACTGGCCGCGATCGGCCTGGTGCCGGCCGGCAGCTACCGCAACCGCGAGTACTATATGCCCAGAGTGGTCAACCGCGCAGGCGTGGCCCCTGAAATTGTCGACATTCTCGCCGACCCGCAGACGTCCGGGGGGCTGCTGATTGCGGTTGCACCAGACCGGCTGGAACAGCTGACCAGGCAGCTCGGGGCGGGCGGATGCGATGCTTTCAATATCGGCCGAATCGTTGCCGAGCATCCGGGTTTGATGGTTGTGATATAACAGGTTGATCTTTGCTGCATTGCCTGAGTCAGAGGTCGCCAGTCAACTGCTGCAGCTTGAAGAGTTTGGGGTTGAGGTTTTGGACACAGGCGACGATGCCCTTGAGACCGGCCTCGTCGACCCCGGTCTCCTCGTCCTTCCCCTGGAACCAGTCAAAGCCTTTCGGCAACGCGGAGAACGTCCCGTTGCGCAGCAGGGCGACATCGACCATTGCGTTGATACGCCCGCTGGCTTCCCACGGGTCGCGGTAGTCGTACTGCCGGGCCACGACGTGCAGCATCAGCCCATTGGGGAAGACTCCCTTGACTTCGAAGGAGAACTCCCGCGGTGCGCTGTAGTGCTCCGTGCGACCGCCGCGCGACATCACTCGCGCTCCGGCTGATTCAAGGATCTCCTTGACCGAATCCTCGGTCATCGGTTGCAGTTGCTCCATCATACAGCCTCGTCTCTTTGCGGCCACGGTCATGCGACACACCTGGATATCTTATCAATGCCAGATCTCCTGATTGAGCGATTGTATGTGGTCCGAATAGTGCAGGTTGCGTACCACCAAGTGGCTTCTTTATTTATCTACTACTCCATGCAACGGACCATGTCAAATTCAAAACCGGGGTGGTCGTTCCAGGCCCGCCGGGTTAAAAAAAAGGCAATTCCCGACGGTTAAAAAGCTTGTTATTCAAAAAACTTGACGGCATTTTCGTTGACAAGTAAAAAGCTGTTTTATATTATTCAAATATTGATTTCATGTAGTATTCATGTACTGGTTTCGGCTTGCCCCTGCCTCGAATTTTGCGATTTTTTTTTGGCGGACCAATTGTCAGCCATTGGCACTTAATATAAGACTCCAGAATTGTCGATCATCGAGGAAGGAAACCCTGCGATGGTCTGCTTATTGGCTATTAGCCCGAGCTCCAGAGCTACTTTTTGCGCTTTCAGTGGGGACATTCGACACCCAGAGGAACCGCCGCTGGTAACTTCGCTGGGCAACGACCCTCTGCCGCTGTGTTTGTCCTGCTGAACTCCGGGTCAGCTTCATTCACTTGGCAGAAACCAATAAACGACGCAGCACATTATGGGGAATGAGCCCTCTCATCAGTTAAAGGAGCTGACCATGAAGATTCGATCCGGATTATGGTTGATGCTGTTCATGCTGGCAGCGGTACTGGCTGGTTGCGGTGATAACGATAACAACAACGGCAAGCCGGAATCCACGGTTTTCGCCAGGTTCGATCCTGTGGCGCTCCCGATGCCGAACGATGCGAGCTGGGGTGGCGGCCCTGTGTTCCTGGATCCCGACCCAGACGATTCACCGGAGATGGCGGGGCTGAAACAGCTGATCAACGCCCAGGGGCTTCCCGGCCTCTCGCCCAACATGTTCCTGACCGTGCCATTGACTGGTGCGGTCAAAAGTTCGACCCTCGACCTGCTGATTTTCCGGACCGATGACCCCCAGTTGCCAACCCTGCTCTTCGCGGCCGCCACAGGCAACCAGGAACTCATCTACGCGACCCTGCCCCTGATGGAATTTCGTGACCAGAACGATTTTGTGATCGTCGATGATTTTGCCAACGGCGTGGTCAAGCTGTTGCCGAAAACCCCCTTTACTCCCGGGGCGGCCTACGCGGTGGTGGTCAACAACGACCTGCTCGACACAAATGGCTCTCGGGCGGTCTCTTCCCACGTCATGGAGGCCCTTAAATCAACGGAGCCCTTTCCGCCAACCTCTTCCTATTACCCCTTTGAAGCGCTGCGGGCGGGCTTCAACGACGGACCGCAGAGTCTGTTCAATGTGGTAGCCGGAGTCACCGCGGTGACCACCGGCGCCCCCTGGACGCGGGATGACGTGCTGGTCATGTGGACGTTCCATACCTCGGATAGGACATTATCGCTGACCCCGACCACCCCGGGCGCAGACACCGTCGCCTACCCGGACGGGGAGACCGATCCTTTCATCGCCACTACCGCCAGTCTCAAGGGGTTGAGCAGTTTCTTCACAGCCAATGCCCTGACCTGGACCAACCCGGCGACCGGCGAAGTCGTCCCCGGCCCGGCCGGGGTGCCTGCGGCCGCCTTTCTGGCGGGGAGCGGAATTCCGTACGACGCCCTGGGGAATGTTTATACCGGGTACTTCCAGAGCCCTCTTTTCCCGACCGGAGGGGCACAAACCGATTCGGTCACCTTCCGCCTGGTCGTTCCGTCGGCCGGGCCGGGACCTTACCCGGTCGTGGTCTTCCAGCATGGCATCACTTCGAACAAGAATGCTGCTCTGCCGGTTGCCAACAGCCTGGCGAAGGCCGGCTACGCCACGCTGGCCATCGACGCCATCTACCATGGCGACCGCACCCCTGAAGGGGAATCGTCCGGCAGTGGGTTCTTTACTTTGAATCTGCTGCAGAGTCGGGCCAACGTCTACCAGGCCGCGGTCGACCTGTGGGAGACCGTCGATGTGATCAGCAGCGGCATCGACCTGGATGGCGATGCGGCCGCAGACCTGGACAGCTCCCAGATCGAGTTCGTCGCCCACTCGCTTGGCTCGATCATCGGTTCCGCGTTCCTCACTCAGGAGACCCGGGTCGAGAAAATGTTCCTCTGCAGCCCCTCGGCGGTACTGGTGAACGTACTGGACGAGTCCTCGGAGCCGGTCATCGCGGAGCTGGTTGCCTCGCTCGGCTACGCTCCGGGGACCGCCGAATACTACGGTTTCCTTGACCTGGCCCAGTGGTTGATGGACCCGGTCGATGCAGCCTACCTGGGCATCGGGGAGAATCCAAAATCCAACCTGATGACGCTCTACGCCTACGGTGACCCGATCGTCCACCCGGCTTCCAGCAAGGTGTTCCTGACCAACCTGGGAATGGACCTGGCGGCAACCACCGTGGTGGATCCGGATGACGTCGGGGTCAGCTTCCCGAGTCCGGCGGATTTGACCGCAGGCGCCTACCAGTACGGGTTGAAAGGAAAACCGGTCGTACACAGCTTCCTGTTACGCCCGACTGTTGACCTGGAGGCGGAGCCTTATTACGCCGGCTATTCCGAAGCTCTCCAGGTCAAGGCCACCACTGGCGCGCAGATGCAGATGGCAGGCTTTCTGATGCCATAATAATGAACACCCCCGCAGCTTGCTGCGGGGGTGTTTTCCTCTCACCATAATCGATTCAGCAGTGATTCACGCCCCGTCAGGTCAACTGTCGGGGCATTTTTTATACGGACCTAAAACCCAAACAAAGGCAGGATAAAATCGAAGCTATTGATTCACGCGGAGACGCAGAGGACAAGACCAAGGTTGTGACATTTTCCAGAGATCGACGGGCTTTTCCCACTGCGCCCTTCGCGCCTCTGCGTTAAACCATTTTTCAGGGTATAAAACGACAGAGAAAAGCGGAGAGCCGATCACCCTCAGCGGAGCCTGATCTTGTTCAGCGGATTGCGCACCCTTCACTCGGCAGCAAGCCTGAGCTCGGCCCCCCAGTCGACCGGCTTGCGCCCGTCCGGGGTCAGCACCCAGAGGGTCGGCAGCTCCATCTCCGCCGGGGCCGGGCCGTAGCCATCGGTCAGGTAGATGACCGCCGCCGGCAGCGGGTGCATGGTTTTGGCGTATGCGAAGACCGGCCGCAGGTCGGTGAAGCCACCGCCGTGCACCACCTCGGCCACCGCCTGGCTGCTGCGGAACTGGTCGATGCGCCGGATACGGCTGTGCGCGTAGAGCACCGTGATGCGGCTATCGCGGCCGCGGGCGATCTGCAGCAGCTCCCGGGCGAAGGTCTCCCGCAGCAGGCCCTCATCGGTCGACTCGCTGACATCTATGGCGACCAGCAGGTTGAGCTGCCGGCGCTTGCGGGTCCCCGGGGTGTCGTGCTGGAAGCGGCGGTGCTGGCGCTGCCAGGTGCTCTGGCGGCCGATGCGCCCGGCGGTGCCGATGAACTGGCGCAGCACCTGGCGCCACGGGATCGCCGGCGGGGCCAGCCACCCCTGGACCAAGGCCATGACATCCTCGGGTACCTCGCCGTGCGCTTTGCGGTGCGCCTCGCGGACCAGGTCACGCACGACCTGCTCGGCCAGGCATTCGGGCGTGCTGTCGGCCTCCCCCCAGATGTCGTGATTGTCGACCGGGGACACGGCCTGCCGGGGCAAGGGTTGATCGCCGCCGGCACCATACTGACCACCGTGATCCCGACTGGCATTGCCGATGCCCTCCCCCTCCAGGTTGCCGGTATCGAAATGCGACGTCAACAGGCAGGCATACTCCTCGGCTGCCAGGCCGCCCTCGAGACGGAACTGCTCCGGCCGCGGCGCGGCAGGCGGCAGGTTGTCGATGCCGGGGTTGATCGCCAGGTCGCAGGCCACATCCCAGGACAGGCGATGCACACCCCGGCCGCGCAGCGGGTGCAGGTGCAGGAGGTGTTTGATGCCGTGCTCGAGCAGGGCCTGCTGCTCAGCGGGAGAATAGTCGGAGAAGTGGTCCGGGTCGATGGCGAGGATCGGCACGCCGTTGGCCACGGTCACCCCGACAGCCTGCGGCCCCGCCGCCAGGCGCCGCCGGAAACCGAGCAGCAGGTGGCCGTAGAAGGGCTTCTGTTTGAGCAGCCGGACGACCGCGTTTTCGAGAGCCCGCTGAGGGTGCTCGCTGGCATTGCCGGATGAACGAAATTTGAGGAGTTCAGCATTCATGGAATGATGTGGCGCGTAGCGCGTGGCGTGTGGCGCGGCGAGACTGGATTCTAAGCTTGTTCGCGCCACGCGCTACCCGCCACCCGCCCCAGATTTAAGACGCCTCCCGGCTGATGGCCGCGATCGCTTCAAGGATGATATCGTCGTAGTCATCCTTGCAGAGCACATCGGCCACCCGGGGAATTTTCACCAGGGACTTGACCAGGCCGAACCGCAGGTCGCGCGGCAGGGAGCCGATGTAGCTGACCAGGTTCAGTTCCTGATCCGTGGTCAGGGCCGGGTCGACTTCGAGGGTCGTCACCAGATCGTTGAGGGTCACCGCCTGGAGGTCATCGCGCTGCTCGTTCACGCGACCGGCAACCTCCGCCCAGCGGTCGAGAACCTGGCGGGCGGTAACCGGCCGTTCCTTCTGCTCCCGGGACCAGCGCAGGAAACTGACCGCGGCCTCCTGGCCGACAATCCCCGCGTAAACCTCCATCTCCAGGTCGGCGCTGAAGCGGCAGGCCCGGCGCAGCGTACTGACCATCTCCCAGGCCCGCTCGGTCGGCTCCATCTGCATATCCATGGGAGCGCCCGGCCTGGCCAGGAGATTCGGATAGGCCGCGAGAAACTGCTGGACCCCGTCGTCGAACTGCTGCGCCCTGGCAAAACGGGCCCAGCAGCTGTAATCGGTCTCCACGTAGATCATCACCATGCGGTCGAGCAGGGCCCGGTCGAGAGTGGCCACCTGGTAGCTGCCGTCCGGGGGGTTGATCGACACGACCACTTTATGCTTCGGATGCAGGGTGTGGGTGTGCAGACGACGCGGCTGTTTTTCCACCGGCGGTTCGACGAACTGGAAGATCGCCTGCAGCGTGTCCTCCTGCTGGGCACGGTTCAACTCATCGCAGTGGACGATAGTCTCCGGCGCATCGTCAGCCGGCCACCAGGAAGGCCGCGACCAGTGCATGATCTGCCCGTCCCGGTAAGGAATGCCGACCAGGTCGCCGACCTCCATCTGGCCAAGGCGCAAGGCGACGTAATCCCGGCCGATTTCCCGGCAGACCTGGACGATGCCGGCGCTCTTGCCCACGCCGCGATGCCCGACCACGCAAGGGGTCAGGTCGGTCTTGGTGAGGATTTCAGCCAGCACCTGCTTCATCTGGGAGATATTCATACAGACCTCGGATGCAGCTTGAGTTTAAAGAGTGAAATGAAGTGAACCTGTGCTCACCAGGTATTTATCACTTTTTCACTCACTATTTGTCAACATACAGCAGCCAGGATTTAAAAGTCCATAGCTGCCATTTAAGGTAAAGGCACGGCAAGCCACCGGCAGGGGTAACGGTTGAGAGCGGATCTTCTGAGAGGACCGCAGGCTCTTTATGTCGGCAGGAGGGCCGAAGATAAGCCGCGCGGCAGGGTGGAGAAAGGGTCGCAGCTTGGCCTGCAGCCCGGGTGTCAAAGCCTGGTTCCGGCTGGTTTCTCAGGTACCGGCAGGACATCGACCGAAACCTTCAATTCGTGTTCGCCGCCACCAAAAGCCACGCCCTTCAAGGGGGTCACGTCAGCGTAGTCGCGCCCCCAGGCGACGGTGATGTGCCGTTCGCCGGGGACCTGGTTGTTGGTCGGGTCGAAATCGAGCCAGCCGATATCGGGCTGAAAAATCGAGAACCAGGCATGCGAGGCATCCGCGCCGACCAGCCGCTCCTTGCCGGGCGGCGGTTGGGTTTCGATGTAGCCGCTGACATAGCGCGCGGCCAATCCGTGCGAACGCAGGCAGCCGA
>JAHEDT010000063.1:6193-12730 GCA_024641085.1 Geobacteraceae bacterium | reverse complement strand
CTGTAATGTAAGAAAAGCCCCCGGTCCGGAGATCGAGGGCTTTCGCGTCTGATAGATGGTGAAGACATGAATTGTCTACTCCATGCGGTACCATAAAACTCATTAAGGGTAGAGGCATCAGATGCTGATGTTTACCACCTTGGTATCGGTAGGTAGAGCGCTTGGAAAAGGAGGCAGACAAAAATCAAGGGGAAAACCCACCGGGAGACACGGTCAATGGTATAAGCCCATTCCTTACGGCGCCTTCGCACCAGATTGCTGGTCACGACCACCTCAACTAGGCTGAGAAAGACTAGAAGGGTTGAACCGAGGATGAAATAATCGAGACGGGTCATGTAAGATATTACTGGCAAAAAGGTTCCAATCGCAAACCTGTAAGCGATCAGGGTTAGCATACTGGTGACAGCCACGCTGATATCTGTGCCGGATTCGGCAGGGTCGATCCAGAAGGCCACCCAGGACATCATGACGATGAGGATCAATGGGATGATGACCTTGAAGAGATAGTAGCTTTGTTTCCGCTGAGCCTCGAACTTGAATGCAAAGCCTGGTTGGCTGCCATGGCCAGGAATTGGCTCATAGGCCATCGGTTCAGCATGCCAATCCAAAATCTGCCAATCCGACTCGGACAAGTCGGACGCCATACCAGTTTTCCTGCCATTGTCAGAAATTAGTTCCACATGACCCGTGCCATAGCCTGCAGCCACAAATTGAATGGTGAAACTTTGTCGATCAAAGGGGAAATCCCTCAGTAAAAGCTTCTGCGAAAAATCTCCCCAGAGTCTTTGTCGGTAAGTGACCTGGCCTTCTGGGGTAATCTCGGCTACCTCAGGAAAACTCTCCCATACTTTCTGTTGATTAACGACCTGAAGGTTGGGTCGCCAGATTTCAGAGAGGGGTCTGAGGATTGATTCTGAACCGTCGTGAACCAGATCTGGGTCATGCCAGCGGGCCTCGAAGAAAAGGTTTGCCTGGAAATTTTGCTCAACAGTATCAATCCCATCGACATCGATAACAAAAACAGATAGTTCGATTTTAACCGGATTCTGGCTATTGATTTCAGTAACAGAAAGAGCCATCGCCTGGGCTGTGAAAAGCAGAAAATAAATATTTGAGAGAAGAATTAGGCCGCCCCGGAGGATGTGCCCGATGCTGAAATACAAGACCAAGCGATCAGAAGTAATCATAATCGTCTTTACTCAAAATGGGCTGTTTAATGTTATGCGGCAACAATTTACTCCTGATTTTTAGTCAGGTAAATATCATTATTATTAGTTGCTTAAATAGTTTTTAGGTGCCGAACTTCTCTAGAAATCAGAACTGTAATATCCCTTGAACGCAAGAAAGGCTCCCCTGTTAGCGGTGGGCCTTTCTGGTTTCTGCTAGATGGTAATTTTCAAGAGAGAATTGCCACACTCTTAATAGCCGTTACATGGACCTTTCCAGATGTATTTTGTCTCAGAAGAAGTACCTGATCCCGACCATCGGTCCGCTGATATAGAGGTCGTTTAAGACCTCGCCGCCTTTGTCGCTGCTGTCAAAGTCAAATTCCAAGTGGCGATAACCCGCCACCAGGTCAAGGTTGGTGAACTTATAACCGACCCCGCCAAACACCTGCCAGGTCAGGTCCAAATCGCCGGTACCCACGTCGCATTGAAACGGCAGGTACCACTTCTCGTTGACCTTGATTTGTCCCATGGCGCCGACGATCCCGTTCCAGTAATCGGTCGATCCTGACACCGAGTACTTCCGGGTTTCCAAAGGCCCTTGTGCTTTAAAATCCGAAATCGCCTTCAGGTAGAAATAGCGTGCACCGGCAAGGAGGTCGAGCTTCAAACGGTCCGACTGCACAACGTTATAGGCCACCATCGGGGTTACGACCCAGGACTTGAGTTCCACGTTGGTGAGAGACAGGTTGATCAGGTTCCCCGAAAACAGGGTGCTGCTTGAAGTGTCTTCCAAGTCCATGTAGATAACATCGACCATCAGAGACAGCTTGTTCTTGCGTGCCGCCACACCGCCCATAAAGGTAAAGTCGAGATTGTTGACGATATCGTTGAAGGAAATGTCGACGTCCTTACCGGTGGTTGTCTGCCCCTTGAGCGCGGGCATCCACGCATAAATATTCGCGGAGAACTGCCAACGGTCAGGAGACATCTCTTCTGCCACAACCGGCTGCGCTATCAACAAGATCATGATCAGCCCGAAAATAGCCAATGTACAGTACTTCAAAATGTTTTGTTTCATGGCCTTCATGCCTCCTTTTTTACCCCTCGTATCCTTTGTGATTTTTAAGAGTTTATAGCTTGTAAAGCAACTTGATTGAATTAGAAATCGTCCCAAAAATTATCAGGCATTATTTGAGTTGAGAATATGTCTGATTTTAGTGCTCTTTTAAATTCCTAATCAGTAAGGTTTCTGAACAACGACGTAGCTGACTGTGCCGTTCACATAACCCCGGCTGTACCAGGTCGTCCCACACTGGTAATAAGTCACCCCATTGACAAAGGCAGTGGTGTAACTGCACGGCAACGTGGTGATATAGGTTGTCGTGGTGGTAACCGGACGCGCTGCCGCGGCCCCAACAGCGGCCCCGGCGACGAAGGCTGCGCCTTCATTTCCGTAGCCATGCCAGTGATTGTCCCAGTGTTGATCCTCGCCGTAGTCCTGCCAGTCTTCGCGGTTCTTATTCTGCTGGTTCTGCCAGTCTTCGCGGTTTTCAGCCTGGGCATTTTGTCGATTTTGCTGATTGCCGGTAGCCGCATCCTGGCGCTGGCTTTGGCGGTCTGCCATCCCGCCCTGCCCTGCAGCAGCCTGGGCTGACCCCTGTCTTGAACCTTGCTGTCCCGACAACTGAGCAGGTTTCTCGAAATTTCTGTTTGAGGAGTCGCCACGTGAGAAGCCTCCACCACCTTCTCCACGTGAGAAATCCCCACTTCCGCCACGCGAAAAGTCACCACCGCCGCCGCGCGAAAAACTTCCGGAACTAGCTGCACCACCGCGTGAGAATCCCCCGCCTCCCGAGAAACCTCCGCCACCGCGCCCACCGCCGCGTGCGTCGGAAATACCGGGAAGGAAAAACACGAAAGACAATGCTGTCACGATGAGTATCGACCTGATTGGGAATTGGGTGATCATGGCTTGCCTCCTTCCTGCACGACCGGAGGAGAACCCTGTCGCACTGGAGCCAGAAACAATATCTTCTCTGCATCCTCAGGCGGTGCAAAAGTGAAACGGGCAGCATCAGCCTCAGGTTCCAAAGCCCAGTCAATAAAGTCGGCTCGGAACTGGGGTTGCCCGGGTTCGTTCCTGTAGGTAAGGATAATTCTTTGCGGCAGGGGCAGTTCCCCCTGTGCAACCCAGACCTGGAAGTCGACATCTGCCGCACGGCCAGCAAGATGGTCGGTCGGAGGATTGGTGAGGAGGTCATCTTCCACGTAGCTGACGGACTCAGCCCATTTCTCTATGTCTCCGGAGAATGTGCTGAGAAACATCCGGGCCAGGGGGAAAGGCGTCTGTAAATCCCTGACCAGATGAACAATAGCATTATCGACCGATCCGGCTTTTTCAACCTGCGCATAAACTTTATCATTGGCTTTGAAAGCGGTGATCGTCTGCCCGTCAAAAATGACCAGCCCCTTGTCGCCATCGCTACGCTCCACGTCGACGCGTAGCCGGTCCGGTCGCTGCAGTAAAATATTTCGCTTCTCACCGAACTCGATGTGCTGTCCGTCCTCCTGGACCGCGTCGTAGCTGCTGCGGACCATCACGCTGAAGCCAGCCGCTTGAGAGAGGGCATCTGCCATTTTGGATAGAATTTCCCTAGCCTCTGTATCCTGCCCCAAAGTCGCCACGGCTGGTTCTTTACCAGCGTGAGAGACCAGCGCTGTAAGCAGCATCGCACCTAGTAACACCAGGGTAATGGTACACAGAGATCGAATTTGTTTATTGGAATTCATCAGTAATCTCCAATGGCAGGATGGTGCTTCAATGGCTCCGGATAAAAATGACCTCGTAACTTTGCCGTTGTACAGCCTGGAAATAAATTCCCAGCATGCGGTCGGTAACCGAGTCGTAGTGCAGAGTATAGAACGAACCAGGCTAGTTCACGTCTCGTAATTCAACGAACACGTCAAGCCCCTCTTTGGCCGGCCGCCATCCCGCTCTGGACACATTAATCGATTTCTTGTTGAAGTAAGTGGCAACAAGGCTACCGTCGTTTCTGAACTCACGCAGTTCCAGGATGTAGCCGCCATCAAGACGGACCCAGCGGTCAACCAGGCTCGGGTTCTCCAATGGTTGAACACTGCTGCTGGCAGATGCCCCTCCCGTTAAACTCGCCAGCAATGCCAGAACAAGAAGGAATAGTGCCGCGGCTTGTCTCCATCGACCACACTGATGCAAAGGTGTCTTGCTAATCAATGGCAGTCCTCCCGTTCTTCTCGTTGGTGGCCTCTGGTCCCAGTCGGACCAGAAGGGGGCCATCGATTGCTTTCATCACTTCTGTTACGGGCATTCCATGCCCCAACAGTGTGGCCATTGCGTGCAGATACTTGCGGATGTGGCGGAAAAATTTGTTGTACCCGGGACATAGGTAGTGCAGCCCGGACTCGCCATAATGACTCTGCGCGAAGCGGTGCTTGGGGCATCCCCCCTGACAGGCCACCAATACCTCACACTCCCGGCACCAGCCCGGCAGAGCACTCTCCTTGTTTGTGCCGAATCCGGTCTGCAGCGACCTCGCCGCCATGGCAGGCAGGTCGTCACCCAGGATGTTGCCCAGACGGTATTGCGGGTAGACGTAATGGTCACAGGCGAACAGGTCGCCATTGTGTTCGATCACCATCGAACGTCCGCACTGTTTGGCATGGATGCACACCGGTGACGGGTTGCCGATCCAAGCATTGAGAGCCCACTCGAAGTTCATGACGAAGGTTTTGCCGACATCGTTGCGGACCCATTCCTCGTAGATGGCGATCAGGAAGTCGCCATATTCCTCGGGAATCACAGTCCAGGGGGTAACCTCCGTGTTCAACTCGTGCCGGTCGAGAGCGGAGGGTCCGGCCAACTTCAGGCCGCTCTGCTGTTCGGCAGTCGCCGGCAGTCGCTCGATGATTGGCACGAACTGGATGAATTCGACCCCTTCCTGCTTGAAGAACCGGTAGACTTCCAAGGGTTGCTTTGCCGCTTCCCGAGCGACGCTGGCCATTACATTGTACTCGACAGCATGTTTCTGTAACAGCTTCAATCCGCGCATGACTGCGTCGAAGCTGCCTCCCCCGTGGCGGTTTCGCCGATAGCGGTCATGAACCTCGCGTGGCCCATCCAGGCTGATCCCGACCATGAAATTGTGCTGCTTGAGGAAGCGGCCCCATGCGTCGGTCAGCAGTGTGCCGTTGGTCTGCAGGGAATTGGTGATGGTTTTGATCCGTGTAAACGGCCGCTGCAGTTCAATCACGCGCTCAAAAAAATCAATTCCCAACAAGGTTGGCTCACCGCCCTGCCAAACGAATTCAACGACCGGCGTCGGCTGTGCTTCGATGTAGCTCCTGATGAATGCCGCCAGCACGACGTCCGGCATCCGGAAATTTTTGCCGGGATCGTAGAGAGACTGCTTTTCGAGATAGAAACAGTAATCACATTCGAGATTGCACGACGGCCCGGCCGGTTTGGCGACGATATGCAGACCTGCTGCTGTTGCGGTGTTCACGTTTGCTTGCTCATCAATCATCTTCTAAACCAGTTGTTCTGTCGAGGTCGCCCTGCTCCCAGGCATATGAACCCTTCAATGCCTAGCGATTCAGCCCGATCGATTACTTGATCCAGCCCTGCTCCTGGAAGCGTTTCTTGAGCAGGTCCGCGATCTCCTGGGCGGTCTGCTTGGCTCGCCCCTCGACCTTGGCACGGCCACTCTTTTCATCGTACACTTTCATCCCCGTGCTGATGATCAAACCCGCCGGATTGTGCGTGGCGATCAATGTCGCAAGCCCCACGGCTGCCCCGGGGGTTTTGTTGCCCTCAGCATTCGTGGAGCCGGAACCGATCAGGCGCAGCCCTTGGGCCGTCATCTGCAGGCCTTCCGCCGCCACTTTGAGGTCGGACGCCCCCTCACCCAAGCCTAAGCCGATACGCTTTTTCTCGTTCCCTGCGTCGTAAGAGAGAATATAGCCCTGAATCACGATGTCGTTGACCTGCGGTTTCGTGCCGGCGATGGCGTGCTCTGCCGACATCCCCATTTCACCGATCAGGTAGACCAGCTCTCTTTCGATATCCGCTCCCAGCTTCTTGCCTTCGGCAATCTGTGCGGGCGTCTGGGGTTCGTTTTTGGAGAAATACTCCTTGTCAAGAGACGTTTTGAGCGGGAGATCCGCCGGCGTGGCGGCAAAATCGTATACCCAGATATGACCGGGGCGCGGAAGTTTCCCGGTGACGACCTCATCCCGGTCAGTGACTTTGGTTGTAGCACATCCGGACAGTGCCATGAAGCCAATCAGGCTCAAGACGATGCAAATACGCTGTTTCATCGTTAAACTCCTT
>JAHEDT010000063.1:0-6093 GCA_024641085.1 Geobacteraceae bacterium | reverse complement strand
CTGTCCGCTTTGCTGAGGTCGCTGATCAGCGTGTAGCTTGTCACCGCTGCCACACCGTGCTCCTGCAACGTTTCGGCAAAAATATTCTCGAACGACTCGCGCAGGTTGTTGCTAGGAATGAAACCAATGACCAAGAGCTTTTTATATGTTGTCGGCGGGGCCTCCGGTGACCTCATGGTTTCCTTGATGCTGACATAGGATGATGTGCATGACAGGAGAGACATCGCCACCGTCAAGCAAACAATAAGCTTCGCGACTGTGAATTTCATAATTGGAATTGAACCTCTCCATAGGATCAGTTATTTGACTGTGCGTACCGACCCAGCAGGCGGCACGCACAGTGACCAGGAGGTCTATGCCTATTCGCTGACCCGATTGTTGCGCTGGGCGGCCTGGAGCTTCTTGATGTCCTCCGGGGAGAGCTTCGGCCGGTCGATGGTCAAGGTCACCTTGTCGAGTTTGCCGGTGAAGTTGAACGGTGGTTGGTAGTCGGCATCGTTCACCGGCGAACCGGTGTCGGCGCCGATGTCCAGGTTCTCGTCCCACTGCATGATAAACGGCAGGGTGTGCTTCATCTCCTGGGTCGCGACCTCCTTGCCGTCGACTTTCAGTACCCCGGTGCCGCCCTGGCCGATGCCGGCATAGCTGCCGAAGGCCATTGTTCCGGGGCCCATCCCGTCGTACTTGAAGTCGAACTCGAGCGTATGCTTGCCGGGTGGCAGTGCTTCGGTGCCTTCCCAGCGGATGCGCTTGAGATCCACCAGGTTCCACAGGAACACCGGCCTGCCTTTGAGCAGGTAGAAACCGTAGCCGGCAAAGCGGCCACCCTGGGTGATGATCATCCCCTCGGCCCCGCCCTGGGGGACTTCGATGTCGGCGCTGAAATTGTACGAAGCATTGAGAACGCTCGGGGCATCGCCGTTCGGCGTTCCGGTCAGTGGATGGGTCCAGGTGAAGACGTTGCGGCCGGCGGTGATGCTCGGCCGTGGCGTGATCAGCCGGTCGACTAACGTGTTGTCGAGCGGCAGCACCTGGTATTTCTTCGCCTCTACCCAGAATAGATTCTGCAACTCTTTCAGCTTGGTCGGGTTCTTGGCGGCCAGGTCCTGGGACTGGGTCCAGTCCTGGTTGAGGTTGTACAACTCCCACGGGTAATCCAGTACGCTCTCCTTGGGCACCGCATGCACCCAGGGCGCGCGCATGACCTTAGTGCTGGCCAGCCAACCGTCGTGATAGAGCGCGCGGTCGCCGAACATCTCGAAGTACTGGGTATGGTGGGTCGATGGGGCGTTGGCATTCTTCTTGTCGAAAGTGTACAGCATGCTCACACCCTCGATGGGGCTCTGCTTGATACCGTCCACAATCTCGGGGGCCTTGATCCCGGTGGCTTCGAGGATGGTCGGCACGATATCGATGACGTGATGGAACTGTTGGCGGATTCCCCCCTTGTCGGTGATCACCTTCGGCCAGGAGATCGCCATCCCCTGGCGTACCCCGCCGAGGTGCGAGACGATCTGCTTGGTCCAGGAGAAGGGGGTGTCGAAGGCCCAGGCCCAGCCCACCGCCATGTGGTTGTAGGTCTTGTCGGAGCCCCATGCGTCGTAGAAATACTTGAGCTGGGCTTCCACTGGGACATCGACGCCATTGAACATGGCGACCTCGTTAGGGGTGCCGTTCAGCGTCCCTTCGGCACTGGTGCCGTTGTCCCCTTCGATGTAGATGATCAGGGTGTTGTCAAGCTCGCCCATGTCTTCGACCGTCTGGATCACCCGGCCGATCTCGTTGTCGGTGTAGGCCACATAGGCGGCGAAAACGTCGGCCTGCTTGATGAACATCTTCTTCTCGTCGGGTGTCAGCTGCTCCCACTCCTTGAGGAGATCCTTCGGCCAGGGGGTCAGCTTGGCGTCCTGCGGGATCACGCCGAGCTTCTTCTGGTTGGCGAATATCTCTTCGCGCAACTTGTTCCAACCCTGGTCGAACAGGTGCATGTTGCTGACCTTCTCGATCCATTCCGGGGTCGGGTGGTGCGGGGCATGGGTGCCGCCCGGCGCGTACTTGATGAAGAATGGCTTGTCAGGCGTCAGTGCGTTCATGCGGTTCATGTAGTCGATGGCCTCGTCGGCCATGGCGGTGGTGAGGTTGTACCCGGGATTGTTCTCGTACGGGTAGATTGGGGTGGTGTTGCGGACCAGGTTACCCGGCTCCCACTGGTTGGTGTCGCCACCCATGAAGCCGTAGAAGTACTCGAAACCCATGCCCGTCGGCCATTGGTCGAAGGGCCCGGCCTGGCTGGCCTGGAAGGACGGCGTGTTGTGGTTCTTGCCGAACCACGCCGTGCCGTAACCGTTGTCCTTGAGGATTTTGCCGATGGTCGCCTTGTCCTTGGTGATAAAGCTGTCGTAGCCCGGGAACCCGGTGGCCTGCTCGGCAATGACGCCAAAGCCGACCGAGTGATGGTTGCGGCCGGTGATCAGGGCGGCCCGGGTCGGCGACGACAGCGCCGTGGAATGGAAGTTGGTGTAGCGCAGGCCGTTGGCGGCGATGCGGTCGAGAGCCGGGGTGGGGATCACCCCGCCAAAAGTGCTGGGAACCCCGTAGCCGGCATCGTCGGTGATGATCAACAACACGTTGGGGGCCCCCTGCCGGGGAGTGATGGTTGCCGGCCAGTAGGGCTTGGATTCGGGTGCCGTTTTGCCGATCTTGCCCTGGAATTTCTGTGGGGGAGCGGGGATCTGTTTGCCGTCGATGGTGGTTTTGGCGCTGGGCGAGCCCGGTTCGCCGGTGATGTGCGCGGCACTCCCCGCAATCGACTGATCTTCGCCCCCGATCTTGGCATGGTCAAACAACTTCTCGAGACCCTCGAGAATCGGGCCGGCGGCAGAGGCCGGTGTGGCGGACAGCAGGGGCAGCGCCGCACTGAGCGCTGCTGCCGGCAGGGCCCAGCTCATGCGGAACTTCGGGAAATTGGTCTTCATAACAACTCCTCCTCTTGGTCTTGTACGGAAACCCTTTTTCACTGTTGCGTTGCTGCTATCACTTGCCGGGCCTGTTCAACCAGTTCCAGGCCTCCGATCGCGTTTATTTCATAAAACTCGACTATTGGTGGTTGATATGAGCATTCCATGGCTTCGAGGACCCTACTGAAGAGAGTGGAACGCAGGTGCAGCTCCAGTGCCTTGCGCGTGCGCCATTGCTCCGTGTAGCAGACGGCGCTGCTTCGGTCGGTCTCGATCATGATAGAACAATCAAGGCAATCGGTTATGGCCATGATTGGCCCCTTCAGCGAATCGAGGATGTCGATGACGGAGTGCTCATGGCCTCCAGGCGGAAAGATTTTGATCAAGGTATAGAACATAGATAGTGAGAGTATATCCATGAAATATGCCAAATGAATGGCCTCTGGGATTTTCCGGTAATCACCTGTATTTTATAAGGATATTATGCTCGGAGAGTTTAGGGGCGGGGAAGAGCTTGTCGAGATAGGGACGAAATATCGTCTCGGAGTTGATATGTGGGCCTAGGACCTCAGGACAGTTTGGCATTAATCCCAAGCTTGCGCATTCTTGAATAGAGAGTTGACGGGTTGATACCCAACAATTCAGAGGCGCCGCCCGCACCCTTGATTCGCCCCTGGGTTGTCCTGAGAGTGGACAGGATGTGACGGCGCTCCACCTCCTCGAGTGTCACCGGCAGTGCCGAAGGTTTGACCTCTATACACGGCGGTCGCAATTCGAGTGTCTCGCCTTTGCTGATAATCAGCGCATGCTCGATAACATTGCGCAATTCGCGGATATTTCCAGGCCAGGGGCAGGCTTTGAGCATTTCCATGTCATGATTTGAGATGCGGCGAATTTTTTTGCCCATCCGTTCACCTAACTCATTAACAAATTCCCAGACCAACTGCGGGATATCTTCTCGCCGTTCTTTGAGCGGTGGTACGTGGACAGGGAAGATGTTGAGCCGGTAATAGAGGTCGCGGCGGAATCGACCCTGTTCGACTTCTGCGGCCAAGTCGCGGTTGCTGGCTGCAATAATGCGTACGTCAACCTTGATCGTCCGCGGGCTGCCAAGCCGCTCGAACTCGCCCTCCTGCAGCACGCGCAGCAGCTTGGCCTGGGTCTCCGGGGGCATCTCGGCAATCTCATCGAGAAAGATGGTCGAGCCATCGGCCAGCTCGAAACGCCCCGCTTGTTTGCTGAGTGCTCCAGTGTAAGCCCCCTTTTCTCGACCGAACAACTCACTCTCCACAAGCGCTGCAGGCAATGCCGCACAATTCACTTTAACCATCCCCTGTTTGCCCCGTCCACTGAGCCGGTGAATGGTCTGGGCGATCAATTCCTTACCGGTCCCGGTTTCTCCTTGGATCAGCACCGTGCTGTCGGTCCGGGCAACCTGCTCGACCTGCGCCATGACAGCCTGCATGGTAGGACTGGTTCCTGAGTACTGTGGAATCTTGTCGCCCTTGATCGCTTCGTTACGCAGGTAGGTATTTTCCTCCTCAAGCTGCGAACGCAAGGACTCTATTTCCTGGAGTTGTTCCTGAAGTTGCAACTCCATCTGTTTGCGCTTGGTGATGTCCAGCGTTACCCCCATGATCCGTGGAGACAAGGACGGCTCGCCTGCTTGCAATCTTCCACGAGAGTTCATCCACCTGCCATCCCCTACATGAGCAGAAGCCCGATACTCTACGTAGAACTCTTCGCCGGTCGCCTGGGCATTGGCGAGTGTCTCGCGAATCAATTCGTGGTCATCTGGATGAACGGCCTTAAGAAATTGTTCAAGACTCAATTCCCTGCCGGAAGAGAAGCCGAACATTTCGAGAGCCTTGTCGGTCGCCCAGAACAGACCGGAGGTGAGATTAAGTTCCCATAGTCCGGTATTGGCGGATGCCGCCGACATATCGAGGCGGGCTTTGGTGCGACGCAGTATTTGGTCCGCTTCACGTCGTTGCAGAGCGCTCACGAAAATTTCGCCAAGCAGGCGCAGCTGATCAATTATCTCATCAGACCAGGCGCGCTCGACCTTCTGGGCGTTGACTGTAACAATATGATGGACTCGCAGACCAATGAACAACGGAATGGCCAATGATGATTTGGTGCCCAGTGCAACATGTGATTGCCGATCGACTGCAGCTTCAGGAGGAAGGGCGTCGAGACAGTCCATAATCATAGGCTCCCCCTCGACAAGCAGCTTCTGACTCGTCCAGGGGAACAGTTCCGCGAGGTTGATCTCACCAGAAACATGTTCGATGTCTTCAGCGTACCAGGCGTGGGAAACTCTGATTATCTGCGAGCCATCCTGAACCTCAAGCAGGCCGCCACGATCGACTCCCAAGGGGGCCAGGATATCCCGGAGTGAGTGAATGATCTCGGCATCGAGAGAGTCATCCGAGACTTGGACAATCCGTGCGGAGATTTCACTGGTTAATTTGAGAAGGTAAAGGGGGGTAGTCGTGGACTGGGCGAAGTATTGCTGGGGATTCTCGGGTGAAATCTTTTTCATGCTTTAATTAAGGCAGGGAAGCCGGAGGTGTCAAGTCTGGATTTCGACCTGAAGGTTTAAATATCGTCTCTGACACAAATTGGAATGTATAAGTGCAAACCAGCCTCTTGCAAGTTCAGCCGTAGCAATCGGGCTAAACCAAGAATACCCTCTGAACATTGCATGGTAGAAATAAATGCTGAAGAGAGCGTTTCCGGGGTGTAGTTGTTATTATGCTCGGTGATGCTGATCCGGTCAAAGAGCTAGTCAACTTTACAACTCCTCCTAGGTTGATGTGTTGGTCATGGGTTCATACGGACACCGACTCTTTTCGCGATCTGCTCCAGGACGAGACTGTCCCAACGGTACGGCACAAGGTTGAAATTCCACTGTTAGTTGTGACTTAGTGGGAAAACGCCTCGATCCACACATTGTTTTTGGGGCTGTAGTTAGGACTAAAGCATAGGTCCATCTCACAAGCCTTGAATTGTAAGTATGGATTTGTGCCTGATGGTTAGTATAGTCAAAGGAGCGCCAAGTGTTCCTATTTATCCTCTCACATTAGGCTGAGGGTAAAAATAGGTAATTCATAGCGAGGTCTTACAACCCCTG
>JAHEDT010000062.1:8300-12733 GCA_024641085.1 Geobacteraceae bacterium | reverse complement strand
AGAACACCGAGGTTTATGTAAAGATTGATGTCTGACGGATTCCTGAGCAGCCCTTCCTCGAGGAGAGCCACCGCTTGCGGAAGATCTCCCTTGGTCGCATAGACTTTGGACAGGTTGACGTGGATCGGAACATAAGCGGGATTGATCTCAAGGGCTCTTTCATAAAGAGCCTGGGCCTCTGCCAGGCGGCCCTGCTCCCGGTAAGCGCTGGCAAGGTCCACATGCACCCGTTCACTGCGGGGAGCCCGCTGCAGGTTGTCCTGGTAAAAAGCGACCGGGTCGTTCCAAAGCTGGTTGCGCTGCCAGGTGAGAACCGCCAGCAGGCTGATCAGCAACGTGCCGGAGATCAACGCGGCACGACGGGGCAGACGAGCAAAGCCGGCCATCACGACCAGGATGACACCGAAGATCGGGATGTACAGCCGATGCTCGAAAATCGGGTCGAGGGGAATGAGCGTGGATTCCACCGACAGGCAGAGGAAAAACCAGAAGATGCCAGCTGACACCAGAGGCAGCTGCTTGCGCAGACACGTTGCGGCGGCCAGCAACGCGACGATCCCGGTTAAGGCGATCAGGTTCTTCCAGGCCCAGATCGTGGCAACGATGGGATAGTCGTAATCGAGGGCCTGGCCATAGGGGGCCAGCAGCAGGCGCAGGTACATCCAGATCACGGAAAATTCCGTGACCAGGTAGTTGACCGGGGAAGAGTTTCTGAGATGAACCAGGTCGGGCAGCCCGCCAACATGAGCGATGCTGCCCTCGGTCAACATGGGCAGCAACAGGCGGGTGACTGCCAGACAAAGCGGCACCAGGGCAAAAGGTGCGAGGTAACGCAACTGCCGCCCCCAGGAGAGGCGGTCGTCTCTGGACAGGACGTAGCGATCGAACAGCAGAATGGCCACCGGCAATACTGCGGTATTCTGCTTGACCAGGACCGCCAGGGCACCCGCAAGCAGGGCTCCGCCATAGAGCGGCCAATGGCGGGGCGATTGATTCCTCGCAGACTCCCTGGCCAGAATGTAGAGATACACGGCAAGAAAGAAAAACATTGCAGCGAGGCAGGTCATCCGCTGGACGATGTAGGTAACGGCCTGAGTCTGCAATGGATGGGCAACGAAGATCAGGGCACCCGTGAACGCCAGCAGGGGGCGATTGGGGAACACCCTTTTGAGAAGCAGAAAGACCAGGCAGGAAGTGACCAGATGAATGACGATATTGACCAGGTGGTAACCGGCAACGTTGGTCCCACCAAAATGGTAATTCAGGGCAAAGGTTAAGTCGGCAATCCCCTGTGATGCCGGAAGCAGGTTGTGCAGAGCTGACTGCAGCTGCCGGATGGACTGGTTTTCGACAATGGCGCGAATGTCATCCAGGTACCAGGGGGCATGCAGGGTATGGGCATAAAGGCCCGCGCCCAGGAGCATGATGCCGGCAAGCATCGGCAGATCTCCCCGCCACCATCTGGGATCAGCGGCTTTCCCAGGTTCGGGCATGTTGCAATCCTCTTTCAACGCTCAACTCGCAACGGTTTCCGGAGTGCCGTCATCAGGATCGCCAGCAGAACCTTGACCATGTAATAGGCTCCGCTGAGCCCGGCGATCGAGGATCCCCCCGTTTGTCGTTCGCGCATCCGGGTGGTGGCTTCGGCGATGCGGAAGCCGTTTCTGCCAAGCAGGATCACGGCCTCGGGCTCCGGGTAGTCCAACGGGTAGTGGAGGGCCAGGAACTCGATGGCCTGGCGATCGTAGGCCCGGAACCCCGAGGTGTTGTCGGTCACCCGCTGTCCGATCAGCAGCGAGTTGACCGCCTGGAACAGGCGGATGCCAATGCGCCGCACGAAAGTCGAGCGGTAGCCGGTTGGCTCCTCGGTCAGGAAACGCGAGCCGATCACCATGCTGATGCCATCGCCCTGCAGTTTGCCGAGCAACCCGGCGAGCTCGGCGGCGACGTGCTGCCCGTCACCGTCGAACTGGACGGCAGTCTGATAGCCGTTGCGCACAGCATATTTGAAACCGGTCTGGACCGCCCCGCCGATACCCAGGTTCTTTGGCAGGTCGACAACCAGGGCTTTCCCCGTGGCTTTGGCCAATGCCGAAGTGGCATCGATCGAGCCGTCGTTGATCACCAGGATGTCGAGGGGGAGATCAAGACTTCGCAGATCCTCGATCACCTGCCCGATGGCTTGCGCCTCGTTGAAGGCCGGCACAATCACCAGCAGGTCCGCGGTCCTGGCCCGTGGTTCCAGCCGGCCGAGGCCGAGTTCCTGGATCATTTCCTTGTTCTGTTCGGAGAGCCGGGTCACGACCACGGTCAGGTGAATCAACAGGAGAAAGGTGAAGCCGGTGGTCATCAGCGTCAGAACGCTCGGCGGGTAGGCAATGCCGAACAGGTGCCCGAGCCGGTCGATAGCAAAGCGGTCGAGGGAAAGATAGAGCAGGAACAGGCCCATGGCGAACCAGAGCAGGGAATACTCCTCCCTGACCCGCTTGTGCTTCACCAGGCTGAAAATGAAGCCCAGGATGCACAGGCTGAAGATAATTGAAAAAATCTGAATTCTGTCAAATACGAACGGATCGGCCATCGCTTATTCTCTCCAGAACGATCTGCGGTTGACACCCAACAGCAACATCACAAGACCCTCGACCATCTTCGGCGGCGTCATCGCCCATCAGGCTACCCCGGCGGCACATGTTGCACCACATCGCCTCGACAACGACCTGGTCACGGTTTCATCAGCAGGTAGATCAGCCTGGTGCGCAGCGCGTAGATCCGGTGCAGCACCAGGGCCAGTTGCCCTCGCCACCCGGAGGCCGGGGCATGCCGGCACACCGTCAGAAAAGCCTCTGCCAGATGTTCATCCACCCTGAGACTGCTTTTGGCCGCTTTATGGACCCTGAAATCCGCCAGGTATCTCCTCAGGACCACGGGGTCGGTGATGCCCGCGAAACGCAGGAACAGATCGTAGTCCATCGCCAGGTGCCGATGCTTGTCGAGTTCACCGGCCGTCTCCCACAACGGCCGGTTCCAGAAGGTCGCCATCTGCGGGATAAAGTCTTCGGTCAGGAACTTGTGGAAGGAAAACCGGCGGCCGCGAAGATTCTTGTACCAGACGATATACCGGGCAATCGGCCGACCGCCCTCGTCGATGATACCGCAACGCCCGTAAAGCCAGCTGGGCTCGGAGCCTGCCAAGAGGGGCAGGACCTGCCGCAACGCCCCCGGCCGCAGCCTGTCATCAGAATTGAGCCAGCCCAGGACCTGGCCGCGGGCCCGGGCCATGCCGCGGTTGATCGCGTCAGCCTGGCCGTCGTCGGCGGCAAAGTGCAGCTGCAGTTTTTCGCCGTAATCTTGCTGCAGGTTCAGCAGCAATTCCCGGGAGCCATCCGTCGAGCCGGGATCCATGACCAGCAGTTCGAGGTCGACGCCTTCCTGGTCAAGCACCGAGCGCACGGCCTCTTCGAGGAACGCCACCTGCTGATAGCACGGCATGACGATCGAGATCTGCGGCAACAAGGTCATGGGCGCCCGGCTTTTCTTTGCTCGACATGCCGGTAGAGCCTCTTGGCGCTGCAATAGCTCCGCCAGACATGTGGATCGGCCAGGCATTTCACGGCCCGCCATGATGTGCAGACCGTGACCGCGGCCCTGGTCACACTGCCCAGCATCGTTAGAAATTGCCGCTGACCCAGGTTGTGCTTGGCACGGGCGGCCAGGAGCCGCGCCTGTTCCAGGCGAAAGTAGGCGGGCAGGCCGCTGCAGCCATAACGCCTGGCGACCATCTCAACCTCCCTGAGCCGGTCGAAGCCCCCTTCGGCGGTCTTGTTCGAGCCCAGCCAGCGGTAGCTGGCCAGATTCTTTGCAATGTACACGCCCTGGTACTGCCGGGACAGGCGCAGCCAAAGATCCCAGTCCATGGCCCAGTGCAGCGACCTGTCCAGCCCGCCGACCGCTGCGTAGGCCTGGCGGGAAAAAAAAGCCGCCGGCTGGATGATGTAATCGCCGTAATTGAGCAGGCGCTGACGGCTATAAGGCTCGACCACCGTACAGGGGCCTAAGGGGCCCCCATCGGCATCGATGAAATCGGCATCGCCGTACACCAGAGCCGCTTCGGGATGGTCCCGGAAAGCGTCAACCGCGGCACGAACCGCACCTGGCTTGAGCAGGTCATCGGCGTTCAGCCAGCCGAGAATCGTTCCGGTGGTCTGTTCAAAGCCGCGGGCGATCGCGTCCGCCTGGCCCTGGTCTCTCGCACTGACCCAACGCAGCTGTTCGCCGTATCCCCTGAGCAGTTCGACGGTTCCGTCGGTTGATCCGCCATCCATGACCAGGTAGTCGATCTCCGGGTAATCCTGGCCGAGGACGCTGTCGATCGCCGCACGCAGGTAGGGTGCGGCGTTGTAGCTGGGGGTGACCAGGCTGACACGCGGCAATTC
>JAHEDT010000062.1:5544-8200 GCA_024641085.1 Geobacteraceae bacterium | reverse complement strand
GGCATCCCCGCATCAGGCACCACGGTCTTGTCGAAAGAGCTGAAAACCAGCGCCATGAGGTCCTTTGCTGTTGCACCGAGGGAGCGCAGCGCCGGCAGCAGCAGGTGCAGCCCCTTGTTCGGGTCGGTAACGGCCCGAATGGCACCGAACAGGATGATTTTACGGTCGTGAGGCAGCCCCAGCAAGTTGCGCGCAGCCGCCCGGTCCCCGGGCCGGAACAGCCCGGTATCCAGGCCATTGGGGATCACCTCCACCCGGGTATCGCGGAACAGGGCACTCGACCGGGCACAATCGGCCAGCCAACGGCTCGGCGCCACCAGGGTCAGATCCAGCTTGCGCCAGGCTTCGGCCTTCCTGGCCCAGACCCTGCGGGAGAGGTCCTGCTCGCGAGTCGAGCCAAGCACGGGGCACGCGCCACAGGATTGCTGATACCGGGTACACTCGAAGGGGACATGACAGCCACCGGTAAAAGCCCATGAATCGTGCAGCGTCCAGACCAGCGGCCGGTTAAGTTGAGCGAGGGTTTCCACGCGCAGGAAACCGGCCCCCAACCAGTGCAGATGAATGATATCGGGGTTGACGGCGGCAATTTCCGGGACCAGATGGTCCGGCAGCATGGCCGGCGTAAAATTGTTGAGCGGAGCCTGTGGGGACATCCGTACCGGCAGCGTGCCAAGGACCATCTTCAACCGGCGTGCCAGCTGCCGCACGTGACCGGGGTGGCAGAGTGTGCCGGGGGCATGACCGGTCCGGGACTGGACCAATAGGTGGGAATCGATGCCGAGATCACGCACCCCATGCAGCAGGCGGGACGCGGCCCGCGCCGCACCGCCGATTTCATCGAAGGTGTTGAGCATCAGGATCTTCATCGTGTCCAGAAGCCCTTCAGTTCGGCCGCAAAGGTCTCCAGGTCCCAGTTGCGGACCAGGTGACGGGGCAGTTGCAGAGGATCCGTCCAGCGATGGACCTGGCCGGGAAAGTTGGCCGCCGCCCTGGTGAAGCCGGCGGCACGGCAGAGGTCGATCGAGATCCGGTTGTATTCGCTTTTCCTGCCAAAAGGATAGGAGAAGAGGGTGATCTCTTGCCCGGTCAGCGTCTCCAGCGCCTGTTTGGACGAGAAAATTTCCTCACGCTGCTGTGCTTCAGTCAATGCCGCCAGCGCCGTATGCGACACGCTATGGGCGCCGACCGCCGCCCACGGGCTCTCGGCCAGGAGCTGCAATTCCTCCCGGGTCATCAACCGGTGCAGGTCAGCTGGCACGGCCGCAGGGCCGGCCCATTGCTCCAATTGACCAATCCAGGCATCCCGGCGATCCGGGTCAAGCCGGCGCATGTGCATGCCGAGCTCTGCGTACAGCGCTTGGCGCTGTTCGAAGGAGGCCGTCGCCCAGGCTCTGCCGAAACGGGGGTCCTTGAGTTCGAAGCGAGCCGGGAACGTTCCCTCCCTGAGCAGCACGGCTTCCAAGCGGTGCCACCAGAAGACCTGGTTGGTGCCGAGATGCGCGGTGCTGACAAAAAAGCTGGCCGGCACGCCCACCTCTTCCAGAATCGGCAGCGCTTGCAGGACGTTGTCGGCATAACCATCGTCAAACGTGATCACCACCGCCGGTCCCGGCCGATCGCTCCACGGGTCTTCAAGGCGCAGAATCGGGACGTGCTGCTTGAGAAACTCCATCTGCCGACGGAAATTGCCGGGAGCGACGGCAATCATTTCCGGGTCGTCGTAAAGCTCTGCCACGCGATGGTAGACCAGCACGACCACCGGGCAATCGAGCACATTCAGCAGCCAATTTCGGCCTGCGCGCACACCCCGATACAGGCCCCTGAGACAGCGGTAAGCGGTCCGGGCAGAGTCAGGCAAAGGCAATGTGTTCAATCGCGGCATATCCATCAGCTTCTATTGCTATAAATAAAGCAGTCGTGCTCGAAATGATCCAGCGTTGCGGTTTTGCTGAACACCTGCCCGGCCTCGATGAGGTCATGGCAAAAGGGGTTCAGGTAGATCAGGGTGACCTTGCGCGGCTGGCGGGCCAACGATTGTTCAATATTGCCGAGGACCCCGGCCATCACGACACTGGGGAACGGATCGAAAAAATAAAAATAATTGTAGGTATCCAATTGCTTGAAGTCGGCAGCGTCGCAACAGCGGATATCGACATTGCTGATCCTGAGCTTGCGGATATTGTCCCGGGCGATATCCGCCAGGTCCGGGGAGATCTCGACCCCCGTGATCCTGGAGAACGGGTACTTGGACAAGGAGATCAGGACCCCGCCCTTGCCGCAACCGAAGTCGACGATGGCATCGGCCGCGGATATTGCGAAATTGGCCAGGATCCGGTCAAACGCCAGCCCGCCCGAATCCGCATAGTAATGAGTGCGTTCGGAAACCGTCTCGCTCGGGTCAACCTTCAGGTCGATCTGGCCCAGGGCGATGCGCAGGCGGATTTGCAGTTCGCGCCACTGTCCCCGGCAGAGCAGCATCAAGCCATGTTTCAGCCCCCTGGCCAGGTGTCGGCAGGAGAGCGGCATTACCGGTCGATCCCCAGCTTCACGCAGGATTTGAAAAACAGTGCGCTGCATTTATTCCTCAGCTTTGGCAGGAACCGGTCCTGGAAAACCTGCACCAGGACGGTTTTATCCCCGTAAACAGCTTTGC
>JAHEDT010000062.1:0-5444 GCA_024641085.1 Geobacteraceae bacterium | reverse complement strand
AAGGCCAGGGCATCCCAGTCGAGGCTGAGGTACTCCCCTGGTTGGGGGCCGTCCCAATCGGCAAACGTCTGCTCGATAAAATTCAGGGGCACCCAGCGCCCCCCGCCGGTCACGCGATACGGCAGCGCCGAAAAATCCGTCTCATACTTCACGCAATACAGATCGTCGTACTTGCGTCCGCCGAACACGTCATGCACCCAGCGCAGTTTGCTGACAAAGCCGTTCATCACCGCGTGGGCCAGGAAACTTCCCGAATCAAGCCGGTTCATGAAGGGATCACCCTGCCAGACAAAACGGGCTCGCCCACGACGGCGATCGATCAACAGTCCACGCATGTCACAGTGGAAATCAACGTGACAGACGGACAGATTCAGGCGCCCCCCTTCCCGCCACAAGTCGTAGAGAGGGCTGTGTTCCTCGGCAACAAAGAGTACTGCTTGCGCCGGGGCAGAATCAGCGATCGGATTTTTGGCTTGGCTCACAGACCTCCTTGATGCTGTGCAACAGCTTGCTGAGTTGGCGTGCCAGATGCTCCGGGAGGGCGAGCCTGAGCCCCCTTGCGGCCATCATGTAGACACACCAGGTCATCCACTCCAGAGATCCTCTCATACTGCGCTGCCAGACGCGGAGGTCATGGCAGGCCAACGGCAGGGCCCGCCAGTTCGACTTGTACGGTTCATTGCCGCGCAGCAGGTCGAAGGATTGACAGCCACTGGCAATCGCGAACTGGATCGCGGCCATCATCGACAGCTTGCCGGGCGCGTACTCGGCTGCCGAGAGGTCAAGCCCGGCCTGGTAGGCATAGACCGACTCCGTGTCGAAAAACTGGTATTCGACGGCAATGGGCCGGTCGTCGCACTCCAGCCAGGCCAGTCGCAGTTGCCCATCGGCCAGCAAAGTTTTTGCAACCCTCTCATGAAAGGACCGAAACTTCTGGTCACTGAAAACCCCGAGGGGCTGCCGGTCGCTTCCCCAGCGGGCCGCGTGCAGCTTCAGCAGCACCTCGAAGCCTTCCTGGAGGGCCGCTTCTCCCGCTACCTGTCGAATCCTGATGCGCCCCGAATCGAAAAACTGCCGCTGCAATTTGCGGCAGCGCTTGCGCAATGACCGGGAGAGCATCTGCAGGTAGTCCTCCCAGCTGTCGGGCAAGCTGATTGTCCAGCAGCTGTTGATCTCTCGCCTATGGCCGAGACAACCATGTTCGTTGAGGTAGGCCATGGTTGCATGGATGGCCTCGGCATCGGCGTCGACCGCTTCGAACAGCAGGCGTCTCCAGTCCTGCCTGCACTGGAGCAGAAACCGGCCTAGCTCCTCGCCCACCCGGGCTTCCCATCCGGCAGCGGACAGCCAATCGTTATGGTGGGTGCAGTTGTCACGCGCGCCAAGCATGCGAACTGTCGCGTATGCCCCGCTATTCTCAAGATACAGTGGCGCCAGTCCGACCAGGGTCCCATCTGCATCCATGACCAGGATGATATGCAACTGGTCATGCGGCCTGGCATAAACCTCCCACCAGCCAAGCAGCCACTCCGGCCGACGCATTGGCCTGCCGCACGCCAGCGCGCGCCAGCCATCCAGGTGCATGGAGAGCTCGGCGACGGAATGGACACGGCTGGTTTGCAGCGGCTGGTTGAGCATTGTCAAGCCTGCCCGCCGCGCGCCCCTGTGCCAGGTGCAACGCAATCGTCAGTCATTGACCGGGACCCCCTGCTTGTAGACCTTGCTGGACAGCAACGCGCCACGCTCATCCCAGGTCTTGACCAGGCCGTTGGCCTGCCCGCCGACCAGGTCCTGGAAACTTTTGAGCCGCCCGTTTTCGTAAAATTCGACTTCGATGCCGTGACGGACCAGGCGACCGCCGGGAAGGAGACGCAGCTGTACCAGCTTGCGTGGCGCACGGGAGGGGTAGATTTCCAGCTCGACCTGGAATGGCATCGGCCTGACATTCTTATCCTTGAGGACCTCTTGCAACTTGGCCAGGAGCGCCCGGGCTTTGCCGTTCTTCGGGTTCAGGCGCAGGGCCTCGGTCGCGCTGTCGTAGGCGACATCGAGGCGCCCCCGCTGGGCCATGACCAGGCTGAAGCTGGTCAGCGCCGTATCAACGTCCGGCATCTGCTGGCACACCAGCAACAGGTGCGCTGCCGACTTTTCCACTTCCCGAAGGCTCGAATCATTGAGCAGCTGTCCCAATTTCAAGCGGATTTCAAGCGCCCCCGGGAGCTTTTCGAGCGTTGCGTACAGCAGGTCCCGAGCTTCCTCCAACTGGCCGTTTTCGATCAGGACTGATGTCAGGATACTGGTGGAACTGACCAGGACCTGCTCAGAAGCGTCCGTGGTCTCGCGGGCCTGCCTGGCGAGCCGCGCGGCTTCGTCATCTTTCCCGGCCCAGAGCAGAACCCGCGCCAGGTTGGCCAGCGCCTGACCATGGGCAACCTCATCGACCCTTGCATCGATGTTCGCTGTGGCCGTAGCAACCGCCGCGTTCTCCCAGTCGCGGCCTGGCTGGAGGATCCCCGCTTGCGCCATGGCCCTGACGAGTTCCATGGCGAGCAGCTTATGCCCCTCGATGGTCGGGTGCACATGATCCAGGAAAAACTCCTGACCGGGGATGGGATAACCCTTGGTGTCCTGCATGGTGCGTTCGAGGAGATCGACGTAGTCGACCAGCATGGCCCCCTGCTCCCGGGCGACTTGCGTGACGATCTGGCGCATTGGCGTCAAGGCGCGCAGCGGACAGACATCCTCGTCGCGCGCCTGGCGCAGGGCTGCGCCGGCCTCATCGAAGCGCCCCAGGGCGAGCAAGGCCTGCCCGCGCCGGTACTGCAGCTCGGCATGGCGCGGGTCCAGGCTGATCGCGCTGTTCAGCAGGTCGAGGGCCTCCGGCCATTGCTCCTGGCTGATGGCCGCCTTGGCCCGGGCCAGCAGCTGTTCCGAACGCTGCCTGGCCGCCGGATCCAGCCCGGCGGTGTGCTCGCTTTTGAAGGGGGTGCAGTCGTTGAGGCTCGCGGCCGGGGTGACGAACATGATCTCCGCGCCAACCGACCTGGCCAGCGCTGCCATGCGCTCGAGGCTGACCCGGTAGTGCCGAAAGATTTTCTCCTGCAGGGCATCGTCCCGCGTGTAGCGGTCGAGCCCGGCAGAATGGTCGAGGATGGTGTTCACTTCTCCGGAAAGCCGGTCACGCTCGGCATGCTCCTGCTGCGGCGAGAGCCCCAGCGTCTGCATCGCCCGGGACATGGCCGACCAGGTCCGGGTCCGGGACAACAGGCCGACCGTCGACCGGATAACGGGCGGCATTTCCCGGATCTCGCTGTAGGTCCGCTCCTCGAGGAATTCATTATGACCGGTATAGACGATGAAAAGATCCGGCTGGTCATTGACCAACTCCTCCATCAGGTGAGCCACCCGGTAACTCGCATAGCTGATGCCGCCGGCGTTGATCACCTCCCAGGTCCTGCGGTCGTCGACCAATGGCAGCAGTTCCCGCAACCAGCCGGAGAAAGAGGTGGTGTCGTCGTAAGGGCGCCCGTAAGTGGTCGAGCCGCCCAGGGTGAAGATCCGGTAGGTGCCGGAGGCTTTCTGCCGAGGAAAGCTCTGCCGGTTGAAAAAGCGCTGCTTGTTCCGTGCCGTGGTCATCTGCACGGCACCCTGTGCGCCGGCCTCGGGGACGTACAGGGGGACATCGGCGGCAAAACCGACAAAAGGGTCCTCGGTTTTCAGAACCGGGCTGACGCCGAACAGGGCCAGGCCCCCTTCCAGCAGAAGGAAAAAAACCAGCACCGAGACCACGGGCAGCAGGACCATCTGCCAGGTGGACAGTTTTGGAGTCCTTGCCGGCGGCGACTTCTCTGCCCCGGGATTGGGGTGTTCGGCTTTTCTGCGCGTACGCGAGCGTCTCTTCATAACCTCTGCATCAGTTCCTGGCTGGGGTGTCGTTCAGGCCTGGTCGTCCTGGGTCAGTAAAAACTAACCGACTTACAACCAAAACCAGGCTTAGCCACCAAGCCACCAAGACACGAAACAATCACTGGTATTGCCTGGCCGGATCAGTCGATCTTTACCTGAATCTTGTTCTTGTTGTGCTTTCGTGTGTTCGTGGCAGGCATCACCTTTTTCGGGTTTATAGAAACGAAAATTAATCATAGCGCGAATGGCCTGGGACGATAAAGCAAATCTCCACATCACCAGACCTTCGGGAACAGCAGGGCCCGGGTCATCATCCCGCCGGTTCTGCTCAGGCGTGGCAGGAACAGGCAGGTGCCGTGCACGGCGAACCAGTAGGAGACACAGGTGGCCGCCACGGCGCCCATCGCCCCGTAACGGGGGATCAATAGGACATTGAGCAGGATGTTCAGCACGGCGCCCAGAGCCACAGACACCAGGTTCACCCGGGTCCAGTTCTTGGCGACGATCAGGTTGTTGCGGGCCACCCCGAGGCTGGTAAAGACTCCGGTCCAGGCCAGCACGGCCAGCAAGGGGCCGGCTTCGGCGTAGGCACTCGAGAACAGCAGCTGGATGATCTCCCGGGAAAAAAACGTCAGCGGCAGGGCGAATCCGTAAGCAAGCAGGACCATCAGGTTGTAGAGTTTCTGCAGCTGCGCATAGAAGAGCTCTTCGGAGAGGGCTTCGGCTTCGACGAGCGCCGGAAAGGTCGCCGAGCAGATGACGATCGGGATAAAAGCCCACATCTCGGCGACCCGCACGGCCACGGAGTAGTTGCCGAGCGCTGCACTGCCCAGCATAGTGCCGAGCATGACCTGGTCGATGCGCAGGTAAACCATGGTCAGCAGGGCGGAAAAGACCAGTGGCCAGCTGTCCTTCAGCAGCGACCTGGCCATGGCCCGGCTGAACCGCCAGGCCTTGATCGCGAACCCTCTGTGCCGATAAACGAGCAACAAGCCGAGCGAACCGCAGGCGACTTCCGCCAGGCCGGCCCAGGCGAAGGCGATCAACGACGCCTTCAGTAAAATCAGGGCGATCTTGACGAGGCTGATCGCCAGGAACGCCGAGGTCTTGGCAAAGACCGTGAACTTCCATTGCATCTGGGACTCGAACCAGAACTCGATGGCATGGACCGCCTGGAGAATGGTCCCGGCAACCAGGATGCCGACCAGCCAGCGCACCAGCAGGTCGCCGGGGCGGGCGAGGGTCATCGCTGTCATGGCCAGGACAAAGGCCAGGACACCGCCGAGCGCCATCAGGGCGCAGACCGTCCCCAGGGTCTCGTCCCGGTCGGAAGGGTCGCGGGCCAGCCGTCGGATGGAGATGTCATCCAGGGCCAGCATGGCCACCGGCGAGACGATCATCACGACGGCAATCGCATAGCTGAATTCACCGTAGAGACTTGGACCGAGGTAGCGGGCCAGCCACACCCCGACCAGGAGACCGACCACCTGGCGGACCACCTGGTCCCCCATCATCCAGGCAGTATTGCCCATGGCCTT
>JAHEDT010000112.1 GCA_024641085.1 Geobacteraceae bacterium | reverse complement strand
TCTACAACCTGACCTTCAGCAACGGCCTGGTGGCCTGCCTGGTATTCATGGGGATCGGTGGCTTGAGCGACATCAGTTTTTTCCTGGTCAGGCCCTGGGGCAGCATCATCGTCGCCATCTTCGCCGAACTAGGGACCTTTGCCACGCTGGTGATCGCCCTGAACTGCGGCCTGACCCCGGGTGAGGCAGCGGCCATCGGCACCATCGGCGGCGCGGACGGACCGATGGTGCTGTTCACCTCACTGATCCTGGCCAAGGAGATGTTCGTGCCGATTTCGATCATCGCCTATCTCTACCTGAGCCTCACCTACGTCGGCTACCCCTATATCGTCAAGCTGCTGGTTCCGGCGAAATACCGGGGGATCGAGACGGAATTCGACATGCCTGAGGTCTCCCGGCGCAAGAAGTTCGTTTTCGTGCTGGTGACCAATACCGTGCTCTGCCTGCTTCTCCCCGTAGCCGCCCCGCTGATCATGTCGTTCTTCCTGGGGATGCTGATCAAGGAGGCCGAGATCGAACCGTTGCACGACCTGCTGGTCGGGCCGATTCTCTACGGCAGCACCTTCTTCCTCGGGCTGTTGCTCGGAGCGCTGTGTGAAGCCAGGACGATCCTCGATCCGAAAGTCGGCATCCTGCTGGTGCTCGGCATTCTCGCCCTGGCTATTTCAGCCGTAGGCGCGCTCTTCGGCGGCTGGTTGATCTACTATTTTTCGAAGCGGACCTACAACCCGGTCATCGGCATTGCCGGGGTCTCCTGCACGCCGACCACGGCTAAAATCGCACAGAAAATCGCCATGGAAGAAAACCCCTACTGCATGATCATGCCCCTGGCCATGGGGGCCAGCATCAGCGGGATCATCGTATCGGCGATTGCCACCGGGGTGTTCGTTTCCACCATCGGCCTTCTGAACCCGTGACACGCTTGGTCGCGGCGGGGTGACCCTGCCGCCAGACCTCCCGGTTAAAACTGCAAGGAGAGCGTTCATGAGCAAGCAGCAATGGGAAACCCGCAAGGCCGACTACCAGGCGCGGATGAACAACGCGGCGCCTTACATCCATGCGGGCAAGGTCGTGGCAGCGGCTGACACCACCAGGGTCCTGGAAGCGGTGATCCGTCCCTTCGACCGGGTCAATATAGAGGGCAACAACCAGAAGCAGGCCGACTTCCTCGCCGACAGCCTGATCAAATGCGACCTGGCGCAGGTCCACGATCTGCATATGGTGCAGTCCGCTGTGCCTTTGCCGGTGCACCTCGACATGTTCGAGGTCGGCATTGCCAAAAAGCTCGACTTCGCCTACGGCGGACCGATGGGGGCGCGTGTGGCCGAAGCGATCAAGCACGGCAAACTCGAGCTCGGTGCGATACACACCTACCTGGAGCTGTTTGCCCGCTACTTCATCGACCTGACGCCCCGGGTGTCGCTGGTCTGCGCCTACGAAGGCGACGCCGAGGGCAATCTCTACACCGGCTTCAACACCGAGGATACCCCGGCCATCGTTGAGGCGACCAAGTTCCGCCAGGGGATCGTCATTGCCCAGGTCAACAAGCTGGTGGACAAGGTCTCGCGGGTTGACATCCCCGGCGACTGGGTCGACATGGTCATCGAATCGCCCAAACCATTCTTTCTCGAGCCGCTCTTCACCCGGGACCCCGCCAACATCACCGACACCCAGGTACTGATGGCCATGATGGCCATCAAGGGCATTTACGGAGAGTACGGGGTCAAGCGCCTCAATCACGGCATCGGCTTCAACACGGCCGCCATCGAACTGCTGCTGCCGACCTACGGCGAAGAACTGGGCCTGAAGGGCAAAATCTGTACGGAATTTGCGCTCAATCCGCACCCCACCATGATCCCCGCCATAGAAAGCGGCTGGGTGGAATCGATCCACAGCTTCGGCGGAGAACTGGGCATGCAGAAATACTGCGAGGCCCGTGGCGACGTGTTCTTCCTGGGACCCGACGGCACCATGCGCTCCAACCGGGCCTTCAGCCAGACCGCCGGGCACTACGCCTGCGACATGTTCATCGGCGGCACCCTGCAGATTGACAGGTTCGGCAACAGCAGCACGGCTACGGCCAGTCGGGTGGCGGGTTTCGGTGGCGCCCCCAATATGGGCTGCGACGCCAAGGGCCGTCGCCATCCGACCGAGGCCTGGCTCAAGTGCGGCGCCGAATTCACCTCGCAGAGCGAATACCTCGGCAACATGCCGCGCGGCAAACGGCTCGTTGTGCAGATGGCGGAGACGTTCGGCGAGAAGATGGTGCCAACATTCGTCGACGAACTGGATGCCTGGAAACTGGCCCAAAACGCCAACCTGGCCCTGCCGCCGGTGATGATTTATGCCGACGACCTGACCCATATCCTCACCGAGGAGGGGATCGCATATCTGCACAAATGCCGCAGTCTCGAAGAGCGCATGGCTGCGATCCGCGGCGTCGCCGGCTTCACCGAAGTCGGCCTGGCAGCCAAACCGGCTGAAACCAGAGCCCTGCGCAACACGGGGATCATCCGGACGTCTGAAGACCTCGATATTGACCGGATGCGGGCCAACCGGTCGCTGCTGGCGGCCAAGAGTGTCAGCGAACTGGTGGAGTGGTCCGGCGGTCTCTACGACCCCCCTGCCCGGTTCCGCAACTGGTAACGATAGAAGGAGATGCCCGTGGCAAAAAAACTGCGTGAACTGACCTTTGAACTCAAGGCGACGACCCCATTGGCCCTGCCGACGGATTTTCTCCACTACGGGGTGGTGGGCTCAGGCGACATGGAAGTCATTATGGAGCGCCAGGAGCTGGCCGGTGCGGTGCGCATTACCGTGCGAACCCCGGTCGCCGGGTTCGAAGAAGTCTGGCGGCGGGTTCTCGAACGTTTTATCAATGAAACCGGTATGGCTGATGCCAATATCGAGATCAACGACAACAACGCCACCCCGGTGGTCGTCACGCTGAGACTGCACCAGGCGCTTGCCGAAATCGCCCAGGGAGGTGCGCGGCATGTCTAACGATTGGGACACCCTGCAAAACCGGAGCTTTCTGGAAAGCAACGCCCGAGCCCGGGCCCTCGGCCTGGCCGACCCGGGAACCTTTACCGAACTTGCCGGTCCACGCTGCCGCCTGTCCAGCCCTCACCTGCCGCTGCTCGGGGAAGCCGTGGAATTCGACGACGGCGTGGTCACCGGGGTCGGCCTGTGCGGGCGCAAGCCGCTCTTCATCGCCTCCCAGGAAGGGCGCTTCATCGGCGGTTCAGTGGGGGAAGTGCACGGCGCCAAGCTGGTCAACATTGTCCGCTTGGCCCACCAGGCCTACGACCGGATGCTGGCCGACAACCCCGATCTTGAGGAAGACCGGCGACCGGCGGTGGTGATCTCCTTCGAGACCGGCGGTGTGCGGCTGCACGAGGCCAATGCCGGGTTGCTCGCCCATGCCGAGCTCATGGACCAGTTCCAGGACTGCCGGGGGAAAGTCCCCATCATCGGCATCATCGGCGGCCGGGTCGGCTGTTT
>JAHEDT010000026.1 GCA_024641085.1 Geobacteraceae bacterium | reverse complement strand
GCCGCCCCGCAGGGGTTGGCGTGCTTGACGATCACGCAGGCCGGTCCATCGCTGAACTGCTTGACGCATTCGAGGGCCGCATCGGTATCGGCGATGTTGTTGTAGGAGAGCTGCTTGCCCTGCAGCTGCCTGGCCGTGGCAATCGAAGCCTCATGGATATCACGCTCGACGTAGAAAGCCGCCTTCTGGTGCGGGTTCTCACCATAGCGCATCACCTCGGTGCGTTGGTACTGGAAGGTCAGGGCGCTGGGGAAATCAGCGCTGTCCGCGTCGATCCGGCGGCCCAGCCAGTTGGAGATGGCGGCATCGTAAGCCGATGTGCGCTGGTACACCTTGAGGGCCAGGCGAAAGTTGGTCTCGCGGGAGACATCACCGTTGCCGGCGTTCATTTCATCAAGAACCACGGCATAGTCGACCGGGTCGATGATGACCGTCACCGATTGGTTGTTCTTGGCTGCGCTGCGCAGCATGGTCGGTCCCCCGATATCGATATTCTCGATGGCGTCCTCAAGCGTGCAGCCGGGCTTGGCAACCGTCGCTTCGAAAGGGTAGAGGTTGACGACCACCATGTCGATCGGGCTGATGCCATGTTCTGCCATCTTGGCGACATGGGCCGGGTTGCCGCGCAGGCCGAGCAGGCCGCCGTGGATTTTCGGGTGCAGCGTCTTGACGCGACCATCGAGCATTTCCGGATACCCGGTATGCTCGGAGACCTCCGTTACCGCAATGCCTGCCTCCCGCATCATGCTGGCGGTGCCGCCGGTGGAAAGGATTTCGACGCCGAAGCGGCTCAACCCCCTGGCAAAATCGACGATGCCTTCTTTATCGGACACACTGATCAATGCACGCTTGATGACAGCCATGGCAGTTCCTCTTGAGAATAGGTGTTGATATTAATGACGTAATACATACAAAGGCGCAAACAGGTTAAACGCATTATGCTTGGCTTCTGCGCGTTAAATCATCAGAACCATATGGTTTTAAAATTCCAGAGCCGCCCCAAAATGCCTTGCGCAGGCCGGCGTGCCCGAGAGGGGAAATGGCAGCAGCGACGCACTCAGCCCGGCTAGCTGCTGCCGGCCACCGGTTGCGGTTGGATAGGCTTGCAGCCCCGCCAACACCCCGTTTGCGACCAGGGAGGTTTTATCTAACATGGGCTCTGGCAGCAAGGCAACCCTTTTCAGGCTCGCAACCGACAAGGCCGTGCCCAGGGCACCGGTGACCAGAACCAGCGGAACGTTTTCGGCGTTGACCCCGCTTCGCTCCAGGAGACGCATCAGGATGTCGACCCCCTGACCACACTGGGGGTTGGCAGCAGGTGCGGTGGCTCACACCTTGCCAGACGAGTCCAACAAACTCCCCGCCAAAGTCGCGGTGCCGAGATCGAGGCCAATTAACCCCCAGGGTGCTGCAACCACATCCGCCGAGCATTCATAGTTCAGGCATTGACAACAATCCGCGGGACCCGCTTGCTGACCTGGCAAAAGACCTCGTAGGTGATCGAGCCGATCTTCTCAGCCCACTCCTCAGCCGTGATGACGGCATCACCGTCACGACCGAGCAGGGTCACCCGGTCGCCAACCTGAACATCCGGGTGGTCGGTAACATCGATGAGAATCCAGTCCATGCAGACCGTACCGGCAACCGGAGCCCGGCGACCATCAATCAGAACCTCGCCGCGATTGCTGAGCAGACGGTTGTAACCGTCGGCATAACCGACCGGAATCGCTGCCACCCTCGAATGCCGCGTGGTCACGAAACGATGGCCGTAGGAGATGCCGGCACCTAACGGGACATCCTTAAGCTGGGCAATCTGGCTGACCAAACACATGACCGGGCGCTGCGTAAAACCGTGCGCAAAAGGCCCGCCGGTCAACCCGCCGTACAGGGAAATCCCCGGCCGGACCAGGTTGCATCCTGACAACTCGCGACTGTAGATCGCCGCACTATTGGCAATGTGCCGGTAATGTGGAGTGAAGCCGTAACCTGCGACCTGTTCAAGCACCCCGGCAAAGGCCTGGTACTGCAACCCGGTCAATGGTCGATCCGGCTCGTCGGCTACGGCAAGATGGCTCATGAGTCCTACCATATGCAGACTTTTAAGTTGCTTCAATACCGGGAGGACCTCGCCGAGCGTCTCCACCCGGAAACCGAGTCGCCCCATTCCCGTATCGACCTTCAGGTGATAATCGATGGCCTGACCGGCATTGCGCGCGGCACTGTTCAGACGACGTGCACCGTTGAGATCGTAGAGAACCGGGGTCAGCCGGTGCGTCAGGATCTCTGCTTCCTGACCGGGGAAAACCCCGCCAAGAACGAGAATCGGCTGCTCGATCCCCAGCCTGCGCAACGCCACACCCTCTTCGACAAGCGCGACGCCGAACAACCTGGCGCCGGCAGCAGCGAGAGCCGGCGCGACATGGCCGACACCATGGCCATAGGCATCGGCCTTGACCACGGCCAACACGTCGCAGCCACGGCCAACGGCACCGAGGACTTCCTGGAAATTATGCCGCAGAGCAGCGAGATCGATTTCAGCCCTGGTCGGCCGGGGGACAGGCATGGGAGGCTCCCTGAGAATTCGATTTTTGAAATCAATAATATTAAAGCATGCGGTTTTAAAAAGTGTAAAGAGTGCTAGGGGTCAGGTCTACACATTTCACAAAAAAAGCTTTTTTTGCAAAAAATGTGAAATGTGTAGACCTGACCCCTAGCAAGCGGAAGCAAGAATTCCTACGTTTCACGGTTGTTGCTGTTGACACATTGCGGGCAATCTTTTACGCTGTTGCATAATTACATGGAAGACTCTTGTATGTGTCTGATTGATGGCGTTTTTTTGCCCGCTCGAGAGGTTCGCAAGTTATCCGGACGCAGAACCGGACCGTCTCAGCGGACACCGCACATACTGGATTGTATACCTGAACCACCGCTAGGGGAGTAAGTAGTTTACTGAGAGCTTCGCATTCTGTCGAAGCGACCCTTAGAACCTGATCCGGGTCATACCGGCGGAGGGAAGCGGTCTGGTCAGCAACGAGCATACCCGCCGTGCGGGCAAGCGCCGTGGCCACCAGCCTGGCGCTTTTTTATTTGCAGCGGGAATCAAAAGGGAACAGGAACCATGATAACGGGACTCTATCTGATCACTCCGCAAGGTTCAGACGAGAAGATACTGCAGACTGTCCGCGAGGGCCTGCGCGGCGGAGCCCGTGTCGTTCAGTATCGCGACAAGCAACGCACGCCTGACGCGCAGGTCCATCTGGCACGTCAGCTGGCGCAGCTGTGCGGCGAGGCCGGGGTCACATTTCTCATCAACGACAGTCCCGAACTCGCTGCGGCAGCCTCTGCTGACGGGGTGCACCTCGGCCAGGGTGACAGCTCGGCACACGAAGCCCGCAGGCTGCTTGGCCCGGACAAACTGATTGGCATCTCCACCCGCACCATTGACCAGGCGATCAGGGCCGAGATGGCCGGAGCCGATTATATCGCCGTCGGCAGCATCTTTCCGACCAATACCAAGGGTGACATCGAACTGGTCGGGCTGGAGACCCTCAGCAAGGTCCGCCGGGCAGTCAAAATACCGCTGGTTGCCATCGGCGGCATCGGCGCGGACAACGGCGCCGAAGCCCTGAAAGCAGGCGCCGACTCGCTTGCCGTCATTTCAACAATCGCCGACGACCCGAATCCCGCCCTGGCGGCCAGGGAAATGGCCCTGCTTTTCAACTCCAGAAAGTCCTGCCAGGAGACCCGGGTGATGACCATAGCCGGGTCCGATTCCGGTGGGGGCGCCGGAATCCAGGCAGATCTCAAGTCGATCAGCCTGCTCGGTTCCTATGGCACCAGCGCGATCACCGTGTTGACCGCACAGAACACCCTTGGCGTCCACGGACTGTCACCGGCGTCGACAAGCTTTATTATCAAACAGGCTGAGTCGATTCTCGACGATATCGGCACGGACACGATCAAAACCGGCATGCTCTTCAACTCCGAGATTGTCACGGCGGTCGCCAGGCTCATCGAGAGATACAACCTGCTCGGGGTGATTGATCCGGTCATGATCGCCAAGGGCGGTACGCCGTTGTTGCGTCAGGAGGCCGTAGAGGCTGTCCGCCGCGAACTGCTGCCACACACCTACCTGCTGACACCCAACATCCCCGAGGCCGAAGCCCTGGCCGGGCTGAAGATACATACCCTCGAGGATATGGAGGCCGCCGCACGGCGTTTACAGGCAATGGGCCCGCGGCATGTCCTGCTCAAAGGAGGCCATCGCGAGGAGGATGCCATCGACATCCTCCTGGTCGGCCGGACCATACACAGGCTGGCCGCAGAACGCATTGCCACCACCAGCACCCACGGCACCGGCTGTTCCTATTCTGCGGCGATCGCGACCCTGCTCGCGCAGGGGCAGCCATTGGCCAAGGCCGCGGCATCGGCCAAGCGGTTTATCACTGCGGCGATTGGCCAGGCGTTCCCAATCGGAGGCGGGCACGGCCCCATCAACCACTTCGCCGGCGCCAAGCAAGTCCTGGGCGAGGGGCAGGAATTATTAATAAAAAGGGGTCACGGGACGTGAAGAGCGACGGAATCATGACCCTGGCATTTTAGTATGCAGGGGCCCTCCAACCCGACCGGCCAATCGCTTTGGATTCGGGTTCAGACGATGAGGAGATTATCTCGCAGGCACGGGCAGGATGGTCAGGGTGGCCACCCCTGAAAGAAGCAACCCGGCCCGGCCATGTCACCAGAACCCAACGGTTCGAAAACATTCTGCCAGACATAGACAAGAGGATTCATGAAGAGACAGGATTCACTGACCCAACTCGAACTCGCCCGTCAGGGCGTTGTCTCCGACAAGATGAAACAGGCCGCAGCGACCGAGAAAATCGACCCGGAAATTCTGCGCCAGCGCATTGCCGAGGGGACGGCGATCATCTGCCATAATAACCGGCACACCAACGGCATTCCACTGGCCGTCGGCAAAGGCTTGCGCACCAAGGTCAACGCCAACATCGGCACAAGCAAAGACGACACCAGTATCGACAAGGAACTGGAGAAAGCCCGCGTGGCGGTGGCCGCCGGGGCCGATGCCATCATGGACCTCTCCACCGGCGGCCCGATTGACCAGATTCGCGCTGCGATCATCAACGAGACAAGAGCCTGCATCGGCTCGGTACCACTCTACCAGGCGGCCGTCGACACAGTGACCCGCAAAGGCAAGGCGATGGTCGATATGACGGTCGATGAGATCTTCGCCGGCATCGTCAAACACCTCGACGACGGCGTCGACTTCATAACCGTCCATTGCGGCGTGACCCGCGCAACCGTCGAGCGGATGGACAACGAGGGTCGGATCATGGAAGTCGTCTCCAGAGGCGGCTCCTTCACCGTCGAGTGGATGACCCACAACAACGCCGAGAACCCGCTCTTCGAACATTTCGACCGGCTTCTGGAGATCGTCAAACCCTACGATGCCACCCTGTCCCTCGGCGACGGTTTCCGGCCAGGCTGCCTGGCGGACGCAACCGACCGCGCCCAGATCCACGAACTGATCCTGCTTGGCGAATTGACCCAGCGCGCATGGAAGGCCGGCGTCCAGGTGATGATCGAAGGCCCCGGTCACGTACCGCTCAACCAGATCGAAGCCAACATCCAGCTGCAGAAGCGTCTCTGCCATGGCGCGCCCTTCTACGTGCTCGGCCCGCTGGTCACCGATATAGCACCCGGCTACGACCATATCACCTGCGCCATCGGCGGTACCGTCGCTGCAGCCGCAGGCGCCGACTTCCTCTGTTACGTCACCGCCAGCGAGCACCTGCGCCTGCCGACCATCGAGGATGTCCACGAAGGGGTCATGGCCAGCCGGATCGCCGCCCACGCCGGGGACATCGTCAAGGGCGTGCCCGGCGCCATGGAGAAAGATATCGCCATGGCGAAATGCCGCAAAGATCTTGACTGGGAGGGTCAGTTCGCCCTCGCCCTCGACCCGGAAAAGGCCCGCCGCTTGCGTGCCGAGTCCGGCGTTGACGAAGAACATGGTGCCTGCACCATGTGCGGTGAGTTCTGTGCCTACAAGGTCATGAATCAAAGGAAAGCCGGGGCGCGGGACGCGTAGCGCGGGACGCGGAAATCTTGACAAAGCGAAGGGGGAGCCACTTTCACAAGTGCTCCCCCTAACTGTTTATTTCATGTTTAGCCTGCTCGTCCCGTGTCCCTCGCCCCGGCGAGGCTGAAAGCGCCGGGCTACTCCCCCAGATACGTATAAGAAAGCAGCATCTTGTCGAGCAGCTCGGTGAAGTGGCTGGTCTCCTCGAAGGAGACCTTGCGCGTGGCGACCTGCTTCTCGAGGTTGTCACGCACGTGCTTGAGGATTTCCGGGCCCGTGTACTGCACGTACTTGAGACTTTCCCAGGTGGCATCGCCCTGGATCACCGTATCGATCTTGTAATTGGTCTTCTTGTTGAAGGTGACATGCACCGCATTGGTGTCGCCGAACAGGTTGTGCATATCGCCGAGAATCTCCTGATAGGCGCCGATCATGAAGAAACCGATGTAGTAATCCTCAGCCGCCTGCACCTTGTGCAGCGGCAGAAACTTGGCCCGGCCGTTCTCGCCGACGAAGCTGGAGACCTCGCCGTCCGAGTCACAGGTGATATCGGCAATGGTCGCCATCACATCCGGCTTCTGGCTGAGGCGCTGCAGCGGCATGATCGGGAACAGCTGATCGATTGCCCAGGAGTCCGGCACTGACTGAAAGAGCGAAAAATTGGCGAAATAGGTCTGGCGCAGGCTCATCTGGAAATTCTGCAGCTCTTCCGGAACCGGCCGCATCCGCTCGACGATACCGTTGATCTTGATGAAGATCTTGTTGCAGAGCCATTCGGCCAGCGCGCGGTCCTGCAGGTTGAGGTAGCCGAGGTTGAACAGGCTGACGGCCTCCTGGATCAGCTGCAGGGTGTCGTGATAGTCCTCGCGCAACGAGTGGCGGTCGAGGCTCTTGTAGATGTCATTGAGCTTCTTGACGGTCTGCGAGAGCTTTTCGGCTTCTTCGAGCTCATCCTCATAATCGGGCAGGGCATTCTGGGTATTGGTATTGAGGATATTGGTGATGAGCACCGAGTAATGGGCGACGATGGCCCGCCCCGATTCGGAGATGATATTCGGGCAGGGCACACCGGCCTCGGTGCAGATGTTTTTCACCTGGTAGATGACGTCGTTGGCATATTCTTCGACGGAGTAGTTGACACTCGAGAAGTAACTCGACTTCGAGCCGTCGTAATCGACGCCCAGCCCACCGCCAACATCCAGGTAGTCGAGCTTGACTCCCATCTTCCACATCTCGGCGTAGATCCGGCTGCCTTCAATCAGGGCCGTCTTGATCTTGTCGATCTTGGTAATCTGGCTGCCGATATGAAAGTGCAGCAGTTTCACCTGGTCGAGCAGGTCGTGTTCCTTGAGCAGGTCGATAGCGGCAAGCAGCTCCGAAATCTTCAGGCCGAACTTGGCGTCGCTTCCCCCCGAGGTCGACCACTTGCCGGTCCCCTTCGAGGAGAGCTTGACGCGGATGCCGAGTTTCGGCTTGAGACCGATCTGCTCCGACAGGGCAACGATTTTTTCAAGCTCGAACAGTTTCTCGACAACGATGGTGATGTTGTAGCCGATCTTGTTGGCGTAAAGAATGGTTTCGATGTAATCGTTGTCCTTGTAGCCGTTGCAGATGATCGGCAGGTCCTTGCCGGTGGCAAAGGAGATCGCCGCCACCAGCTCCGGTTTGGAACCGACCTCGAGGCCGATTTTATGCTTTTTGCCGAACTCGGTGATCGCTTCGACCACCTGGCGCTGCTGATTGACCTTGATCGGGAAGAAGGTCTGGTAGCCGGCCGGATAGTCGTACTCTTCGATCGCATACTTGAAGGCACGGTTGATCGCCGCGATGCGCCCCTGCAGCACGTCCATGAAACGCAGCAGGATCGGCGGCTTGATCTTGCGCTTGATCAGGTCGTCGACCAGGGCCCGCAGGTCGATGGCATATTTCGAATGCGGCGAAGGGTGAACACAGACATTCCCCTTGCGGTTGATTGAGAAGAACCCATCCCCCCAGTTGTCGATGTTGTAGACTTTTTCTGAGTTCTTGACTGACCAACGTTCCATGGACAAGCCCTTTCTATCGATAGCATTGAATCGCTTAAGCGTTGATTTGTTAAATCGCTGCAACGCGCACAGCGCATAACAGCGATTCAACCCGTAGTCCTGTTTACGAGAGCCTGTCCCGGAAATCCTCGTACCCGAAACTCCGGACCACCGTCAACGCCCCGGTTTCCGGTTCGAAGGTGCAGAGATGGGGGTGCTGGATGCCGTTGAAGGTCGTGGTTTTAACCATGGTGTAGTGGGCCATGTCGAGGAACGCCAGCCGCTTGCCGGGCTGCAGCGGGTGTTCGAACGACCAGTCGCCGATAACGTCACCAGCCAGGCAGGACGGCCCGCCGAGCCGATAAGTATGCGCTTTCTCACCGGGATCGTAACCACTGTAGATTTCTGGCCGGTAGGGCATCTCGAGAATGTCCGGCATATGGCAGGTTGCCGAAACATCGAGAATCGCACTCTCGACCTGGTTGGGGACCACGTCAAGAACTTCGCCAACCAGCAGACCGGTACCGATCACAATGGCCTCGCCCGGTTCGAGATAGATTTCAACCTGGTACTTTTCACGGAAATACCGGACCAGTTCGACCAGGCCGTCGATATCGTAACCCTCACGGGTAATGTGGTGGCCACCTCCCAGGTTGAGCCATTTCATGCCGTGCAGGAACTCGCCGAACTTGTCTTCGAAGACCTTGGCAGTGCGGGCCAAAGGCTCGAAGAGATGCTCGCAGAGGGTATGGAAGTGCAGCCCGTCCACCCCGTCCAGCGACTTGCCGTCGAACTCGCTGCGCCGGATGCCGAGGCGCGAGTTCAGTGCACAGGGGTCGTAAAGCTCGGTGTGGCCCTCGGAGTGTTCGGGGTTGACCCGCAGGCCGATCGACACCCGCCCCCGTGCGCCTTCCCACATCGGCCGGAAGCGTTCCAGCTGGTTAAAGGAGTTGAAGACCAGGTGGTCGGAGATCGTCAGCAGCTCGACCGCATCACTCTCTTTGAATGCCGCAGAGAAGGAGTGGACCTCGCCGCCGAACTCCTCGCGGCCGAGCCGCGCTTCCCAGGGTGACGAGGCACAGACCCCCTTCAGCGTTTCGCGAATCAACGGGAAAGTACTCCACATCGCGAAGGCTTTGAGCGCCATGAGAATCTTCGCACCGCTGCGCTTTTGCACCTCTTCGAGGATGGCCAGGTTGTGGCGCAGGCGACCGAGGTCGATGACGTAAGCCGGCGACGGTGACAACTGTAAAATTTTCGGAATATCGATACCGGTCAATTTCAACCTCAGCTTTTAGCTTTCAGCTGTAAGTTATAAGCTGCAAGACTTGGGTTCAAGTTGCCGCCTTACGGCTTAAGGCTTACAGCTTATCGCTCTTACAGTTCCGGCCACTCGCCTTCGACCACGACATGCGGCAGGCCCATCGGCCCGACCTCATCCAGGAAAGGCTGCGGGTCGAACTGCTCCATGTTCCAGACGCCCGGCTTGTGCCATTTGCCGGCCAGCATCATGAGACCGCCGACCACAGCCGGCACGCCGGTCGTGTAACTGATCGCCTGTGAATTGGTCTCGGCATAGCAGGCCTCGTGGTCGCAGATGTTGTAAATGTAGACCTGCTTCCTTTGCCCCTTCTTGATGCCGCGGGCGATCACGCCTATACAGGTTTTTCCCTTGGTCAGCGGACCGAGAGTGCCAGGATCCGGCAGGAGAGCCTTGAGGAACTGGATCGGGATGATCTTCTGTCCCTGGAACTCGACCTCGTCAATGCGGGTCATGCCAACATTCTGCAGCACCTCGAGGTGCTTGAGGTAGTTGTCGGAGAAGGTCATCCAGAACTGGGCCTTTTTGATGGTCGGGAGGTGTTTGACCAGGGATTCCATCTCCTCGTGATAGAGGCGGTAGATGTTCATCGGCCCGATCCCTTCCGGGAAGTCGAAGACCCGCTTGGTCGACAGGGGTGCGCTCTCGACCCACTGACCATTCTCCCAGTGCCTGCAGGCGGCGGTCACTTCGCGGATGTTGATCTCCGGGTTGAAATTGGTGGCAAAGGGTTGGCCATGGCTGCCGGCATTGGCGTCGATAATGTCGAGTTCGTGGATCTCGTCGAGATAGTCCTTCGCAGCCAGGGCAGTGTAGACGTTGGTCACCCCCGGATCGAAGCCGCTGCCGAGCAGGGCCATGAGCCCCTTCGCCCGGAAGCGCTCATGGTAGGCCCACTGCCAGCTGTACTCGAAGTGTGCGGTGTCGAGTGGCTCATAGTTGGCCGTATCGAGGTAGTCGACCCCGGTCTCGAGGCAAGCATCCATGATGGTCAGATCCTGGTAGGGAAGCGCCACGTTGATCACCAGTTTGGGCTGTTCCTGCTTGATCAGGGTAACCAGTTCCGGGACGTTGTCAGCATCCACGCGGGCCGTTTTGATATCGATACCGGGGATTTCCGCGGCGATGGCGTCACATTTCGTCCTGGTGCGCGAAGCGAGGGTAATGGCGGAAAAGATATCTTTGCGCTGGGCGCATTTATGGACGACGACCCGACTCACTCCGCCGGCACCAATGATCAAGACCTTGCTCATAACGTTCTCCTTCGCAAGCCGTTCTTCAATAATCAAAAGTTGGTGGCGTCACCACCCAGAGTATCTGCGCCATCCCCTTGCCAATATTGCGCACCTTGTGACGGCGGTCCGAAGCAAAGAGAAAACACTCGTCCTGATTGACCGTATAGACCTTGTCGTCGAGACAGACCTCGATGCGACCGCGCAGCAGATAGCCGAACTCCTCACCTTCGTGGACATCCTGGAGATCCATCTCGGCGCCCGGCTTGAGTGTCACCAGGGCCGGGTCAAGTTCACGGTTCTGGGCGCCGGGGACCAGCAGTTCGACTTTGACCGGGTTATTGTCATCCGTTGACTGCACCCTGGAGTCGCTGCCGAAAACCACCTCGGTCTCTGCCGGGGCAGTGAAAAACTCCTGCATGCTGACACCGAAGACATCGAGGATGTCCTTGAGGGTGGCAATCGAGGGGCAGGTCGCATCATTCTCAACTTGAGAAATGTACCCCTTGGTCAGATCCGCACGACTGGCGAGTTCTTCCTGGGTCAGCGAGTTGATCATCCTGAGCCGCTTGAGCCGGTCCCCGATCTCCACGATCCGCTCCTTGTTTAGTTATACTAATCAAAATGTCAGACGGGAATAATATCGATCCTGGGCCATTTGTCAATCGGAAAAATGCCCGGCAAAAACGATGTGGAAACCTTGGGCCCATGGGGGCAAGGGTCCGGCTGCAGGGTAGCGGCACCGCGGTTTCCTCTTGATAAGCCCTCACGACCATGGTCTAATTCCAGTATAGACCATCCTCTGGCATTGACACCCCAAACCATACCGGACAGACACATGAACCTCACTGCACCCAACCGGTTGATTATCGCGATTTTCTTGACAACCTTCTTTCTATTGACGGCCTGCACCATGAGTCAGCAACCGATCGGCAACCCGGAAGCCCCCTACCCGCCTGCAGACCAACCTGCCGTCGGCGACATCTACCACCTGACGACCGGCATCAAGGTCACCCGGGAAGAGATGCTTGCCGCCTTACCGGATGCAAGGATCATCTACGTCGGTGAGACCCATGACAATCCTGCTTCGCATCGCCTCGAATTACAGGTCCTCGAGGCCGTACTGGATCAGCATCCGGGCCAGGTCAGCCTGGGGATGGAAATGTTCAACCATGAGCAGCAGGCGGTACTCGATGAATGGGTTGCCGGCAAGCTGTCGGAAAAGGAATTTTTAAAAACGTCCGACTGGTACGGCGTCTGGTCACAGGACTTCAGGTACTATCGTGACATCCTCAATTTTGCCCGCGACCACCAGGTCCCGGTGATCGGCCTGAATGTCACCAAGCAACTACGCCAAAAAGTCGGCATGAGCGACCTTGAGGCCCTTGACGAAGCCACCCGTGCACAGTTGCCCGAAATGGACCTTAACGATCGCTACCAAAGGGCCATGACGGAGGCGGTATATGCCGATCACAGCCATGGAGGCAAGATGCTCGACGGTTTCCTGCGTATCCAGACACTCTGGGATGAGGCAATGGCGAACGCGGTCGCCAACGTGATGAGAGACAAGGGCCCCGGGTATCGCATGGTGGTCATGGCCGGCGGCAATCACGTTAGATACGGTTTCGGCATCCCGCGGCGCGTCTTTCGCCGACTGCCGATATCCTACGTCATGGTTGGCAGCCGCGAGATTGACATCCCCGAGGCTCAGCAGAGCAAGCTGATGGATATCCAAGCGCCTCTGTTCCCGATGGTCTCATATGATTACCTGGTGTACACCACATACGAAAGCCTGCCGGGTGTACCTGTCAAGCTTGGCGTGAGTATGAAGGCAGCAGACGGCAAGGTGGTTGTTGAGGCCGTCGTGCCGAACTCGACGGCCGACAAAGCCGGGGTTCTGGCCGGGGATGTCGTGATTGCCCTGGATGGGGTTTTGATCGAAGACAGCTTCGACCTGATCTACGAAGTGAATCAGCGGGCTACCGATGACCAGTCAACCCTGACCGTGGAACGCAACGGCCAGAGGATCGACCTGGAAGTCACCTTTATCCCCCTGCCCAAGACCGACGGTCATGGCACCCTTAACAAACATAAAAAATAGCTCAATCCACGCCATCCAATCCAACCACGGCCTTTAATCGGCAAGAGCCGCCCGGTTCTCCAGGCGGCTCTTAATTTGTTCTGTGATTGCGCGCCACGCACCTCGCGGGCCCGGCTTTAGACCTTGCCGGCACTCCCCAACACGGCATCATTCTTGTGCTTGAGCAACGCAACCAATTCCTTGCGCGCCGCACCGAGATATTTGCGGGGGTCGAACTCGCCGGGGTGGTTGGCCAGGTACTCGCGCACTTTGGCGGTAACGACCAGCCGCCCGTCAGAATCGATGTTGATTTTGCAGACGGCGCTCTTGGCCGCACGGCGCAGCTGTTCTTCTGGGACCCCAACGGCGCCTTCCATCTTGCCGCCGTACTGGTTGATCAATGCCACGTAATCCTGGACTACGCTGGAAGCGCCGTGCAGGACGATCGGGAACCCGGGGATGCGGCGCTCGACTTCTTCGAGGATATCGAAGCGCAGCGGCGGTGCGTCCTCGCCCGGCTTCAGCTTGAATTTGAAGGCTCCATGACTGGTGCCTATGGAAATTGCCAGGGAGTCGACACCGGTCTTCTTGACGAAATCCTCGACTTCCGCCGGCTTGGTGTAGGTCGAATGTTCCGCCTGGACATCGTCCTCGATTCCGGCCAGGACACCGAGTTCGCCTTCGACCGTGACGTCATACTGATGGGCATATTCGACGACTTTTTTGGTCAGGGCGACATTCTCCTCATAGGGCAGATGCGACCCATCGATCATCACCGAGGAGAAGCCGTTGTCGACGCAGGACTTGCAGACTTCGAAGGAATCCCCATGATCAAGGTGCAGGCAGATCGGCAGGTCGACACCCATTTCTTTGGCCATCTTGACCGCACCCATCGCCATGTAGCGCAGCATGGTGGCATTGGCATATTCACGTGCCCCCTTACTGACCTGGATGATCACCGGAGAGCGGCTTTCCGCGCAGGCGGTAACGATCGCCTGGAGCTGCTCGAGGTTGTTGAAATTGTAAGCGGGAATGGCGTAACCTCCGGCCATCGCTTTAGCAAACATCTCACGGGTGTTCACCAGCCCGAGTTCCGTATAATGCACCTTATCGCCCATCAGCAGAGATCCTCCTTTTTGGATCGGTCAATGACCATTTTCAGACTATATCTTAATACCAATTCATCTGCGACAAGTCCAGTTCAAACTCCCTATAAAACATGCACTGGTTGCATCTCACCATCCATTTCGACTAGGATGTGCTGACATTTCAACGAGTAAATGAGACAGACATACAGGAAGGATTCAGGGATGAACCTGGAGAAACAGGAACGCTATTTTTCTGACTGGAAACAGCGCGAGGAGATCGCGGAAACGATGCTGCCGATCATCGGGCGGCTCTACCGGGATCACGGGGTCGTCACCACGGTCTACGGACGCAGCCTTGTGCACGGATCCATGGTCGATATCCTCAAGGCCCACCGATTTGCCCGGCAGATCCTCGAGAACGAACTTTCCGTCCGCGACAGCTACCCGATTCTGAAGGCGATGGAGGGTCTTGACCTGGCTCCGTCCCGAATCGACATCGGCAAGCTGACCGTTCGCTACCAGGCACAGGGACCGGATCACGAGGTCGCCGACTTCGTGCGCCGGGAACTGGCGAAGGTCAATACCGGGCAGACGTCCCTGCTCAGTGAACCCCGTGATGTCGTACTCTACGGCTTCGGCCGCATCGGCCGACTTCTGGCAAGGATCCTTGTGGACAAGGCCGGCGGCGGAGACAAACTGCGGCTGCGTGCCGCGGTGGTCCGTAAAGGCGGTGATGACGACCTGATGAAGCGGGCCAGCCTGCTGCGCCGCGACTCGGTACATGGACCTTTCAACGGCGCCATTACCATCGATGCGGAAGAGAACGCGATCATCGCCAACGGCAACATGATCCGCCTGATCTATGCCGATGCCCCGGACCAGATCGACTACACCCGGTACGGTATCCACGATGCGATCCTGATCGACAACACCGGCAAATGGCGGGACCGCAAGGGCCTCAGCCGCCACCTCGTGGCCAAAGGGATCAGCAAGGTTGTGCTGACCGCCCCCGGCAAGGGTGATGTCCCCAACGTGGTGTTCGGCGTCAACAACGAACTGCTGACCGACAGCGAGAAGATCTTTTCCGCAGCCAGCTGCACCACCAACGCCATCGTACCGGTACTCAAGGCCGTCAACGACCGCTACGGGGTCATCAGCGGCCACGTGGAAACCTGTCACTCCTACACCAACGACCAGAACCTGATCGACAATTACCATAACAAGCACCGCCGTGGCCGCAGTGCTCCCCTCAACATGGTCATCACCGAAACCGGCGCCGCCAGCGCCATTGCCAAGGCGCTGCCCGAATTGACCGGCCGGCTGACCGGCAACGCGATCCGGGTGCCGACGCCCAACGTATCGCTGGCGATTCTCAACCTGACCCTCGGGCAAAAAATCAGCCGGGAAGAGCTTAACAGCTACCTGCGCGACGTCTCTCTCGACTCGCCGCTGCAGAACCAGATCGACTACACCAACTCGCCGGAAGCCGTCTCCAGCGATTTCGTCGGCTCCCGCCACGCCGGGGTGGTGGACTCGGTTTCAACGATCGTCTCGGGGGACCGGGTCGTGCTCTACGTCTGGTACGACAACGAGTTCGGTTACAGCAGCCAGGTGGTCAGGCTGGTGCAGAAGGTGGCGGGTTTGGAATTGCCCCTGTTGCCTTTCTAGGCGTCCATTCAATAGGGATTACAGGGCAGCAGATTGGTCATCTGTTGCCCTCTATTATTTGGTGATGATATTTTCTTTTGATCTTCTCTTCCCAGGTTAGTTTGCCCACCCAGATTCAGAGTCGGCCACCAAAGAGCACAATCTAAGCAGAACCAAAACCGGCGGGTCGCGTCCCGCCGGACGCCATACTCTTTTACTGGCCCAAAAGAGTACGCAGAAAAGGGCCTGACGCTGCGCTTGGCATGTCTTACGCGTAATCGATTGGCACCGAGCACCGGTACGGCAGAAGAACTTCCCGTCTACGCTTCGACCACCCTGGCGGGGGCCCTTCTGTTTGGCCCCCGGATGGTCCGCGAGTTGCACCATAGAACCCGGGACACGCTACATGCGACGAGTGAGTGGGGTCAGGTCTACACATTTCACAAATTTAGTACCTGAGGTAAGAGGTGCGAGGTTCGAGGCGAAAGGGAAACCAGTCAAAACCTGATTAAAAGGTCGATTCAGACAGTTTTTGGTTCCTCGGTCTGCGTACCTTGATATTGGCTGAAAGGTTGACCTCATCGGCGACATTACGTTCGGAGACCCCGGTGGCCCGGTAAAATAGGGCCCCGTAGTGCTGCTGAAGGAAATGACGTGGTCGTTGGCTGTATTGTGGATTGATCCGTAGAATGACCGCACAAGACATGCCCACCGCGAGGTGACGGCACTTTTGCATACTTTTGCTGCCGGGCAAAAGTATGGCGTCCGGCGGGACGCGACCCGCCGGTTTTAAAGTCTTTGCACTGAGAATTGCGAAGTGAGAAAAGGCTAAAGCACAATTAAAACAAAGGTCGCAACAAACCTCCATTTAGAAATGTCAAAGGGCAACAGATCGGTCATCTGTTGCCCTTGATTCAACTCTCAATATTTCCGGATCACATCTTGTGGCAGGTCTCGCAATCTTCGGCAACCCCGAACGCTGACGAACCATCATGACAGGCCCCACAGAATTCGCCTTTCTCCATGGCTTCCATCGTCATCTTGTTTCCACCCTTTTGGGGTTTGAACAGATCTGAATGGCATTCATCGCAGCCGAACATCCCGATATGCGCTTTATGTGGGAAATTGACATTGCCCGCGTCTGCGTTGGCATACTCGATATCCCCGGCGTGACAGGCGGTGCAGTCATCCTTGACGCTGAATGCCGTGCTGCCGTCATGGCAGGCCCCGCAGGAGGCCCCGTCTGCCATTGCTTTCATGGAGGTGTGATTACTGTTATTCTGGGCCTTGAAGATGTCGGGGTGGCATTCATTGCAACCGAACATGCCGAGATGGACATCATGGCTGAAGGCCACCTTGCCGACGTTTTCAGTCTGGATCGCGATGTCGCCGGCAGCCGTGTGGCAGGTGGCGCAGTCGCCGGCAACGCTGAAGGCCTGCGTTCCATTGTGACAGGCCCCGCAGGCTTTACCGGCTTCCATGTCGGCCATGGTGAAGACAGGGTTCTTCTTGGTGACGATGTGAAAAATACTATTGTGGCAGGTAGGACAATTCTTGCCGACGGACTCCATCTCCAGATGCGTATAGTGGCTGAACTCGACCTTGCCTACAGACTCGGTTTCCAGGTAGACTTTGTCTTTGATCCAGCGAGCGTAAAGAACTGACGGCAGGGCCACTAAGAGTAGAATTACGAGTATCATCCAGCGCCGGGTCATTATCTTCCTCCCTAAGAAAGTTTGCAGCTATTATACTGATTTTGCCCGGTCGGCCAACTTTTTTATTTTAGCCCGATAACCGGGCAGATTTTCACAGCTGCCCTGTTGGGACCAGAGACCTGTCATGGATCATCGCCGCACGGAAAATTTTTATGCTGTCGTTTCACCTGGCCTCGAAAACGTTTGCGCAAAGGAGTTGACTGCCCTGGAGATGCCACCGCAGCAAGTCTCTGCAGGAGGCGTTGCCTTTACAGGCCGCTTGCGAGATCTCTATCGCGCCAACCTGTGCTTAAGGACGGCCAGTCGCATACTGGTGCGCTTCGCCGAATTTCACAGCCGGGATTTTCCGGACCTGTTTCGCAAAACGCTGAAACTCCCTTGGGGACGATTCATCCGACCGGACACTCCGGTTGCCTTCCGCGTAACCTGCCATGCGTCGCGGCTCAACCACACCGTACGAATCGCGGAAACTCTCGAATCGTCGCTCAATCAGGCCCTCGGACGCTCGACCAACCCGGCGGGGGGCAACCCGCAACTGGTCATGGTCAGGATCGTTGACGACCAGGTGGTTCTTTCGATCGACAGTTCCGGCGAACTTCTTCACCGGCGCGGTTATCGCCAATCGGTGACCGCCGCGCCGTTGCGCGAAACGTTGGCGGCAGGGGTCCTGATGCTCCTGGGCTGGCACGGTCAGCAGCCCCTGGCGGACCCGATGTGCGGCTCGGGGAGTTTCCTTTTCGAGGGAGCCATGCTTGCCCGACGGCAGGCCCCTGGGCTCAGCCGCTCATATGCATTCATGCACTGGCCGGGCTTTCGCGAGGGGCTGTGGAGACTGCTCTGCGACGAGGTTCGGCGGGGTGAGGTCGAGCCAGGCATCCTCCTGCAAGGCGCCGATGAAAGCCCTGAAGCGGTTGCCGCGGCCGAGGATAATCTGCAAAACGGCGCATTCGCAAACCAGGTCTCTATCGAACAGCGCCCCCTCGCCGCCCAGCAGGTCCAGGCCGGTCCGGGGCTGGTTGTCTGCAACCCGCCTTATGGCAAGCGTTTGTCGCTGGACGGCAGTCCGGAGGATTACTATGCTGATTTTGGTCGTGAGTTGCAGCGCGTCTATCCTGGCTGGCAGGTGGCGTTGATCTGTCCGGATCCGGCTCTGGCCAAAGCCACCGGGCTGCCTTTCAGGCAGATCGCCACTCTCGATAATGGTGGTTTAAAAGTCGGTCTCTTTACCACTCAAGCTGGCTCAACGGGCAGGGGCCGGCCCTAGGCCGGCAATTCTTGCTTGCACTCCACGGAAATATCGGTTATAGTCCGCGTTCTTCTCCCTCCGGGGAGGTATTTGTCAAGGAAAGCGAGGTGATTGCAGGTGGAGATCCATGTGGTCGACAACAATGTCGAAAAAGCCATCCGGGTTCTCAAGCGCAAACTGCAGCAGGAAGGGCTCTTCCGGGAAATGAAGCAGCGCAAGTTCTACGAAAAGCCCAGCGTCAAGCGCAAGCGTAAAGAGAAAGAAGCCCAGCGGCGCCTGCGTAAGAAGATGCGCATGATGCGCAAAGACTGACCCTCGCGTTATGTCGATTTAAAAAGGCCGGATCCTGTCAAAGGATCCGGCCTTTTTTTGGTTCCCACGGGATCATCGGCGAGCTTCCGCCAGCCGGAGCAGTACGAGTGATTGCCGGTCAGTTAACCGGACAAAGCTCCTCAGGAAACGCCACCTTTGCCACGTGCCCATTCGGCCCCAAGCCTCCGGCGGCAAGAGTGTCCAGGAACGTCTTACGTGGAATTTGCTTCGCACCCATACTCAACAAATGCGGATTGGGAACCTGGCAGTCAAGCAACACAAATGATCTGGATTCCAGGTGGCGGGACAGCTGTGCAAGGATGACTTTCGAGGCGTTCGCCCGGGTATGGAACATCGACTCGCCGAAAAAGAATTTGCCGAGGGCGACGCCATAGAGACCGCCGGTCAGCTCGTCGCCGCACCAGGCTTCGATGGAATGTGCAAAGCCAAGGTCGTGCAACCTTTGATAGGCCGCCTGCATCTCGGCAATCAGCCAGGTCTCCTCACCTTTCCTGACCCGGACATCGGCACAGGCCTTGACGACCCGGTCGAAGGCACGGTTGCAGGTCAAACGAAAACGGCCCTGACTGATGATTCTTTCCAGGCGGCGCGCAATGTACACCTTCGACGGGAACAGCACGCAGCGCGGATCCGGCGACCACCAGAGGATCGGTTCTGCTTCCCCATACCAGGGGAAGATGCCGAGGCGATAGGCAAGGAGCAGTCGGGCGGGCGAAAGATCCCCGCCGACCGCGAGCAGGCCCTCCGCCGTCGCCCAGCACGGATCGGGAAAAATCAGCTCATCGGTGAGACGGAAGACAGGCATCAGAAGAGAGCGCCGCGGGGTTTAGCGATAGCTGAAGTCGAGTCTGCCCGACTTGCAGGCGATGCGCACCTTGCCGCCAGTGGTGAGCCGCCCGAAAAGGATTTCGTCGGCCAGGACGTTGCCGATCTCGTTCTCGATCAGGCGTCCGAGAGGGCGCGCTCCGAAAACCGGGTCGTACCCGCGGCGCGCCAAGTCTTGCCGGGCGCTGTCGGCCAGCGCCAAGGTAACCTTACGCTCTGTCAGTGAGCTCTGCAGCTGACGAATGAATTTGTCAACCACGCGGGTCATGACCTCCTCATCGAGCGGGCGGAATGCGATAATGGCATCGAGGCGGTTGCGGAATTCCGGGGAGAAGGTCTTTTCGACCGCCAGGCGCGCTTCGCCCGGCAGTCGGCTGCCAAAGCCGATCGGGGCGCTGCTCATCTCCCGGGCGCCGGCATTGCTGGTCATGATCAGGATCACGTTATGGAAGTCTGCCTGGCGGCCGTTGTTGTCGGTCAGGGCGCCGTGGTCCATAACCTGCAGCAGGATATTGAAAATATCCTGGTGGGCCTTCTCGATCTCGTCGAGGAGCAGGACCGCATAAGGATTGCGGATCACGGCATCCGTCAGGAGGCCTCCCTGCTCGAAACCGACATAGCCCGGTGGCGAGCCGATCAGCCTGGACACGGCGTGTTTCTCCATGTACTCGCTCATGTCGAAGCGCAGGAACTCCACCCCCATCTGCTTGGCAAGCTGCCTGGCGGCTTCGGTTTTACCGACGCCGGTCGGCCCGGTGAAGAGGAAGGATCCGGTCGGCTTTTCCGGTTGGCCGAGCCCGGCACGTGCCCGGCGAATCGCCTGGCAGAGCTGATCGACCGCCTGGTCCTGACCGAACACCTGGCGCTTGAGATCACGGTCCAGGTCCTTCAATTTACGGCGGTCGGTCTGGCCGAGTTTCCGCGCCGGGATTCGGGCCATGCCGGCAACCACCGCTTCAATATCGGCGACACCGATCGTCGACCGCTTGCGTGGATAGAGCCGCAGCCGGGAACCGGCCTCATCGATCACATCAATCGCCTTGTCCGGTAGACGCCGGAAATTGATATGTCGGGCGGACAGGCTGGCTGCCGCCTCGAGGGCGGCAGCAGTATACTTCACACCATGATGCTCTTCGTAGGAGCCCTTGAGACCTTTTAGGATTTCGACCGTTTCATCAACGCCCGGCTCGATGACATCGACCTTCTGGAAGCGCCGGGAAAGAGCCCGGTCCTTTTCAAAAAGGTTCTTGTATTCCTCGTAAGTGGTCGAGCCGATGCAGCGGATCTCTCCTGAGCCGAGCACTGGCTTGAGGATGTTGGCTGCGTCGAGGGACCCGCCGCTGGTCGCCCCGGCGCCCACAATGGTGTGGATCTCATCGATCACCAGTATGGCTTTGGGCCGCTTCGTCAACGCCTGAACAACGGCCTTGAGCCGCTCCTCGAAGTCCCCGCGGTACTTGGTCCCGGCCAGCAGGGCCCCCATATCGAGGGCGAAGAGCTCGGCATCCTGAAGCAGTTGAGGGACGGTCTTATCGAGGACCCGCAGGGCCAGGCCTTCCGCGATCGCGGTCTTACCCACGCCGGGTTCACCGACCAGAACCGGGTTGTTCTTGCGTCTGCGACAGAGGATTTGTACGGTGCGCTCCAATTCGGCCTTTCTGCCGACCAGGGGATCGATCTTCCCCTTGGCAGCCTTTTCGAGCAGGTTGACCGTAAACGCCTCAAGCGGGTTCACTTTCTTGACCGGCTTGCCGGCCGGTGATTGTTTGCTCTGCTCGTCAGGTTCCTGACGTTCGGGAGCTGCGTTCTGTAATGGGACCTTGCTGATGCCATGGGAGACATAGTTGAGAATGTCAAGCCTTGACATCCCTTCCGCCTGAAGAATCTGCGCCGCCAGGCAGTCCTCCTGTTCCAGGATCGCCGCCAGAATGTCACCGATACCGATCTCTTCACGACCGGACGAGTGCATGTGCGCTACGGTCCGCTGTAAAACATTCTGCAGGCCGACGGTCTGCTCCGGCATATCCTCATCGGTCTGTTGCATCGATTCAAGGTGCTGTTCGAGATAAAGCTCGAGATCATCGCGCAGGGTGTCGATGTCACCACCACAGGCCCGCAGAATCTCCTGGCCATGTTCATCGAAAAGCATGGCGTATAGCACATGCTCGGTGGTCAGAAATTCATGACGCCTGCGTTGAGCCTCCCGAACTGCAAGGGAAAAAGCAATTTGCACATCCTGGTTAAACATATGACTCTATAACTCCATCCAGTGCTGAGCGCTCAGGTTATCAACCAGCACATTCGCTCTGCACATATTCTAGCAGAATTGATCAGGCCTGTTCCAGAGAACAGCGCAGCGGAAAACCTTCTTTGCGGGCCAAATCATGAACCTTGACCACTTTCGTTTCGGCAACCTCGTAAGGATAGGTACCACACACCCCGGAGCCCTTGAAATGGATATGCAGCATGATCCGGTTGGCCTCGGTAGGCGACTTGCGGAACACCGTGGTCAGTGCTTCGACGACGAATTCCATGGTGGTGTAGTCGTCGTTGTGCATCAGGACCGTATACATCGGTGGGCGCTTGGTGCTGGTGCGCCTTCTCACGTCGGTACGGGCCTGATTGTCAGCGGACGGTTTTGCCATTTCCCAACCTGTTGAACAGCAACGCAAGCCAACCATTTCAGCGACTCATACTAACACAGAATGCCATGAAGTGTCATCGCTGCTGGCAGGAAGTTTGACAGAGCACGCGGAATCCATAGAATGTAAGTATAATTTATAATCTTGGTCCCAGGCACCTCTACGCACCAGGAGATCAGTGCCTGCAGGCTGCTGAAGCGATGTGGACCTCATTTTATGCTCAGACCCTTGGATAAAAAAACGTCATTTTTGCTGACCTTCTGGTTCCTCGCCGGGGCCATGCTGGTTGCTGCAGCGGCCGTCCTGGGACGCACAATGCACGTTCTGACCATGGATCTGCAGCAGCTCTGGCTGCCGGCCGCATTCGGCGGGCTGGCGGGGCTGCTGTTCGGCCACGTGGACATTCGCGCGCGCACATTGAGCCGTCGTCTGGAAATCAGCGATAAACGCTTCGACCAGCTCTACCTTAAAAGCCCCGCCATGTTGCACGCGATGGATCACAAGGGGCATCTTCTGTTCGTCAGCCAGTCCTGGCTGCGCACCCTCGGCTATAAAACTGAAGACGTCATCGGCAGGGATTTCTTTGACCTTGTGATCGGCGACGACATTCCGGCCATCCGGGCCGCTCACTTCAGGAAACTGGGTGAGTCAGATGAAATCAATGACACCAGCTACCGGTTACGCCAGGCCAACGGCAATGTTATCGAGGTTTCCTTATCGGAAGTCGCACTGCGTGACCATGAAGGACAGTTGTCTGAGAGCCTGGCGGTCCTCAACGACCTCACCAGTCATCGTGCAGCCGAAGAGCACATTGAGCGTCTGGCGTATTTCGATACGCTGACCGGCCTTCCCAACCGGACCTTGATGAATGACCGCATTCTCCAATCGATTGCCCTGGCCCGACGCGACAACCGCCAGGTGGGGTTCTTCTTCTTCGATCTCGACCGTTTCAAGCTGATCAACGATACTCAGGGGCACGCAGTCGGCGACCTGGTCCTGCGGTCCGTCGCCCAACGCCTGAAAAAACTCATCCGCGAGGGCGACACCTTTGCGCGCCTGGGTGGCGACGAATTCGTGATTGTTCAGGCAGACCCGAACCATGACCCCAACTTCACGATCATGGGGCGGCGCATTATTGAAACTCTCGGGAAACCTTTGCAGATCGGCAGCCGTGAGTTTTTCACGACCGCCAGCATCGGCGTATCGGTCTACCCGGTTGACGGTGAGGACCCACAAACCCTGTTAAAAAGCGCCGATACGGCAATGTACGTGGCAAAAAGCCGAGGACGCAACAATATCCAGTTTTTTTCCAGCGACATGAATGCCGAGGCCCTCGCCAAAACCGAACTCGAATACCGCTTGCGTCAGGCCCTCAGCAACGATCAGCTGCAGCTGCATTATCAACCGCTGGTCAATCTGGGAACTGGCCAGGTTGCCGGCGTAGAGGCCTTGTTACGTTGGCATGACAGTAACGGCAAGCTGATACCGCCGGGGCAGATCATCAGTGTCGCCGAAGAAAGCGGCCTGGTCTTTCCTCTTGGCGAATGGGTCATGAAGACGGCCTGCTTTCAAGCAAGGGCCTGGCAGGAGGCTGGTCTGCCTCAGATTCGCATGTGCGTCAATCTCTCGGGGCACCATATCCGCCAGACCAATTTTATTGATCGGGTCGAAGCCATTTTGAGCGAAACCAGGATGGAGCCCAGCGGACTGGAGATTGAACTTGCCGAAAATTCCATCATGGGTCATGTTGAAGATAGTATCATCGCGTTGACCGACCTCAAGGTGCGCGGCATCAATCTCGCCATCGACGATTTCGGCACCGGTTACTCATCGCTGCTGTACCTCAAGCACTTCCCGATCCACCGCATCAAAATCGCCAGGGAATTTATTCGCGAAGTGGCTCGCAATCGAGACTACGCCGCCATCACCGAGGCCATTTTGAACATGGCCGGCAGCCTGAATCTCCAGGTAACGGCTGTCGGTGTCGAGGACTCGATGCAGCTCGAATTTCTCCGCAAACGAGGTTGCCTCGAGGTGCAGGGGCGGCTTTTCGGCGCAGATATGAATGCCGAGGAGATGACACAATTCCTGAAAGCCAGGGGAGCTTCCCTGCGCGAGGGGACAGCTCCGGGACTCCAGGGAATATTCAAATTCGAGGAATCCAGGAAAATTCACTAGGATGCGGTTTGACTATCCGGGCCACAGAAAACATTTGGATGTTTGAGAACAGGTTTTAGCTCGGGTGCAGGTTCATAGCTGTCGCTATAGACCGAAAAGTGAGATGGACCCAACAGCCGAATGTGCCGCCGGCTTATGAATAGTCCGACAGCCGCCTAGTGGATAGGAACTTTTTCACCGGATACGAAAGAAGCGATCATGTCCGGCTCGTCAAGCAGAGCCAGAACGGCAGTTGTCAACCTCATGGGTCGATGATCAAACCCCAGGAATTGCAGCGTCCAGCCAAACTCGCAATAAACCGTATCGATCAGCTGTTTATGAAACAGGTTCATCTCCACGCTCGGCAGCCCATCCAGGGCGACCATTGCAAGCGCATCACGGCAGGCCTCGGCATCTGTTGAGGTGACGGAACGGCACAAGAGCGGGCGAACAGCATGAATCATGCAACTGCCCTGCTGGTCCAGAAAGGCACAGGGCGCACGCAGGAAGAGGCGCTCTTCGTCATCGAGCCAACGGGTTCGCCCAAGCAGTTCCTGCATCCTGTTGCGGAGGTCCTCGAGTTCATCTGCAGAAAAATGCCTTTGAATAAACCGGCTGATCGCCACCGCTTCGGGGAAGAGGATGGTGACATTCAGAACACAGCAGGCACCACAACCGGGTCCACAGGCTATGCGTGAACCTTGCTGAAAATCACTGAAGCGAGCGAGGTCCCTTTCCACGGCAACCGTTAAAAGGTGCACGAGACCCGAGATCTCCGCTCCGCCGCCAACCGAGCACATCAAAGTCCTGGAAAACTTGCGCACCACCCGGGCATAGGTGGAGAAATCGAAAGGTTCCTGCATGGACGTCTCCCTTTTACAGAAAGAGCACGGGCCAGCAAAGAAGAGTTGATAATATACCTTAACACAGTCACTTTGTCACATCGCCGCAATTGATGACAGAACGGCCAAAATATATTAAGGTGAAGCCTCTCGAACTGTTTGCCGGCATTTGCATTGCTGGTCGAACAGCCAACTTAACGCTATCCGGAGAGTATCATGAAGCGCATTGCTGTTCTGATCATTGCGGCACTGGCCATTACCGTGCCGGCCCAGGCCAAGTCCAAAGCTGCGAAGAAGCCCGATACGTCACAACAGGAGTTCAAAGACCAGGCCTCTGCAGAAGGACGCAATACGTTCAGTCCGGCCGAACGCAACCTCATAAGAGCGCAACTGCTCAGCAAGCAGTCCGCGACCTTACAGCAGGCAGACAGGAATCTACCGCCCGGGCTGCAGAAGAAAGTCGCCCGCGGTAAGGCCCTGCCCCCCGGCTGGCAGAAAAAGGTCACACCAGGCCGGAGTCTCGATTACCATATCTATCGACAGAGTGAGCGCCTTCCCGATTCACTCATGCAGCGATTGCCCAAACCTCCCGTCGGCACCGAAATCTTGCAAATCGAAGACAAGGTTGTCCTGCTGAATTCGGCAACCCGCAACATCCTCGATGCCTTTGACCTGACACCGACGCGCTGACACGGAGGATCCTCAGATGTCGCAGAATACCCACACCCCGGTGATCGGATACCTGCTCTGGTTGTTCGGCTTCACCGGTGCCCATCGCTTTTACTATGGCCGGCCGATCTCCGGAACCGTCTATTTCTTCACCCTTGGGCTGTTTTTCATCGGCTGGCTGATCGACCTGTTTCTGATCCCGGGCATGGACCGTGCGGCCGATCTGCGTTTCAGCTCCGGTCCGGTCGATTACAATGTGGCCTGGATCCTGCTGACCTTCCTTGGACTGCTCGGCGTGCATCGCATGTATATGGGCAAATGGTTGACGGGTATCCTCTACCTGCTGACCGGCGGCCTGTTCCTGGTCGGCTACATTTACGACTACTGGACGCTCAACGACCAACTGAGTGAAATCAACTCACAAACCTGACCCCTGGAGAGGCATTATGCTGACTCATGTTGTTTTGTTTAAATTCAAACCGGAGACCACCGCTGGAGACATTCAGCAGATGGCGGAAGGATTGGGCGGATTACCGCAATTGATCGAAGAGATTCGCGAGTTTCGTTTCGGTACCGATGTGTTGCGCACCGAACGTTCTTATGACTTCGCTCTTGTCTCCAGCTTCGAAGATCTCGAAGCCATGCAGCGCTACCAGGTTCACCCGGAGCACCAGAAAGTCCTGGCATTCATCAAAACCATTGTCTCAAGCGTCTTTGCGGTCGACTTCGCTGGTTGATAAAACCTGGCGCGAAGCTTTGGAGAGCGAGGGCCGAAAGGCCAGCACCCGCATACCGTGGCAATTTCGGCTCAGCCCTCCTGGCTAAAAAATTTTACTTGCAGTGGCCCTTCAACCTCTGGCATGATTAGCCTCCGCTAAGATTAAAATGCGCCAAGAAGGGGTCCCGTCATGACACTGTTGATTCGCTTCGAGTGCCCACAATGCAGTCAGGAACTGTCTATCGACCTCAAGGAATTTGCCCCTGGCCACCGCCAGGTCTGCAAAACCTGCCAGGAGCCGGCTCGTATGACGAAAGCCGGCCTGGAGCGTTTTTCAAAGGACATGCGGCAATACTTCCAGGGCTGACTGGCAGGCCCTCGCAATTTCCTTGCTTCCCGACGTCGCAGTTTCATTGATTGACCCGTGCGGCAGCGGATCGTGAACTATCCTGTCACACCCCTCTTGCAGGCTCTATCCGGGGCTGCTATCTTTGCTTGTCACCCGTCACCCTGCTTCCGGAGTCTGCCATGCCCGCCTCTTCTGACCTGATCTGGCTTGCCGCCACCCTGATCATCGGCTTCATCCTGGGGTTGCTCCCGGCCTTCCTGCTGGTGAAAACCCGCATCGAGGCGGCCCGCCTGGCGGGGCGGCAGGAGCTTGCCGCCGACATCTCCTCACTGCAGGAAAGATTAACCGGCCGTGAAGACCAGCTGCGCAGACAGCAGGAGGAACTGCAGGCAAAGACCCTTAAGACGGAGACTCTCATCCAGGACAAGATGGGGCTTGAACGTCAGAACGCAACTCTGGCCACGGAGCTGAAAGAAGCAGTGCGCCGGTCCGAAGAAAACCTGCAGATGCTGAACGACACCAAAAAGGAGCTGCAGATCCAGTTCGAGAATCTTGCCAACCAGATTTTTGAAGAGAAAACCCGGTCCTTTGCCGACCAGAGCAAGGCGAACCTTGACACGATTCTGACGCCGTTCAAAGAGAAGATTGCTGAATTCGAAAAAAAGGTGACCGAAGTTTACACTACCGAGGGCAAGGAGAGGCATTCCTTGATCAGGGAGGTACAACGACTGCAGGAACTGAACGTGAAGATCGGTGTCGATGCCGAGAACCTGACCAGGGCCCTGAAGGGCGACACCAAGACGCAGGGGACCTGGGGAGAAATCATCCTCGAGCGCATTCTCGAGGAGTCCGGCCTGCGCAAGGGCATCGAATACGATTCCCAGGGGGGCTTCAGGGATGCGGAAGGCCGGCTGCTCAAGCCCGACGTCGTTGTGCACCTCCCCGAAGAGAAGGACATAGTGATCGACTCCAAGGTCTCTCTGATCGCTTACGAAAAATATGTCCGCGCCGAAAATGACGAGCAGCGCGAGCGGGCCGTCAAGGAGCACCTGGTTTCGATCAATGCGCACCTTAAAGGGTTGGAATCGAAGCGCTACGATGAGCTCCCGGGTGTGAAAAGCCTCGATTTCGTACTGATGTTCGTGCCGATCGAAAGCGCTTTCATGCTGGCGATCGAGAAGGACGGGGAGATATTCCGCAAGGCCTTCGACAAGAGCATCATGATTGTCAGTCCGTCGACCCTGCTGGTGACCTTGCGGACCATCCAGAATATCTGGCGCTACGAGCACCAGAACAAGAATGCCCTGGAAATTGCCGAGCGGGCCGGGGCCCTGTATGACAAGTTCGTCGGTTTCGTGGCCGACCTGGACAAGATCGGCGACCAGATCGAGAACACCCGCAAGGCTTACGACGGCGCCCACAACAAGCTGGTCAGCGGCAAGGGCAATCTCGTTGCCAGAGCTCAGAGCCTGATTGCGCTCGGGGTGAAAAGCCGCAAGCAGCTGCCGGCCACAGTCAGGCAGAGCGCCGAGGTGGAAACGCCCCTGGTCGAATACAACGATCTTGAGGACGAAGACTCCGCGACCTGAAGCGAGCGGTTCATACCCACTGCACAGGGTGAAAGAAATCCTGGTTGCTGTGGACGCCCCTCTGGGTCGACTGCAACAGGCCGTACAGCCGGGTCGCCCGTAAATCGCAGTTGAGCATCTGTTCCGCCAGGTGACAGGACTCAGGCCGGTCATGATAAAACCGGCGCAGAACGGCCCTGGCCCGGGACGGGTCGCCGATCACCGGCAGGTTTTTTTTCTTGCGTGCCCGAGCCAACACCTCCCTCCCCCTGGTCGTGGCCCCAAGCACGCGCAGATACAGGGGCCCCTGCCGGAGAAAACCACGCATCTCAGCACCGCTCACCCGCAGCATAACGTAGATCAACACCCTCTGGATACGGGTTTGCGTCCACTGACGGGACTTGATCGCGCTGACCAGGTCAGTAAAACTTGTCGCTGACATCGCCTTGTCACTGATCCGGTGATCCAGGCCATGCTCCACCTGATAAATATCACGCAGGCTCTCCACTTCCTGCAGAAGAAGGGCCTGCAGAACGGTAAACAGGCGTTCCTGATCGAGAAAGCGCCCCTCGTCGAGAGCTCTTTTGAAGATGTGCCCGCAGGCGATCGGCAGCAAGTGTTCAACGTCCCCCCCCGCTCCGATCAACCTGCGGATTCCTGTCGCGCTGGCGAGATGCCCCGACACGTCGGTACTGTGAAAACCAGCGCCGAGACGCGGGATCGTCCAGGGACGCATCGGGCTCGCGTTCAGCTGCAGGGCTCTCAGGTATTCGATGGCGAGGATGTTGTTGGGTGAGGCGAGCAACCCTGGGGGCAAGTCAGGGTCCAGCCTGGCCAGGATCCTGGCACGGGCAGCGGGATAGCTGAGCCCCTGCCGCAGGGAGCTGGCAGTCCCCGCAGCCACCTCGTTCGCGGCGTCCACCAGCAGGCGCGCGGCCCGGTCGAGCGGGGCAATTGCTCCGGCCTCGCTGCCAAAGCAGAGACCGTCGACAACTCCGAGCGCGTCGAGGCACTGCACCGCTCCCTGAGCGAAATAAGGCGCGCTGTTGCAGGCGAATGAGAATGGCAGCTCCAGCACCAGGTCGACCCCGGCGACCAGGGCCATTTCGGCCCGCGTCCACTTGTCGAGCAGGGCCGCTTCGCCGCGCTGCAGGAAGTGCCCGCTCATGACTGCGACGCTGGCTTCGGCCCCGGTGATGCGCAGACTCTCCTGCAGATGATGCAGATGTCCGTTGTGGAAGGGATTATATTCGGTGATCAGACCAATCGTGGGCACAAAAACGACTCATTTCATGAGGTGACTGACAATCTTCCAGGCGTTACGAAACTGATGGCTGTTTGATTCGGGCATGGCCGCTGCCGTTCCCTGCCCTCACGGACGACGGTAAAACCGGCACAAATTGGTCGGCCTCGATCCTCATTTTGACGTCACCTGAGGGCACCCTGAGACATAATCCTATATGCTCAGACAGTTCCGCTTGTCGTCCCAGTAGGGTGAGAGCTTGCGCAGCTTGGCAACCACTGTCGGGAGCACCTCGATAATCCGCTCGATATCTGCTTCATCATTGTAACGACTCAGGCTGATCCGCACCGAACCATGGATCGCGGTGAAGGGAACCTGCATCGCCTTGAGAACGTGGGACGGCTCGAGGGTGCCTGAGGTGCAGGCTGAACCACTCGATGCGCAGATACCATGCCGGCTCAGCTCGTAGAGAATCGCCTCCCCTTCGATGCCGTGCACGGCCAGGTTCAGGGTGTTCGGCAGGCGCCGTGCGGCTGCTTTGCCGTTAATCTCCAGAGCAGGGATGCGTTCTTCGAGAGTTGCCTGCAAACGGTCTCTCAGGCTGCGGACCCGGTTCTGCTCCTCGGCGACACCGGCCTCGGCCAGCTCGCACGCCTTGGCCAACCCGACAATGTATGGGACATTTTCCGTACCGGCCCGGCGCCCCTGCTCCTGGTGTCCGCCAAGGAGGTAGGGCCTCCAGGGGGTGCCTTGGCGGACGAACAGTACACCGACACCTTTGGGGGCATGGATCTTGTGCCCTGAAAACGACAACAGGTCCACATGTCGCAATGCGCTCTTCAGGTCGACAGGCAATTTACCGACCGCCTGGGTGGCATCGGTATGAACCACGATCCCGGCATCGGTCTCCTTGGCAATCCGCGCCAGATCGGCAACCGGGTAGCAGACCCCGGTTTCGTTGTTCGCCATCATGACGCTGACGATCAGGGTGTCGCTGCGCAGGGCTCTGACGAAGTCATCGACGATCAACTCCCCATTGCGATCCACCGGCAGGAAGGTCACGTCGTAGCCGCGCCGGGCCAGTTCCTTGCCGATCTCCAGCACCGAAGGATGTTCGACGGCGGTGGTGATGATATGACGGCGGGCCGGGTTGGCCTGGACCGCGCCAAACAGGGCCGTGTTGTTGCTTTCGGTGGCCGACCCGGTGAACATCAGCTCCAAGGGGTTGACGCCGCCAAGACAGCGGGCCACGGTTTCCCGGGCCACTTGAATGGCGTGGGCCGGGGCGCGCGCCGCTGAATACATGGAACTCGGGTTGTAATACTCGGAGGTGAAGTACGGCTGCATCACCTCCAGGACCTCGGGGGCGATGGCCGTGGTGGCGTTGTTGTCGACATAGACCGTCTTCATGAGGTATCTCCTGGCCAGGAGTCTGTCGGGTGGGCCTCGATCAGGCAGCAAAATCAGCGTATGGAGACTCCCACAGTCACCTAGACGGCAATCACCTGCAAACGGACGTCAACCTGCTCCTTGAGCGGTTGTTCGACCAGCAGCTTGACGTTTTCTGGAGCAGACCGGCAGCGGCCAGATTGCCCCGTCAAGCGACAGTAGACCTTGTAGCCCTTGATGTCGATCAGCTCGATATCCCCGCCTTCTTTGCGTAACAGGGGGCTGATGACATTCTTGAGCACCGCTTCGACCTGCCGTTCCAAATGCTCAGACGACCGCCCCGCGCCTGAGAGGGGTTGTACACCGGCTCCAGCCCCCTCATCCGGTGCTCCTGACGGCTGCCCCCAGATCTCGTTCAACAGGTCCTGGAGACCACCCGGAGCGTGATGACATGTGCCGCAGGCTCCGCCGGCTTTCAGGGCGTTGGTGATCTCGGCAATGGTCCGCAGGTTCAACTCCCTGATCTTGCGCCGGAGATACGGCTCGGTCACCGAGAAACAGCTGCAGACGATGCGACCCTCCTGAGCATTTTCGGCGGCCAGGTCCGGCAGCAGTCCATCGATGGGATAATTGCGCTTCCGCGCCCAGTCGACCACCGCGCGCTGCAAGGCCTCGGCGCCCATCACCGAGCAATGGATTTTCTGTTCCGGGAGGCCCCCGAGAAAATCGACCAGCTCCTGGTTGGTGACCTTCAGGGCTTCGACTGGGGTCTTACCCTGTGCCTCCAGCAGGGAGCAGAGGGCCTCCGATGCGGCGATCGCCGAGGTACAGCCGAAGGTCAGGTAGCGGGCCACGGTGATCACATCACGAGCGGGATCGGTCGGGTGGCGCCGGACGCGAAAGGTGAAGCGCAGGGTGTCCCCGCAGGCAATCGATCCATACTCGCCAAAACCGTCGGGGTTCTCGAGCTCTCCCATGTGTGTGCCGGCATCTCCCTGCACGGCCGCCTTGAAGAGTTCGAGGACCTTGTCACTGTAATCCCAGGGCATCGCTGTCCCCCTGCGGCCGGGTCACCCGAACGTGCGGTTTTCCTGCTCCATGACCCTGATAAAGGTGGTCCGCTTGGTCAACTCCCGCAGTGCCGAAGCGCCAACATAGGTGCAGGTCGAGCGCAGGCCGCCCAGGATGTCCTTGACGGTTTCCTCCAGCGACCCCCGGTAGGGCACCTCGACGGTCTTGCCCTCGGAGGCACGGTAGTCGGCCACCATTCCGGCATGCTTCTTCATGGCGGTATCGGAACTCATCCCGTAAAATAGCTTGAAATGCAGGCCGTTGCGTTCTACCAGCTGGCCGCCGCTCTCGTCATGGCCGGCGAACATGCCGCCGAGCATGACGAAATCGGCGCCGCCGCCGAAGGCCTTGGCCACATCGCCGGCACTGGCGCAGCCGCCGTCTGAAATGATGCGCCCGCCAAGGCCGTGAGCGGCATCGGCGCACTCGATGACAGCCGAGAGCTGCGGGTAGCCGACTCCGGTCTTGACCCGGGTGGTGCAGACCGAACCGGGGCCGATGCCGACCTTGGCAATATCGGCTCCGGAGAGCAGCAGCTCCTCCACCATCTCCCCGGTGACCACGTTGCCGGCGATAATGGTCTTGTCGGGGAAAGCCCGCCGGACCCTGCTGACGTATTCGACGAAGGATTCCGCATAGCCGTTGGCGACATCGATACAGATAAACCTCAGCTCCGGATGCTGGGCAAGAATCTGCGACAGCCTTTCGAAATCCTCATCCAGGACCCCGGTACTGACCATGATCCGCTCATAGATATCATCGTCCTGCTGCCGTTCCAAAAATGCCCGCCAGTCATCGAGGCTGTAGTGTTTGTGGATGGCGCAGAGCATCCGCGATCTGGCCAGAACCTCGGCAACTTCGAAAGTGCCGACCGTATCCATGTTGGCAGCGATGATCGGCACCCCGCTCCATTGCCGCTTGCTGTGCAAAAAAGTAAAGGTCCGGTCCAGCTCGACCAGAGCCCGGCTCTTCAGGGTGGAACGCTTGGGACGAATCAGAACATCCTTGAATCCCAGCTTCAAATCGGTTTCAACACGCATTGGAAAATCCTTTCAATTGGTTAACTTCATTGACAGTATACCTTCCGTATCTGCATCTGACGAATCAAGGGTCCGGTCGTCGATCAGATCCTGGAGATCTACAGCAAAACGAGCAGCGGCTCCGCGAGCCGGTTCTCGGTCGGCGAAACAACAGTCCGGTAGGCGAGGGCCTCGACCCCTGCTTCGACAGCCTCCCTCAGCAGACGGCCGTATGCCGCGTCGATTGCATCGGCCGGCGTAAAGGCCTCGGCCTCACCACGCTGTACGAGGAAAAAGATCACCGCCCGCCAACCACCCTGGAGTGCAACGATCAAATCGCGCAGATGTTTCTGCCCACGCATGGTCACCGCATCGGGGAAGCAGGCAATCTGGGGGTCACAGCAGAGGGTGACGTTCTTCACCTCCAGCAGGATTTTTGCTGTCGATCCGGCCAGCATGAAATCGATGCGGCTGTCGGCGAAGGGAAATTCGGGGCGGACCGCATACCCCTGCAACCCGGGGATCACATCATTTCGCAAGGCTTCCTCGACGACCCGGTTGGCACGATGGGTATTGATGTCAACCCAGTGGTCGTTGACCCGCACCAGTTCCCAGGACCAGGCGAGTTTGCGCTGCGGGTTATCGCTTTTTGACAGCAGGACCGGATATCCAGGTACAGCGCATTGCAGCATGCTGCCGGTATTCGGCGTGTGGGCCGTCACCAGGCGGCCGTCGTCGAGTTCGACATCGGCCAGAAAACGCTGGTAACGCCGGACCAGGCGACCGGTAAATAGCGGGTAAGGCAATTTCATTGCATCTCCTTGGTAGTCAGCGCAGAGTATATTAACAACAGGAACCCTGCCCGGCAAGGGTCCTGGAAGGAGCACATGAAAGCATTTGACTATCGTTCGTCACTCACCTAGACTGGCGGCGCTTTTATCGCAAACACCTGATTTGCCAGAAAATTTCAAGTTATGAACTGCGCCCCGCACAAAAGCCCGACTCCTCGCCCGCTGCATGCCGATGCCGTGCGCATCCTGCCGCTGGGCGGGCTTGGCGAAATTGGTCTCAATATGATGGTCATCGAGGCGGCAGGAGCCCTGCTGATCATTGACTGCGGACTGATGTTTCCCGAAGCCTACATGCTCGGCATCGACCTGGTCATCCCCGACATCTCGGCGATCGCAGCCCGCAGGGATGAGATCGCCGGCATCGTTTTGACCCATGGCCATGAAGACCACATCGGTGCGATCCCCTTCCTGGTGGAGGCCCTTGGCTGCCCGCCGGTCTACGGGTCACCGCTGACCCTGGGGTTACTCGCCAACAAACTGGAAGAGCACCAGTTGCGGAGCAGGGTTGAATGCCGCAGCGTCAAGGTTCGTGAAGCGATCGACATAGGCCCGTTCGAGGTGGAATTCTTCCGAGCAGCCCACTCCATAGTCGACGGCTGTGGCCTGGCGATCCGCACCCCGGCCGGACTGATCGTGCATACCGGCGACTTCAAGCTCGACCCGACGCCGGTGGACAACCAGCCCACCGACCTGGGGCGCCTGGCCGCCTTCGGCGAGGAGGGGGTCCTGCTGCTATTTTCAGACTCGACGAATGTAGAAAACACTGGCCATACACTCTCCGAGCGCACAGTCGGCGATGCCTTCGAAGAACTGCTGCCGCACTGCACCGGCAAGGTCCTGGTGGCGACCTTTTCTTCCAACATCCATCGCATCCAGCAGGTCATCAACGCGGCCGCTTTGTCCGACCGCAAGGTGATGATCTCCGGGCGCAGCATGCTGAGCAACATCGCCATCGCCAGGCAGCTCGGCTATCTGTACGTGCCGGACGACATCCTCGTCGACCTGCGCCAGATGCGTGACCTGCCACCACGACGCATCCTGATTTTGACGACTGGCAGCCAGGGGGAACCACTCAGTTCCCTGGCACGCATCGCTATGGACGATCACAAGCAGATCAGCATCGATCCGGGCGACACGGTGATCCTCTCTTCAAAGTTCATCCCCGGCAACGAGCGGGCGATCACCCACCTGATCAATCATCTCTATCGTCGGGGTGCGGAAGTCCACTACGAGACCACCAGCGAGATCCACGTGTCAGGGCATGCCAGCCAGAACGAGCTGAAGACCGTCCTCAACCTGGTCAAGCCAAAGTACTTTGTGCCGGTGCACGGCGAATACCGCCACCTGGTGAAGCATGCGCAGCTGGCAAAAGGGATGGGCTGGAGTGCTGACCGGGCAATCGTGATCAGCAACGGCACGCCGCTGGTGCTTTCCGCCAACGGCCACCACATGGAGCCCCAGGTTGAAACCGGACGGGTCTTTATCGACGGCAAGGGGGTTGGGGACGTCGGCGAGATGGAGTTGCGCGATCGGCGTCACTTGGCCAACCACGGCCTGGTGATTGTCTTCCTGGCCCTCAATCAGGGGAGCGGCGCCATCGTCTCGGGGCCGGAGATTATCAGCCGCGGCTTCGTTCCCGAGGGAGAGAGCCAGGAATTACTCAACGAAGCCCGGTTACTGGTCTGCCAGATGCTGGCCGAACACAGCCGCGAGGCAATGGCCGACTGGGAAGAGCTGCGCGTCGAGGTCCGCAAGACTCTGCGCCGCCTGTTCAACAAGACGATGGATCGCCGCCCGTTGATCCTGCCGATTATCATGGAGTTATAGAAGCAGGCAGACAGATAGAGGGCTTTAGAGCTATAAGGCTTTAGAGGGTTAGAGGGTTAGAGGGTTAGGGCCGTACTACCTTACTACCTTACTACCTTACAACCTTACAACCTTACAACCTTACAGCCTTACAACTTTTGTTATGGAGTTCCCGTGACTTATTTCGATGCGATATTGCTCGGCACCCTGCAGGGTGCCACCGAGTTCCTGCCGGTATCATCGAGCGGCCACCTGGTTCTGGTCCAACAGATGCTGGGCGACTTTCAACAGCCGGGGGTGCTCTTCGACGTGATGCTGCATCTCGGCACCATCGTCGCGGTCGCCATCTATTTCTGGCGTGACCTGGTCGGGTTGGTCTCGTCTCTCTGGCGACGTGACGAAACAGCTGCGCAACAGCGCTTCATGGTCGGCCTGCTGATCGCCGGCTCGGTCCCGACAGCCGTGATCGGCCTGCTCTTCAAGGATTTCTTCATCAGCCTTTTCGACCGCCCGGTCATCGTCTGCATCATGCTGCTGGTCACCGGCAGCCTGCTCTGGCTGGCTGAACGGCTGCGCAACAGGGAGCAGGCCCGCACGCAGATGTCGTTCGTGGACGCCATCGTGGTCGGAACGGTTCAGGGCTGTGCCATCATCCCCGGCATCTCCCGCTCCGGCTCAACCATCGCGGCGCTGCTGATGCGCGGCGTCGATGGAGAAACAGCGGCCCGCTTCTCGTTTCTACTGGCGCTGCCGGCCGTCTGCGGAGCCGCTCTGCTCTCAGTCAAGGATCTCGATGCCGTGGCCGCTGGGACGATCATGCCATACCTGGCCGGAACGCTCGCGGCCCTGGTGACCGGGCTGCTCTGTATCCATCTGCTGATGGGTGTAATCAGGCGGCGACGGCTGCATTGGTTTGCTATCTACTGTTGGCTTGCCGGAGGTTTGGGCCTGGCCATCTTGCTGTAACCCACGGGATGTACTATGCAAGGAATGAGCAGGAGAACGAGACCCGTCGATCCCCATGAGATTACGCCTCACCTCTTCCTCGCTCCACATCCGGCGGTGTTCGCCATGACGTCTTGATCCTGTAGAGGGTTATGTCTCCAAAATCACTACGCAACAGCACCGCTATGCAACCTTTGACCTTAACCCTGCAATTGCGCTAACATGGCGCGAATTATTCACTGGGCCACTTATGAGCGAAAAACCACGCAAGACCTTCCTGCGCGAACACATCAAAAAAGAGATTGCCGGCCTCCTGTGGATGGCCGCCGGCCTCTTTCTGTTATTGAGCCTGGTTTCATTCAATAACGGTGATCCATCGTTCAACAACAACCTCAACCCGACTTCGACATTCAACTTCTGCGGCAAGGTTGGAGCCTATGTCGCCGATCTTTTTTACCAGGTCATCGGCCTGCCGGCCATGATGATCCCCTTTGCCTGCCTGCTTTTTGCCTGGCGGCTCCTGAAATTCCGTGACCTGCACCCCCGGATCTATAAGATTATCGCTTTTGTGGTGATGCTGGTTTCAATCGCCGGACTGATCTCCCTTAAATTTGGCAAGGTCGCCCTGTTCGGGCAGGTCCTAAACCAGGCCGGCGGCTTCATCGGCTACTTCCTGGCCAGCACCTTGAAGAGCTGGTTCAACCTCACCGGGGCGGCCATCTTCCTGCTTGTGTTCCTGTCGGTCTCGGCCATGCTGGTCGCGCGCTTTTCCATGGTGCTCTTTCTGGAAGGGCTGCTCGCCAGGCTGGGCACCAGCATGGAGAGAAATCGCGAGGCCCGCCTGGCCCGTCGCGCCCTGCAGGAAGTCAAGAGCCCCAAAAAAGAAAAAGCCCCGGTCATCCGTGCCCCGGAACCGTCTGTATTCCCGGCAGGCAAGGAAAAGCTGGCCAAAAGCAGCAAGAAGAAAACTCAGGACAACCAGGAAGCATTCGAGTTCCTGGAGCCGTCGGGAACCTATCACCAGCCTTCCCTGAACCTGCTCGACCACGATGGGGACGTTGCGACTCCCGTCGACAAGGACGCGCTGATGATGAATGCGCGGCTGCTGGAGAAGAAACTGCTCGACTTCAACGTCGAAGGGGATGTTTCCGAGGTTAAACCGGGGCCGGTGGTCACCATGTATGAATTCGCTCCGGCACCCGGCGTCAAGGTCAACAAGATTGCCGGGTTGGCCGATGACCTGAGCATGGCGCTCAAGGCTCTCTCGATCCGCATCGTGGCCCCGATCCCGGGTCGCGGCGTGGTCGGCATCGAGATTCCCAACCGCAACCGGGAAATGGTCTATCTCAAGGAGATTTTCGCGTCCGACGAATTTCAGAAAACCGGGGGACGGCTGCCGCTGGCCCTGGGCAAGGACATTTTTGGGCACACGGTGATTGCCGATCTCTCCAAGATGCCCCATCTGCTGGTGGCCGGCTCGACCGGTACCGGGAAATCCGTTTCCATCAACGCCATGATTCTGTCGCTGCTTTATCGTGCCGATCCGCGCGACGTTCGGCTGATCATGGTCGACCCGAAGATGCTGGAACTCTCCATGTACGAAGGGATTCCGCACCTGCTCCTGCCGGTGGTGACCAATCCCAAAAAGGCCGCCCTAGCTCTCAACTGGGCGGTACGCGAGATGGAGCGGCGCTACAAGCTGATGTCCGACAAGGGCGTGCGCAATATCGACGGCTACAACCGCAAACTGGCCAAGGAGGAGAAGGACCGCTCCTCGAAGCGTCAGCAGGAACAGAGCAGCGATGCGGCGACCGATTTCATGGAAGACGACCTGCCGGAAATCGAACTGGTCGACGGAGAAATCCTCGAGCATGCCCACCTCCCGTACATTGTCGTGATTGTCGATGAACTTGCCGACCTGATGATGGTTGCCGGACGGGAGATCGAAGAAGCGATTGCCCGTCTCGCCCAGATGGCCCGGGCCGCTGGAATCCACCTGATCCTGGCCACGCAGCGGCCGAGCGTCGATGTCATTACCGGCCTGATCAAGGCCAATTTCCCGACCCGCATCTCTTTCAAGGTCTTCTCCCGCACCGACTCGCGCACCATTCTCGATCAGATGGGCGCCGAAGCCTTACTCGGCAACGGCGACATGCTCTTCCTGCCGCCTGGGACCGGCGCCGTACAGCGTGTCCATGGGGCCTTCGTCTCGGAGATCGAAGTGCAGCGGGTCGTCGACTTCCTCAAGAAACAGGGCAAGCCCGACTACGACAAATCGATCCTGGAAGCCCCCCCGGCCGCCGAAAGTGGCAGTGACGGCGACGAGGAGTATGATGAAAAATGGGACGAGGCCCTGGCGATCATCGCTGACACCAAGCAGGCCTCGATCTCCATGCTGCAGCGCCGTCTGCGTCTTGGCTACAACCGGGCCGCCCGCATGATCGAGAAGATGGAGGCCGAAGGGATCGTCGGCCCCTCTGACGGCACCAGCCGCCCCCGCGAGGTCTACATCAACAAGATCGGCGTCGAATAAGGGCCAGCCACCCCATGGGCCGGGCCATTCTCTTCTGTCGCTGAGGTCATCTTTTCCCCTGGAGCGCCCAATACTGCATGGACTCACCTGCAGCCTCACCAGCTTTGAGCCCTGTGCCTGCAGTCCCCAAGCTACTGGCCGTTGATTGCGGTCTCAGAACCGGCCTGGCCCTCTATGAACTTTCCGGCAGGCTTATCTGGTATCGCTCCCACAATTTCGGCAGCCGCGCCCGTCTGAAAAAGGCCGTATGGCAGATTCTCCAAGGGATCGACGATCTGACCCGTCTGGTAATAGAGGGTGGCGGCCCTTTCGCGGAGATCTGGATCAAGGAGGCAAAGAAGCGCGGACTGCCCGTCACGCAGGTTCAGGCGCAACAGTGGCGTGAACTTATGCTGCTTCCGCGGCAGCAGCGTAGCGGCAAGCAGGCCAAGCAGGTCGCTGACACATTGGCCAGAGAGATCATCAAACGAACCGGCGCAGGCAAACCGACCTCACTGCGCCACGACGCCGCCGAGGCGATCCTGGTGGGATGGTGGCTGATTCAGGGCCCAATGGGAACCGTGCCTCTTGACGATTCGACGACCCGGCCGGCCGGTTGAATGATGAGTATCGGGCAACAACTGCCCGACCGACTAAAAGTTTGAAAATCCGCCCGGTAATGCTAACATGTCATCTCCGGAGGGGCCGGGAGTTTGAAAGATGGACGCCAACGATTTAAAGCACTTACTGACTGCGGTGCAGAGCGGTGACCTGAGCATCGCCGAAGGTCTCGAACGTTTGCGCACACTGCCTTACGAGGACGCCGGCATTGCCAAGATTGACCACCATCGCGCCCTGCGCCAGGGAGTTCCGGAGGTGGTCCTCGGCGACGCGAAGACTGCCGATCAGATCGCGACCATCGTGCAGCGCATGGCCGCTCACGGCGACAACGTGCTGGTCACCCGAATTGCCATGGAAAAAGCCGAAATCCTGGCAAAAGCTCACCCCGGAGGAGATTACGACCCTCTTTCAAGGACCTTCAGCTTACGGCATAAGCCGATCGAAGACCTGGGCCGCGGCAAGATCCTGGTGATCTGCGCCGGCACCTCGGACCTGCCGGTTGCCAGAGAAGCAGTCGTCACCGCCCGCATGTTCAACAACCAGGTCGAGGAGCTGGTCGACGTCGGCGTTGCAGGCATCCACCGTCTGCTGGCCCACACCGAAACTTTACGTGACGCCACGGTCATAATCGTCGTCGCCGGCATGGAGGGGGCACTGCCTTCGGTGGTTGGCGGACTGGTCGACGTACCGGTGATCGCCGTTCCTACCTCGATCGGCTATGGCGCATCCTTCAACGGCATCGCCGCCCTGCTTGGCATGCTCAACTCCTGTGCCGGAGGGATCACGGTGGTCAATATCGACAATGGTTTCGGCGCCGCCTTCGCCGCCACTCGCATCAATCGACGAAAGCCGCAATGAGTATTCTTTATCTTGACACCTTTTCCGGGATTTCCGGTGACATGATGCTCGGCCTGCTGGTCGACCTGGGCGTCGAGCAGAGCGCTATCGAAGCGGAGCTGGCCAGGCTGCCCCTCACCGGATACCGGCTCGAACGACGCGCTGAAAAGCGTCACGGGATCGGCGGCACACGTATCGAAGTGATCTGCGACGCCGACGCCAGCCAACCGGCCCGCACCTGGAGCGGCATCGACAGCATGCTGGCGGGCAGCTCGCTCGACGCACCGGTCAGGGACATGGCCCGTCGTATCTTCCGTCGCCTGGGCGACGCAGAAGCGCAGGTCCATCAGGTCAGTTTGGATGAGGTCCATTTTCATGAAGTCGGTGCGGTGGACGCCATCGTCGATATCGTCGGCAGCTCAATCGGCCTGCACCTGCTCGGCGCCGGCGAAGTCCATTGCGCCCCCCTGCCCCTGTCCAGCGGGATGATCCGAGGTTCGCATGGCGCCATGCCCCTGCCGGCCCCGGCCACCCTGCAGCTGCTGCAAGGACAGCCGATCCGTAACGCCGGCAGCGAGCGCGAACTGGTGACCCCTACCGGGGCGGCCATCGCCAGGGAAGTTGCGCAATTTCGCGTCATGCCGGAGATGACGATCGGACGCATCGGCTACGGTGTCGGCGGATGGCAGCTGGAGGATCGTCCCAACCTGCTGCGCGGAATCCTCGGCACAAGGAGCGCCCCAGATGACTTCGAGATGGACACGGTGACCGTGATCGAAACCCACCTCGACGATTCGTCACCGGAATGGCTCGGCGCCCTGATCGACCGGCTCATGAGTGACGGAGCCCTGGATACGGCATTCACCGCCCTGCAGATGAAGAAGAGCCGTCCGGGAACGGCCTTGACGGTCATCGTCCGGCCCCATGACGCTCACCGCCTTGGCCAACTGATCCTGCGCGAAAGCAGCGCCATCGGTGTCCGCATGCATGAGACCCGCCGCTTGAAGCTCCGTCGTGAGCCGGCCTGCGTGCAGACCGATTGCGGCGAGGCAGCGGTCAAATTGATTTATCAGGGGACGTTGCTGCTGCGCATCGCCCCGGAATACGAGAGCTGCCGCGAGCTGGCTGAAAACAGCGGCCGCCCGCTGCCGGAGATCTACCGCATGGTCACGACAGCCGCCAACCGCCGGTTCGGCCTGGAGGTTTGAATGCGCCGCCTGATTCTGTTTCTCTCCAGTAATGGAGGACTCGGTTACGCCCCCTTTGCCTCGGGGACCGTCGGCACGCTGGCGGGAATCCCGGTTTTCTACCTCACCGGGGCCTGGCCCTGGTGGTTGCTCATGCCGACCTTTACCGCTTTGCTTTTTC
>JAHEDT010000025.1 GCA_024641085.1 Geobacteraceae bacterium | reverse complement strand
TCCCTCCAGCAGAGGCCCCTGCACTTGCAGCCACATCCTGGCCGCTCTTACCACCACCGCCATGGTCGCTGCCCGGTGTTCCTCCCTGGCTGCCGCCGCTGCCGCCGGAACCACTGCCGCCACTGCCACCGGGCAGGATGCGCACGTCGATGTAGCTCAGGTTATTCACCGCATCCACCAGCGGGACACCGCCCCCGGCGCCGCCCTCACCCTCGTCGCTGCCGGCAAGGATGGTGGCCAGGCTGAGGTCGGTGTTGAGTGCCACGTCGCAGTGCCCACCTGTGTCATCAGGGCCCAGTCCGTCGACGCTGAAGGTCAGCCGGTAGTCGCCCGCCGTGTCGACCGGGTGCAGATCGGCGACCCGCCAGTTGAAGCCGTAGATGAGGCGCCCGCGCACGTTGATCTCGGCTGAGTAGCCGCCCGGACCTTCAGCGGCCTCCCAGACCCCGCGGTTGAAGTCTGGCGGCTCGACAGCGCCGATCCACTGGCCGAGGTCAGGGCTCCACGTCAGAGAGCCCGGGTTCTCCCGGGTGCCGACCAGTTTCTGGATGGTCAGGCGCGCACAGCGCGAGTAAACGGTGGCATCAGTTGATTTCAGGGGATTGGTCGCCGCATCGGAGTCCGCGGTGCTGTAGGTGGTCCCGCTGGAGCCCCACATCTCTGTCGACCCTTCGCCGTACAACTGGCGCATCTCGTACCCGGTCATCGCGCTTTCCGGTGCAGACAGGTCCTGATAGAGCACGGTCTCGACCCGGACCTGGGAACCAGCGTTCCAGTCGCGGGCTTCGAGGTTGTCGCCCCAATCGAGGGCATCCACGTAAAATGGCGTGATACCTTCATTCACCGCGTTCAGCGTCTCGGCCTGCCACTCGTTGTCGAGGTCCTGTTGCAGGTACCAGGCCCAGTCGCCCACATCAAGGGACTCCCCTTCGAACAGCCAGGCCCCGGGTGTCCCGCGCAGTTCCTTGGCGACACCGTCTGACCAGATGACGGGAGTGGACAGGTTGTTGCCGGCGGAATCTTCTCCGCCACTACCATGACCGCCACCTGAGCCACTGCCACTGCCACCGCCACCCGCACCGCCACCACCACCGGAGCCACTGCCACCGCCCGGCTTGCCGGCGCTCGCGGTCCAGTTGTCGGTCAGGCGCACCGGGGTCTGCCAGGTCCCGAATTTCGATCCAGCGCAGTAGGTGTACCAGATGTCGGTACCGGGGCTGACCTTGGCGCCCGAAGCACCGTCACCGGGGCCCTCGGCCTCACCGGGCTGCAGACCGCGCGGATCTTCCTGCCAGATGATCGCCCAGCCACCGTTCTTCATGCCGCGGCTGACATCCTGGTTGGCGTCACGGGAGCCGTCACTGAGCCGGGTCACGGTCCAGTCGGCCGCGGTGTTCACCGCGCCGTTGGCATGGGCCGCGTAGACACAGCCGAAGGGCACCTCGCGGTAGCTGCGTGCCGGGTAGGTCACCGTACGCTGCGGCGCGGGCTGGCCACCCTCACCCGGGCAGTAGTTGTCGACCCAGGTGATCACCACGCGATCTTCGGAGCTGAACATGCTGGGCTTGCCGGAGTCGCCGTAGAAGGGCATGCGCACCGTGCGGCCGTCGGTATCGCCGTTCCAGTCGCTGGCGATGCTCGTGAGCTGCGCGGTGTTGGAGATATTCAGTGGCGCGGTCCAGTTGCCCGGATCATCACAGTCGGCAAACAGGTTGTCGCAGGTGCGCACGAAGATGTCGCGCGCCGGACGCTGCACGTCGCCCTTCAGCTCGTACACGTACCTGGCCGGGTTATTCTCCACCGCATCGCCGTAGACCATCACCAGCGTGCCGTTGCCGAGCTGGGTGATGCGGGCCTTGGCAGCCATGTTCACATCCGGGGACTGCTCCGACATCGTCACCGCCGAGGCGAGACGAAGGGGCGCAGATGCACCCTTGTTGTCATCCTTCTTGGTTGCCGCGCCGGTCAGGAACAGGGCCCCGAGGACCATGACCAGCCCCACAACTGCGAGGCGGCCTGCCTTTGCCACGATCTTTGCGCTGGAAGTTGCAGACATGGTTCAACCTCCCTGAAGATTATTGGAACATGCCTAACGCCGAACAACAGGTTGAGACTGCTGTGCCGGGGATTAAAGTCGCAACCCTCTCCCCGAAACCTTGAAAAGACCCCATGCATCCTGAAATGGCCGGGGAAGATCTGCCTGCTCTTCCCCGGCCTGTCATGGATACACATTCAGGTGGGTTCGTTTGACAGCGTCATGTTACTTGTTATGACCTTTACCTTTAGAACCACCTTGACCACGGACTTTATCGTAATTAGGAGTACTTGCCGGCTTACCGCCGCCGACACCAGCACCACCGCCGGCACCGCCACCGCCACCAATACCAGATGAGATGCTAGCAGGCGGACCACCGCCGCCGTCAGCGGGGCCACCACCACCGCCACCACCGCCGCCACCACCGCCACCGCCTTGCGTCTTGGCGACGACGCAGATGTCGAGGTAGGTCAGGTTGTTGACCGTATCAACCACCGGCTGGTACAGCTCCGCTGCACCCACGTATGGATCTGGCATTGTAGTCAATATGAAGTCGTCAGTTCCCCTAGGTACGACGCGCACCGCAGAGGGCACGGGCGGCGGGGCTGTCAGATGGTAATAAGGGAGAGGGTCTCCCGGCTCGGAGACTAGTGGGTCGTCGAACACAACCGAATTATCGGTGGTGTAGAAGGTCAGGCGCCACCAACCGGCCTTCTCCACGTCCTCAGGCACGACATTGACATTCATGTCCAGGTTATAGCCGTAGACATATTTGCCACCGACGCTGGTTTCAACGCTGTATTGCGCGTCTCTATAAGTGTAGGTTGCTAAGGACCATGCGTTACCGGTCCAAGTACCCGCATCGGGAATCTCGTAATCAGCAGCCAAAACCACTACATCTTCTTCGTCACCGCCACCAGGGCTGGGGCAATCGGCGCTCCCTTCTCCCAGCTTGGCAATGTTCAGCATTGCGCTGTCGGTCTTGATGATCTGGAACGGCGAATCGTAGTTGAAGGAATTTCCTGTTGCTTCGTCGGACCGCACCCCCCAGTGCTCGGTAATCCCCTGGCCGGAGACATGCCACATCTGGAAGCCCACCTTGCAGTCAAGTCCAAGCGGGTCAGTAACAGACGCCGCACCAATACAGGTGGTTAAGTTAGGGTCAAAATCCAGGATCGTGCTGCTCCAGGGCTGGGTCTCCACCCGGATTTTGGAACGTGTGTTCCAGGAAACCGCCTCAAGGGCGTCACCCCAGTCCAAATAAGCCACAGAAGCCTGTCCACCGAAAAACGCGTCATCAATATCGTCCTGGTCTGCCGACCAGTCGTTAGCAGGGACTTTCTGCCAGTAGATGCGACTGACTGGAAGACCGTCGCAAGGAGCTCCCGGGTCAGTGCAGGCGTCAGCATCCAGGTGAACCGTAGGGTTCATCAGATCGTCGACACACGAGGTGTTAGGGTAGCTGTACACACCCGAAAACTCCTCCCCTTCGCAGCCGTAGGAGTAGTCGACACCAAGTTGGCCTTCTTGATTCACGTCCCATTTGGCCTCTATCAATGCGTTGTAGATGGCCGGAGTCGACATCCTGTTGATACTTTCACCAACATTGTCCGGTGGTCCTTTTTCACCTCCCTTTGCGGCCATGGCCGAGCTGCCGAGTGCGAGCAGGCATGCCAGAGCCAACGCTGCTGTCACAGCAAATATGCGCGTTTTCATCGCTCTAACCTCCTCCGCCCATTTTGTTTGATTGCACCGCAGCAGGCTGCCTTTTGGGGTTAGGGCGGTCTCCATTCAAAAGATGGATCTGCCGCGGCAATTGTGGAGCCAAGCACGTGCCAGCGATGCGCCTTGCAGTGGGTCCTCATCATGGGGCAATCCGCTTTCAACTCCCAGCCTCCCGATAAAAGTTAATTCCACCAAAATGTAGACAGATAGATTTTATCTCTACGGTTGATTAATTTTCTCAAATTTTTAAAGAGGTGCAATGACACAAACGGCTAGAAATGATGGGCAATGGTATTAATACCAAAGTCTCAGATGGCGATTTGACGGGTTTGATGACCCGGAACAATGGGGAAGTGAAACGATGACGCTACAGCTGCTGTGCGTAGCGCTTCAGCAGCAGGCTGTTAGTCACCACCGAAACGCTCGACAGGGCCATGGCCAACCCGGCGAATTCCGGTTTGAGGACGATGCCGAAGGCCGGGTAAAGCACCCCGGCGGCGATCGGGATGCCGACGATGTTGTAGAAGAACGCCCAGAACAGGTTCTGCCTGATCTTGGCCAGGGTCTTGCGGCCGAGACGGATACCGCGTTCGACGTCGCGAATGTCGCCCTTGACCAGCACCAGGTCTCCGGTCTCCTTGGCGACATCGGTGCCGCTGCCGATGGCGATGCCGATATCGGCCTGGGCCAGGGCCGGGGCGTCGTTGATGCCGTCGCCGACCATGCCGGTGAACAGCCCCTGCTCCTGGTAGCGCCGCACCACGGCCTGCTTGTCGCCGGGGAGCACCTCGGCCTCGATCTGGTCCAGGCCGAGCTGCCCGGCAACCGCGTGGGCGGCGGCCCGGCGGTCGCCGGTGATCATGACCGTCTTCAGGCCGAGCCCGCGCAGCTTGGCCACGGTGTCGGCAGCCCCCTCCTTGAGGGTATCGGCCAGTGCCAGCGCCCCCAGCAGCCGGCCTGCCCGGGCGAGGTAAATCACCGACTTGCCTGCGTCAGACCATGATCCGGTCGTGGCCTCCAAGGGGTGGACATCGACTTGTTCCTGTTCCATCAGGCGCTGGTTACCGGCCAGGACCCTGGCCCCGTCGACCGTTCCGGCCAGGCCATGGCCGCCAAGCTCCCGGAGATCCGCGACCGGGGGATAGGCGAGCGACCTTGTCCCGGCGTAGCGCACAACGGCCCGGGCCAGCGGATGGCTGCTCGCCGCCTCCACGGCAGCGGCAGTCTGCAACAGTTCTTCCTCGTCGACACCATCAACCGCCTTCAGGTCGGTCACGCTAAACGCGCCCCGGGTCAGGGTGCCGGTCTTGTCGAGCAGCAGCACCTGCAGGTGCGCGATGTTTTCCAGCGCCGAAGCTGTTTTAAAAAGAATCCCGGCGGAGAGCCCGACGGAACTGCCGACCATGATCGCCGTGGGCGTGGCCAGGCCGAGGGCGCAGGGGCAGGCAATCACCAGCACGGCGATCGCCATCTTGAAGGCGAACAGGAACCCGGCGGAGCTCAACCCGTACCAGGCCACGAGAGTGATCAGGGCGATGACGACGACGGCCGGGACGAACCAGTTGGACACGGCATCGGCGAGGCGCTGGATCGGCGCCTTGTCACCCTGGGCGGCTTCGACCATGCGCACGATCTGCGCCAGGACCGTTTCGTTGCCGATCCGGGTTGCCTCGATGACCAGCCGGCCGCTGGTGTTGATCGTCGCCCCGGTGACTTCCGCGCCGGGGCCTTTCTCGACCGGCAGCGACTCACCGGTGACCATCGATTCATCGACCGCCGAAGCCCCCATGATCACCAGGCCGTCCACCGGGATGCGCTCGCCGGGGCGCACCACCAGCCGGTCGCCGACCTTGACCTGGCCAACGGCAACGTCCTCCTCGCGGCCATCGACCAGCAGCAATGCGCGATCGGCCTGCAGCTGCAGCAGGGACTTGAGGGCCTGGCTGGCTTTCCCCTTGGCCCGGGCCTCGAGCCACTTGCCGAAGCGGATGAAGGTGATCAGCATGGCGCTGGTTTCGAAGAAGACCTCGCCGCTCAAACCGAACACCCCGAACAGGGCCAGCAGCGAATAGCCGTAGGCGGCCGTGATCCCCATGGCGACCAGCACGTCCATGTTGGCCGAGCGGTTCCTGAGCGACTTCCAGGCGCTGCGATAGAAGGTCAGCCCGGCGCTGAACTGGACGACAGTCGAAAGGCCACAGATGACATAGACGGTGGCCGCACCAAAAGGGGCAAGCCACATCAAGGGCATGATCGGCAGTGTCAGGGCCGCAGCGAACAGCAGCCAGGCCAGTTGTGTACGGCCTTCCGCCAGGTCGGCGGACTCTTCGGGCATGGCCCGGTAGCCGAGGTCGTCAACTCTGGAGATCAGGTCGTCACTGTGCAACAGGGTCGGATCGTAGACGACCGCCAGTTTCTCCGCTGCGAAGTTGACATTGGCCGAAGCGACGCCGGCCATTTTGGCAACCCCCTTTTCGATGGTCCGTGCACAGTTGGCACAGGTCATCCCTTGCAGGGCGAAGATGTCCATCCTGCTGGCGGCCGCTGCCGGTGAGCCCGCCTCCGCTGTATCTGGGGCTGCCTCGGCCTCTTCATGGGCAGGGGGTGCGACCGCTTGAAACCCGGCCATGACCACGGCCTCGAGCAGGCGGTCTCGGCCCGGTCCGGGCTCTGTGACCGTCACCCGCCCCTGCCGGTCCTCCAGTGAGACGGCAACCTCGACGACGCCGTCGACGGCCTGCAACGCGGCCGTCGCCTTGGCGACACATTTCTGGCAGCTCATGCCATGAATCGGAATGATGATTTCGGATCCTTTTGCCACACGTTCACCTGTCTTCAATGAGGTTGTGGTCATGCCCAACCATCAGGAATAACGCGCCAATTTCTTGCCAAGCGGGTTTCGGCCAAACGGACGATCGACAACTCAAGCCTAGCATGTCGCCCGCGGCTTGCAAAGCCGCTTGCGATGCCGCCTTTCAGAAAACCACCTTGCGGTTTTACCACCCGAGCCGCGACTCCTGAACCACCAGGGAATCCCGGCGTGCTACCCCCGGAACCGTCCGACAGGCGTCAACCACTCTGCAGCGGGGGCGTTCAGGGATGGCGAGACCAGCACGTGCGCCAGGATCTTGACCTGTCAACCGATTTCAGTTCGGTTGACACAACCATAGCCCGACCCTATAGTGACGCCCATGAGAGCTCTGTTTATCGCCGATGCGCACCTCAGCAAGCCCGCTGACCCGAATTACCGCGCCCTGCTGGCCTTTCTCGAGGAGCAGTGCGGCAAAACCGATCTCCTGGTCCTGCTCGGTGATATCTTCGAGTTCTGGATCGGCAAAGCAACCGTGATTGACGACTACGTGCCGTTGATCGACTGCCTGGAACGGCTGCACCGCCAGGGGACCAGGCTGGTCTATGTCGAGGGCAACCACGACTTCCACCTCGGCCCGGTGTTTACCCGGCAGCTGGGTTGCCAGGTGCTCCCGGACGGCGGCGGCATCGAGCTCGACGGCCGGCAGGTCTTTCTCGCCCACGGCGACCTGGCCAACCCGGACGACACCGGCTATCGCTATCTGCGCAGGCTGCTGCGCAGCCGCCTGCTGCAGAGCCTGATCCGCTTGGCACCGAACGGCCTGACCATGGCCATCGCCAACCGGGGCAGCTTCGAAAGCCGTAAAAGTTCGGCGGACCGGCATCGCCGCTGGCCGGCCCGCAAGATCCTCCAGCCCTACGTGCAGGCAATCCTCGACGAGGGCTACCAGGCGGTCGTGACCGGCCACTACCACCAGCCCTATCACGAAAAAATGGGCGATGGAGAACACATCGCCCTGGGTGATTGGATCACGCAATATTCCTACGCCGTCTACGAAGACCGGGCCTTCTCACTCCACAGCTATTCTGCAGATTCCATCGCAACAGGCTCTTCCTGCTGACGTCTGACCGTCTCGGTCTGCAGGACCAGATCCCGCAGCGTCATTTCGGCCAGAGCACGCCGCTCGGCATCTTTGAGGATATCAGCGACCCCGGCCACGATACGACGCTCGACGGTCTTGCGCAGGTGGCTGTAATCGGCGCCGTCGGCGGCAAGCCCGCGGATAACCTCATGGAGCTTGATCTTTTCCAGCGCCTGGGCCGGCTGATAACCGACCTCATTGCCATGCCGCGCTGTCGCCACGATCAGGCCGAGACGGGTCAGTTCGTCGAGAATGGAATGCAGCAGGCGTGACGGGACTTCCAGGCGTGACGACAACGCCTCATGCCCCAGGGCCGGCTTGCCGAGGTAAAAGCGACGACCGATACAGAGCAGCACCGTCAGGGCAATGAATTCTAGACTGGCAAAATTGACCCGCTTGCCGCGGATGTCCTGGCGGATAGTGCGCAAATTCTGGGTGGCGTAGGTCATTTCCAGGCCGATCAACACGATCACCCAGGAGAGGTAGATCCAGATCATGAGGATTGGCAGGGCGGCCATGGTCCCGTAAATGGCGTTGTAGCGGGCCACACCGACCTGGAAGTTGAGATAGCCCCACTGGCTGACCTGCCAGAGCGTGCCGCCGAAGACGCCGCCGATCAGGGCGGCCCGGGGGCTGACCTTGATATTCGGCATGAACAGGTAAAGCCCGGCAAAGACCAGCCACATCACCATGAAGGGCAGCACCTCGAAAAGCGCCAGCAGGGCTTCGCCGACATAGGCGTGGTCGATCAGGGTCTGGACAAGCTGCTGGCTTTTCAGGGTGCTGGTCATTGAGATGGCCACCACCACGAAGATTGGGCCAATTGTCACCACCGAGAAATAATCAGTGAAACGCCGCAGCAAGGGACGTGTCTCTTCAACCCCCCAGACACTGTTGAACGACTGTTCGATATTGGAGAGCAGGGTCAACACGGCAATGATCAGAAAGACCAGACCGAAGGAGCCGAGTCGCGCGACGTTGGTGTTGTTGATGTATTCGACGATCTTGGTCACCGCCTGGCCGCCGCCCACTGCCAACTGCTCGAGGAGCAGCGGCTCCAGCACTTTCTGCACCCCGAACCCCTTGAGAATCGCGAACACCAGCGCCAGCAGCGGCACCAGGGACAGCAGGGTGGTATAGGTGAGAGCCGATGCGCGCAGCATGCAGCCGTCGTTGACAAACCCCCGCACCACCAGAGTCAGGATCTGGCCCAGGTTGAGCAGGAAACGCCGCCACCAGCGCATTTCGGCGGCGTCCAGCTCCCAGAGTCCGTGCTGCAGGAAATTCCGGCTGCGATTGAAGATTGTGCGCAAGGTGCTCAAAGGGCCCTCCCTTAACGAGGCTTATCCAGGTCGACGTCAACCACAGGCAGGCCCAGCCCGTCAAGTTCGCCGCGGAATTCCTGTGGGTTGCCGACCAGGACAATCTGCTGCCGGCCCAGGTCGATGAACTCACGCGCCACCCGCTGGACATCGGCGGCCGTCACGGCAGCGATGCGTTGGCGATACTTGGCCAGGTAATCGGCAGGATAACCGTAAAAAGCCTGTGACATCTGCTGGCTGACCACCGAGTGGGTGTTCTCGAAACCGAACACGAACGAGTTGACCAGGCTCTCTTTCGCCAGTTGCAGTTCCTCTTCGGTCACCGGCCGGTCGCGCAGTTCCTGCATGATCTGCCGGGTCAGGTTGATTGCCGGCCCCACCGAAGCATTCTTGGTTTCCGTTCCGGCGACGAACGGTCCGGGCAGTCGCCGGCCAATCTGGAAATAGGAATAGGCCGAATAGGCGAGGCCCCGGTCGGAGCGGATTTCACGCATCATGCGGGAGTTGAAGCCGCCTCCCCCAAGAATGTAATTCATCACGCGCACCGCATACTGGTCGGGGTTGTCCTTGGTCAGCCCCTGGTCGCCGATCAGGATCGAGGTCTGCGGCAGATTCTTGGCTGCGACCTGCACCGAACCCGACTGCGGGTGCAGGAGAGTAGGAAGCGTCTGCTCGGGGACTGCCCGCCGGGCCCAGTCACCGAAGTTCTCCTCCAGGATGCGCAGCAGGGCCGCGCGTTCGAAATCTCCGGAGACTGCTATCCAGAGGTTGTTGGGCGCAAAATAAGTCCGGTGAAAGTCGACCAGGTCCTGGCGCGTGACGGCCGCCAGGCTCTCCTCGCTCGGCGAATAGCCGAGATAGTGGTTCGGGTACAGTGCGGCCATCAGCAGGCGGCTGGAGATAGCCCCGGGATTGTCGTTCTGGCGGCGCAGGTACTCCTGGGCCTGACTTCGGGCCAGGTCGAGCCGCTCAGCGGCAAATGTCGGCCGGCGCAGCAGGTCGCCGAGCACGGCAATCCCCTTCGCCAGGTCTTCCGAGCGCAGTGACAGGTCGACTTCAGCCGTGTAGGGCCCCAGGCTTGTGCTCAGGTCGGCGGCCAACTGGTCGAGATAGGCGTTCAGCTCATCGGGGCTCCTCTCGCCCGCACCGCCGCTCCGCCAGGTGCTGCCGAACAGGCCGTCGAAGCCGGTCTTCTCCTTCGGGGTGGTCATGGCCCCGGAGCCGATCATCGCTGTCATCTGCACCAGGGGCAGCTCTTTGTTTTCCTTCAGATAGAGGCGAATGCCGTTGGCCAGGACCAGGGTCTCAACGTCCGGAACATGAAAATCCAGCACCGGGTAGTGCAGCTCATCAGGAGACTTTGGCAATGGGGCTGCGCAACCGGCGAGGATCAGCAGTGCCGCCATACCAGCCAGCAGTGCGATGTGCGTCTGTCGGGAGAGTCTCATCATGACGCATCCTCCCTCTTCAGCACGACCACAGTGCGATTGGCGGCCTTGAAGTATTCACCGGCCACCTGCTTGATATCCTCGGCAGTCAATTTTTCGATCTCCTGTTTATAGGTCACCAGGTAGCGCCAGTCTCCCGCCAGCGACTGGTAGCTGGTCAGCAGCCCGGCCAACCCCGCGTTGCTGTCCAACTGTCGCAGCTGATCGGTGAGCAGGCGATTTCTGACTTTGGTGAGTTCAGCATCGCCGACCAGTTCGTTGCTGAGCTTGTCAAGTTCGGCGTAAATGGCACTTTCAAGCTCCGCGGTCGTATGCGGGTAGCGCGGAATGGCATCAATCACGAACAGGTTGGGATAACGCGAACCCGGTGCCCCATAGACCGAAACCGAAGTGGCCAGCTGCTGTTCTTCCACCAGCGCCCGATAGAGCCGCGAGGTCCGGCCGCTGCCGAGAATCTGGTCGATCAGGTCGAACACGTAATCGTCCTTGTTCGGCATGGTCGGCTTGTGCCAGGCGATCGCCAGTCGGGGTTCGGCGTCGAAGATGTCGATCACCCGTTTTTCGCCGGTCTGCTCCGGCTCGATGGCAGCAACATTCGGAGCCGGGGTCCCCGGCGGGATGTCCCCGAAATATCGCTCCACCAGGGCAATCGCATCGGCGGCCTTGACGTCTCCGACCAGGGCGATCACGGTGTTGACCGGCGCGTAGTATTTGTGCAGGAACCCGCGGGTTTTCTGCGGGCTGAGATTGGCGATGTCCGAATGCCAGCCGATGATCGGGTTGCGATAGGGGTGCACATTGTAGGCATTGAGCACCAGGCTCTCGTAGAGCTGCCGCCCCGGGTTGGTATCATAGGAACGCCGCCGCTCCTCGCGGATCACGTCGCGCTCGGTGTAGAACTCGCGCAGCACCGGATGCTTCATGCGGTCCGACTCGAGCAGTGCCCAGAGTTCCAGCTTGTTCGACGGCAGGGAGATCAGGTAGGTGGTTTGGTCCTTGCTGGTGAAGGCATTGAAGCCGACGCCGCCGTTTTCCGAATAAATGGTGGAAAATACGTCCTTGACCACGTATTGCTTGTGCTCCTCCTGGAGGTCGGCCAGCTCCTTTTTGAGGGCGGCAACCCGGGCCGGATCGGCATCTTTCTGCAGGCGCAGCGCATCCAGGCTGCTGCCGGCTTTTTCGATCGCTTCCAGGATCGGCCGCTCTTTCTGATAGTTTGTGGTACCGAAGGTTTCCGTCCCCTTGAAGAGCATGTGCTCCAGCAGGTGAGCCACGCCGCGGGTCTCGCTGGTTTCATGGACCGAGCCGACGCCCATGGTGATGTAGGCCGAGACGATCGGCGTGTCGTGCCGCTCGACCACCAGCAGTTTCAGTCCGTTGGCAAACTGGTGCTCGATCACTTTCTCTTCGAGGGTGGGGCTGCCGAGCGCCGTGCCGGCGAAACCGGGGAGCAGGCCCAGCAGCAGAATGATCAAACCGTGCGTAAGTCTCATTGCAGCTATTCCTATCTAATCGTTGCAAAGTGTGTGAGTTGAAGTCGACATTAATTATAACCTTTATACTACTTTTTAGATGTATCATATTTCGAAGAAAATATTAACAGATTGCTGGTCATCTGCAGACGCTCCTCTCCTTTGACAAAGCAATCGGCCGCTGTTTAACTTCTTGCAGGCAGACGAAAGCGGGAGAATCTATGAAACGCATTGCGGTACTGACCAGCGGCGGGGATTGTTCCGGCATGAACGCGGCCATCCGCGCCGTGGTGAGAGCCGGGCTGAGCAACAACCTTGAAGTCGTCGGTATTCAAAAGGGTTTCCAGGGGTTGATCGACCGCCACGGGGAAGTGCTGACGACCAAGTCGGTCAGCAGCAAGCTGCAGGTCGGCGGGACTTTCCTGCAGAGCGCCCGCTGTCTCAAGATGCTCCAGGAGCCCGGCCAGCAGCTGGCGGCCGAGAACCTCCAGGCCATGGCCATCGACGGGCTGGTGGTGATCGGCGGCGACGGCTCCCATCGCGGCGCTCTGGCAATGCAGAGGCTGGGCATCCCGGTGGTCGCCATCCCGGCCTCGATCGACAACGATATCCCGTTTACCGACATGTCCCTCGGCGTCGACACGGCCCTGAACAATATCATCCATGCCGTCGACAACCTGAAAGACACGGCCTCGTCCCACGACCGCACGTTCGTCGTCGAAACCATGGGCCGCAACTGCGGGTACCTGGCCCTGGTCTCCGCGATCGCCTGCGGCGCCGAGTACGCGTTGATCCCCGAATCGAGCTATGATCTCGACGCGATCTGCGAGAATTTACAGCGGCGGTTCAAGGAAGGGCGCGACAACTCGATCATCATGGTCGCCGAAGGGGCCGGCAAGGCCCAGAACATCGCCGACCAGATCAAGGACCGCATCGGCTTTGAAACCCGCATCATGGTGCTGGGCCACTACCAGCGTGGCGGCTCCCCCTCCAGCTTCGACCGCCTGCTGGCGGCCCGGTTCGGCGTCAACGCCGTCGCGACCCTGCTGCAGGGGAACTCGGGCAAGATGCTCGGCCTCTCCTGCGGCGCGATTGTGCTGACCAACCTCGAAGAGGCCATCGGGGCGGGCCGCAGGCCGATCGACGAAAACCTGCTCAGGCTGGCAGCGACGCTGGGGATTTGAGAGCACCTCAGGAACCTGGTGCAATGTCCTGGAAACGAGCCTGCACCGGAGTCCGGCAACAGGCTTTTAATAAAGGCTCAACTCTCTTCCGGACCGGCCGGCTACCGGTCTTCATCGCGTCGACCCCCTTGGTAATGCCCTTCACGGCATGGCCCGGACAAACTAAAACGGCAAGGATGAGCTTGCCGTTTTAGTTCAGTGCCAGGATTCATTGCTCACTTGACCCTGCCACGGCCAGTGATTCCCCGGTGGAACAACGTGTCAGAAGGGGATAGTCAAATTGACGCTATAGCGATCAAGGTCATGGTCTTTGTCAAAGATCGTGCTGTATTGGAATCCCACATTGACCTGCTTGTTGATCTTCAGGTCGACCCCAACCGCACCATCGGCATAGGACTGGCCGAGTTCCACCGGGACGTTCATGGTGTCAACACCCGCGGGAGCACCAGCAAAACCGGCGTGGACCTCGGTTTCAGAATCGCTTAAGTAATACTGGAAACCCAGGTTGGCATGCAGGTGCATGTCAATTCCCGCATTTAAGCTGTGCTTATATCCCATGCCGAGGGCAGGCCGAACCCACGTATGAGTTTCGTTGTAGGACTCGAGCTCCAGGCTCGCCCCACCGGCCCCTTTTTCATCCGTTGATTCCACCATCAGATAAGTGACCCCAAGATCGAGCAGCGGTCGCAGATAGATGCTCTCCTGGTGCAGGTCATGCGACAGGCGCAGCATGCCGCCATAGGCATCCTGGTGCCGGCGGGCCTTTGCTCTAAGGGGTTCGGTGACCTGGACGATACGCTCGATGTCCGTGTCACTCCAGCTGTAGGACTGGAACAAGGCAATTTGCGTATTCCCTGACTGGTGTTTGAGCGAAGCACCAACATGCCCGGTCTGGCCGGACGAACTCCAGCGACCACCATAGCCATCGGACTCGGTATCCTCATAGGCAACGCTCAGCCCGAGCGCCCACCGGCTATCCAGGCGCTTGTCGAAACCCAGGGTATACCTGTCGGCGTCATGATCGACCGATTTGTAATCACCGGAGTCACTGTGGGTATTGTTCTCCCTGTCAAACTGCAGCCAGATCACCTGGTCTTTATCACCAAAGCGGTATCCGCCGCCATTGGCCATGGTTCGCCCGAACTGCTGGCTGCTGTGGATCAAGTCGGCCTGATCCTCTCCATAAAACTCCGGAGACAGTTGCGACAGAGATGCGCGGTAGTCATTCATCGTCGGGTCGTAGAGCAGCTTGATCACGGTATCGGCCAGTGCGGGCGAACTCCCTGCAGATTGAATCCGGTTGAAATAATCTCCGACCTCCGTGAGGTTTTTGCTCATACCCTTTGGAGAGAAGTCGACGTTGTAATCCAACACGGCAGCATGACCCGTGGGGTAGAGAAGCTCGTAATTGATGACCACGGAGGGCGCAGTCGTCAAAAACATCCCGCTATCCGTGAGCCCCAGCTCCGCATGGAAGAGATCCTTTTGATAGTGTCCGGAGGGAACGAGCTGCGGGTTGAGCAGCGCAACGTCCATCTCGCCAGCCAGATCGGCAGTCCCGGTCATATAAATCTGATCCAGGATATCGCTGCCGAAATCGAGTTCAGAATAGGTCATGCCGGTCGCTGACTGACTGAAACTGCCAGTCAGATCCGTATGCTGTGCATAGAACATGTCACCGGGGATCATGATGCCGTCGTTGACCAGTTGGTTGTTCGCGGCGCCAAGCCGCAGCACGGCCCCGGGGACCAATAGACTGTCCACATGGTTCACAACTCTGTTCATTCCGTAACCGAGATCGAACTGGCCGTAGAAGGTCCCATGATTATCGATCTGGTCATTGCCTTCCTCGCCAATGGTAGCCCGACCCAGAATCCCGTCTGCAGTCATGACGACCCCTCGATTGGTGAAACTGTTATTGGCACCACCTGACATCCAGACGCCCACACCATTGGCACCGGCGTAGGCCAGCTTATCCTCTGCCAGGCTGATGTTGATATCACCCTGGCCGTCAGTCCCGCGGGATTGGGCAAATACGGCAACACCATCCTGCCCTTCGGCCAGGACGTTGCCATCCAGTGTGAGGTTGACGGACCCGGCCATGCCGGCGCCGCCGGAGGTATCGGCAAACAGGCGATCCACGGCCCCGCCGCCACCACCCAGGCTCTGGGCAAAAACTGCGATGGAACGATCTCCAGTCACGACCACATCGCCGGTTTGAGAGAGGTCAATACTGCCGCCGGAGCCGCTGTTGTCCGTGTTGAGGGTAAGGTTGATGGCGCTTTCCTCCAAGTCGGTGAATACCGCACCACCACCGCCGCCGATGGATTGGATCATGATCCCGTGAGACAATTCGCCTTCGGTCAAGACGGTCCCATCGTTGGCCACAACAATATTGCCGCCATCACCGGAAGAGCCGCCGCTGGCCCCCATACTGATGGCCAGGCTGTCGAGGCCGGTCAGGTTCAACTGGCCGCCCCCCCCGCCGATGCTTTGAATGACGACCCCCGGGGAAAGCGTCCCCGAGGTAAGCAGGTCGCCGGTCGTGGCAAGGGTCACATCGCCACCATCGTTGTTGTCGCTTAAATCGGAGCCCAGCATCACCGATGCAGTGACTTCGCCAGCAGGCACCAAATCCTGAGGCCTGGGGCTCACCATTGGTGCGAGAGAGGCAGGAGTGACCGCGGCCATCACCTCTGCCGGATCCTCTTGTACAGGTACTTTACGGACGTTTACGCTCAGGTTGCCCCCACCACCACCGATCGATTGAACACCGGCGCCCTGGGACTGATCGCCGGTCGTGACGACATCCCCGTCTCTGGTCAGGTCGACATCACCGCCGCTGCTGTCGCTCGATTCGGACGCACCGAGAAGGAATCCGAGATCAACCTGCGCCTCGTCGTTGACCACCAGGGCAACAGTGGCGTTACCGCCGCCACCGCCAACGGATTGTGTACTGGAGGCGACTGACTGATCGCCTGCGGTAAACACATCTCCTTGATGACTGGATTGAATCTCGCTGCCGGACGCACCAGAGGCTTCACTTGAGCCCAGCCCTAACTCCACGGTTACCTTGGCTTTGATTTGTTCGATAAAACCGAGTTCTTCCTCAAGGTCGACACTGTCTTCGCCATAGGCGCCGCCCTTGTCACTCACGTCGAGGAACAGCTGGAGATCACCACCGCCGCCATTCACGGCCTGGGCGAAGTACGCCTGGCTGTTGGAGCCCGTCGTCGTGATATCGCCGACCGTGTTAATCGTCACCGTGCCAGCATTGCCATCGCTGCCATCACGACCGCCCACCAGGGCGGAAATCGTCAAATCGGCAGCCATCCAGACCGGGGAGGAAATCGAAGCGCCAACCCGGCCGCCCCCGCCACCGACGGACTGAGCATAGATGCCATAGGCGTTGTCGCCGTGGGCAATGATCGAGCCTTGTTGATCGATGAAAACGTTGCCACTGTCGCCACCGTCACCGCCGCTGCCACCGATGCCGATGTTCATCAGGGTGGGAGCAAGATTGGTCAACGGATTGCTCGCGATGTCGGCAGAAAGGCCGATGGCCAAAGCACCATCCCCCCCGCCGCCGCCAACGGACTGCGCGTAAATACCGTAGGACTGGTCGCCGAAGACCTCGATGGAGCCCGTGTTGATCACGGAGACATCACCGGAGGCATTGCCGTCGCCGCCGCTTCCGCCAAGGGCAAAGCTGCCGGCCTTGCTGCCGGCCTCGCGGCTGCCCATGGCCTGGTTTCCGGCAATAGTCATCCCGCCGTTGCCCCCGCCGCCGCCGATGCTTTGCGCCACGATGCCGTGAGCCTTGGTGCCATAGGTTGCAATCATGCCGGCGTTGGTCACCGTCACCTCACCACCGGTACCCCCGGTACCACCGGAGCCGCCGATGCCGACGGAGAAAGCACTTGCCGCACTCTTCTCATTTTGGTTTTTCGCGTTGGTTTTCGCGGTCACGCTACTGCCGTTTCCGCCGCCGCCGCCAATACTCATGGCGAAGATTCCATGGGATTCGTTGCCGAGAGTTATGATCTGGCCCGCTTGATCGGTGCCGGAATCAACCAGATTGGACACGGTCACATCGCCCGCGGCGCCACCAGTGCCGCCGTTGCCTCCGATGCCAAGCCCGAAGAGGAGCCCTGAGCCAAGTTCCGAGGTCACAGAGCTGGCGGTTTGTGCCGCATTCCCGCCGCCGCCGCCGATACTCTGAGCGAAGATCCCGATAGCCTGGTCGCCACTGGTGCCGATGCCACCGAAGTTTTCCACCGTGACATCGCCACTTGCCGCACCGGTCCCTCCTGTGCCACCGATGGCAATCGAAACCTGAACGGCGGAGTTGGACTCTTCTTTGTCGCCATCGGCCGAGTCAGTCGGGGCCGTGCTGCTATCGCCGGTTGTATTCTCCTTGGGTTTCTTTTTCTCGAGGGTGCTTTTGGTCGCTTTGGCATTGCCGCCACCACCTGCGATGCTCTGCGCCAGGACACCATACGAGCCAGCCCCTTCAGTGATTATGGTGCCGCGATTTATCACCGCCACCGTGTCGCTGACGGCACCCTCGCCACCGGAACCGCCGATAGCGATGGCAAAATCTTCTGCCTTCGATTCGGTCGTGCTGCCGGTGCCGCCACCGCCACCGATCGACTGAGCCAAAATACCAAGGGCATCCTGACCCCGGGTGAATATTCCTGCGCTGCTGGTCACCTCCACCTTGCCACCGGTACCGCCAATGCCGCCACTGGCGCCGATTGAAACCGCCAGGGTAGACGCCTTGCTTTTGGCATCGCCGGCATTACCGCCGCCGCCGCCGACGCTTTGGGCGAAGACTGCATGTGCACCCTCACCTATGGTGGTCACCGTCCCTGCGACATCGACATCGACATCACCGGCACTGCCGCCCTCGCCGCCTTCGAGGCCGATCGTGATACTGGCCGCCCGGTTGGGAGTGCCATCTTCTTCGTTAGCAGCGAGCTCGCCGCTGATCGTGGTGGAGGAACTGTTGCCACCGCCATTGCCGACGCTCTGTGCCAGGATGCCATACGAGCGGGCGCCGAGGGTACTGACGGCGCCTTTGCTGGTTAATGTGACATCGTCACCGAATCCGCCGGTGCCACCCTGGCGGCCAAGGTTGATGCCGATCTTGCCGCCTTTGGTTTGCATGGTGCTGAAATCATAGCCGACATTACCGCCGCCACCGCCGACGCTTTGCGCAAAGAGGCCGTAGGCATCGTCACCTCCGGTCACGACGATGCCGTCGCTATCGAGCTCGACCTTGGCACCATTGCCGCCGTCACCGGTCGCGCCACCAAGGGTGAAATTGAAGCCCTTGCTGTCATCGCTTTTGCCTTGATAGGTGACCGCCAGGTTCACGCTGGCATTGCCACCGCCGCCGCCGATGGACTGGGCGAGAATGCCGTGGCTGTCGTTGCCACGGGTTTCAACATCGCCATGATTGTCAACGCTCGCCGTGTTACCGTGCCCGGCATCACCCGCGGAACCACCGATGGCTATTTGTGCCGCGAAAGGAGAGTCCTTGCTGGCATCTTTTTCGTCCTGCGGATCTTTAGGGGACCGCCCTTCGAGCTCGTCGAGAACCTTGTCGAAATTGGTAAAGACACTCTCATCCACCCCGGTATGCTTGGGATGTTCCCTGGTCGTACCAGTGTCGCCGCCGGTATCGCCACCATCATTATTGCTGTCCTTGGCCAGGCTGATGCCGACGACAAAGTTCATCCCGGCGTCACCACCGCCGCCGCCGATGCTGGAGGCTTCGATGCCGATTGCGCCGACTCCGTCAGTCGTGATCTTTCCGGCAGCAAGGTCGACACTGCCGCGGTTGACTTGAACCGTACCGGCGTTGCCGCCGCCTGAGCCGAAGCCACCGATCCCCATGCTGATGGGAGAACTGTTCTTGGCAAAGACCCCGGTCACGTTCATGCCGCCAGTGCCGCCGCCACCGCCGACGCTCTGAGCGTAGATGCCACGGGAGTAAGCGCCGCTGGTGCTGATGGTGCCGGTAGAAATGACGCCGACATCACCTGCATCGGCTCCTTGACCACCGTGACCGCCAATCCCGGCGACGATACTCAGGTCTTTGGCCCCGCCGGAATCCTCCGAGTCGGCCCAGTTAAACTGGCCACTCACGTTGAGCCCGCCGTTGCCACCGCCGCCGGCGATGCTTTGGGCAAAAAGACCGTGGGTCCAGCCACCGGTCGTGATGGCGTTACCGTCGTGGACCAGTTCCACATCCCCACTGACCGCGCCCGAACCGCCGAATCCGCCGACCCCGACCGTAATCGAAGGTGACTTGCCTTTATCAATCGACAGGCCGCCGCTGATATTCACACCGCCGTTGCCGCCGCCGCCACCGAGGCTCTGGGCCATGATCCCGGCCGAGTGTTCGTCGTCATCGGTTTCCGCAATGGCATAGACATCGGTCGCCGCAGCAACGCTGACATCGCCGGCGGTGCCGCCGTTGCCGCCCATTCCCCCGACACCAACGATAAGGGGCGAATCGGACACGATGCCGCCGCTGACGTTCAGGGCGCCATTACCGCCCCCGCCGCCAGTGCTTTGCGCCATGATGGCGGAATGACCGTTGCCGTAGGCAGAAATACTCTCACCACCGGTTACGGTGACACTGACATCACCCGCATCGCCACCGCTCCCGCCGAAGCCACCCACGCCGACGAGCAGAGCATGACCGTCACTCTCGCCCGCCGCATACGAAATGCCTGCGCTGACATTGACGCCGCCGTTACCGCCACCACCGCCGAGGGACTGCGCAAGAATCCCGTAGGAGCCGCTGCCCTCCTTGAACTCATAATGCACGGGCACAGTCGCGCCGGAAACCGGGTCAACTGTTTCCGGGACCAGAATCCGAGGCTGGGCAACGATCGTTCCGGCATAAGTCAGGTCCACATCGCCGGCCTGACCGCCACCGCCACCGAAGCCACCGACCCCGATCGATGCCGCGACGGTCGTCCCAGAAGAACCCGAAGCCGGTTTTACTATGGCCAGGGAGCCCGTGACATTGGTCCCGCCATTCCCGCCGCCGCCACCTATCGACTGAGCAATCAGGCCATGGGAATTGTTGCCCTCGGTAACGACCGTGCCGGTCACACCGAGCGTCACATCACCGGCATCCCCTGCACCGCCGCCAAAACCACCGACCCCCACGCCGATGGCGGCGCCGTTTTTACCGGAAGCATTCACAGTCCCGGTTATATTCAAGCCGCCGTTGCCACCTCCGCCACCGATGGACTGGGCAATCACTGCGGAAGAATCGTCTCCGGTCGTACCGATCTGTTGATATTCCTCGGTGGTGATCACTGTGCTGATGACATCACCCGCATTGCCGCCATCACCTCCGAAACCGCCGATTCCAACACCAAGGGTACCTCCGTTATCCTTTGAAAGGTTCACCGAAGCCGTTACGTTGATCGCTCCATTGCCGCCACCGCCACCAAGACTTTGCGCCACGATGCCATCGGCATTGTTGCCGGTCGTCACCGTGCCGCCGGTCACCTTGTTCGTCACTTTTCCGGCATCACCACCATCGCCACCGAAACCACCTATGCCTACCGCGAGGCCACCGCTACCCGTTTTCGCCGCGGTAATCATGCCGGTCACATTCAGGCCGCCATTGCCACCGCCGCCGCCAAGGGATTGGGCGAAGATTCCTGCTGAATTGTCGCCTGTCGTCTGCACGTAGCCTTCGACAGTATTGTCCACCTCGCCTGAGTCGCCGCCGCCACCGCCTGAACCACCGATGCCGACGCCTATGGCACCCGCTCCGGTTTTGGCGGCGCTAATCGTGCCCGTGACATTGATGCCGCCGTTGCCACCGCCACCACCAAGGGATTGCGCGACGATACCGGAAGCATCGGGGCCCGACGTGAACACGGTCCCGGTTACCGCATTCGTAACCTTCATCGAATCGCCACCGTCACCTCCGGAGCCGCCGATCCCGACACTCACGGCACCGGTTCCGGTACTGGCCACTGAGATTGTGCCGCTGACAGAAATGCCGCCTTCGCCACCGCCACCGCCGACGCTTTGCGCCAGAATCCCTCCGGACCCGGACTCTGCCGTGACGATATGCCCCGTCACCGTATTCTCCACCGTATTCGAGTCACCGCCACCGCCGCCGGAGCCGCCGACGCTCACAGAGGCCGCAGCACTGCCTGTTTTGGCACCGGAAATCGCACCGGCAACCGACATGCCACCTTTGCCGCCACCCCCGCCGATCGATTGTGCAATCACCGCGGTGGCATTTTTACCAGCAGTTCTCACATCTCCAGTCAGCGTTGATTCCACCGTACCGGAAATCCCGCCAGAGCCACCCGAGCCACCCAGGCCGACCGCGGCACTGGCGCTTCCCGTGCCGGCACCAGAGATTGCCGCGCTCACGGAGAAACCGCCATTTCCACCACCACCTCCGACCGACTGCACCAGCAGACCGGTTGAGTCATCACCGCCGGTTACAATATTGCCCGTAACTTTTGAAGTGACTGCACGGGCAAAACCACCCGTACCCGCGCTTCCTCCAAGGCCAACACTCACCGCGCCGCTGCCCGTGCCCGCACCGGAACCCGCGACGGTGACATTGAACCCACCGCTGCCGCCGCCACCACCGATCGATTGTGCAACGATCCCGGAAGAGTCCCTGAGCGTGGTCGTGACATTGTTCTCAACCGTCAGATCAACCGTCGAAGCATTGCCGCCACCTTCGCCGCTGCCACCGAGGCCGACACCCACCGCACCGCTGCCCGTTCCTGCCCCCGAGCCCGATACCGTGACATTAAAGCCGCCGTTGCCGCCGCCGCCCCCCACAGATTGCGCCAGAATACCACCCGAGCCGACCCCCTTGGTCCAAATGTTGCTGCTGGTCGAGACGACAACCTCTCCCCCATCGCCGCCGCCCGCACCGGAGCCACCGAGCCCGACACCGACCGTGCCACTTCCGGTACCGGCGCCTGAAGCCACCGCGGAAATGTTGTAGCCGCCATTGCCGCCGCCACCGCCGATGGATTGCGCGATGACCGCAACAGATTGCTCTCTTTCGGTGTATACTGTTTCACTGACGGTTAGATCAACGTCACCGCCATTGCCGCCTCCCTTACCGCTGCCGCCGAGCCCCACCGAAACTGCACCGCTACCCGTTCCGGCAGCTGAACCGGCGGCTGAGATATTGTATCCGCCGTTACCACCACCGCCACCGACAGACTGTGCAAGCACACCGGTTGACTGCGCACCAAAGGTCATAATTTTCCCTGTGGTTTCAGCGATCACGTTGCCCGCATCGTTGCCCGCTCCGCCATCGCCGCCGAGTCCGACACTGATCGCGCCACTGCCGGTGCCCGCGCCAGACAGCCCACCCGACACATTGAAACCGCCATTACCACCACCACCACCAATGGACTGGGCAGTGAAACCTGTAGATTGGGTGCCTTTGGTGATAATTTCGCCTGAAGATGTAGCAATAACCTCACCGCCGACACCACCTTCGGCGCCGGAACCACCAAGGCCAACGGCAATAGCCCCTGCTCCACCTCCGGCCCCGGCACCCGCGGCACTGACACTAAAACCGCCGTTGCCGCCACCGCCGCCAACCGACTGAACAAGGATGGCAGCGGAACTATCGCCTTCCGTTGTGACATTCGATGCCAACTGTGCAAAGACTTTCCCGCCGTCACCACCCGACCCCCCGCCACCGCCGAGGCTCACGGTTACCGCTCCGGCAGCCCCCCCTGCACCAGCAATACCTGCAGCGACCGCATAACCGCCATTACCACCTCCGCCACCAATCGACTGCACGATGATCCCCGGAGACTGGCCACCAGTAATTCGGGACAGCAGTTCTGCATCGAGGTCAGGATCTAATTCCGGATCGGGCGCACGGATACCCTTAGTGAGAATATTGCCATCCCCCGTAACCAAAGTGACTTCTCCACCATCGCCGCCCGCAGCGCCCTCACCCCCACCACCGACATTGATGGTCGCGGCAGCTCCTCCCGATGCCGACACACCAGCCGTAACGGTTCCACCGCCATTGCCTCCACCACCACCGACCGATTGGACCAGCAGAGCCGTGGACTGGGCTTGGTTCGTCGTTATATCACCTTCCGTAGCAACCTTGACCACACCACCATTCCCAGCGGCGCCGCCGTCGCCGCCCAGGCCCACGCTAACACCTAGCGAGCCGCCGGCGGACGCCGAGATGCCTGCCGAGATGGCAAGGCCCCCATTGCCGCCACCGCCCCCGACGCTCTGGGCAAACAGCCCCGTGGATCGTTCCCCATCGGTATAAATCGCTCCTCTAAAACCGCTGGTCGGGGAAATTGGGACATCATCAATCGTTGGATCCGCAGCAAAACCGCTCCCAACAGTGACGACTCCACCTTCGCCGCCTTTGCCGCCCCTGCCGCCGATACCAACGTTCACCGTTCCGGAAACCGGCCCTGCGGCAGCAGCAAAAGAGTAGGCGTAACCACCATCACCGCCGCCACCTCCGACGCTCTGGAGGTAAACCCCTGTCGAATCGTTGCCTTTGGTGCTTACTATGGTATTTTGGGAATTCTCAGGAGTGGTCAAGTTGACGAGGCCCCCATCTCCACCCTTAGCCCCTTTGCCGCCAAGAGAAACGGAGACCGATCCGAAGAGACCGGCTGACACGGATAACGCACCACCACCGCTGCCACCACCGCCGCCAACGGACTGGGCGAAAACACCAACCGATTTATAGCCCCCATCTTCGTCAGCACCTGTTTTTATAATTGATGGAGATTCTCCCCCCAGGATAATGTCAACTTCGCCACCTTTTCCACCGGTGGCTCCATCACCGCCAACAGCAACAGCTAAAAATGCACCGACCGCCGTGGACGTTCCTCCGTCACCGCCGCCGCCGCCTACGGATTGAGCATAGATGCCTTCTGAGTAATCTCCGGCAGTTGTGATTGTTCCACTATTCACTACAGAAACATTATTCCCGTCACCGCCACCTGCACCAGTCCCGCCAACGGCCACCATCCCGACCGAACTGCCACCGCTGCCGCCGCCACCGCCGACGCTTTCGGCAAAAATGCCCCGTGATGTATCACCAAATGTTTTGATCTCGCCGGCATTTGTTACATCAACTCTCCCACCTCCACCACCTACGGCTCCGTTGCCACCAATGGCTGCAAGTCCGGTGGCATCACCGCCCCTGCCGCCGCTGCCGCCCACGGACTGGGCAAATATCCCGATCGAACCTTTCCCGCGAGTTTGCACTGATCCTGTTAAAGTATTTTCCACCGAAACGGTATCACCCCGGCCCCCGTTGTCTGCAGTTCCTCCAATGGCAACCAGGCCCCACGAACTGCCCGAATTACCTCCGCCCCCACCAATGCTTTGTGCTGCAATTCCCTGTGAATAGTCCGCTTGAGTTGAAACTCTGCCAGCATTGATTACCGAAGCTTTCCCTCCATCACCACCAGCCTGACCATTAGCAGTGTCTGAGTAAATGAGGTTTCCTGTACTACCGGATGAGCCTCCCCCGCCACCAATGCTCTGCGCAAGAATTCCATAGCTATATTCTTTTCTTGTAACAACTTGGCCGTAGTTTTCGATTTTTACATCACCGCCATTTGCTGGAGCAGCTCCGCTGCCTGAATAACCTGCAATGCCATATTGATCTCCGCCACTACCTCCCTGACCGCTGACACTGAGGGCGTAAATGCCATAGCCATATTCACTATCAGTACTAACAAGTAACGCACTGTTCTTAATAGTTACGTCTCCTCCATTTGGGGAGCCTCCACCAGATCCACCTCCAACCGCAGCATATCCGGAACCTCCCTTGCCTCCCGCACCGCTTCGACTAAAGGCAAAGATTCCGTGCAGACCCTTTTCAGATTCAGACGTTGTCGCAATTTGCTCAACATCTGCCTGAACAATGACAGTCACATCTCCTCCTTTGCCGGCGTTTCCACCCTTCGCTCCACTGAACGGAGACAGATAAACAGAACCTCCGTTTCCGCCGTTTCCGCCAACACTACCGACCTTTAATCCAACTTTATTCGTTGCAGTGATAGACTTTGGAAATGGTTGCGGATTCGCGTCCAGAGGAAGAATATTTGTATCAAATACGATATCTGGACCTGGCTTACCTGGCTTGCCTGAACCTGCAGGAATCAGTAAAAAACCAGTGCTTCCGCCAGCCCCCGGAGCGCCATACTTCACATAGCTAACACCATCTACCCCACCTGAAATCACTGGATCTAGCTCAGCACCATCACCTCCAGCCCAGGGAGCAAAAACCTTTAACCATTCACTATATGTATCCCAAGCCTTGATCTCTTGATTTACAAGGCTGAAACCGGTTAAGCCGCTATCAGTTACTGTAAATATAGGACTTTCATATGGTTTGGCTGGATCCGAGGTAATGGATAATATTTCGCTAGTATATAATTTACCGTCAAAATATTGATAGAGGACATCCCCGACATCCCTAACCATAAACGAATACTCAAATGTTTCTCCCTCTGTTTCAGGTATAGATTGATTTGTAAAAACAAACTGGGGGTAAGGCAGAACACTAGTGTCGGGAAAATTATCTTCCAAATTCAAGCCGGTTACAAAAGCTTCATTATTAGGGGGATCAGTAGGTGGATCTGACGGTTCTATGAGAGGGTTTATGACCGTATCGCCAATCTGCGAATTTATGCTTGGTGGCGCAGCATGTGCAGAGTTCTCCAGAATCACCAGACATAACATCGTCGCAAGAACAAAACCTGATGCTCGTTTTGATTTCATGGCCATTGCCTCCCAATGAACATATTTATCATATCGGAAACCTAATCACCTGGTCACCGCAACCGACACTTCCGAACTCTTTACCGGTCTGGATCTCCGTAAAGATTTATTTTTAGGGTCATAGTTTATCGCAGGACCATCAGCACCCTGAAAATTAAAAACCGGGTTGCACGCGCCTCCATACGTTGGAGACAATCGGCAACCCGGCTGACTGATGATTACTGATTAGATTAGATTGCTGCAGACCGATAAAAAAGGCCCATCAATACTTACATAACACCCAGTCCCGCTGGCTTTCCGCCCCCCGGTCGCCCGAGGTTTGGCCATTAATTAGAGAGTTTAATTAATAATTCAAAATATATGTCTCGATATAGGCATGTCAAGATATTTCCAAGGAATTACAGAAACTTCAACGCTTCGACAAAAACCCCCATCTCCGGCCCAGAAGATGATCTAAGTTGGTAGATCAGGTGTTGGCCAAGATGAGGGCGTGGTCGTCGGGGAAGGTGTTTCACTGCAGAGGGCGGCAACAAAACGGTCTGGAGCACCGGAATCCCCTCGATAATGATTAGCGTCGCTGCAAGCGGATGGGAGGGCTTGGGGTAGAGCTGCTAACCGGGTTTGCGGCCGCCGATCACTCCGGCGCCGTTGGGCAGGTCCATCGGCAGCCGTTCGATCTGTTCCAGGCCGGCGGTTGTCAACAGAGCCTTGAGTTCGCCCGTACTGTAGGCTTTGCCCTGCGGAGTCCCGAGCAGCATGTTCAGGGAGAACAACGCCGGAAAGAGCGGCCGGTCGCGGCTGTCTTCGAGGATGAATTCCTGGACCAGCAGCACCCCGCCCGGTTCGAGGACACCGGTCGCTTTCTTCAGCATCCTGGCGCATTCCGCCTCACCCTCGCCGTGCAGTACGTGGGAGAGCCACGCGACATCGTAGCTGCCGCACAAGGTGTCCGCCTGGAAGTCACCGGCGACGAATTTGATGCGCTCCTGCAGGCTGAACCTGCCGATCGTTTTTTCGGCAATCGGCCGGGTGGTCGGCAGATCGAAAACAGTGGCGCGCAGATCCGGGTTCTGCTGGCAGAAATGGATGGCGTAAGTACCCGGCCCACCGCCGAGATCGAGCAGGCGCTTGCGATCGGACAGATCGATCTGCCTGACAACCCGCGGCGCCAGGAGCATCGCCAGGTTGAACATGCCGAGCAGGAAACTCTCCCTTTCGATCTCCTCGGAATCGTGCGAAACCCGCCGCCGGCTCGGCTCGCCGGTGCGAACAGCCTGATCCAGGCGGGCCCAGCTGTCGACCAGGTGATGATGATGCTGAATGATGTGGCCGAGGTAGGCGGCCGAATCGACAGCAAGGAACTGGGCCGCAAAAGGCGTGGCCTGGTAACGCGCACCCTCCTTGGTCAGCAGTTCCAGGGCGGCCAGTGCGTCGAGCAGCATGGCCAGGCCCCGCGAGTCGAGACCAAGCCGTCCGGCCAGCTCAGCCGCCGTCGCCGGAGTTTTCGCCAGGGGCGTAAACAGGTCAAGTTTGACACCGGCATGCAGGGCACAGGCTTCCCAGTAGCTGCCGGACATTTTCAACAGTTCAGGCGGGGTCCAGGTTGAATTCTGCATGCAAGCCTCTCGAAAGATGGTCAGCCAGGAAGAGGTTTTTCAACGCACTGCCCAGCACGCATGTGAATCAATCAAAGGATATCTGAAAACATCTCGAAATACAGCCCAAACCTGACCAGAGAACAGGAACGGGGCGCTCAGCGGTTCGGACTGACAACCGGCTCGGTCTGCTCGGCGACGATGTCACCGATCAGCAGTTCGGCAACCAAAGCAGAGATAATTTCCAGGTGCTGAAGAGTCAGGCGATCGAACTTGATTGCGGTACCGGACGAGATTCCCGTGCCATCTTGATCATCGACCCTGGAATAAATCACCGAGCCACCAACTCGCAAGTTTGCATCCGTGGAGAGCGGAAGGTCGACATCGACGTGAGCGCCTTTCGGCAGTTGCTCGCCCAGTTGCAGGAAGATCCCCCGCTCGGAAAGGTTGCTGCTCGTCACTTCATAGCGGGTCTCCTGGTGATGCAGGCCAACCGTCTTGTAGAAGGGTGCCCGCAGGTAACGGCGCCGCCCGCCGGGATAAAGGTTGCAGCGCTGAATCGCCTTGTGCAGTCGCCGTAGATCAACCGGTTTTTCGAGCACATCGATGCAGTCGAGGCTCAAGGCCTCCCACTGCCGGCTCTTCTCCTGGTAACTGGAGATCATGATCACCGGCAGATCGGCAAGGTCCTGATCTTCACGTATGATCCGCAGGGCCTCCAGTCCGTCCATATCGGGCATCCTCATATCCATGGTCACGAGATGCGGACGGGTCACCCGACAAATCTCGAGCGCTTCACCGGCATGACTGACCGGCAGGACCTGGAGGCCCATGCGGTTGAGTAATTTCGAGAGGTACATGAGAAAAGGTTTACTCTCGTCAACCACCACTGCAATCGGCCGTTCATCCATAAAAACTCCTGAAGTCCAGAACCAAAAAAACCCGGCTCGCGATTGCGGAGACGGGTCTGTCCTGCTTGGCCTACCCCGCTTCGGCAGCCCGGCGATCCGCTCTGCTCTGCTGCAGCGGACCCGTGGCTTTGCGTCCCCGGGTTTCCCCGGGTTTGCTATTATCGGTGAGATACGATGCTTGATATGAACTATAGCACATCAGACTCAAAAATCTCTTAAGACCGTTTTTTTAATCAAAGGTGGTGAACACCATCCATCACAAGAGCCGCGTTCGCCGGCAAGCATGCAGCTTACTTGTCTGCATGGGTGTCAGGGGGTCTCGGTCAAGCCATATTTTTCCATTTTGTAACGCAATGTGCCACGCGGCAGATTGAGGAGGCGGGCCGTCTTGGCGACATTGCCACCGGTAATGCCGACGGCCTGGGTGACCAGGTCCTTTTCCAGACGCCCGACGATCTCCTCGAACAAAATCCCCTCCGGCGGGATCTGGTACTCGAAACTGGTCTCTCCCTGGGGCTCCGTTCCCCAGATTTCTCGAGGCAGGCATTCAGGAGTGATGATCTCCTGGTTGTGCATGATGCAGATACGTTCCACGACGTTGCGCAGTTCACGCACGTTGCCGGGCCAGTGGTAGCGCATCAGCAGATCCAGCGCGGCCCGGGAGATTTCGCGGACATTTTTGTTAAATTCCTCCCGGTAATGTTTGAGAAAGAATTCGAGCAGCGCCGGGATGTCCCCGCGCCGTTCACGCAGCGGCGGGACATGAATGGGGAAAACGTTGAGCCGGTAGAAAAGGTCCTCGCGGAAGGCCTTGCGTTCAATCGCTTCCTTGAGCTGCAGGTTGGTGGCGGCCATCACCCGCACATCGATGTCGATATTCCGGGTACCTCCCAGTCGGCGGATTTTACGATCCTCGAGAACCCTGAGCAGCTTGACCTGGAGATTCATGTCCATTTCACCAATCTCGTCAAGAAAGAACGTACCGCCGTTGGCTTCCTCGAAAAGACCGATTTTACGACTCTTCGCATCGGTGAAAGCGCCCCGCTCATGGCCGAACAGCTCGGTTTCGAGCAGGTTGAAAGGCAGGGAGCCACAGTTGATCTCGACGAAAGGGCGATCCTTGCGGGGTGACAACTGATGAATTGCGCGCGCGACCAGTTCCTTGCCGGTTCCCGATTCGCCGGTGATCAGCACCGTGGAGGTCTCATGTTTGGCCACTTCACGAATCTGCCGGTAGACCTGGGTGAGCTGTTCGCTGGATCCGACCATGAGGTTGGCTCCGGTCAATTCGCGAGTCTGGCTGCCGCGCCGCAACTGGCGGACTTCACGGCGCAGGTTCTGGGTTTCCAGCGCCAGGCGAACGATCAGGCGGATCGCATCCGCCTTGAAGGGCTTTTTGATGTAGTCATAAGCGCCCAGTTTCAAAGCTTCGACGGCACTTTCCACGGTTCCGTATCCGGTGATAATAATCACCAGCAGACCGGGATCGATTTCACGCATGGCGCGCAGGACATCGAGACCACTCTGGGCACCGAGATTCAGATCGAGCAGCACCAGGTCGACATCCGCTTCGCTGACCTCCTTGACGGCATCATCGCCATTGTCCGTCGAATAAGGATGATAGCCATCCTCCTCGAGAATCCGTTCCAGATTCTCGCGGATGAATGCTTCGTCATCCACGATCAGAATACGCTCCATGAGCCACTCCTTGATCAAGGCAGCCTGTAATTACCTTGCTGTTCAGTTTAAAGGCAAATGGCGCAGGGCACAACAAAAACGGCTGTTATTGGCCGTTTGTATTGTATTCCTCAAGTCTTATCTATGCCGATCGATACAGTCAGGCTAATTTCGGCCACCGCCAGGGAGATGGATCTTGAACTCGGTGCCCTCTCCCTCCCTGCTCTGCACTTCGATGCGTCCACCGTGGCTGGTGATGATGGTGTGGGTGATGGAGAGTCCCAATCCTGTTCCCCCGCCCTTGGTGGTGTAAAAGGGCTCAAAGATCAGCGCGAGCCGGTCAGCGGGAATCCCCTGGCCCGAATCGCGGATCGTCAACAGACAGCCATCGACGATATCCTGGGCAGATATCCATAATTCGCCGCCCTTGGGCATCGCGTCCAGCGCATTGGTCAGCAGGTTCAGGATGGCCTGTTTCAGACGATCGCTGTCCATGCGCGGATGCAACAGTTCCGAAGGAATCTCCTCGTGGATCCGAACGTGCTGTTTCTGAAACTGCTTGCTCGTCAGGAAGAGCGTATCGCGCAGGACCACGGCAAGATCGCCGGGTGCGAGGCGAGCATCCGGCAAGGAGGCGAAATTCAGCAGCTCGTTGACCAGGCCCTCCAGGCGTTCGATCTCCTGCAGTGCGCGCTGGATCAGCTTCTGGTCGCCCGGATTGGCCAGCATCCGGTCGTGCAGTTCGTCGAGCAGCAGGCTGATGCCGGTCAGCGGGTTGCGCACCTCGTGGGCGATACCGGCCGAAAGGCGCCCCAGCGAAGCGAGGCGCTCGAAACGGGCCATCTGCTGACGGAGATTGACGCGTTCGGTCAAATCCTCGATCGTCAGGATATGGCCCCCGTCCCGACCCGACGAAATTGGATGCAGAGCCAGTCGATAGGTCAGAGAGCGGCCCTCTCTTTCCAGCGAGACATATTCACTCCAGCGCTCGACCTCCATTGACTTGGCCAGCGCCTGATACATTTCAGGGAAAGTCTGCAGGACGGCCCTGAGGGGCATCCCCCTGACCGGCTCCTCGGCAATGTTCAGGATGGTGCCGGCGACTCCGTTCAAAGAAGTGACACATTGGCTGCTGTCGAGAGTCAGGATACCGACGTCGACATTTTCCACGATCGTCTGATTGAAATCTCTTTCCTGCTGAATCTCCTTACGTGAACGACGCAGGACCGCCAAAGTTTTAAGCAGTCGCTCGCGCCGCTCATTGAGTTGCCTGGCCATGGTATTGAACGCCGTTGCCAGCTCCGCCACTTCGACCGGGTTGGCAACGGCCACCTGCGTCCCCAGTCTGCCGCGTGCCATCGCCTGGGTGCCGGCAATCAGTGTGGACAGCGGGCCGGTAATATTGTGGGACAGACGGTAAGCAACGAAGGCAACCAAGAGCGCCGTCAGGCCGATCAGCACCCAGGCCCCGGTCAGGAAGGCTTCGTAGAGCAGCCTGATATTCGCCGAAGCCGACTCCGCCATGCTGTGGAACTGCTTGACCTCGGCACCGATCGTAATACCGCCAAACACGCCGGTTTCGGCGTAAGGCCCGGAGTTGTAGAAGATCGGCGCAAAGGCCATGAACTTGCGTGAGCCGCCGACATTGGTCACGTCAACCACACCGGCACGCCCGGCGAGGACGTCCCAATAGACCGCCGGGTAATTGGGGTGAATAAAGCCCGCTTCACGCAGATTGTACGGGATTGTCCCGCTGGCGATCGCTTCCGGGGCGGAGTCCTCCCGGTAAGGCGGCACAAGGTGCCCTTCTTTATCCAGGCCCCTGATATCCCAGAATTTTGGATGGGTAATGATCCAACCCTCATTGTCGAACATGAATGCATAGTTGCCGCTCTGATAGGACGGGAAGACCACGAAGCGCTCATCTGTGGGGGTTATATGCTGGGTGAACTCCATCAGATGGCGATGGTCAACCGAGAGGACAATGATCCCCTGCAACTGGCCGTCAACGTCATAAACCGGCTGGGCAAATCGGACCACACCTTGGTAAGTTGCACCTTCGACTGCTTCTTCAGGAGTTGCGGCGCTGCCGAGCTGGGCCTGCTTGCTGACATGCCAGCCGGTCAGATGCGAGACGTAAACCTCGCCTGCCGGGAGCTTTCTTGCAGCGTGAAAATAGTTTTCGGTCAGGAAGGTGGTATTGGCAGGCTTGGAGACATCTCGCAGCTCTTTGGAGAGAACGCCATCGACAACCCGCAAGCGCTCCATGCCGTCCGGGTCGATAAAGGCGATGTCCCTGTAAAGCCGGATCGGCGATCTCTTCTCGCTGGGCGCCCGGTTGGTCCCGACCCGCTCCCAGACCAGTCGCAGATGGCTCTGGCTGAACCAGAGGTAGACCTCCGGTGTAGCAGGCAAATGCGCCAGCGCCGCGAGATCATCTTCAACACTGTGAAGAAACGTCCTGACCTCATCGGCAACCATGATAGCACGCACTTCGAGGGTTTCGGCGGCCTGGCGGTCCAGGGCCGTGATGGCGCTGGCACGCAGCAGACGTTCAACGGTATCCAGGCTCTGGCTGGCAAAAATCGCCAGGGCGATCAGCGGCAGCAGGGTCAGGCCGCAGAAGGCGTAGAGGACTTTCTTGTGGAAGGACAACCTGAGCATGCGTGCAGTATAGCAGGAAGAATCTTCGATCGGGTATCTGGATTGTTGAGTGTAGACGTTGTGATCAGTTGATCAGGTGCGAAGACAAATGAATCTGCCGGGATTGCACGGCGAGGGGGAGCAGTTCCCGGTGCCTGAGCAAAGCTTCCTCAAGACTGGAGCCGTCGCAGATGATAACGTCCTGAGGGTTGAATACCGTGCGCGCGAAATGATGACCATCGGCTCGACTGAAAACTTCGATCAGGTATTGCTCACCCTCGAAGTCCCACACCAGCTGATGAACCAACCGAATGTTTTCCATGGAAACCCCAACGGTGGATTAATGCAGGAGACTGAAAGACTCGACTTGATAAAAGAGCAAACTTCGCGCCAAGACATCAAGTCCCCGTTATCTGCAACATCCCTGGGAAAAAATTCAGTTTAAAAAGCTAAAAGACGGTATGCAGACAGGAATATGACGTAGTGGGGTTCGATTTTCCCCTGTATGCCATATTGAGATGAGTTCACTGAGGGCCGGGTTTCACCTCTAGCCCGATTGGTAGAGGGCTAATGATTGCGACTGACGACGTAATCCGCCAGGCGGATAAGAGCCTGCTTGGCCGGGCATTCGGCAAAAGCAGCCAGGTGCTGCTTGGCCGACTCCACGAGGATCCTGGCCCGCTCCCGGGTGTAGCCGATTCCGTCATAGGAATGAATCAGCTGAACGACATATTGCAGGTCCGCGTCGGGTAACACGTCCTGCTCGACAATAGCGGCAACCTGAGCGCGTTCTTCGGAGGTACAATGGATCAGGGTGTGAATCAGGGGCAGGGTGACCTTGCCTTCCAGGAGGTCGTGACCGCACTCCTTGCCGAATTCACTCTGGTCGGCGACATAATCCAGCGCGTCATCCATGAACTGGAAGGCGATGCCGAGGTCCATGCCAAAATCAGCCAGAGATTGCTCTTCAGCCGCGGAACAGCCACCCAGGATCGCCCCGCAGCGGCTTGCAGCAGAAAGCAGAACCGCCGTCTTGTTCTGAACCACCTCGATATAACGCTCTTCATCGAGCTCGATGTCACTGGTGCTGATTAATTGCAGCACTTCCCCTTCTGCCATCTGGGTGGTGGCGTCGGAGAGTGTCCGCAGGATATCCAGGTTGCCTTCGCGAACCATGATGGAAAAGGATTTGGCGAACAGGAAGTCACCGACCAGAACGCTGGCTTCGTTCCCCCAGACCGCATTGGCGGAATCCTGACCGCGGCGCAGAACGGCACTGTCGACCACATCATCGTGAAGCAGGGTCGCGGTATGGATAAACTCGACAACGCTGGCCAGGCCGATGTGGGCGTCCCCCTGGTAACCGGCAAGTCTGGCGCTGAGCAACAGCATCATCGGACGCACCCGCTTGCCGCCGCTGGCCAGCACGTATTCGCCGACCTTGCGGATCAACGGCACGCGCGACGTCAGGTCTTCGCGGAACTGTTCCTCGACGCGACGGATCTCGTCTTTCAGAAGGTTGAGTACAAAATCCATAATTATTGGGAATCCAGGGGGGGTAAATTAACGCCTATCCTAATGAATCCTCTCGAAACATGTCAAAGCTTTTTTCCACAACCTTGCCGGGACGGCGAAATCCTCGGGAACACCGGACCAGGCAACGGCTGGCGGGCGCCGCGGTCACAGACTTGCCACGATGCCACAGCCGTTATGGCTCCTGGGCAGAGTCGAGCATAGGCATGGGCAAAGAAAAATTTCAAACACCTGTTGACAAAAACTTAATATTTCCGTAAAAAAGAGACTATTTTTGTTATGTTTAATTAAGCCTTGACAATCATACGTCAAACCTTAGAATTTGGGACAAATTAATATTTTCTCAGGAGGTGCTATGGAGAACCGGGCCTACAACTACGCCATCGTGCGGAGCTTCGTTACATGGAGCGTCATCTGGGGGCTGGTCGCCGTCCTGGTGGGAGTTATCGTCTCCCTCCAGATGGTCGAACCTGATCTTAATTTTCCACCCTACCTGACCTTCGGCCGCCTCCGCCCGATCCACACCAATGCGGGAATCTACGGCTGGGGGGTCGGCGTGATCTTTGCCACCTTCCTGTATATCGTCCAGCGCCTCTGCAAAACCCCGCTCTGGAGCGATAAACTGGCGAAATTCCAGCTCTGGTTCTTCAACGCGACGATCATCGCGTCGGCAGTCACCCTGCTGCTCGGCTATACCACCTCCAAGGAATACCATGAGATGGAATGGCCGATCGACGTCATGATCGTCATCCTCTGGGTCGCCTTCGCCATCAACATCGTCATGACCATCCTCAAGCGCAAAGACGAGCAGATGTACATCTCGCTCTGGTACATGTTGGCGGCAATCATCGGCGTGGCGATCCTCTTCACGGTCAACGCGGCCGCTGTTCCGGCCTCACTCTTCAAGTCCTACTCGGCCTACGCCGGCACCAACGACGCCAACGTCGAATGGTGGTTCGGCCACAACGCCGTCGCCATGGCCCTGACGGCGCCGCCCCTGGCAATGTTCTACTACTTTCTGCCCAAAACGACCGGCGTACCGATCTACAGCCACCGGCTGTCGATTACCGCCTTCTGGAGCCTGATCTTCATGTATCTCTGGACCGGAGCCCACCACCTGCTCTGGACTCCGGTTCCTGACTGGATCCAGACCCTGGCCATGGGTTTTTCGGTCATGCTGATCGCACCATCCTGGGGAAGCGTTTTCAATGGCTACCTGTCGATGAACGGGCAGTGGCACCAGATGCGCGAAAACTACCTGGTCAAGTATCTGATCCTCGGCATCACCTTCTACGGCCTGCAGACCCTGCAGGGTCCGATGCAGGCGATCCGCACCTTCTCGGCTTTCATCCACTATACCGACTGGGTGCCTGCCCATATTCACATGGGGACCATGGGCTGGGTGTCGATGATCTCCTTCGCCAGCATCTACTTCCTTATCCCGCGGATTTACGGCAGGGAAGTCTACAGCATTCCTCTGGCCAACCTGCAGTTCTGGCTGATCCTGGTCGGCCAGCTGATCTGGTCGATCTCTCTTTGGATCGCCGGCGTGCTGCAGGCGGGCATGTGGAATGCGATGAATCCTGACGGCAGCCTCACCTACACGTTCATGGAAACCATGGTCGAGATGTACCCCTACTGGTGGGCGCGGGTCTTTGGCGGCCTCATCTACATGGCGGGGCTCGTCGTCTTCATCTACAACCTTTACATGACGGTCAGCAAGGGCAAGCCATTGGCCACGCAGACCGCATCCGTGGAAGGGAGGGCCTGATCATGTGGGAAAAGAAACCTGTCCTCCTCATCGTTTTGGCCACAGGCGTTATTCTGATCGGCACGATCATCACCATGGTGCTCCCCTTTGCCTGGGTGAATACCGAGGCTGACCGCATTGAAGGGGTCAAACCCTACAGCGCACTGCAGCAGGAAGGGCGCGACATTTACATTCGCGAAGGCTGCAACAACTGCCACACCCAGACGGTTCGGCCGCTGGTCTCGGATGTGCTGCGCTACGGCGATTATTCCAAGTCTGGAGAATTCGTCTACGATCGGCCCTTCCTGTGGGGGTCCAAGCGCACCGGGCCGGACCTGGCGCGCCTCGGCGGCAAATATCCCGACGCGTGGCATTACCAGCACATGGAGTCGCCGCGTGCCATGGTGCCGAAGAGCAACATGCCTGACTACGGCTGGTTGTCCGCCAACCAGCTCGACCCACAGGTGATCCAGCACAAGATGGAGACGCTCGGCTTTCCCTTCACGGCTGAGGAAATCAACGCTCTCAAGGGCAAGACTGAAATGGACGCCATGGTCGCCTACATGCAGAAACTGGGCAGCGACATCCCCTGGCGGCAAAATGCCAAGACTGAGATCGTCGGCGATTTGACCAACCCCTATGCCGGGGTTGGTCACGCCACCATGGAGCCCTGGGAGGAACTGTATCAGCAAAACTGCGCGGCCTGCCATGGTGAACACATGGAAGGGGTTATCGGTCCGGAGCTGATCGGCGGCGATTATGACGATGAGGTCCTCTTCGAAATTATCTACACCGGCATAGCCGATGGCGGCATGCCGAGTTTCTCGAACCTGGGGACCGACAAGGTCTGGAAGCTGGTCAACTTCGTCAAGTACTACCACCTGGGCGAGGGCCACTGATCATGGACCTGGGCTCGCTCCTCTACCTTGGTGTCACCTTTGGATTGTTCGTGATCTTTGTTCTGATCGTGATGCGCACCTACAGCAGGAAACGCAAGGATGAAGGGGAAATAGCCAAGTACCGGATGCTGGATGACGATTAATCTTGTGTCGGGCCGGTTTAACGGACGGACTTTTGCCTAAAGGACAAGCATATGAGCACGACGGATCCTCATCACGAAGAACACGCAGACGGCATTGTTGAAGACCGCGATCAAGCACCACCGGTCTACTTCACCATTCTCTTTTACGGGTTGATTATCTGGGGCGCGGCCTTCATGGCTTTCTACCTGCTCTCCGGGTGGAGTTCAGAGACTGAGTTCCAGGCGAAGATGGCCGCCCACAAAGGGGAGCCGCAGGTCGAGCGGCATGCAGAAGCAGCGACTCCTGCGGCCACGACTCCTGCCACACCGGCACCAGCACCACCGGCGGTCGCCTCCGCGACAGCGACCGAAACCGGTGCCAATGGCAAGGAACTTTTCGCCAAGCACTGTTCCGGCTGTCATGGCCCGGAGGGCAAGGGGGCTTTCGGCCCGGACCTCTCAGGCGATTACCACTACGGCAAGACCACTGTTGCCGTGCAGGAGAGCATTGCGCACGGCCGGCCGAAAAACATGCCGGCGTTCGAGAAGAAACTCTCCCCGCCGGAGATCGAAGCACTGGCTGACTTCATCCTCAAACTGTGAGTTGTCAGGCGGCAGAGGGAGACCCTTCTGCCGCCTGCATTATGCATGTCTGAAACGTCCTCCCCGCAAAAAGCTCCGGCCCTGCTTTCGCCCTGGCGTCGCCGCTGTCAATGGGCGACAACCCTGCTGCTGTTGCTGGTCCCATGGCTTCGGGCCAATGGCAACAGCCTGCTCCGGGTCGACATCCCCGACCTCACACTTTACTTTTTCGGACAAACGCTCCGCATCGAAGAGCTTTACCTGATCCTGCTTTTCAGCCTGGCCCTGACCCTCGGATTTCTACTGATGACCATGCTGCTGGGGCGTGTCTGGTGCGGCTGGTTATGTCCGCAAACAACCTTGACCGACCTGGCGGAATGGTTCGCGACACGCCTGGGGATAAAAGGCAAGCAACGGCACCAGTCCGGGAGCCTCGTTCGGACGTTTGTGTTGCAACTTTTCTACCTGTTCCTGGCATCGCTGGTTTCCGCCAACCTGCTTTGGTATTTCATCGAACCGAGACGCTTTTTCGCTCAGCTGATTTCGGGTCAGCTGCATTATGCCGCCCTGATCTGCCTGCTGCTGGTTGCTCTGACGGTCTACCTCGACCTCGCCATGGTCCGCCGCCTGATGTGCAGCGACTTCTGCCCCTACGGGCGTCTCCAGACCACCCTGGCCGACCAGTCCACCTTGATCCTGCACCTGCCGCCAAGTGAGCTGCCGCGCTGCATTGCATGCGGTTCATGCGTGCAGGTCTGTCCGATGGAGATCGATATCCGCACCGGCTACCAGGTCGAATGCATCAACTGCGGACGCTGCCTGGATGCCTGCCGACAGGTGATGGCCAAACGCAACCAGCCGGGATTGATCCGCTACAATTTCGGCACCTCAGACGGCGGCATGCGCGCACTTCTGAACCCGCGCACATTCCTCTTGAGCCTGGCGACTCTCGCCCTGACAATCATCCTGGTGCTTGCCGTATATCAGCGTCCGTCAGTATCTTTAAAGGTTGCGGTCTCGCACACCGCAGCCAGCCGAACCCTTAAAGACGGCAGCCTGGCAACATTTTTCAATGCCTGGGTGCACAATCGCAGCGATGTAAAGGCCAGTTATCGCATGACCGCACGTCAGACAGACAATCACAAGCCGCTGCCACTGAGGGGGCAAAGTGATCAGTACGAACTCGCGGCCGGCGAAAATCTGCGCATCGACTTTGTGCTGCTGACACCTGTTCCTGAATCGCGATTGGATGTAGAATTCATACTGTCAGATCTGAGCGGCGCCGAACTGGCGGTCGCATCGGCCCATATCAAGTAGTTTAGGGAAACCCGATCCATGGTTGCCAAGCACAGTATTTACACCGGTCTTATCGTTCTGCTGCTCGCCGGCTTTCTCTGCTTTTCCGTTTGGGCAGCGATGCGGGCCGTCGCCGCCAAACCGCAGGTTACCGATGCCGATTATTACAGCAAGGGTCTGAAATACACCTCGACCCTGCTTGAGAGACAGGCGGCAGTGGCCCTCGGCTGGAGCGTTGTGACTGAGTTGCAAGGGCGGACCCTGCTGTTTCGCCTGAGCGATAAACAGGGGCATCCGGTCAGTGCGGCACGGGGGGCCCTGTTCCTCTACCTGCCAGCCGAGGCATCGAGCGTGAGCTTGCCGCTGCAGGAAGTCGCCCCGGGGATTTATCAATTGCACCTGAGCGCCGGCATGACCGGCGAGATGAACGCCCGCCTGGAATTCGAACGCGACGGCGCCCGCATGAACCGTCAGCTGCTGCTGAATCTCTGATGTCTGTTCCCGATACCTGCATCCACTGCAAGCTACAGATTCCACCCGCTGACCTGGTTATCGACCAGATTGACGGCAAGGAACTGCACTTCTGCTGCCGTGGCTGCCAGGGAGTCTATCGCATTATCTCCGGTGCCGGCCTGAACAGCTTCTACCAGCGACGTGACTGGCCGGAGGCAGGGATCCCGCCGGGGGCTTTTGAAAGCCGTTTCGACGAAGCCCAGCTCTCAGGCCACGTCATGACGCTCGATCCGACCAGCGCGGAGATCTCCCTGGTCATCGAAGGAATCCGCTGCGCCTCCTGTGTCTGGCTGTTGGAAAAACTCCTGGCCAGGGAACCGGGGATTGACTCCGTACGCGTCAACTACGGCACCCACCGGGCGCAGCTGCGCTTCAATCCCCAGGAGACCTCGCCGGCAAGTATCTTCGCGTATATCAGCCGTCTCGGTTACCTCCCCCACCCCTTCACCTCGGGGGCGGCGCAACAGGCCGCCGCCAGGGAGCAGCGTTCGCTGCTGATTCGTTTCGGTACTGCGGCGTTCCTCTCCATGCAGTTGATGGGCTTCTCTCTGGCACTTTACGGGGGATACTTTCATGGCATAGACCCCGGTATCCGTCAAATGATCCAGTACTTTGCCGCTGCGGTGACGACACCGGTCATCTTCTATTCAGGCTGGCCATTTCTCGCCGGGGCCTGGCGCAGCCTGAAAAACCGGGCTCCCAGCATGGATCTGCTGATCAGTCTTGGCGTACTGACGGCCTACGGCTACAGCATCTCCGCCCTCTTGACCGGTGGCGAGGTATATTTTGACACTGCGGCAATGATCGTCACCCTGATCCTGCTTGGACGCCTGTTCGAAGGATCTGCCCGCACCCGCGCCATTTCCGGCATCGATAAACTGCTGCAGCTCGCCCCCGACTCGGCGACCCGACTGAACGGCGAGGAACTCGAAATCGTGGCCAGCGCCAGCCTGGTTCCGGGGGACACGATCCTGGTTCGCCCGGGAGAGCGCATCCCGGTGGACGGTCGGATCAGCGACGGTATCACCGAGTTGGACGAATCGACGATCAGCGGTGAAGCGATGCCGGTGATGCGCCGACAGGGCGACAGCGCGGCGGCCGGGACATTGAACCTGACTGCTTCGATCAAGCTTATTGTCGAACGGGTCGCTGCGGAGTCCTTCATCGCCCGCATAGCCCGAATGGTGGAGGACGCGCAGAATCGCAAGGCTCCGATCCAGTCGCTGGCAGACAGGGTCGCCACCCTGTTTGTCCCTTTGGTCACGCTGGTTGCCGCAGGGACCTGGGTTTTCTGGTTGTCCAGGGAGGTGCCGCACGCGGAAGCTCTGCTCAATGCGGTGTCCGTGCTGATCGTCGCCTGTCCCTGCGCACTCGGCCTGGCGACGCCCACGGCGGTTCTGGTCGCATCCGGCAGCGCAGCAGCCCGGGGCATCCTCTTTCGCGGCGGGGACATTCTCGAGATGGCAGGGCGCGTCAACCTGGTCGCATTCGATAAAACCGGCACCCTGACCCTTGGCAGACCGACTGTGGCAGAGGTCCTGCCGGCGCCTGGACAGAGCGTGGCTGGGATTCTGGCTCTCGCCGGCCAATTGGAGAGTGGTTCGAGTCATCCTCTCGCGCGCGGCATCATGGCCAGGGCCAAAGCCGAGGGAGTTCCGCCCCGAACGACAGGATCGGTGGTCACCATTCCCGGGCGCGGCCTGCAAATGACCAGTGCGGACGCAGACGTTCTGATCGGCAGTCGGACCTTTCTGGAAGAAAACGGGGTTGAACTTCCAACACTGGATTCAGGGGCCATGACGGAGGTTCATGTGAGCAGGAACGGTTCGTGGCAGGGTGCTTTGTTGGTTCAGGACCCGCTGCGAGACGAGGCCCTCGAGGCCGTCACCAAACTCCAGCAGATGGGTCTGGGAACAGTGCTGCTGACCGGGGACCGTGCCGAGACGGCTGGACAAGTCGGCACAAGCCTGGCCATATCAGACTACCTCGCCGACCTCAGCCCTGCGGACAAGGCGGCATGGATCAGGGCACGGCAGAGGGCCGGAGGAACGATCATGATGGTTGGCGACGGCATCAATGACGCCCCTGCGCTGTCCATCGCCGATGTCGGCTGTGCCATGGCCGGCGGCACCGATATCGCTCTCGAAACTTCGGACCTGGTCCTGACCCGACCGGCCCTCGGGCGCCTTTATGAAGCGGTCTTTATCGCCCGCTTGACCTTGCAGACGATCAGACAGAACCTGTTCTGGGCGTTCAGTTACAACCTGGTCACTATTCCCCTGGCCGCAAGCGGACAGTTGGCCCCTGTCTGGGCGGCCGTCGCCATGGCCTGCAGTTCGGTGCTGGTTGTCAGCAACTCACTGCACCTTGGCCGGAGGGTGCGTCACGCTTTTTCGGTTGCCAGCCGCCCGGAAAACAATTAGAGTTCACCAATGCAAAAATCGATCATCATCCTGATTCTGCTCTCTCTCTGCATCGGCACCGGGGCCTGGCTCTTCTTTATCTGGACGGTCAAACGAGGTGACTTCGATGACATCGAGGGGCCCAAATACCGCATGCTTGATGATGAGGAGGATGACCAGAACGCACCAGGAGACCACCGTGAGCCTTAGACCCGCCATCTTTCGGCAGACTCTCGCCGCCATCGGCCTGCTGTGGCTGTTCTGCGGCATTGCCAGCGCTGCCGAAACCCGCACTGAAAAACCGACGCACGGAGGTGGTCATGCTGTGCTCGCCTTTACCGACCACCCGCTCAAGACGATGACCGAGACCCCTTTTGCCATCGAGCTCTGCGATGCCCGGGGGAACCCCGTCAAAGAGGCAAAGCTGTCGCTCAGCCTGGATATGCCGTTCATGCCGATGCCGCCCAACCACCCGGCGGCCGCCTGGGTTGAAGGCGCTTACCGAGGCATCGCCGTTTTCACCATGGCCGGCGCCTGGCAGGTGCATGTCTTGATCGAACAGCCAGGTGCTGCCCCGGAAAAACTCGTCTTCGATATCGAAATGGTCGTCATGCAATGAATGATTCGCTGATCACCATGGCTTTTGTCACCGGTCTGCTCGGCACCGGCCACTGCATCGGCATGTGCGGCGGCCTGGTCAGCGCCCTCTCGCTCTCGGAGGTCGGCCGGAAAGGGGGCTGGTTCTTTCACCTGCTCTACAACACCGGTCGCATCA
>JAHEDT010000024.1 GCA_024641085.1 Geobacteraceae bacterium | reverse complement strand
CCGGTTTTAAGTCATTTGAATCATATGGCAGGGTGGCGCAAAGTGTGAAAAGGCAACATAACAAGCAAAGAGGAAAGTCATAAGGGCTACAGATTGGCCATCTGCTACCCTGGCTTATTGACCAACGTTGCCCGGATTGAGGCTGAGTCCGGCGGTTAGAGTGTCCCTTGCTGGTTATGCCGTCGCTTCCCGAGGCTGAGGCCTGTCCTACGGCGATCTTTTGCTTCCGGTCCGCCTAGACATTGAACAGGAAGTGGCAGATGTCGCCATCCTCGATGACGTAGTCCTTGCCGTGCAGCTGCATCTTGCCGGCCTGCTTGACCGCCTGTTCGGAACCGGCCGCCATGAGGTCGGCGTATTTCATGACTTCGACCCGGATGAAGCCGCGTTCGATGTCACTGTGGATCTTGCCGCCGGCGGCCGGTGCCCTGGAACCCTTACGGATCGTCCAGGCCCGGCACTCGTCGGCCCCCGCTGTGTAGAGGCTCATGAGACCCAGAGCGTCGTACAGGGCCGCGTTGATCTTTTCGAGGCTGGGCTGGGTTATTCCCATCTCAGCCATGAATTCCTGGCGCTCCTCATCATCGTCGATGGCGGCGATTTCGCCCTCGATGGCACAGGAAATGGGGAACACCCCGGGGCCGAAATCCTTGCCGATCTCGTCCTCGGACACATTGTAGGCGTAGATCACCGGGGTGCGCGTCACCAGGTCGAGGCTTCTGATCACCTTCTCCTCGTCAGGTTCCAGCGGCACGCTGGAGAGGAACTTCTCCTCCTCCAGGGCGGCGTTGAAGCGCCGCAGGATATCCTCCTCCAAGAGTTGGGCCGAGGTCTGGCTGCCCTTCTTCTCCTTGGCGAGGCGCTGCAGGCGGGTCTCCACCAGCTGCATATCGGCCAGGATCAGTTCGGTGGCGATCATCGCCCGGTCGCGTGCAGGATCCACCGAACCCGAGGGGTGGAAGACCTCCGGGGAGTCGAAGGACCGGATCAGCAGGCAAAGCAGGTCGCAGCGCCGGGCCGGGTCCATCCACTGGCGCGACGAACCGCCGGCCGTGATGTCGGGGCAGAGCACGAACTGGTTTTCGGCGTAGGTGGTTTTTTTGGGCTTGTAAAGAGCGCTCAGGGCATCGACCCGGCTGTCCTGGATGGGAGCGACGCCCTCGATGACCTCGCCGGGTTTGCGGGTCTCGGGCACGCTTCGGCCGGTAAGCAGGGTAAACAGGGTTTTCTTGCCTGACTGGGCCAGTCCCAAGATGGCGATTTTCATAGTGTGATCCTTCCTGAGGTATGTGAATTAGCTTGGTTGCCTGCGGTCCAGCGCGCCATCCCGGCTGGACATGACCGTCTCGCCATCCGCAATAGTTGTTTGTCGGTGATCACGCGCGACCAGCATGTAGATCGACGGCACCACGAACAGGGTGAACAGAGTGCCGATCGCCATACCGCCGACCAGCACCAAACCGATGGAATTACGGGCCTGGGCCCCGGCGCCGGTGACCAGCACCAGCGGGAAATGCCCGGCAATCGTGGCGGCCGTGGTCATCAGGACCGGCCGCAGCCGGGTCTGGGCTGCCTGGCGAATGGCATCGAGTTTGGCCTGCCCCTGCTCCTGAAGCTTGTTGGCGAATTCGACGATCAGGATGCCGTTCTTCGAGACCAGCCCGACCAGGGTCACCAGCCCGACCTGGGAATAGATGTTCAGGGTGGTCGTCCAGCCACTGGTCCAGAAGGACACGTTCGGGTCAGGCATCTTCAGGAAGGCGAACACCAGTGCACCGAACAGGGCCAGCGGCACTGACCCGGCCAGAATGACGAAGGGGTCGCGGAAGCTGTTGAACTGGGCGGCAAGAACCAGGAAGATCAGGACCACGGCGAGCGCGAATGCCGGCAGGAACTTGTTGCCTTCGCTGCGCAGCTGTCTCGATTCGCCGGTATAGTCCATCACGTAGCCCTGGGGAAGGATCTTGGCCGCCTCGGTTTCCAGGAACCGCAGCGCTTCATCAAGGGGGCGTACCGCCACTCCACTGAGTTTGACCGCATTGAGCTGCTGGAAGCGGTTCAGCGAGCGCGGCACGACCGTGTCCTTGAGCGTGGCCACCGTACTTAAAGGAATCAGGCTCCGTCCCGGCCCGGTGATGTAAATGTTCTGCAGTTGGCTGGGGTTGAGCCGACCGAGCCTCTCGATCTGCGGGATCACCTTGTAGCTGCGCCCGGCGATGTCGAAACGGTTGACGAAATTACCGCCGACCATCGAGCCGATATCGGCTCCGACCTGCTCCAGGTTGAGCCCGAGATCGGCCACCTTGTCCCGGTCGATGAGGAATTCGGTCTGCGGCTGGTCGATCTTGACATCGATAATCGGCGGGAAGGCGAACATGCCGCTCTGCATGGCCTTGAGCTGCAGCTTCTGGACCAGCTCCAGGATCTGCTCTGTCTCGGCGGTGGAGGCGACGACGAATTCCACCGGAAACTGTCCGCCGCCGGGCAGCGCCGGAGGCGTTACCGGGAACATGCGGATTCCCGGGATGCCGTGCAGCTGTTGGCGGACTTCCGGCATGATCTGGAAAATGTTCCGCTGGCGCTCGTCCCAGGGTTTGACAACCATGCCGCCGAAACCGGAATTCGGGAAGGTGATCTGAAAAGTGAAATCCGTTTCCGGAATCTCCAGGAAGACCTGGTTGGCGGCAGCGGCGTAGCGGCTGGTCTGGTCGAGGGTCGAGTTGGCCGAGGCCTCAATGATGCCGAAGATGACCCCCTGATCCTCGGTCGGCGCCAGTTCCTTGGCGGACATCATGAACATCGGCACGCTCATCAGGCTGACCGCGATCCAGACCAGGTAGACGGCCGGCCGGGCCCGGAGGGTGCCGTCGAGCAGGCGGCCGTAGAATGCGCGGAGCCGCTTGAAGTCCCGGGCAATGCGCCCCGCCAGACCATGCTCCTCGATATCCGGTTTGAGCAGCTTGGCCGACATCAGTGGTGACAAGGTCAATGCGACCAGGCCCGAAATAGTCACGGCGCCGGCCAGGGTAAAGGCGAATTCACGGAACAGCGAACCAGTCAGGCCGCCCTGCAGGCCGATCGGCAAGTAGACCGCGGCCAGGGTGATGGTCATGGCGAAGATCGGGCCGACCAGCTCCCTGGCCCCCATCAGGGCGGCATTGAGCGGTGATTCACCTTCGCTGATATGCCGTTCGACGTTCTCCACCACGACGATTGCATCGTCGACCACCAGGCCGACCGAAAGCACGATCGCCAGCAGGGTGAGCAGGTTTATGGAGAACCCGAAGGCCTGCATCAGGAACACCGCGCCGATCAGCGACAGCGGGATGGCGATCACCGGGATCAACGCCGAGCGCAGCGAGCCGAGGAACAGGAAGATCACCAGGATCACGATCAGCAGGGTCTCGCTCAGGGTCTTGACGACTTCGTGGATGGCGTTTTCGATGTAGTTGGTGGCGTCATAGGCGATCCGGGCCTGCATGCCTGCCGGCAGGTCCTGCTGGACGGCCGCCATCTCTTCGTCAACGCGGTTGATCACGTCCAGGGCGTTGGCGTTGGGCAGCACCCAGATCCCCATGAAGACCGCGGTCTGCCCGGAGAAACGTACTTCCGCGTCGTAGTCCTCGGCACCGAGCACCACCTCGCCGACATCCGCCAGGCGGATGATGCCACCACCCTCCTGGCGGATGACCAGGCGCTTGAACTCGGCCACGCTGTTCAGGTTGGTGTTGGCGGTCAGGTTGACCTGCACCAGGGCGCCCTTGGTCTGGCCGAGGGCAGCCAGGAAATTGTTGGCGGCCAGGGCCCGGCGGACCTCCTGCGGCGTGACCTTGAGGGCGGCCATGCGGTCGGGCTTGAGCCAGATGCGCATGGCGAAGGTCCGGCCGCCGAGGATATCGGCACGCTGGACCCCTTCCAGGGCAGCCAGCCGCGGTTGGACCACGCGCACCAGGTAGTCGGTGATCTCGTTCTGTTTCAGGTCCGTCGATGTGAAGCTCAAGTACGCCGAAGCGAATTGGCTGTCGGCCGATTCGATGTTGATGACCGGCACTTCGGCCTCGGGCGGCAGGTCGTTGCGCACCTGGTCGACCTTGGAACTGATTTCGGCGAGCGCCTTGGTCGAGTCATAGTTGAGCTTGAGACGGACGTTGATGGTCGACAGCCCGAGCTTGCTCTGCGATTCGATGTAGTCGATGCCGTCGGCCGCGGCGATGGCGCGCTCCAGGGGTGCCGTGATGAATCCGCGCACCAGTTGGGCGTCGGCCCCGACATAGACGGTCGTCACCGTCACCGAGGCGTTCTCGCTGCGCGGGTACTGCCGCACGTTGAGCGTCTTGATCGCCTGAAGCCCGGCGATCACGATGATCAGGTTGACCACGACGGCCAGCACGGGGCGGCGGATGAAGAGATCGGTCAGTTTCATCATAGCGAGGCCTGGCGGCTTACCTGTCTTCCGGTTCGGGCCGGAGTTTGAACTCCGGCTGCAAGGTGTTGTCGACGACCACCGCCTGCTTGTTGCGCAACTTGAAGACCCCGGTGGTCACCACGGTTTCCCCGGCCTGAAGCCCGCTGAGCACTTCGATGAAATCGCCGCGCTTTTCACCCAGGTGCACGAACTGCTGGCGCAGCTGCCTGGCTGGCGGGTGGCCCTCGCCGGCGGGCGGCTGCTCGCCGGGAGCGTCCTCGACAACAAACACCGAGTCGCTGTAGGGCGCATACAGAACCGCGGTGATCGGGACCATCAGCACAGCCTTGGGCTGCGGCAGGATCACCGCCACGTCGACATACATGCCGGGACGCAGCCACTCCTCGGGATTGCGAATCAACCCCTGCACGCGGATGTTGCGGGTCGCTTCGTCGACCACCGGACTGATGGTGGTGATCTTACCCTCCAGAGCTTTGCCGGGCAGAGCATCCGTGGTGATTCGGACCACCAAACCCGGCTGCAGCGGCAGCAGCTGCTGCTGCGGTACCAGGAAATCGACGTAGATCGGATCGAGGGATTGTAACGTGACGATTTCATTGCCGGTTTCGAGCATCTGGCCGAGATTGACCTGACGGATGCCGAGGCGACCGGCAAAGGGTGTGCGGATATTCTTCTTGGCGATAGTGGCCCGCAGGTTCTCGACGTCGGCGAGCGCCTGGAGATACCTGGCCTGGGCCGCATCGACCTCGGCCTGGGAAACGGCTTCATCGATCAGCAGCCTGCGGGCCCGCTCGTGAATGCTTTGGGCCAGAGCCACCGCCGCCTCGGCACCAGGCAGCAGGGCGAGTTCCGACGAAGTGTCCTGGCGCAGCAGCAGGGCTCCGGCGGCAATCTGCGTGCCGGGCTCGAAGGCGATCTCGACCACTTTTCCGGGCAGCTCAGCGGTCACCGTCACCCCCTGCACCGCCGACAGCGAGCCGACAGCGATCAACCGGGTTTCCCAGGAGTCACTGGCGACCTGGGTCGCTGTCACCGGCTCGGAAGGTTGCTTGAAATGGGCCGACTGGGCAATCATCTTGTTGATCTGCAGGGCCTTGACCCCGCCCAGAACCCCGGCGACGATCAGCACGCCGAGGATCGCGACAAACACACGTTTTTTCATGATCATGCCATTATAGTGAAGGTTATTCGGTACGCCAGCGAACGCAGGGGAAAATGCCTTTCGGCAGGACACCACAAACGTTAGAGATTTTCAACGAATTTTCCCTGCCAATCCTCATTTTTGACGGTTCCAGGCGGTATATTCCGATGCCTGGAAGCAGAGCTTTTGCGTGGCCTCGCCCCAGCGCTGCCGTTGTGCGATCAGCTGCAGCAGCCGTTTGCCGTCGTTGACCAGGCGTCCCCCCAGAACGTGGACCCCGCGCGCGAAGAGCGGGTCGGGAAAATAACCGGCCGTCGGTCCCAGCACCGAGATATGCTCGGCCGCCGTACAGTGGCGCAGCACCTCGTCAAGGGTGTCGTTCAAGAGCGTGGTGCTGGTGCAGAGGACCTTGTTGCAGTGCTGCAGTTCGGCGGCGTCCAGGCTCACGTGCAGGTTCGGGAAATTGTCGACCAGTTGCGGATTCTTCTCCACGATCACCAGTTCGGCTCCGCTGTCGCGCACATATTTCAGTAGTGGCGGAAAGAGGCCGACCATACCCACGCGATCACCGTTCTCGATCTGCATCAGACCGATGGAGTCCGTGGCGGCGCCGGGCGTACGCCCGGTGATGCGCATGACCTGCTGGCAGATAGCGTTGATGGCGGCCAGCCCCAGCATATTCGCCAGGGGGTCGGCGCCTCCGAATGCTTCAGCGTAGTGTTCTGGGCGGCTGCCGACAAACGTGTGCGCTTTCAAGGCCTGGTAAGCGATGGCACTGCTGTCGGGCAGCAGCACATAGCTGATCCCTGCCGCGCCGCTCTCAAGGGCCAGGGCCATGAACTCACTGTCCCTGGGCTGACCGCCGGCATGCAGCGTTGGGAAGACGATTCCGGTGATTTTCGGGATCTCAAAGCGCCCGGCTAACCCCAAAGCCATCTCCCGAATTTCTGTCATAAGACTCATAGGTTATCTCTCACAAATAAAGCATATTCTAGAAAATAGCTGCTGCAGTGGCGCAAAGAACCCGGAGAGGAGGTGCCCAATTGCGCATAAATTTCCCCAGGTCTCTCCGCGCCTCCGCGTTGATGTGACTCTGTCCTGACGGCTCGGGTATCAACCCGGGGAGCAGGCCGTCATTCGTAGCGGCTCGGCACCATGCACATGAAGACCAGCGGGCTGTTGCCGGTGTTGCGGTACTGGTGCTGCTCCTGGGGCTTGACCAGCACGAAATCCCCGGCCCTGACCGGCCGCGGCGTCTCACCTTCCATGACCACGCCGCTCCCCTCGAGAACGTAGTTGAGGTGTTCACTGTCGTGCTGGTGAAACGGGGTATGCCCGCCCGGTTCCAGGGTAAAGACCCGGATCGAGAAATTGGGCGCACCGTCAGCCTTGCCGATCGGCACCTGGCGGCTGGCCCCCAGGGCGCCGTCCATGTTCACAGCGGAACTCGGACACTGTTGCAGATTGGTGATCTTCATCGTCGACTCCTTGGCTGGTCTGGAGATATGCTGCCACATGCGGGCAGCCGTTACTGTCACAATACCGGGTCATATCACAGTTTATGCACGACCCGTGGCACGAATTGTTGTCGTCAGTTGCCCGTGCAGGGGCCCTGGATGCTCTGAGCCCGGCAAGCTGACGAGTTGGCGCCGGGCGCGCTGTCAGATGTGGCGAATGCCGCCCACGAAACCACCGATGAAACCGCCGAAGAGCAGAGTGACCAGCCCGAACAGCAGCGACAAAATGATGAGGGCCGGGATCGAAGCGAGCGCCCACTTGATCATGAATATGACCATCGATACAAAAGACATCTTGATATTGGTGACCACGACTTCCTGACGATTTTCCATAACGTCTCCTTGCCGGTCGGGACGCAACCGGATCGCCCATCCCGTCCATCGGATTAAATAGCGATGCATCGCCATGCGCAAATCGGCCTGATGTGCAGGTGTCAGGTGAGCAGGCAACGCGTCAGATTCTTACACATAATCCATTGACATGAAAGGGGGCACTCGAAATCAAGTGCCCCCGGTAGGATAACCCGTGAAAAATTGCCGACCAGGACCCGTTTCAGCCTTCCAGGAGCTGTGCTGCCTCGAGGATGGCTTTCAGCTCAGCCATGTACCTGGCTGAGTACACACCGTCGACAATGCGATGGTCCGCCGTCAGGGTGGCCCTCATCCTGCGTGTGATGACCACCTGCCCCCCCTTTACTGCGGCTTCATCCTGAACCGCTCCAACGGCCAGGATCGCGGCCTGGCCGGGAGGGATCAGTGCGGCGAACGCTTCCACCCCGAACATTCCCAGGTTGGAAATGGAGAAATTCCCCCCGGAAAGATCCGCCTCGCTCGCTCTGCCACTTTTGGCTCGCTCGATCAGTTCACGGCTTCTGGCTGCGATCTCCTGCAGCGACAGGTTCTGGCAGCCCCTGATCACCGGCATCACCAGGCCGTCTTCGAGGCCCACGGCGACAGAGATGTTGATTTCCGGGTGCAGTAGGTACTGGTCTTCGCCCAGGGAGGCGTAGGCCATGGGGAATTTTTGCAGGGCAACGGCTGCCGCCTTGACGATCAGGTCATTCAGAGAGAGCGTCCCGCCGGCATCCTTGAGTCTCCGGTAGAGTGTCTCCGCATTCTCCATGTCGATCGCCACGGTGACCGGGAACTGGGGAATGGTCCACCCCGCGGTCACGGTTCTGGCAATGGCCGCGCGCATTGCGGAGAGAGGCATGCTGTTCACAGCCGTTTCCGGTTGAGTCACAGTCGACGGCCCCTGCCCGGTCGGTTCGGCGGTCGCGGCGTCCGCCAGCTCTTCCCCACTGGTGAATTTTGTTATGAAGTCGTCGACGTCCTGGTCGGCGACTCCTGGGTCGGCAATGACCGCAAGCAGGGTCCCTACCGCGGCGACCTCGCCCACAGGTACAAGGATCCGCCGCAAAACGCCGTGCACCGGCACCTCCACTGCCTGGGTGCTCTTCTCCGACTCGATTTCGAGAACCTCGGTCTCGGGTGTGATCTCCCCACCCTCTTCAACCAGCCACTCGACGACCGTCCCCTCGTCCATGGCCAGCCCCCATTTGGGCATGGTCAATCCATGAATCAACGCTCCGCTCATGTCTGTGTCCCTTCTCCGAGGGCCCCGGTGGGAGCCCGGTCGTTTTATGTCCCGAGCACGGCCTTGACCGCGGCCTGCACCTTCTCCGCATCCGGGAGGTAGGCGTCTTCCAGAACCGGGCTGAAGGGCGGTGGCGTGAAGGGCGGTGTCACCATCTCGATCTGCGCTTTCAGCGAGGCAAAGGCCTGCTGAGCGACCATCGCCGAGATGTCAGCGGCCATTCCGCAGCGGCCACTGGCCTCGTCGACTACCACCAGCCGCCCGGTTTTCCTGACGCTCTCGAGGATTTTCGCTGTATCCAGCGGGGAGGTGGTGCGCGGATCGACGATCTCGCATTCGATGCCGTCCTTGGCCAGCGCCGTGGCGGCCTGGGTTGCCTTGTGCACCATCAGGCCCAGGGCGACAATTGTCACGTCCTTCCCCGGACGGACGATGTTGGCCTGGCCGAAGGGAATGGTATAACTGCCCTCAGGAACCTCGCCTTTAATACCATACAGGGCCTTGTGCTCGCAGAAGATGACCGGGTCGTTGTCGCGAATTGCCGTGATCAGCAAGCCCTTGGCATCCTGAGGGCTGGAAGGCACGACCACCTTCAACCCCGGGATATGGGTGAAGATCGGGTACCAGCATTGTGAGTGCTGGGCGGCGGCGCGGAACCCGCCGCCGATCATGGTGCGGATCACCACCGGGGTTTCCGCCTTGCCACCGAACATGTAGCGGAACTTGGCCGCCTGGTTGGCGATCTGGTCCAGGCAGACGCCGAGGAAATCGATAAACATCAACTCCGCCACCGGCCGCATGCCGCACGCAGCTGCACCAATCGCGGCGCCGATGAAGGCCGATTCGGAAATCGGGGTGTCCATGACGCGGTCGCCAAACTTGGCATACAGCCCCTTGGTGACACCCAGCACGCCGCCCCAGGCATCCAGCGGCTCATCGGTTCCCCGCCCGCCGCACACGTCTTCGCCCATGACGACAACCGAACTGTCCCGTTCCATTTCAAGAGCCAGCGCTTCATTTATCGCTTGAGAATAACTGAGCTTTCTTATCATTAGCTTGACTCCTCTCGTTAGGTTGGTTTCAGTACGAGACGTAAACGTCGGTCAGAAGGTCGGACAGGGGCGGATTAGGCGCTGCCTTGGCTTGCACGACCGACTCCTCGACCAGCGCCTTGACCTCCCGATCGACCGCGTCCAGCTCGGCGTCCGTAACCATCCCAGCGGAGGTCACCTTGTTCCTGAACTGCAGCAGGCAGTCGACGGTCTGGCGGATTTTCTTGACCTCGTCCTTGGGTCGATAGGTCATGGCATCTCCCTCGAAGTGTCCGAAATAACGTGTGAACTTGACTTCGAGCAGCGACGGGCCCTGACCTTTGCGGGCCCGGTCGATCATCTCCCCGGCGGCCTCGTGGACCGCAAAGAAGTCGAAGCCGTCGACCGTGACCCCGGGCATGCCGACCCCCTTGGCCCGATCGGACAGGTTGGTCACCCCGGGGGCCGTGTATTTCGGTGAGGTGGACTCTGCGAAACCGTTGTTTTCGACAACGAAAACGCATGGCAGTTGCCATGCCATGGACAGGTTCATGGCTTCGAACACCGTGCCCTGATTCGAGCCGCCGTCGCCGAAAAAGGCCACGCCGACCCCGCCGGAGCCCTTGGTCTTGGCTGCCAGACCCGCGCCGCAGATCAGCGGGGGACCGGCACCGACGATGCCGTTCGCGCCCATCATCCCCTTGTCCAGATCGGCAATGTGCATCGAACCGCCCTTGCCGCCGCAGGTCCCGGTTTTCTTCCCGTAGATCTCGGCCATCATGCCATTGATATCGACTCCCTTGGCAATACAGTGGCCATGGCCACGGTGGGTGCTGGCGATCTTGTCGTTGGCCTTGAGATGCATGCAGACGCCGGTCGCGCAAGCCTCCTCGCCTGCATACAGATGAACGAAACCTGGAATCCCCCCGGCAGCAAATTCGATGTGCACGCGCTCTTCAAATTCGCGGATCTCGCGCATGGTTCTATACGCTTTGAGCAGATCTTTTTTTTGCCATTTCTTAAGCATAGGACCTCCCGTCTTCATTCCGGACTGTTATGGTTGACATTCTGCTGCAACAGCTCTCCTGGTTACCGCGAACATCCTCGGCAGCACCTCCTTCCCACCCTATTCAGTTATCGCTCAATTAGAAGTTGTCAAGGAACTTTTTTTAATTTTCAACAGATTGCAAGGCGGTATGGCGAGACAGGAGAAAGGGATAAGGAGATTGCGGCCAATATTCTCAGGTGGGTACTGGGAGACACGCAAAAGGGACACCCTGTTGAGTGTCCCCGTACTGTTTCAGTGATCAATGCGCATTAGCGGTAGCACGTTGACGCCACTGCGGTCCCGGCCCAGTTCATCGACGACATCCCATTCGGCACGCAACACTGTACCTTCCCGGTAGCGGCTGGGGGCTTCGGGATGAACCACGATGGCCATCCGGAAGATCGATATGAAGTACTCCCCGGAAACAGGGTTGCCGTCCTGGTCATAGAGCTTGAAGTTTTTTACCTTGACGGGCCGATCGAATTCAACCAGGAGTTCGTGGGGGGCATCAGAGCCCTTCTCCCAGACCCCGGCCAACAAAACCAGCGACGGAGGCTCGACCTTGACCAGCGCCGCCTGGTCATGGACGAATCCTCCTGCAGGCATTTGCAGTACAGGTGCCCCGTCCAGCAGGATGATTACTTTCTCTTGCTCGGCAAATTGCAGCGCGGTTTCTGCGAGCGCACGGCAACCGGCGAGCTGATCACCGGGTGCCCAGGCGTGTCCTGTGGCCAGGGAAATCGTCACGGTGGGGCCTGCGGGATTGGCGATACTCAAGGTGAGGTCGGCGGGAAAGGGGTTGTAAAGCTCGCCGTCTCTCTGCATCAGCAGTTCACCGCTGATCAGCCGTTCGAGGATCTGGCGTAATTGGTCCTGGTCGTTGAAAAGGAACAGCGGCAGGGCCCGTAGCTTCTCTGGGGTGCTGCGAAGAGGCAGATAGGCGACCCGGGCAAAGGCATTGCCTTCCTTGCCTTGCGGAGGCGCGCCGAAGTTTTCCTCGTAGGCATGATTCGCTTCAACGAAACCGCTGCCCTGGGGATCGATGACTTCATCGCGCTTGCAGCCGTAAAGCGCCTGGAGGCTGAGAAGCACTCCGGCAATGATCAGGATCGATCTTGGTCGCATGGCAGTCTCCTCACTCGGGAAAACCGAATGAACTAACCCGCAGCATGCCATGGGGTTTCCAGAATTAAGAATCCAGTAGAGAGAAAAAACTCGCGGTCCCACCTGGCGATCGGGATTTATTCTGGATTCTGGGTACTGGATTCCCGCGATAAGGTGCCAAGCAAGTGGCAATCAACACATGGCGAAGCAAGCTGCGGAGAATGAACCCTCACGTCGAATCAACTTTATCACATGCCCTCCCGGGGGTGGTTCAGCCGATTCACTGCGGTCAGTGGTAATGAGCAATCTTCCCCAGGTGAAAGATGCGCTAATGGTGTCTTAACCCGGGTCATTGATGGCCTGGCAGGCCAGGCCGACGACCTCCGAGACGGGCAGCCGCTCGCGGGTGGTGGCCAGGAATCCGCTCGAGTGGATAAAGTAGATCTCCGGGTTCTGGTCAAGCATCCTGAAGTCCAGCATGCTGTTGTCGCCGAGCCGCAGAATTTCCCAGCCGGGCCCGCGATTGGAGGGGGTAATGCTTACTGCGATCCGCTCGTCGTCCAGGTAGCGCAAAAAGAGCTCCATGGCCAGCTTGGGAGACTCGTCAATCTCGCTGATCACAGCTTTGAAATGTTTGATAGGCACCACCACGGCCTCGGCTTTGAGTCGCTCGAGGCGTTTCATCTTGCGCTCGATCAGGGCGATCATATCCCTGCCGAGGGCCTTCATCATCGTGTATAACGGTTCCTGACCGTGCAGCGAAAAGACCTCGGCGAAGGTTGCCAAGACATATCCGTCGATGGGCGACGAGGTGGCAAAAAGCACGCTGGAGTCGACACCGAGATGATCGGCGGTGCGGTATGGACCGCGAACATCCATCATGCTCATGTGCGGGTACCAGGCAAAAACCGCCATGGCTGCGTCATGGTAGCCAAGATACTGCATGACCAGATGGAAAGCACAGGGCAGCGAGCGGTCCTGGTGATGATCGAAATTGTGCCGTGCGGGAACATATTCCAGGCCGACGTCCACCACGTAGGTGTCCGGGTCTTCGAGATCGTCAAGGGTCGGTTCACGCCGGAAGATTTCGGCGTTGTCAAGGGTCGCCAGCAAAACGCTGGCCGCCAGGAAGTCGTCCTTATGGGAACTGCCCGGGTGGGTAACAATCTTGTACATTGCGTTGTCTTTGCCTATGAGTTAATGATTATTTCTATAAACCATAGCAGTTTTCCAGGCTGGTGAGAAGTGTGACGGCCATGGGCATCGCGCGACGCATTCTGCTGTAAAACCGCTTCGGGTACTGAATTTGTGAAATGTGTAGACCTGACCCCAGCAATCCTGACAGGGCCGCCGGGTTATGATATGCTCCCTGGCAATTATCGGGTAAACTATCTCGAAACTTCCTTACATGTGCCAGGAGAATGTCGATGAACCGATTCCCTGTCGTCCTGTTGCTGTGCGCCCTGCTGATCCCCATCAGTGCCGGTGCCGCAGAGGTGTTCACCTACACCCCGATCAAGCATGCCACCTTTGTTCTGCAGTCCGGCCCGGCCACGATTTATGTCGATCCGGTGGGCGTCGCCGAGGACTTTGCCGGCTTTCCGCCACCGGACCTGATCCTGATCACCCACATCCACAAGGACCACCTCGATCCGCAGCTGGTCGCGTCCCTCAAAAAGGCGCAGACCCAGGTCATCGGGCCGGCAACGGTCATCGAACAGCTCGGCTCTGGCACGGTCATGAACAACGGTGACATCACCACGGCCGTCGGCATGACAATCCGGGCAATCCCCGCCTACAACACCACCGCCGAGCGGCTCAACTTCCACCCCAAGGGGCGTGACAATGGCTACCTGCTCAGCAAAGCCGGCGTGCGGCTCTACATCTCCGGCGACACCGAAGATATCGCGGAAATGCGTAACCTGCGCAATGTCGACATCGCTTTTCTGTGCATGAACCTCCCCTACACCATGACCATCGAGCAGGCAGCCTCGGCGGTCAACGAGTTCAAGCCGGGGCTGTTGATCCCCTACCATTACCGGGGTAAAGAAGCGATGAGCGATCTCGAGGCCTTCGAGAAACTCGTCCCCGGCATCAAGGTCAGCAAGCTGAAGTGGTACTGATGCCTTGACGGGAAACCAGGACAGCTAAAAGGGGCGCCCGCAACCGGGGGCCCCTTTTGTATGGGCACGGGATTCAGCCGTGCTTGATGAAACGGTCGCCGCGCAATTCGTCGAATGCCAGCTGCAGCTCTTCCTGGCTATTCATGACGATCGGCCCGCCCCAGGCGACCGGCTCGCCGAGGGGTTTTCCGACAACCAGAAGGAATCGCAGCCCCCCTGCACCGCTGCTGATAACGACCCCTTCGCCCTGGTTGTACAGCACCAGGGACCGGTTGCCGAGTTCGCCGCCGACGGCTTGGTCGAACCGGCCGGCCCCGGCATGCACGTAGGCGAACACGGTGTGGCCCTGCGGTGTCGGGTGGCAAAAGGTCGTGGCGGGCGGCAGCATCACGTCGAGGTATTGGGGCTCGATCACCACGTCCCGCACCGGGCCCTGCACGTCACCGAACTGGCCGCAGACCACCTTGATCGAGGCGCCGCTGTCGAGAGTCACGGTCGGGATCAGCCCGGCAGTGATATCACGATAGCGCGGCGGCATCATCTTGGCGGCGGCCGGCAGGTTGGCCCAGAGCTGAAAGCCCTCCATCTTCCCCTCCTTGTCGCCTTTCGGCATCTCCTGGTGGATGATGCCGCTGCCGGCAGTCATCCACTGGACATCGCCGCTGCCGATGTCGCCCCAATTGCCGAGGCTGTCGCCATGCGCCACATCGCCCCTGAGTACGTAGGTGATGGTTTCGATACCGCGGTGCGGGTGCCACGGAAAGCCTTTCCGGTAATGCTCCGGGGTGGCAGAGCGGAAATCATCGAGGAGCAGAAAGGGATCGAACAACGGGACGTCGTTGTTACCGAAGGCCCGATGCAGGTGGACGCCGGCCCCTTCCATGGCCGGTTGGCTGGTCGATACGCGCTTGATCGCTCTGGTCGTCATTGTCGTCTCCCGGTCGCGTTGATTGAACCTGCAGGCCAGCCGCGAACGCACCTGGGGCAAGCCTGCGGCATTGAGAATTTTATGTGCCCTGCCGGTGTCCGCTGGTCGCGACTTGGCGATGGCGCTGCCAGTCCGTTGCCAAGGGTGTTCCGCTCATTTCTTGGGGTCTTTATTCCCTGGAAAGATCGTCTCGATCAACTTGATCGGCGCCTTGAGGGTGCGCTCGCCAAGGCCGAGCAGGCTCGATCCCACCGACGAAATTGACATGACGCTGACCTTGGGATCCAGGAGGTCCCCTTTGACGCTGACCGGGATCGACACCAGGCTTCCGGCAAGCAGGTAGTTGACTCCCGGGATGTTTTTGATAACCGTGTCAACAGTCTTGAACGGCGCCGCCAACAGTTCGAAATCGACTTTTTTCTTCACCAGGTTGACTTTGCCTTGGCCGAGGACATCCAGGGTTTCGCCATCCATGTCGAGTTTCTCCACGACCAGCTTGCCGTCCCTGAACTCACCGAGCACGGTGATCGACGTGTACGGGAAGCCGCCGGCGTCAAGGTTGGGCAACCGCCCCTTGACGACCTCGGTGACGTTGAGCACTTCCAGAAGCCTGGCCAGCGCCTTGTCCTGTTCGATCACCCCTTTGGCAAAGGTCATCTCGAGGGGCCCTTTCAGGCTGCCGAGAAGTTCAGGCAATTCTCCACGGGCGCTGACCTTGCTGGTAAAATCGAGCGTCCCGGTCATCTTGACCCGCCCCTGGGTCATGCAGCTGTAGCTGCTGGCGACATCGAGCCCCTTCCCTGCCAGGGTCATCTCAAGGGCCAGTTGCTTGCCGGCGATCGTCACCAGGCCCGGCGTGTCGACGCCGCACAACTTGGCCTCAGTGATGTTAGCAACAACCTTCTCCGGCTGGAAAGAAATGGTCGCCCTGAACGGCTGCCAGCTCAGCTCGGCCCAGCTGATGCGTGTCGCACTAGCCTCGAGGCTTTCTCCGCGGGCATCCAGATCGACCTGCTCGATAGCGACCTGTTCGCCTGATGCCAGGGGGAACAGCAGGTTTTTCCCCTGCAGATGGCCAGTGGCCACGACCTCGGCCGCTTTTTCACGGGGAGCCCTGATGCTGACCTCCCCGGTCACCTCTCCGGTTATCCCACCCTGTCCGACGATCGGTTCGACAAACAGGGCCTCGAGCGTCCTGTGCTGCAGGTTGCCGCTGAAGCTAAGGGATCTCTCGTAATCGTCAAGACTGACAACCAGCCTGGCATCCGAGTACTGGTCTCTGATGGTCAGCAGGTTGATATGCAGCTGGCCGGCACGGACGTCAAGATCGAAGGTCAGGTCCTGGCTCCCGGCAACGTTGACGCTTCCCGTCAAGGCCGTCGTCGAGTCAGCCTGCCAGCGGATCCTCGTTGCGGAGAAGGTCAGAGGAGATCGCAAGGTGTAGGCCTCGGGCAGATCGAAATTATGCCGCAGCCATGCGGCCGAGTCCGCACCCAGTGTCCCGCCCAGAGAGAGTTCGAGATGCTCAACCTGTCGCGGGGAACCCTGCAGGCGTCCGTTCACGACCAGCTCCGCATCAAGTCCATTCACCTGGAGATTCTCAAAAGCGAGCGATCCTGGCTCGATGCTGAAGTCTCCGTGGCCCAGGTTGACCGGGAACGGCAGGCGTGACGTGGCGACATGCACCTTTCTGGCCGTTCCGTCGGCTGTGATTTGCCAGCTCCCTGGCTGGTCGGCGGCCGCCTTGACATTCACGGTCTTGAGCTCCAGCTGGCCAGACAATTCGCTGATCTCCTCGAGGGCCTTTTGAAGGCCCTCTTGCGAAGCCAGCCAGGGATAGAGTTCATCGAGTTCCAGGGCGGCCGGACCGGCCCTCAGGTCGAGTTCAAGGGCCTTGTTCCAAGCGATTCTGCCGGCGATGTTGGAGAGATCGGAGTGGCCGATGCTGCCGCTCATGGACTTGATGTCGATTTGCTGATCCGTAACAGACAGCTGCCCCTTGGTAATGGTTATCGGCAGAGGAACTCCCTGGTAGGTCGCTTCAAGCTGGCAGTCCGTAACATCCACCCGGGCTTTGACCTGGGACAGGCTGTCGCCCAGGACCAGGGTGCCGCGCCCGCGCCCCTTGAGGTCGTTGATTTTAGCGAGTCTATCGCTGAAGGCAGGATTGGCGACGATGCGCTGTAAAATCTGCCGGGTCTCGGCCAAATCGACGTTCAGGGCCAGTTTCAACTGAAACAGGTCGCTGGTGTGACCAAGGGCGAGCTTGAGTGTGCCGTCATGGCCGTTGGAGCCCGCCAGGCGCGCCGAGAGCCCGGTCCCCTGGAGAATTCCGTTGGCAATGACCGTCTCGCCATCGACCTCGGTCAGATCGAGCGAGATCTGGGGGATCGAGACAAGCCCGCCACGCAGCTGGCCTTCAATGCGGAGATTCGACAAAGCGCCGAGATCTTTGGGTGACTCGGCCCGGGAGCGGAGAATGATCTCCGGCACCCGGCCGCCGCGCAGGTAGTGGAAGATGTTGGCAACCACCCGGTTGTCGTCGGCCAGGTGCAGGGCGACCCGGCGGACCGCATCGACGTCGATCCCCTTACCTTGCAACAGCAGGGTGTTGCCGGCTGGCGGCGCGGCCAGGTCCAGTTGTCCGTTGAACTCCAGGGCCGGCGCGGCCAGGCTCAAGCGCTCGAGCTGGAAGCTTACATTGCCCTGCGCGATCTTGACACTGCACTCGAGCTCGGCGTTCTGGAGGGCGTCCCGGAGGTCCCCATGCTGCAGGACCAGCTCGCTGAGGGACCCGTGCAGGGTGGCCTGGGCGGTCTCGGGATCGACCACCAGGAGACCCAGTTGGACATTCAGGCCGTTGATCCCGAGCAGGTCTCGTCCTTGCCGCTGGAGGGTAATCTGGCCATCATTGATCAGCAGCTTCAGGGTGGGGGACACCCCACGGAGCGGTTCAATGAGTGCGATCAGGGCTTGGGCCGGTCCAGCCAGCTCTGCTGGGCTTGGAGCAGCGTCTGCGACGGTTGCAGCCGGCAGGTTGAGATGGAACCGCGGTGAGTTCAGATCAACTGCGGCCAGGTGCAGATCGCCGGTCAGCAGGGGAAACAACTTGGGAACCAGGCGCAAGGTCTCGACCTGGCCCTGTCCCCGTTCCGGCATGGCCAGCGTGACCTGGTGCAGCTCGATGGCAGGTCGGGGGAAAAAGAGGAAGTGGATCGACTGGTAGTCGAACTTCGCGCCGGTCTGTTCAGCAACCGTTGCCTGGATTTTGTTTTTAATGGTAGCGGAGTCGATGAAATACGGCGAAAGCAGCGGCACCGCCGTAAGCAAAAGCAGCAGCGCGAGGCCGGCACCCAGCAGCCAGATCCGAATCGATCTTATGCCACGCGCAGCTCGCCGTGCTTCGGGTCGATCGCCCGGTTTCATCGAAGGCTCACAAAGGAGTTGCAGGATGCCATGGCGTTATTGACCAATCGTCGGGAGGCCTCAGTTTGCAAGATTATTGTAGCAGACATTCAGTGGAGGTCACGCCACGCTGGCGCAATCTGCAATCTGCTCGGCGTCTTTGCGTTAGGCAATGGCGTGGGTGTGTTGTGACTTTATTCGGGGTATAAGTCCGAAAAAAAGGGTCAGGGGATTTCCCCTGACCCTTGTCGTCTTGTCGGACATTTCACAGTTACTTCTTTTTGGCAGCCTTGGCCTTGCCTCGCGCGGCTCTTGCCTTGGCAAGACCGGCAGCTAGGTTTTTATCAATAGCCATCTGCCTTCTGCTCTCAGAATAGTTCTTTGCGGCAAGTGATTGAGTCCTGGGAATACCGAACTGTTTGCGGTATTCACCAGGCTTCATATCGTGAGAGGTCTTGAGATGCCGGCTCAGTGTCTTGAAGCCTTGACCGCAGATCATACAAAAGATCTGGTCTTTACCGAAGGCTTTACGTTTCGAGACAGCTGGACCAGTTTCTTCAGCGGCTATTGTTCCGGCCGCTAAAGCCTCCCCTTTTTCCAAAGCCTCGAGCGCTTGATAGACAGTAACAATTTCTGCAACAAGTTCCTCTTTGGTCATTGTTGTATTTGATGCATGTGCAGCAACAATGTCTGTTGCCATTTCAAGTAGATTAGCCATGGTTTTCTCCTTTATTGATTGTAATAAAAATTAGTGTCATTTAAACGAATATGCTGTGGAATGCAAGTAGATAAATAAAAAATTCATTTTATTTTGATATTTTACTGTTTAAAAAAGTGTTTGAGTTTTTATATTTCTGTCAATGAGTTGTTAGTTTTTCTATACGAGCTCCTCTTTACGTGGAAACAGTTCAGAAATTTTTTAGACCCCATAATAAACATTTCAAAGAGTCTTTCAGGTTATGGCTGAAACGGATAAGCCTGAAAATAGAGTGTAAATTATTCCTAAACTTTAAGCTGTTCAGTAAAACAGGGCTAAGGCCAGCACAGGTAATAAAATTCCAAAGCCGGTTAAAATCAGCGCCCTTTTCCGTAGGCGCAAATCACGTGGCAGCATTAGGAACCCGGTGATGGCAAGGACCAACAGCGCGGCCGCATAGATGTCGGCAACCCAGGTCCAGGCCTGCTTAGGATGGTTGAGATGCAGGAAGTTGAGGGGATACCAGAAGGGGCGCCGATCAAAACGCTCATGCTCAACGGTTCCACTTGGGAAGTGGATCGAGATGCGACGGCCATCGATAAAGGCCCAGAGAGTTTCCGGGTCTGGTTGAAAAACACTCTCTGGAACCTTCTCTTCGCCAAGTTCCTGCAACATACCACGAACCATGGCATCGGTTACAACGCCGGAGAACTGGCGTGGCATGATCTGCGCGGCAACTCTTTCGACCCGATAGTTGGGATTCCAGTCTCGAACGTGATTGACCGCGATCCCCGACAAGGCATAAATGAGCGTCAGCCCGATACACGCATAGCCGATGTCACGATGCAGGAGGAAATTCCAATTGCGCCAGTTCATGGGTGTATAGTTTTATAGCCCGGGGATTTCGACACCTAGGCCACGAAGCTGGTAAAAGGTTTCGCCCGACGTCACGCTGGCGGGATCGAACGGCTGTCCCGTCTCTTCCGCATGATGTTTGCGCTGCTCGATGACCTGCTCACGACTCAAATCGAATTTTTGCACCTCACCTTCGGCCACCGCGCGTTTGCCCCGGGCCTCCATGGGGATGACGATCTCGCCGTCGATCACTTTGAAACGCAGCTTTTCAAAAGGTCCCTGACCGGCTAGGTACATCCAGCAACCGCGCTTGGCACAGACATCGACGATCAGCCCTTCAACCTTCACCCGCTTGCCGACGTAGGCATCACCATTCTTCAAAATTTCAGAGATGGATGTGTTTTTATCTAGAATCAAGTTCTCCCCGAAATTTTTCGCCTGGGCCGACATCGCGACCAGGACAACCACGGTAGAGATGAGGAGAATTTTTACGTAACTGGACATTATGGGCTCCTTTTTTACTGTATTTTGCGAGGCATCCTAGAGTTATCACCAGATTCTGTCAAGGGAGACGATGGGTGTGCAAATTCTGAGTCATCTGATTCGTTTTGATCAATGAATGGCCTCTCGGCAAGCCACGGGGTCTCCAGAACTCAGTATCCAGAAGTCAGAATAAACTCGCGGGTCCACCTGACTGACGGGGCTTTGTCCGGATTCTCGATTCTGGGCACGGGATTCCCTCTGTAAGGCAGGGACCAAACGGCAATCAATACATGGCGCAGCAAACTGCGGGGAATCTACCCTCTTGTCGATTGAATCGGATGGGCTAAGAGCTGATTTTTTCAAGCCATATTCCTGATCCCTGGATATCAGTGACAGCCTGATAGAGACCGTCCCCGGAAAGGCCGCACTAAGAAAAAAGCCCCCGCTCTTCGGAACGGGGGCTTTTGTACTCATGTTGACAGCGACCAAAAGAAGTGCGTCTTAGCGAAACACCAACCCTGTCAAGGAGATCACATACTCACTGTGAGCCTGATCGTACTTGACGGCATACTGAGTTGGGTAGTAGCCGTGTCGAAGATATTGTTTGGGGACTGCAATCGGGACGAGGTCGTCCGGCTTGGTTTCCAGGTAGGCCTTGGTGATCATTGGTTCCACGAATATCATTGAACCGTCATAAAAACCGTAGATCAGTGTTTTCGTGAAGGCCTTCTTGGTAAACTCATCGGCGGTTGGATCTATGGCATGTGCTCCCATCTTCGGCACCTCGGTGCCGGGGGGGAGGATATAGCCAGAAGGCATGAACTCCACCGGTGGCGCCTTGTGCGCTCGCGCCAGATCATCGCCGACTGCAGTGATTTTGTTTCGAGCCTCGGTATCAATGAGGTAGAAGTGGAAATCGATGTGTGGCTTGTCGTAGACACCCGCTGGAATATGCCCATGCGGGTTCCAGTCCAGGCCAATGTGATTATATCCCATACCCGCAGATTCCGGCGGCAGTTGAAGGATATATTCCCAGCCATGCGAGTTTACGGGATCCTCGGCGGGCAGACCAGCCAATGCCGCTTCGGGCAGCAAGATTCCAATAGTCGCGGGTCTTCCGTCAGCATCGAGAACAACAAAAGAGCGGGCGGCCCCTTGCCCCATCGGAGTGGGCGTCCCTTCGTAAATTCCGGTCTTTTTGTGCTCTTTTTGAAACATCGAGCAACCCGTGGTGAGGGTTACCAATACCGTGATGAGTAGGCTGGCCAGCAGCCTCGAACGGGATCTTCCGTGGTCCGACATGATGATTCTCCATTGAATCGTGTGAGACTACCTGATGATGAATCCGGTCCCCTGGTTCACGGTCGTACTGATTGCCAATTCAGGTGCTTGCCAAGGAAGTTGTCACCCCGGCTCCACTTTTGTCCTGCCTCATTGCAAGAATGAAATTCGACCGACCCCGCTGAAAAGGAAAGACTCACGATCTACAGTCATATTTTTATCACCAAAACAATACCATTCAAGTTATCTTTCAATTATATTCTGCCAACCCTACAGAGATGGGTTCTTTTTAAAAAAACCCTTTACCAGCAGTTCGTTAGAGGGTTTTTCTTGGACTGAGAAGATGGATCAACAGGCAAATCCTTGATCGCAGGCCAAGGGCTTTTGTGGTCTATAGATTAGGGCAATGTGAAACAGTCGGTAAAAAAGCTGCTCTAGGTGTTGAGAAGGTTGACTCTCTGGGGACGACGCCCTTTTGAGGCCCCGGGTTCAATCCGCGGCTGCGGGGTTGGCATACTCGAAGGCATGATCCCAGATATGATCGATCAGCTGCTTGGCCGCATCCAACGGCAGGACCTGCAGGGTGTCGTCGGGTCGCCGGGTTAACAGGGAGCGCGGCTGTGGACCTCTTTCTGACGGGAGATCGGCCTGCAGGTCCATGAGGTTCTGCACGGTTTTGTCGATATCGAAATCGATCCGGGCCCCGAAGCTGTCCTGCATCCAGCTTTCGATCCGTTGATCAAGGCGGCCCTGGTCCAACGGGTCGGTGCTGGTCAGCAGATGATAATAGACCAGGATTGCTTCCTTGCAGAGTTCCTCTTCCGCGGCGTCGGTCAGGCTGTAGAGTACCCCCTCGTTGCTCACCAGGTTCTTGAAAAACAGGGTGTCAGTGACTTTTTTCAGAAACATCAAGCGCTTGCTCTTGTACTTGGTGTACTGATGGGCCGCAAAGCCGCCCAGGGCCGCACCGATCGACAGCAGGGCCACCAGCAACGGGTAAAGGCTGCTCGTACCGGCGGACTGGTAACCGAAGCGAGTGGTAATCTCCGGCCCCATGGTCACCAGCAGGATCGCTGCCACCAGCAGGCCCATGCTTGGCAGGACTTTCAGGATCAGCGGTATGGCCGCGCCCAGTGCCGGCACCAGGAGCATCAGGCGATCCTTCCAGTTCATACTGACCTCGACGTTCGGAAAGAGCAGTTCCAGATCGTTGCGCGGGATGTTCTTGTACAGGTAGAGATAGATTCTGCCCGGTACAAATCCCAAGCCCTCCAGGCGCCGTTCTTTTGCAGTGAAGTGGGCCTGATCGCGGAACTTGAGGAGCACGGCGACCCGTTGCAGGTTGTCGACCCGCATGGTTTTGTGCTTCATGAAACGGCGGAAGGAGACCGTTTCCTCCCCTTCCCCACGGTAGAAGAACAGGACCTGGTCGAAATCATCGAAGTCGACCCTGGTGTGCAGCGGGATCAGGGAGACCACTTCAAAGGCCTGTTCCAGCTCCTGCTGCGATAGAGGCCGGTAATTCGCCATCGCCAGCAGCCGGGAAAAATCGCTGGCCACGCTTGCCGCGAGCAGCGGCAGCTCCTCAGCGGAGGGGCACTGCAACGGCCGGGTCTCGGCATCCGGATCGAAGGGTGCATAATGTTCCTTGAGGCGCTCCAGCTGGGCATGGGCTCGAAAATGGTAGAAAGCTGCCAGGATCTCGCAGAACTCCCGGAACTGCAAACCGGCACGTTCGTCAAGCTGACGGTCGGCCAGGCATAGTTCGATCAGCTCGCTGCGACGAAACGGGATGAAGGCCTCGAGGGACTTGGACGATGCTGCAGCGGTCATGGTTTGCTCCGGACGTATGCTTGCTAAAGAATTGCAAAACGAATCAACGCATTTGAGGATAACTGAAAATCTTTAGCCTGTCCTGCATTTCAAGTGCTCACTAAATGTATTGACAATAAAGTTGCAGGAAGACTTGAAGACCCGGTCATCAGCAACCATAATGTAACTATCAAACAGAGTGAAAAGGATCCTCAATGATACAGAGACGACTGTTGCTTTGTGTGGTGCTGGCCCTGCTTGCCGGCTGTGCGGTCAACCCGGTGACTGGCAAAAACGAGTTAAGCCTGGTCAGTGAACAAGAGGAACTTGCCATCGGCGCCGAGCAGTATGCCCCGGCACGCCAGTCCCAGGGTGGGGATTACGCGGTAGACCACGAGCTGACCGCCTATGTGAACCAGGTGGGACAGAAGCTGGCTGCGGTCAGCGATCGCAAGCTCCCCTACGAATTCAAGGTGCTCAACAGCTCCGTTCCGAACGCCTGGGCACTGCCCGGCGGGAAGATCTCGATCAATCGCGGCCTGCTGACTGAACTCCAGAACGAAGCCGAGTTGGCCGCCGTGCTTGGCCACGAAATCGTCCATGCCGCCGCCCGGCATGGTGCCCAGAGCATGACGACCGGCATGCTGCTGCAGGCCGGCGTCATGGGCGCCGCCATAGCCACTGAGGGCACCAGTTATGCCAGCCTTGCCCAAATGGGCACGGGCCTCGGCGCACAGCTGATCACCCAGAAATACGGCCGCGACGCCGAACGCGAATCGGACTACTACGGCATCCAGTACATGGTGCGGGCCGGTTACGACCCGCAGGCCGCGGTCACTCTGCAGCAGACCTTTGTCAGGCTCGCCGAAGGCAAACAGCAGGATTGGATAAGCGGCCTGTTTGCCAGCCATCCGCCATCCCAGGAGCGTGTGCAGAATAATATCAAGGAGGTGGCGAAACTGCCCAGGGGCGGCGATCTGGGGGTCGAACGTTACCGCGCCAAAATCGCCCACCTGGTACAGACCAAACCGGCCTACAAAGCCTATGACGAGGGCCGCAAGGCGCTCGCCAAGGGGGATCTTGCCAGCGCCGGGCGCCTGGCCCAGCAAGCCATCGACCTGGAACCAAGGGAGGGCCACTTCCACGCCCTGGCGGGTGACGTCGACCAGAAAAACCGGCGGCTGGAACCAGCCATCAACCAGTACGGTAAAGCGATCAGCCTGAATCCAAACTTCTTCAACTACTACCTGCAGCGCGGCAAGGCGGAAGAGCAGCTGAACAGGACCGCCCAGGCACAGGCCGACCTGGAGCGCAGCATCGCGCTGCTGCCCACCGGTGACGCCTACTTGCTGCTCGGCAAGCTGGCTCAGAAAGCCGGGCGCCTGAATGACGCCAAGGAGTACTACGCCAAGGTGGCGGGCGGCCAGGGCGCAGTGGGCCAACAGGCCTACGGTTCTCTGGTGGACCTGGACCTAGAAGCCAACCCCGGCAAATATATCGACATCAGAACCGGCCTGGACGCCCAGGGGCGGATTCTCGCCGAGGTCAGCAATCCGACTCCGCGGGATATCCGTAATGTCGTGCTGATCGTCCAGATCAGGGATGCAGCCGGCAGGGTGCAGCAGGTGCAGCGCAACCTGGGAGGGACGATCAGTGCCGGAAGTCAGCGGCTGTTCGATCTCGGCCTGACCGGACAACTGTCCAAGGCGCAGCTCAAGTCGCTACAGGGTGTGATTGCCGGGGCGGAAATTGTGCGCTGAAGCCATTGACGCTTGTTGCAGCGCCCTCGATGCAAGGGAGAGTTCCGATGCAAACAGTCAGAGAACAGCCCGCAATCGTCAGGAAAGAGATGGGGATCACCCACAAGGAGTTCTATGGTGAACTGACGGCCCTGCTGGACGGCATCCCCTACGATCAGAAAAAGGACACCATCAAGTTCCAGCTCAACGGCAAAAAGGCGGAAATCAAGCTCGGTCAGGAAGGATCGCGCAAGCTCGGCCGGTCATTGCAGATGCCGGTAACCCCAGTGACCTTGCGTTTCTTCGATTGTTCGGTCGAGGAGATCAATGCCTTTATCAAACATTTCAACCTCAAATACATGAAAGGCGGTGGTTAGCGGCACAGCCAGGTGGGCCACGGCGGGTGCGGCCGTTACCCCAGCGGCCCTTTGTTCACATGGATTTGCATAAGATAGCCCTGTTCGAGAGCATAGCGGCGCCCGTCATCGGAGAGGGTAAAGCGCAGGCCGAGCAGCTTCGAGATCTTGACAAGGACCAGTCCGCGGCGATTGAGCGACTGGAGGGTCTTGTTCAGGTTGGCCTGGTCGAACAGCAGGGAGGCATTCAACTGCTTTCTGGTCAGCGTCTTGCCACCGGCCTGGGCGAGCCGGCGCAGCACGATATTTTCGAAATCATTCATCTGCTCCGAGCCTTGCTGCTCGACGAACATCTCCGCATGGACGTCTTCGAGCTCCGGGGAAATCGGCGCTTTGGTCCGCACGACAGACTGGATCAACCCGCGGATTCTCGACACCGTTCTCTGCAAGGCCGGGTGAATTCCGATCAGGACAAAGATTGCCAGGAAGATGATGACCAGTACGGGCAGGGAAAGATCGGAAAGGGCCACAGCATCCTCCTTTGCCGACATGTTGCCGCCAACGACAACGCTGAGTGTCTGTAAACGTTAGAACACCGGGCGAGAATGTCAATGGGCCGCGACACCTCCGTTCCATCACTCTCAATGAGAAGCGTCAAGGCAGAAGAGAAAGACGCGGTAAAAGTTCGCGTCCCGTGCCCCGTGCCTGTTAGCCATGCGCCGCGCCATTGCATTCGTGCAGTTGCCGGACTCCGCTCAAAGCCGGTCCGCTTGCGCCGCAAATGAAAGCCGTGCGACAATCATCCAATGAAAACCGATCTCCTCAAACAGCAGACTGATGCGTCCCTCGCCGCACTGAAATTTGACAACGCCTTTGTCCGTGAGCTGCCCGCCGACCCGAATCTCGACAATCGCGTGCGCCAGGTGCACGGCGCCTGTTACACGCGCGTCCTGCCGACGCCGGTGGCCGCACCCCAGCTGGTTGGCTTCGCACCGGAAGTGGCCGCGCTGCTCGACCTGGAGCCGGCGGCCTGTACCGGCGAAGAATTCGCCCAGGTCTTCGTCGGCAACCAGCAGCTGCCCGGCATGGACCCCTACGCCTGCTGCTATGGCGGCCACCAGTTCGGCAACTGGGCCGGTCAACTGGGAGACGGACGGGCAATCAACCTGGGTGAAATCGTCAACCGGCGCGGACAGCGCTGGGCGCTGCAGCTCAAAGGTGCGGGGCTCACCCCCTACTCGCGCCGCGGCGACGGGCTGGCGGTGCTGCGCTCCTCGGTACGCGAATTTCTCTGCAGCGAGGCGATGTACCATCTCGGGGTTCCGACCACGCGGGCTTTGAGCCTGCTGCTGACCGGCGAGCTGGTTATTCGCGACATGTTCTACGATGGCCACCCGAAGCAGGAACCCGGCGCCGTAGTTTGCCGGGTCGCGCCCTCTTTCACCCGTTTCGGCAGTTTCGAGATCTTCAATTCGCGCAGCGACATCGACACGTTGCGCCGCCTGCTCGACTACACCATCCGCACCGAATTTCCACACCTCGGCGAACCCTCGGCAGCCGTTTACCTGCAGTGGTTCGAAGAGGTCTGCCGCAGCACCGCGACGCTGATTGTCCACTGGATGCGCGTCGGCTTTGTCCACGGCGTGATGAACACCGACAACATGTCGATCCTCGGTTTGACCATCGACTACGGCCCCTACGGCTGGCTGGAGGATTACAACCCCGACTGGACGCCCAACACCACGGATGCCGCGGGCCGGCGTTACCGCTTCGGCAACCAGCCGCAGATTGCCCTCTGGAATCTCGCTCAGCTGGCGAATTCCATCTACCCGTTGATCGAGCAGGTCGAGCCCCTGCAGGCGGCGCTGCAGCTCTATGGCGACGGTTACAAGCAGGGCTGGCAGTCAATGATGGCGCAGAAACTCGGCCTGCAGAGCTTCGAACCTGCCACCGACCTGACGTTGACGACCGATCTGGACCAGGTGCTGCGGCTGGTGGAGACCGACATGACGATTTTCTACCGCAGGCTGGCCGACCTGGCTCCTCTAGAGGGTCAGGATGACGAGCGTTTGCTGGCCCCGCTGTGCGATGCCTACTACCAGCCGGAGGGACTGACCGAGGCCCACAAGCTCCAGATCTGCACCTGGCTGCGCAGCTACCTGCAAAGGGTCGCCCGGGATGGAGTCGACACCGTACAGCGCCGCCAGCGGATGAACGCCGTCAACCCTAAATACGTACTGCGCAACTACCTGGCGCAAATGGCGATCGATCGAGCCGAAACCGGAGACTTTGACCTGATCAAACAGCTGTTGGAGGTCATGCGGCAACCCTACGCCGATCAGCCTGGCCACGAGGAATTTGCCCAAAAGCGCCCTGAATGGGCGAGGCACCGTGCCGGCTGTTCGATGCTGTCCTGCAGTTCCTGAAGCCTTTGCGGGCCACCGCGAGGCTTCCTCCTGAAGCATTGACATTGACGGGCGCAAAAACAACGCTCCACATAGCCGGCTGGTTGCAAAAAGCCCAAACAAGCATTCAACGCAAAGACGTAAAGAAGCGGAGAACACTGTCAAGGTCTTTATATTTACTCAAGATTTATGAACTTTTCCTTAGCGCCTCTGCGTTAAACCATTTTTTCGGTGATAGGACCTTTATTTCCCTCCAGTCCTCGGTGTTAAAAGCTGGAGCGGTCCTGATAGTCAATGCTGCTTGTCGGCAGCTCACCTTTTCATGATCATCACTGCGCATTTTGCCAGGAGCCGAAGACCGACGCCGGGCCTTGTGTTTCGATAAAGACATATTATGATTATCTAATAACCGGCTTTCTCGACAGCTGGAAGTCTCTACGGTCCTGATCTTTCTTCTCCCGGCTATCGAAGAGCCCTTCAGAGACAGGAGGAAAGCCATGGGACGCAAGTACATCGAATGTCATGAGCATGCTTTTCCAGGCGGACCGGAATGCGGCGCTTACTTCTCCGCCGACAGCGAAAAGGAACTGCTCGAAGAGGCTGGTCGGCACGCGATCAATGCTCACGGCCATGCCAACACCGAATCGCTGCGGGAGCAATTACTCGGCTTGATCAAGGAGTGAACTCCGCGGCGAGGACGTTGAGATTCATCGTTCACCACTAACTTCAGGGTCACTTCAATCACAGTGGCCCCTTTTTTCGAATTTATAAACAAATCAAAGGTTAATCACTAAGTCACCAAGACACGAAGCAATCACTGCCATTGCTGAGCAAGCGACACCGATGCATGGCCTGATAAATAGACTGTAATTTGGATCAATGTCCTTTTGGGTGCCTTTGTGTCTTCATGGCAGAGATTATCTTCTTTTGGTTATAGAACCACTTCTTTTGCCAGATTATCCGTAAAGAGTACGGGACCGCCGAGCGTGCGGCCCCAATATCTGAAAGGCGAGTGTTCATGCAGGACTTTAACGGCAAGACCGTCTGGATTACCGGTGCCTCATCGGGGATCGGTGCGGCCCTGGCTCGCGCCCTGGCCGCCCGCGGCGCCCGCCTGATCCTCTCCGCGCGCTCGACCGCACGGCTGGAAGCGGTCCGTCGGGACTGCCGCACACCCGAGACCCACCTGTGCCTGAGTATGGACCTTGCTGACCCGGCCTCGATCGAGGCCGCCTGGGGCTGTTTGCAGGAGATGCCGCGCGAGGTGGACATCCTGATCAACAACGCCGGAATGACGCAGCGCGCCCGGGTCAATGAAACCCGGATGGAGGTCTACCGGCTGCTACTGGAGGTCAATTTCCTGGCGGCAGTCGATTTAACGAAAAAGGTTCTGCCCGACATGCTTGTACGGGGGGGCGGTCAGATCGTTGCGGTGAGCAGTCTGATGGGCAAGTTCGCCTCGCCGCAGCGCTCCGGGTACGCCGCCGCTAAACATGCCCTGCAAGGCTTCATGGATGCCCTGCGGGCCGAAGTGCACGCCGCCGGCATCCAGGTGCTGGTCGCCTCGCCCGGCTTCGTCAACACCGATGTCTCGCGCAACGCCCTGCGCGGCGACGGCACCCTCCACGGCAAGATGGACCCGGCCCAGGCGGCGGCGATCAGCGCCGACAAATGTGCCGGGCAGATTATTGCCGCTATGGCCAGGGGCCGAGCCGAGGTGTTCCCCGGCGGCAGGGAGCGCATCGGTCTGCTGCTGCAGCGGCTCTCGCCAGCCCTGCTACGCAAGGTGATGCGCAAAGTCCGCGTGGAGTGAGGCGCGACTGATTAAGACTTTTGCAGAAGCCGGCAGCAGAGGCGCAGCGACAGCTGCCAGCATTTTCTCGGGAAAAGGGAGAACACAGCATGTCCACAATATTGATCACCGGCGCCAACCGTGGCATCGGCCTGGAACTGGCCCGTTGCTTCGTCCGGGACGACTGGCGAGTCCTCGCCTGCTGCCGCAGCCCGGAGCTGAGCGATGAACTGCAGGCCCTGGCGGCGCAACATGACAGGCTCAGCATGCATCGGCTGGAGGTCGCCGACCGGGCGCAGATCGCCGAGCTGGCGACACAATTGAAGGCTGAAGCCATCGACATCCTGGTCAACAACGCCGGTGTCCGCGGCCCGCTAAACCAGGGCTTCGGCGAAACCGACCCCGACGCCTGGCTGGAAACCTTCAAGGTCAACTGCATCGCCCCGATGCTGATCAGCGAAGCCTTCGTCGAGATGGTCGCCCGCAGCAGGCTGCGCATCATCGCCGCCGTGGGCAGTGTCATGGGCAGCATCGCCGAAAACAGTTCCGGCGGCCATTACGCCTATCGCACATCGAAGGCCGCCGTGCACATGGTGGCCAAAGGTCTGTCTGTCGACCTCGCCGATCGCGGCATCATCAGCGTTGCGCTCCACCCCGGCTGGGTCCGCACCCGCATGGGGGGGGCCGAGGCGCCGCTGTCGGTCGAAGCCAGCGCCCAGGGCGTCAAGAAGGTCCTGCTTGGTTTGAGCATTAGAGACAGCGGCTGCCTGATCGACCCCCAGGGTACGAAGCGCGCCTGGTAAGCGAGCCGCCGGTCGGAAAGGAAAAGGGGCCCTTGATATCAAGGGCCCCTTGCAGATGTCCCGGCTTTACTTGGCCGGTTTACCGCTCATCCCGGCGTCAAGCTGCTTCACCAGCTCAGCACTGACGTGTTCGCTCCAGAGCCGCACAAACTCCTGGCTCTCGGCGGCGATCTGCGAACTGACCCGCATCGATTTGCGAGCCACCTCGGTCTGGTAAAAGGAAAGCAGCTGATGAATCTCCACGGTGGTGTAATAGCGCCGGAAGATTGGCACCAGCGCATCGAGCAGGCGCTGCTGCTCTCCCTCCAACAGTTGCGGCAGTACCGCATCAATAGCGCTTTGCGCCTCCGCCGCAGTAGCCCCCGCCCCCACCAGCAGCGAACTGGCCTGGTCGCGGTAGTAGGCTTCGGTATCCTGCATGAGCCGGTCGGTGAGGCTGGCGCGGACCAGCAGCTCGGTTTCATGGTTGATCGCTTCCTCGGTGGTCGGCACCGGCGGCGCTTTGGGGCTGCAGGAGGCCAGGACCAGGGACAGGCACAGAATCATCAGGTATCGCATCGAAGCTCCTTTTTAACATTAAAGTAGTTTGTAAACTATTTGGCGTTTAATGCCGAAACTCTGTCAGTTTTTGCCGCCATAATGAAGTCGTTGACATGCAGCCCGGCGATCTTGTGCGTCCACCAGGCCACGGTCACTCGGCCCCACTCCGTCAACAGGGCCGGGTGATGGTTGTGTTGTTCGGCGATCGCCCCGACCTGCTCGGTAAAGTGGAGAGCCTGGGCGAAGTTTTTGAACAGGTAGGCTTTCTCAAGACGCTCGACGCCGGCAACAACCGTGATCTGCCAGCCCGGAAGCTGCGGCAGGTATTTGGCGACCTCACCCCGGGTCGCCAGCGGGGCGCCCGCCCGGCATGCGGTGCAGCACTTGTCCGCCAAGAGTGCCATCGCTATTCCCAATGGTCTTTACCGCGACTGCGCAGTTCGATGTCGAGGGACTGAATCCGCCCCTGGTCATTGATGAACGAGCTGAGCAGCCAACTCACCAGGCTGATGATCAGTGAACCGACCAGCGCGGACCAGAAGCCGTTGACGATCAGGCCGCCAATCAGGCCCGAAGTCATCATCAACAGCAGGGCATTGATCACAAAAGTGAACAGGCCCAGGGTCAACAGGTTGATCGGCAGGGTCAGGATGAACAGGATCGGGCGGAAAAACGCGTTGAGAATCCCCAGGACCAGGGCGGCAAACAGTGCGGTGCCGAAACCGCTGACCTGGATGCCGGGGAAGAGATGAGCAGCGACCATGATGGCAATGGTCAGAATCAGCCACCTGAGCAGAAGACCTCTCATTGGGATCTCTCCGAAAGTTGTCGTGATGCGTGCAGAGTCATACTGGCACCATCAAACCTGGGGCCCGGGGGCACTGACGCCGGCAGCTTGCACGACAGGGCCCCCTTCCCTATTGGGCCAGCACGACCCGGTAGCGTGCCTGACCGCTCCTGAGTCGCTCAAGGGCATCGTTGACCTGGTAGAACCGGTACGTCTCGACCACCGGTTTGATCGCGTGCTGAACCGCAAACGCCAGCATCTTGGCGATGGTCGCCGGGCTGCCGACCGGGGAACCGGAAACCGAGCGCTGCGCCATGATCAGTGGAAAAACACCTATATCCAACGGCTCAAGGGTGGCGCCGACGAAGTGCAGGCGCCCTTTCGGCTTCAGGGTGTTGAGATAGGCATTCCAATCGAGACTGACGTTGACCGTGGAAATCAGCAGGTCGAGCTGACCGCCCATCGCCTCGATCTCCGCCTGGCTGCATGAATCGACGCTGTGATGCGCCCCGAGCTCCAGGGCCTCCTGTTTTTTGGCCGCATTCGAGGTGAAGGCGGTCACTTCGCAGCCCCAGGCCCGCGTAAATTGCAGGGCCATGTGCCCCAGACCGCCGATGCCGATCACACCGACCTTGTCCGTCGGCTTGATGCCGAATTGCACCAGGGGGTTGAACACCGTGATACCGCCGCAGAACAACGGACCGGCGGTCGCCAAATCCAGCCCCTCCGGCAGGGCGATCACGCTGGCCGCCTGCGCCCGGACCTTGTCGGCGAAGCCCCCATGACGGCCCAGCATAACCCCTTCGGCGCCGGCGCACAGGTTATGGTCGCCCTCCAGGCAGGTCGAACAGGTCATGCAGTAGCCGGAGTGCCAGCCCAGGCCGACCTTGTCGCCGACTTTCAGGTGACTTACCTGTCCCCCGACGCTGGCGATGGTCCCGACCACTTCGTGGCCGGGGACGAAGGGATACGTGGTCATTCCCCAGTCGTTGTCGAGCATGCTCAGGTCGCTGTGACAAATGCCGCAGGCCGCGACGTTGATCTCGACGTCCTGGGGGCGCAGGGGCCCCGGATCATATTCGAAAGGTTTGAGTTCTCCACCGGCTGCAAACGCTGCGTATGCTTTGATCATTGATTCTGCTCCTTGTGATGCTTGGTTGCGAGTTTGAGAGCAAGTATAGAACTCCTCATGCGAAGTGCAAATCAACACGCGGATTAAAAACAGGGCTGACAACTCCGGGAGCCCATCAGAAGTGTAGCTCGATACCGTACAGGCAGGGCTCGCAAGCGGGTCAGTCATACGCCGCAAATTGCGGCTGGTCCGGCTTGGTGAAAGTGCTTTTCATGGACATTAACGTAAGAAGTGAGGTGTGAGAGGTGAGAACAGTCAGAAGAAACGGACTTATAAATGAAACAAAGGTTAGCCACTAAGTCACCAAGACACTACCCACAGGTGCTGCTTAACAAGCGACACCTGTGATCGAGCAGATAAATCGTTCTTAGCTGAACATGTCCTTTGGGTGTCTTCGTGTCAGGCATCACCTTCTTTTGGGTTATAGGACCAAAAAGACAAAGCGTTTAAAAGTTTTTTCACACCTCACGCCACGCGCTGCACCTTCAGTGGATAAAGGGCATGTAGGCCTTGGTTTCCGGTCCCGGTGGAATGATCTTGCCCTTGCCATGTTCGACCAGTTTCATCAAATAGGCCATGTTCTTGCCGAGAATCCGCATGATCTGCACGCCCTCCAGGTCCTGGGTCGCCTCGCCCGGGCCGGTGCCATGGATCACGTTCCAGTAGTTGGAGGTCGGCATCAGCATCTCGGCATAGCAGAGAAAATTGTTCAGCTGGGTGAAGGCTGGCAGACCGCCCGAACGCCGCACCGCGACCACCGCGGCGCCGACCTTGTGGCGCAGCATGCCGCCGTTGGCGCCGCTGACGTAAAAGGCCCGGTCCAGAAACGCTTTCATGGTGGCTCCCATGGCCGCGTAATGCACCGGGGAGCCCAGCAGGATGCCGTCCGCGTGTTTCATTCGCTGAATCCATTCGTTGACTTCGTCACCAGTCTGTACGCACTGTTCATTGCGGTGTGTACGGCACTGGTTGCAGGCCACACAGCTGCGGACGACTTGATTTCCCACATGGATGATTTCCGTTTCGATCCCCTCTTTTTCAAGCTCGGCAGTCACCATTGTCAGGGCATGGTAGGTGTTGCCTGCGGCCTTCGGGCTGCCGTTGAATGCCAGAACTTTCATGCTGGTTTCTCCTGTTCAGTGGAATTGCCGAATCACAAGATCTTTCTCCAGACCTTCAACCTTCGTATCATAGCTATTCTGCAACCGGTCGTCGACCGGTTAGCCCGGGAGTTTACAAAAAAGACCGATCTTTTTGAGTGTGCCGTTCTTGTCTCCGGCGGCTACCTTGTGAGAAGCTTTCTCCATGAACAAGCAAGCGCTCCTCCAGAAAATCATCACGACCCTGACCAGCGACCTCGCTGTCCTGACCGAGGCGGCCAAGGCCGCCCACGCCGCGGCCACGCACGAAGAGTGTCTTCCCGACAACAAGTATGACACCACCGGCCTGGAAGCCTCCTACATCGCCCAGGGGCAGGCCAACCGCGCCCAGGAAATCCGCCGCGCCCTGGACAGCTACCGGAATCTGGCCCTGCGCCCTTTCGACGATAGCACTCCGATCCGCTTGACCGCGGCGGTGATCCTCGAGGCCGATGACGGCAGCTGCCGGCAGATCTTCCTGGGGCCTGATGCAGGCGGCTTGAAATTGAGCGCAGGGGGTGCGGAGTACGTCGTCATCACGCCGGAGTCCCCCCTGGGACGCGCTCTGCTGGGCAAGCTCTGTGGGGACGAGATTCAGACCGGCAGCGGCAAGGCACGGAAAACCTTCACCATCATTGGTGCCGCCTGATGGTGAGGTTAGAGACCCTTCCGTGGAGGCGTCCACGACTTATGTCCTCCTGTATCGTGTTATGGCTCACCAGCTGCCTTTTCCCCGCCCGCCTCCCGATGTCTTTCTAAGTACTGATGCAGGAATGCAAGCCCCAGCAAGCAGAGGCCGAGGCCCATAAACGAAAGGACCCTTAGAATCCCCTGCAAGTCAGCCATGTCTAAGATAAAGATTTTGGCGATGACCAATCCCAATAGAGCCAGCCCCGCCTGATAGCTATTTTTGTGCTGCCGGACAATACCGAAAACGAACGCGGCAACACCGATTAACAGCCAGGCTAAGGAATAAGAGTAAAGCTCGCCGTCACTGACAGGCATCGTCAGACGTAGGTTTTCACCACCCTGCCATAAATGGCGAATTTCGACAGAAACAAAAAACCAGAAGCTGAAGACGGCAAAGAGCTGAAACCCTTTACGGAAGTTTTCGACAAAATACCTCGAGGAGACCAACCACATCAGCACCGGCAGGCCGTAGGCGACCAGCAGGCCGTTCCAGATGGGGCGACTGCTGACAACCTGATGACCGAACAGGGGGTTGCCCAGGGTAAGCAATCGCACGAAGTTTAGTACGGCCATAAACATGAGGACGTAAGCCGCTATTTCATAGACCTTCCGCGCCGAAAACGCGACGTAGCTGCGACGCAGGTAAATCATCGCCATCGCCGCCCAGAGGTTGGTGTTGATTGCGGCCTCGTTGAAGGAATATTGGTAAGCAAAGACTTGTCCATCGTAGAACCAGTAACGCAACTCGGTATTCAGAAAGAGAATCAGCAAATGGATTGCGGCACCTTCCAGCCATGGCCGAAGGTTGGTTTTCGACGTGCAAAGCCAGGCTCCAGTGGCAACGGCGGCAAAGCTGCCCCCATATGTCCAGAGCGACCAGTGGACTTCATCCGGATATGTGAATAACCAGGGATTCAGTGTCAAGCGCATGACAACGACAGCGACAACCGCCTTGATCACATAATCAATATGCGAAAGCGCGAATCGTTGACTGATCCAGACCAGAGAAACAACCTGGAGAGCAAGAGCAAGGGTCAATGATGCCTGAGAGAACATGATCGTAGCCGCCATGGAATAAGCGGCATGGGTCGCAATGATCAGCCAGGCTGTATTCTGGCCTTTCCTGCCCTTTTGCATTTCCTGCGCGGCAACTACCGCATAGATCGCTCCCAACAGCAAAACTCCGAGGCCCCAGGAAAGGTCCCCGCGGATTTCCTTCTGACAGAGGTAAATAACTGCCATGCAGACAACGGGGGCCAACCATGTCAGGGAGGCATTCAGATTGGCACTGGCGACCTTCTTTCGATTCCAGAAAGAGAACGCTGAAAAGGTCAAGGCAATGGCCAGCAAAAGCAGCATGAACGCAGGCTGGTTGGCATCCTGGAAGGCCTCTCGAGTCCAGGCATTGCTTTGCTGGGAGACCGCGACGATGATGGCGGCAGCATAACCAAGCAGTGCCAACCACGGGAGAATCTCGTGATTTTGATTGTGGCGAGAGGACACCAGGACCAGAACAGCCAGCGGCAGCCACTGCATGATTCCCTCAGGCCAGTCAGGGTTGGAAATCATCACGTAACATTGAGCAGCGATCAGTATCAGCAGGCTCAGGGACCGGTGATCGGTCAGGAAACTGATATCTTTACCGCGAAAGAACCGTGCTCCTGCAGCCCTTGCTGTCGCAGTTTGCAGGAGGAAATCTCCTCCCTGCAAGGCAAGCATCAGATAGCCGAAGATAGTAAGGTAAATCGCGACCCAGCTCCCCGCCTGGTTTTGCAAGACCGCAATAGAAAACCAGAAAAGGCCTCCGGCCATGGTCCCCCACCAGAGCCAGCTGCGATAAACCCAGCGCATCAACAAGAAAGCTGATGCTGAAATAATCAGGCTGTAGAGGAGTGCACCATTGATGTTCTGGCTGCCGGTGTCGACCAGAACCGGGACAAGGTAAGCGCCTAGTATCCCCAGGATGGCAAGTATCGGACCATGAAGCAGTGCCAACCACATTGTTGCGATGGAAACCGCTGCCAGGCAAACGAAGACGACTATCGGCGGCCAGAGGTGATAGAGGTGGAGGGCCGCAAGCAGGGCGGCGAACAGGGTGATGCTCGCGCCTCCGGCCAGGGCAGCAATCGAACCGTAGCGTTCGGAGTTTCTACTTCGCCACCATTCGGCAGCAATATGCAGAACGATGCCGGTCACAAGCCCCAGAGTTACCCTGGCGAGTGGGCCGAGGTATCCCTGATCTATTGAATATTTAACCAGGAAAACCCCCGCCAGGCTGATACAGAGGCCGCCCAGCCAGACCATCCATCGAGCTTTAAACTGTTCAACAAAATTAAGGGGGTTAAATCCTGGAAATTCACCGGCCAGAGGGGGTCCAAAGTGCTCAGCAGCATCTCCTTCACGTCCTTGCCCGGGTTGAGAGAAGCTGAAGTTCAGTTCTTCCGGCTCCTGTTCAGTTGTCGTGCGTTCACTGGCGTCCTGCTGCGAAACGGGTGTGGCATGCCGTTGCCTGGCTGTGGCCTCTTTTTCTGCACGCAGCTGACTTGACAGGTCGTCAATAATTCTGTTCAGTCGATGGATTTTAACATGCGCGGAAGTGGCCCTTGCCAATGCCACAATACCAATAAGGATGCCAATTAAAACGCCTACAATAGATTCCATCAGTAATCCCGTTATGGCTGTTTTTGTTTAAGGCGTACCGGGTAAGATAACCGTGGATGTTAACTAGAGTGCACCGTGTGCAGGATTGAGGCAAGCAAACATTTGCAACGACTGCACAAACAACAAAATCAGGCATCACAGCACCCAACCAGCAAATACAATCTCGCCATCCTGCAAACCGCCCCGCGACATGGCAATATTTCATATTATCAAACAGACAACCGAAGTCCGGGAATAGTTAAAAGGGGTCAGGTCTACACATTTCACAAAAAATGCATCAAATGCAAAAAATGTGAAATGTGTAGACCTGACCCCCTTCAGATGTATTCGCTGATGGATCAGTAGTTGTAGCCGGATTCCGAGTGGGACGACTGGTCGAGGCCTCTCCGTTCGTCGTCTTTTTCGACGCGCAGGCCCATGGTCTTGCCGAGGATAAAGAGCAGCCCCAGGGTGACGACCACCGCATACGCCCCGGCGGCGACTACGCCAAGCAGCTGGACCCCGAGTTGATGCAGGTTGCCGCTGATCAGGCCGGTGGCCCCGACGGTGGCGAAGATCCCGGTAGCGACGGCGCCCCATGCGCCCCCCATGCCGTGAATGCCGAAGGCGTCCAGGGAGTCGTCGTAGCCAAAACGGTGCTTCATGATCACGCCAAAGTAGCAGACCGGTCCGGCGGAAATGCCCATCAGCAGCGCCCAGCCGGGAGTCACGAAGCCGGCGGCGGGCGTGATGACCACGAGTCCGGCGATGATCCCCGAGGCTGCGCCCAGAGCACTTGGTTTGCCGGCGTGGAACCATTCAATCATCATCCACGACAGGGCCCCGGCGGCCGCCGCGGTCTGAGTGGTAGCAAACGCCAGCGCCGCGCTTCCGCCCGAGCTCAGGGCGCTACCGGCATTGAAGCCGAACCAGCCGAACCACAGCAGGCCGGCGCCGAGCAGGGTCATCGGCAGGTTGTGCGGTGTCATGCGTTCCATCGGATAGCCGATACGCTTACCGAGCAGCAAGGCGATCATCAGGGCGCTGATCCCCGAGGAGAGATGAACGACCGTGCCGCCGGCGAAGTCGAGCGCGCCCAGGGCCGCCAGCCAACCGCCGGGGCCCCACACCCAGTGGCACAGCGGATCGTAGACCAGGGTCGCCCAGAGCAGGATGAAGACACAGTAGGTGGAAAACTTCATGCGCTCGGCCACCGCTCCGGAGATCAGGGCCGGGGTGATGATGGCGAACATTCCCTGAAACATCACGAACACGTAGGTGGGGATCGTCCCGGTCAGGCTATCCGGGGTGATCCCGTTGAGGAACAGGTGGTCGAGGCCGCCAATCAGGGCCCCGGACCCGCCGAAGGCGAGGCTGTAGCCGAAGGCGATCCACTGGACGCCGATGATCGCCATGGCCGCAAAGGTGTGCATGCTGGTCGACAGCACGTTCTTCGAACGGACCATGCCGCCGTAGAAGAGCGCGAGTCCGGGGAGCATGACCAGGACCAGGGCCGACGAAACCAGCATCCAGGCGGTATCCCCGGTGTCCAGGCCTTCGGCCGCCAGCGCGGTTGAGGTGAGCAGGAAAAAGGCCAACGGCAGGGCCAGCAGTTTGAGAAGTCGGGTCATCTTTGATCCTCCGAGACAGCTTTGGCTTCAGTGCCAACTTTCTTACAGAGCAACCAGCGTGCCAGATATGAATTTAAAGATAATAGCAGGTTAGGAGGGATGCATGGCCGCAGTTGATTAAAAAATAAGCAGGGTTGCTTGTTGTGCGGGCAGAAACCAAACGTTTAGCGGATTCTGGTACAATGACATGTCAGGAAGACGATCCAGGCGGCGACACAACCGACCGTATCCAGGCAGGCAGACCATGGGCAGATTGAGCAACTGGTTGTCCAACAGAAAAGTCAAATCGTTTAGTGATGCCTTCACCTGAAAGCCGAGATAACGAGGCGCGTTGCGTCTCAAAAGGTGAACAAATCATCTCGGGCTCCCCCACGTATCTCCCTACGGGAAACAACCCATAGTGTCCCTGGCGCCAATCTTTACCAAAACTTTACACCTCCGTTAAACGTCCTTTAAACAGTTCCGGTAGGCTTCAACCATGCAACGACCCAATCGGACATGAAGCGACTGAAACACAAAAGATGGAGGACACTATGAAAACCATGACAAGCGTCATGATCAGCGCAACCCTGGTCTTGCTCGGAGCCCTCCAGGCGCAGAGCATGGAGATGGACGACACTACGACCAAGACCGGCGACATGGCCACATCGCAATCGATGCAGCACGGTGGCATGAAAATGGAAACGGATGATATGATGAAGCAAAACGATATGAACATGCAGGGAAACACCATGAAAAGGACCCAGGCCATGATCCCGAGTGATACTGAACTCCGCAACCGGCTGACTCCTCTCCAGTACAAGGTCACCCGGAAGAACGGCACCGAGCCTCCGTTCAACAATCCCTACTGGGACAACCACGAGCCGGGGATCTACGTCGACATCATCTCCGGCGCACCGCTGTTCAGTTCGATCGACAAGTATGAATCGGGGACCGGCTGGCCGAGTTTCACCAGGCCGCTGAATCCTGACGAAATCGTCGAGAAACAAGACCGCGGCCTTTTCTCGGTACGCACCGAAATCCGCAGCAAGCAGGCCGACGCGCATCTTGGTCATGTGTTTCCGGACGGCCCGGCGCCGACCGGTTTGCGCTACTGCATGAATTCTGCTGCCTTGCGCTTCATTCCCAAGGTCGACCTGGTTAAAGAAGGCTACGCCGAATACGCGACGTTGTTCAAGTGATCGACGCGTCATGGCCTCCCGGCGTGAACGCCAGGGATTTAACGCTTAACTATCCTGAGTCTCCAGAGACTTCGAAGGAGTTTATATGACTAGCAAACTGATCCTGATCCTGTTCTCCATGCTGATCTTTGGTTCCGGGCATGCCCTGGCCGACAAAACGGTCCTGGCCGGTGGCTGCTTCTGGTGCATGGAGTCGGACTTTGGAAAACTCGAGGGGGTCACCGACGTGGTCTCCGGCTTTACCGGCGGCACGCTGAAAGATCCAACCTACTACGGCAACCACGATGGGCACTACGAAGCGGTCGAAATCACCTATGACCCTAAAGTGGTCAGTTACCAGCAGGTGCTCGACCATTACTGGGTGAATATCGATCCATTTGACGATGGCGGGCAGTTCTGCGATCGAGGGCACAGCTATTTAAGTGCCATCTTTGTTGCCAATGCAGAAGAACGAAGAATTGCCGAGGAATCGAAAAAGCGAGTTGCTGCGCAGTTTCCTGGCAAAAAAGTGGTCACCCCGATCCTGGAGGCCGCGACCTTCTATCCTATCAAGGGGGACGAGAGTGTCCACCAGGACTATGCCAAGAACAACCCCATACAATACTACTACTACCGTTATAACTGCGGTCGAGATAACCGTTTAAGGACCATCTGGGGTGACAAGGCCACCCATTGACCCAGGGCGTTATCGAGAAGAACGGAGTTGACCGTGAGGTCGTCAGACCTCAGACTATGTCCCTAAGCACGATGAACCTGGTCACCGTTCATAAGCTCTGTTGGTCGCCACAGCATAGAATTCAACGCCACGCAGGCCGGATAATTCCACCAGCTCCGGGGCGATTCGCCAACCCGCGCGCTCTAGGAACGAGCCAAGCTCTTCAGGCCGAATACTCCAGATCCATGGCTCGCCAACAGCTTTTTGCAGCCACAGCATCAACCCCGTCCATCGGCCCGCATCAGGCCGTCCATCGGCACCGCGCGCAAAATAGCTAAAGGCGAACCGGCTGCCGCTCCCAACCAGTGCGGCGCACTGACAAAATAAGCTGGAGACCGCTTCGGGTGACAGGTACATGACAAGGCCTTCGGCGAGGATGACCGTTCGGGCGTGCGGATTCCAGGTTGCATTGGACTTGAGCAAATCCACAAGTTGCCGCTTGCCGAGATCTTCCGCTATCAGGCAGAGATTCTCCGGTCGTCCCATTGCGGCAATGCCTTTTGCCTTAAGATGGGCTGTGGCCGGATGGTCAATTTCAAGGAAGCGGACGTTCGGGAATTCCGGGGCCAATCGCCAGCCAAGCGTATCATAGCCGGCGCCGAGCACGAGGACCTGGCGGGCACCTGCGTCGAGACCGTCCCGAACCTGACGCTCAAAGAAGACTTTTCTGCCGGCAAAGGCCTCAAACTGGCCCGGCAGCATCCAGTCGAACGCCTCGTACACAGACAGCGCCAGCCTGGATCCGGCCCAACGTACGGTTCTTCTCCCCGCCGCACCGGAAGCGACGAGCAACTCTGCCGTCGCCTGGACAATGCCGGGCGGCAGCAACTTTTCCATTCCCGGCTTTGCCCCAAGGGAAATGATTGCCAGCGCGACCTTTAATGCCGTTCTGCTTGGCCGGCCTTTGCGCATAAACTCACACCGCCATTCTGTGAAACCAGGCCTCCCGTCAGAATCGTGCAGCCTCCACATCGGATCAAAGATCTACTGAACCCATGCTATAGGGATTTTTGCGCAAGATCCATGAGACAGCGCCACCCCTTGGCAGCCAAGATACTATCAGGGCAACGCATTACGGAGCCAAGCGCTCTATCACCCAGAGACCGGCGTTGTCGCGCCGATAACGCAGCCGGTCGTGGAGCCGGTTGTCCCCTTCCTGCCAAAATTCCAGCATTTCGGGTACCACCCGGAAGCCTCCCCAATGCGGTGGACGCGGCACGGACTGGCCTGCGAACTTCTCGGCCACATCTTTAAACTGCTGCTCCAGGAACAATCGGTCTTCGATGACCTGGCTCTGCGACGAGGCATGGGCTTCGATTTGATGACCCCTGGGTCGACTGGCAAAATACAGGTCGGATTCGCCGCGTTCCACTGGCTCCACGGCGCCTTCGATCCTGACCTGGCGCGACAACGGTAGCCAGCAAAACACCAGGGCGGCAAATGGATTTACCCTTAAATCTTGTGCCTTTCGGCTCTCATAGTTTGTGTAAAAGACGAAGCCTCGCTCATCGACGCCCTTGAGCAGGACCATGCGCGCCGCGGGCTTCCCCTGGCGGCTCGAAGTGGCCAGGGTCATCGCATTGGGCAGCGGGATCTCGGCGTGTTCAGCGTCCTGGAACCAACGAACAAACTGCCTGATGGGGTCGGGGTCCATGCTGCCACGCTGCAGCGGTGTCTTGGGTACCTCATTAATCATATTGCGGTCATTTTCCGCCGAACCACCGCAACGCGCAGCGCGGCAAGTCAGGCTTGGTGAAGGTTGTCTCGACGATCTTGCTCCATACCAGGCGCCTCTTCATCTTAGCAGAAAGGCTGCAAAGGAGAAGTGCGAGGCATTCACAGTCAAAGAAAACTTTTAAAAATCTGTTGCACGTCCCTGGTCGCGTTTCGTGTTGCATTTTTTGTGAAA
>JAHEDT010000111.1 GCA_024641085.1 Geobacteraceae bacterium | reverse complement strand
TCGAATGATGTGTATCGACGGGAATGATCCCGTTGACAACTGATCAAGCCACTGAAATGTTGTCCCCAACGGCTCAAGAGCAAGCGCTTTGTCTGAGACAAGCTGCTTGGCCGCACACCGATACTGCAGCGCTGCTCCTGAGTCTGGCGGGTAGCTCTAGTCCAGTCCTGTCAAACCATGTCCGCCACTGAATTGGTTTTGTCGACCGCTGTCAATTGGCGGTTGATGGAGCGTGGCGTGATAACGATATGACCCTCAAAATCTCGCAGTTGGGAGCCTCAATTTACGAGCCGTGGCTGCGCTGACGGTCATGCTGTTTAGAGTGGATTGAGCAACCATAATTCGCTCTTGAGAAACCTGCCAGTTCAAATCACGAGCCCCTTCAGTCCGGCCCGGCAGCCGTAAAGCGATGAACACTAGCAGCGCCGTAGACAGGATCAATGCCGCAGAGATCAGAAAAACGCTTTGCGGCGGAACAAAACCAATGACGACCATAACCAGCGCCGGCGCCAATAAGCTGCCCAACGAACCGACAGCCCCCTTGATGCCCATTGCCCGCGAACGGTGTTCTTCTGGCGTGATATCCAGGTAGGCGGCGCTCAGTGCCGGAGTCAGCAGCGCTTCACCCAACCCGGCAATGATAAAAGCGGCAGCAATCACCCAGTAAACATTGGAAAGCATCAGTCCAACATACTGGGCAGCATGCAAAACAAGGCCGACGATGAGCACCGGTTTACGTCCCAACCGATCACTGGATTGCCCCAGCGCCAGACTACCAAACAGCGCAGCCCAACCATAGAAACTGATCGCCGAGCCAAATTGTGCCGTTGACCACCCCAATTCGTCAAAGACGTAGAACGGCAGTTGGGGATCGATGAAGAACCAGGCGAAGATCATGCTTAGATTAATGAAGAGTAGGGTGCCAAAGGCCATCAGCGGATGTGGCAGCGAAGCCGCAAAGGATACGGCCGTTCCCGTCTTCGGCGCCAGGCTTGCGGCTCGCCTCTGGTAGAGGGTTTCTCTACGCCTTTCCTCCCGGGTGTGGGTTTCAGGGATGGCGAAAAATGTGACCAGGAGGGTGAGCAGAGCCATGCCAATCGATGCCAGGAAGGGCGGGCCGTATCCCCACTGGTCGTAGAGTAAGCCGCCGGCAACCGGTCCAATGATAAACCCAGCCGATGTGCCGCCGCCTATGACGCCGATCCAGCGGGCGCGCTCATCCTCCGGTGCGATATCGGCGACAAGCCCCATCGTTGCCGGGCCTAGACCCGCCGTCAGCGCCCCAGCCAAGCCGCGAATGACAATGAACACCAATGAATCGGCCGCCAGGTAATAGCCGGTAAAGGCGGCGGTGAAAATCGCAAAAGAACCGAGTATTAACGGCCGTCTGCCAAAACGATCGGCCAGCGACCCCATAAACGGCGCCGCAATCATACCTGCCAGCGAATAGGCCATCAGACTTGTCGCCAGGACGGCCACGCCGTCGCCGAAATCGCCGATCTTTCTGGCAAAGAGGGGGAAGATCATACCATAGCTGGTCATCTGGAGGGCCATACAAAGCGCCAACAGGACGATGATAATGCGAGCGCGGCGGGGTTCTAAACCGGACGTTGACACTTGTGTCGCCTGAACGATTTCCCCCATGTGGGCGTGGCGCTGGGGCAAATTCATACCCTGGCTCCCAGTTCTACGAGCAATGTGGCCAGGTCCATGTAAATGGTTTCCCGCTGAATGAGACCCTCGCTCACGTCATATATGGTCACTCCCCGAAACTGGATGGTTCTCCCCGTGGGCGCCAGCCGCTCCTCAAAAACCGGCGGGCCTAATGGGCCTGTGTGCGTGCCGGTGAAGACCCATTCTGTGACGACCGCTTCCTCGGCGGCAATCGTACGCTTCACGTCGTAATCTATCTCATCAAAACCGGCGAACCAGGCCGGGAAGAACGCGGCGCTTTCTTCTGCCGAGCTGGGCGGATTCTCAAAAGCGTCGCCGTAAACCCAATCCACGACGTAATCCTTGGCATGCAGAGATTTCATGGTTTCGATGTCTTGCGCCGACAGGGCCGCCACAAACTGCGAAACAGCCTCAAATGCGGAGGGTTTGCCAGTTGGGGTCTTGTTCTTCATTTGCTTTTCCTTGCCCAATTCTCCCTGTTAATTAAGTCAAGGATCTGGCAAATAATGCGAACTTGTCTTTTGGTTCGGGGCCGCGATACTTGAAGTGCTCTACTACGGTCGCCCCTTTTCCCTCCAGCGCCTGCGCCATTTGACGCAGCGCTGAGCCTACGGCCAGCTTGTAGGTGCAAAAAACAGTGGCATTCTTGCCTGATAGGTCTCCCAGCTGCTCAATGAACTGCATCGTTCCTTCTGTAGGATGCTGCCGGATGATGAACAAACCCTTCACCCAACTCCCGACGCAAATAAGATCGGCTTCCGACACGTCGGCCGGATCGGCCAAAGCTATTGATTGGACCCGACACTGGTGGCCATGTGCTTCCATTGTCTTGCCCATCGTCTCCGCCGCCTTGGCGGTGGTGCCCGTACTGCTGTCATAGACTATCGCGATATTCATCCGATTTTCTCCTTGCTCTGTTAGTTGACTTCTCTTGCTGTAGATATCGTCTTTCCACGATCATTGCTTCTTTAAGGCTTCTTTCTCCATTTCTTTCATAATCATCCGCTCTTTGACCTCTGATTCCCCAGGAGAAGCGAAGACTCTCAAAGCATGAAGCAGCACAGCAAAGCCCCATCCCATAAGCGGCCATATGAACCAAAGGTATTCAGTAGATGTGCTGAAATTGATGATTATGAGCAAAACGCAAACAGCGATGTAAACTGTCAGGTGACGATAAAATCCAACCTTTGCTTCTACTCTTTTTTGGGCTCTCTCATAAGCCTCTTGACTATTCATTACCTCTTCTCCCTGATAATTATTGATTTGGTCTGAGCAGAATTTTCCCACCCGTCATTTGATTGGTATATTCCTGGACAGCTTTCCTGGCTTCCTGGAACGGATACCGTGACCGGATTTCGCTCTTGAGATCGGTGCCGATCAGTTTTTGAGAACGCCGCCAAAGCATGAGGATTTGCAGCAAATTCTTATTAGAATTGAGCCAGGGTCCCAGCCAGAATCCGGTCATGGTCTTGCCTTGAAAGACGATCTGGTCAACGTTGGTTTGTGGCGCTTTGTGGGAAAGACAGCTGTAAACCGTTACGGTGCTGTTTTCCGGCAGTGCATTGAGCAGTTGCCCCGTCATCGGTCCGGCAACCGCATCAAAAGCAAGGTGGACGTCATACTGATGGCAGGCATCATGGAGCTGTTTGTCAAAATCCACATCACTGCTGTTCAGGACGACAGTTGCACCTTGAGCTTTGAGTAGTTTCACTTGTGCATCTCGGCGAACGACGTTGATAACCTGAATCCCCTCACTTCGCCCTAAGCGATTGACCATTTGCCCGAGGGCGCTGGCCGCAGCATTGAGGGCGATGGCTTTGTGCCTACCATCTTTTGTGATTTCCAGAAAAGCACTGGCCGTTAGCGGATTGATAACCGACATGGCCCCTTGTTCCAGGCCGACCGATTTATTCAGTGGGAAGACGCCGCCCTTTGTAGAGGCCACCACATAATCCGCCCATATGCCATCTCTTT
>JAHEDT010000061.1 GCA_024641085.1 Geobacteraceae bacterium | reverse complement strand
GTCGTTCCCAGTCCCGCCAGGTCACCGTAAATGCTGCTGGTGTCGTGCGTGCCCATTGCGTGGCAGATGGCACATTCCTGGTCGAACACCTGTTCACCGGTCCGATCCCCGGACGGCGGCGTACCTGGGTCCGGAGGCAACGTTCCAGCCATGGCATCTGCCCTCAACTGATTGATGGCTGAAGCAGGAACCGTTTGATCGCCCGAAGCAATCATTTCCTGAATTTTTCCGACAACGATATGGTTGACAACAACCACAGTATTGGCCAGGTCTCCGACCGTGAAACTGGTGCCGAAAGCGCTGACCATCTGCTGATAAAGAGTCGGATTCAGGCTATCCTTGATCATGACCGCGATATCACTGAAGCGCACCTTAGCGTCGTCGGCAAGCGAAATGCTGCCATAGTCGGGATTCCTTATTGCCTCCAAGAACGCGTTGACCGCCATGTTTGCTTGGAGAAAAACCAGCTCGTCATCGGTTATGTTGCCGGTCTTGTTGATCAATACGGCCAACGGGTCTCTGTAAAGACTGCTCTCAGTAAGCCCTGTTAATCCGGCATCTTCCATCATCTGTATGATTTGTGTTGCTGACATGCCATTAGCAAGCAGCGTCGTCAATGGTGAAACGACAATTGGCAGCGGATCCCCGATGAAGTACTGGCGTTTAATGACGCCGGTATATTGCTCCCCTCCATGCATAGCCTGCTGCTGCGGTAGCGCGGTTGCTGAATTTCTGATCTGAATAACAGAGCCATCGCTGAGCGCGTCGGAGAAAGTGAACTTACCCTCCTTGTCCGAATAGCTGCTGGTTTGGATTATGTTCCCACCTGCATCCAGTTCATCGAACCGGGCATTGAAGATGTAGGGATCGACTGCAAGGCCAGATTTAACGCCGTTCGTGGACGCATCGCCACTGCCGCCGCTGCCTCCACAGGCGGTCAGGAATGCCGTCAGGATGATCATTGCCAGCAGGTAAAGTTGTTTTCTTTTGTGCATGTTCTGTCTCCTTTGGCTCACCAGACATGGTGTGTCACCTTCAGGTGAGAGGTAGCGGTCCATCACTGGAGAAGTCGGACTAAGTTGACCTGATAGCCTTGTTTGAGATGGTATTGACCGATCCTCTGACCTTGTTGAAAGATGCCAGCTGGACCTGGCATCCAGGATCTCCCGAAGAAATCATGAGAAAAAATGACAGATTAGAATAAGCGTGCTAAGAGCAATTTGAATGCCGAGATTGGCGTAGTCAATATCACCGCGGATTAAAAACATATGATTTCAAGGGATTAAAAAATATTAAAAAGGCTTTAACTGAGCAAGAGTTGTCCTGCGTTGGACAATCTGTTGGTAAAAAACGACAGCGAACCATCGAAATGGACGATTTAGGGCACAGTGCTGCGTGAAAGCACAGTAAGTCATTACTCCTGAAAGAGAACCAGCCGTGGGGTGGGTGATCAATCTAAACGAACAGGGGAGTGTGATGAGCGCATTGGTCCATAGTGAATCCAGTGCAAATGGATCAGGGCGAGAGGCGGTCATGTGAACAACCGGACAGACGAAAGTTAAGCATGCACGGCAAGGCTTCTGCTTGCAGAAGAAGAGCCTCCCCGCTGTCAAATCTGGGGCCAAGAGTGTCGGAGGCTCAGCAAATCTGCTGCAAAATAGGCTCAGCAGACCCTTCTCCCATCTGCGGCCCGGCCACGGGGAGCCTTAAAGAGGGCGGCCCATCGGCGCAGGTCAGGACATATTCTGCAGGTAGTCCACAACCTCTGCTCCGGCCTTGTTGGCAGCGTTCACGCAATCATTGAGTCCTATGCCGTAAAAGGCGTTTCCGGTCAGAATCAGGCCTGGGTGGGCCTTGAGCCGCTCGTTGATCGCCACCATCCGCTCGGCATGGCCGACGATATACTGAGGGATGGCGCGCTGGTGGCGGAAAATGCGTACGAAATCGGGTTCGGCTTGGATACCCATGATCTTTTCGAGTTCAGCCATGGTCCGCGTCTTGACCTCGGCATCGCTCAGCTCAATGGCCTCAGGGTTGGTGGCGCCCCCCATCATGGAACGCAGCAGGACATGACCTTCAGGAGCACGTTCAGGGAAGATACTCGAATCCCACAAGGTGCCGAGGATCTGACAGCCTTCCTTCTTGGGGATCAGGTAGCCGAAGCCGTCCAGGTCGCGCGCGATCTTCGGCCGTTCATAGCCGAAGCAGATAACGTTCATCGGCGCGTAGGGGATATCGGCCAGCAGTTTCGAGAGGTCACCGTCCAGTGACCAGGTGAGCTCCTTGAGGACGTGGGCGGGCGCCGCAGAAACCACCAGCTCGGCATCGAAATTCGAGCCGTCGGCCAGGCGCAGTTCCCAGCCGCCCTCGACCGGCTTGAGGCCGGTGACGGCATGGCCGGCCTGCACCGTGCCGCGCAGGCTTTTAGCCGTGGCGTCAGTCAGCTCCTGGATGCCGCCGACAAAGGAGGTCAGCACGCCACCAGGGCCGGCGGCGCTGGCCACCTGCTTGCCGGCCTTGGCCTCGGCTTTCTTCTGTTTGGCCAGTTTGATCATCGCCTTGAGCAGGCCACCGTATAGCTGCTCCAGTTCGTGGATGCGCGGGAAGCAGCTCTTCAGGCTCATGGTTTCAGGATTGCCGGCAAAGATCCCGGAGACCATCGGTCCGATCAGCTTGTCGAGAGCCTCGCCACCGAGCCGACGCCGGGCAAATGCTGCCAGAGTCTCGTCGACGCCGTCGGTGCGCCTAGGTTTTAAGAACTCCTGGGCCAGGCGGATTTTGCCCGGCCAGCTGATCAGCTTCGACTGCAGAAACATCGGTCCGTTTTCCGGCAGGCGGTTGAGGATTCCACCGCTGTAGATGAACCGTTTGCGGGCGTTGTCGTTAGACCTTTCAAGCCGATCGCCGATGCCGAGCCGATCGCACAGTTCAAGGGTCATCGGCTTGCTGTCGAGGAAACCGTTCGGTCCCCACTCGCAGAGGTACCCCTCTTCCTTGATGCTCCAGATCTTGCCCCCGGTCCGGCCTTCCTTCTCAAAGACCGTGACCTCGACCTCCAGCCCGGCCGCGCCAGCCAGACGTTCGATAGCATGGGCGGTACTCAAACCGGAAATGCCGGCACCGATGACTGCAATTTTGCGCATGATTTCCTCCGGAAAGCAGGGAGACACCTTTTGTCTCCCTATCTCGATATCCCTCTGTTTTGGGTTGACTCTTTTTCGCGTCTCGCGCTACCTCGGTTCAATGACCAATTGAACCAAAATAACCCATATGCGGCTGGTCCAGCTGAATCACAACATTCCTGAGCCCCGCATCGAGGTCAGGGTACATCAAGGTGATTCCCAGTTGATCGAGCATCTTGCGATTGTCCATGCGCCGGGTCTCCGTAAGGTAAGAGAGCATCATCGGGTTCATGACCTGTGGTGCCTCGGCCATACTGACCTGGGGCAGGCGCGGTAGGTGAAGCAGATCGCAGATGGCGTTGAAATACTGGGTCATGGTGCCCGGCTGGCCGTCGCTGACGTTGAAGATGGCCCCGTCAGCGGCTCTCTGCGCCGCCGCAAGACAGACCATGGCCAGGTCGTCGGCATGGATGCGATTGGTTGGCGGCGACTCTTCTTCCCTCAGGACCGGGTGGCCCTGCTGAATCCTCGCCAGGGGCAGGCGGCCCGGACCATAGATGCCGGTCACCCTGAGGATGACGACCGGAACGCCGTGCAAACGACCCCACTCCTGCAGGGTGGTTTCGGCATCGACCCGTCGCTGTGCCCGGCTGGTCAGCGGATTGACCGGCGTTGCCTCGGTAACCCAATTGCCGCCGCAATCGCCATACACGCCGCTGGTACTCATATAGACCACCCTGGACGGCAGCCGGGCCACGCCGATGGCCTGGCAGAAATTGCGCATGCGACTGTCAAACGGGCCACCGCCGGGAGGCGGCGCCAGATAATAGACCAGCCTCCCGGCTGTCGCCAGATCCGCCAGCGACGCCGCATCGTCGAGATTACCCATGATCGGGGCTATCCCGCAGGCACGCAAACGCCCGGCACTTTCCTCGGAACGCGCCAGACCGCAGACCTGCGCGCCGGCCTGCTGCAGCAGGCGGGCCGTACGCACACCGACATCGCCACAGCCGATGATCAGGACCTTCCGTATCACAGATTGCTCATCTTGCATGTAATTGTTCCCAAACGCCAAAGTGTGACACGCTGGACAAAATCGCGCATTTGTCGTCGCGCCCCACAGCTCGTCAGCTTAACGATTTCTGGACGATTTCACCGACATCCGATGACAGCGTCTTGGCCCCGCGGATGCGGTGCAGCTGGGCTTTCATCAGCGTCTGTCGAGCGCTGTCGTAGCGCCGCCAGCGGCTCAAAGGGGCGATCATCCTGGACGCCACCTGGGGGTTGAGGGCATCCAGTTCGAGGATGCGGTCGGCGACAAAAGCATAGCCATCGCCGGACATATCGTGGAACAGAGCCGGGTTGCCGTGAGCAAAAGCCCCGATCAGGGCACGCACCCGGTTGGGGTTGCGCATGGTGAAGGCCGGGTGTGCCATCAGTTCCCCGACCCTGACCAGGGTCTCGGGACGAGGCGAGGTCGCCTGCAGGCTGAACCATTTGTCAACCACCAGGGGGTCGTCCTGGAACTGGTGGTAGAAGCCCGCCAGTGCTTCATCCCACTTCGGCAGGTGGTTGTGCACCAGGCAGGTCAGCGCCGCCATGCGGTCCGTCATATTGTCCGCCTCGATGAACTGTTCGAAACAGGCCTGGTGAATCCCAGGCTCTGCGAGCAGATTCAGGTAGCCGAGGCAGAGATTCTTCAGGCTGCGCCGGCCGATGGCCCGCGGTTCCAGCGAATAGAGTTGCTCATCCTGCATGGCGGCCATAACGGTACTGAACTCGTTCCTCAGCTCTTTTGCCAGGGCCGCGCGCAACCCCTGGCGGGCGACATGTATGGCGCCCGGATCGGCGATCGCCATGGCCTCCGCCAGCTCCATTTCTCCGGGCAGGGTCAGTGCCAGAGCCAACAGGGCGGGATCAGCGGCACGGTCGGTCAGGGCAGCGCGGAAAGCGGCCAGGAAATCGGCCGGGATATGGCCCGGGCGGCCGGCCTGGATCTCCGCAACCATTTCCATGAGGACTTCGGTCGCCAGGCGCTGCCCGGCTTCCCAGCGGTTGAACGCATCGCCGTCGTTAGCGAACAGGAAGGCCAGCTCGCGGCGGCTGTACGGGTAACGAACCTTGACCGGCGCCGAAAAATCGCGCAACAGGGAGGGGACCGGTACAGCCGGGAGATTGACAAAGACCAACTCCTGCTCTGCGGACGTCATCTTGAAGATCCGCGACGCTCCCTGCGGAGTGTCTTCGCCGGCCAGCTGCATGGGCAGGTCATGGCCATCGGGGCCGAGCAGGCCGATATGCAGCGGGATCAGGAAAGGCTGCTTGCCGGACTGCCCCGGGGTGTCCGGGCAGGACTGGCGCACCTGCAGCCGGAATTCCCCGGCCGCCTCGTCATAGACCCCCCGGATATCGAGCCGGGGGGTTCCCGCCTGGCGGTACCAGCGCCGGAACTGGCTCAAGTCGGCGTCGTTGGCGTCGGCCATGGCCGCCAGGAAATCATCCGTGGTCACCGCCTGGCCGTCGTGCCGCTCGAAGTAGAGCTGCAGCCCGCGCTGGAAGCCTTCCACACCGAGCAGGGTCTGGTACATGCGGATGACCTCGGCCCCCTTGTTGTAGACCGTGGAGGTGTAGAAGTTGTTGATCTCGATGTAGGATTCAGGGCGCACCGGGTGGGCCATCGGTCCGGAGTCCTCTGGAAACTGAGCGCTGCGCAGCAGGCGCACATCGGAGATGCGCTTGACCGCGCGCGACCCCATGTCGGCGGAGAACTCCTGGTCGCGGAACACCGTCAGCCCCTCCTTGAGGCTGAGCTGGAACCAGTCGCGGCAGGTGACCCGGTTGCCGGTCCAGTTGTGGAAATACTCATGGGCGATGACCCCCTCGATCCCCTGGTAGTCGGCATCCGTAGCCGTCTCGGGGCGCGCGAGCACGTACTTGGAGTTGAAGACGTTCAACCCTTTGTTCTCCATCGCTCCCATGTTGAAGTCATCCACCGCGACGATCTTGTATTCATCGAGATCATATTCGAGCCCGTAAGTCTCCTCGTCCCAGCGCATGGAGTTTATGAGGGAGAGCATGGCATGGTCGCACTTGTAGCGGTTGCGTTCCTCAACGAAGATCTGCAGTCCAACCGTGCGCCCGGACATGGTGATAAACCGGTCTTCGATCACCGTGAGCCGACCCGCCACCATCGCGAACAGATAGCTCGGCTTCGGAAATGGATCGTCAAAAACGGCAAAGTGCCGGTCGCCGTCGAGCACTCCGCTGTCGGTCAGGTTGCCGTTGGCCAGCAGGACCGGCGTGCTTTCACGATTCCCGACCAGGGTCGTGGTGTAGCGGGCCATGACATCGGGGCGGTCTGGATAATAGGTGATCTTGCGGAAGCCCTGGGCTTCGCACTGGGTGCAAAATATGCCGCTGGCCCGGTAAAGGCCCTCCAGGGCGGTGTTGGCATCGGGATCGATGACCACCAGTGTCTCCAGGGTAAACCGTTCGGGAACGCCGGGGATCGTCAGTCCTTCACTGTCCACGGTATATTCGCTGGCAGTCAGTTTGCGGCTGTCGAGTTTGATGTCCAGCAGCTCCAACTGCCGGCCGTCGAGGCGTAGAGCCGCCGGACGGCCAGGGGTATCCGGGTTGGCCCGAACCTGCAAGCGGGCTCTGACCCGGGTGCGTTTCGGATCGAGTTCAACATAAAGGTCAACGGCGTCGACCAGGAAGGCCGGCGGCCGGTAGTCATGGAGGTGAATGGTCTGCAAGGTCTGTTTCATTCGGGCTCGGTTCCTTAGGTAAAATTGTTCCGAGCAAGATACCTCAATTACGTGCTGGTGGCAAAGGGCAATCCCCGATCGATGCAGGGGGAGGTCCCTGCTCTTGGAACAATCTTTGCTTGGTTTCTGACTATCGATATCAAAGACACTCCCCGACACCCGGGAAGGACTTTTTATGGCTCCTGCCGCGCAAAATTCAGCCAGAAGGCTCCTGATGATTCTGCTGGTCGCATTGACGACCGCATGTGCCGGCACGCCACATCCGGAACCGCCAGCGGCTCTGAGCACAATCGGCCCGAATCCCTCTGAAAGCATGGTGCCTCCAGCGACAGGTGCGGGTTTGATCGCGCTCGAGGAGGCGCGGAAAATGCTCGGCGTCGCCTACCGCTACGGGGGCTCTGACCCACAAGGGTTCGACTGCAGCGGCCTGATCCACTACGCCTTCAGCCGTGCCGGCGTGACCCTGCCGCGCACCTCCCGGGACATCTTCCGCAGCAGCCAACTGGTCAACCCGCAGGAGCGGCAACCTGGCGACCTGGTCTTCTTCGCCATTTCGGCCAGCAAGGTGTCCCATGTCGGCATCTACGCCGGTCATCAGCAATTCATCCATGCCCCCTCCTCCGGCAAGGGGGTCTCTTACGCCAGTCTGGACGACTCTTACTGGGAGCAGAGGCTGGTGGCCGTGGGGCGGGTTGCAACTGAGGGTCGCTCCAATGTCGGGGACTCCGACATCAGCATGCTGGACGAGTGATGGCTGGTAAGCCCGGCGGGCCGACTCGAGCACCTGTCGGCAGGGCCCCGTATCACTGGCCTCGGTTCAAAGTTGCGGTTGTCGTCCCGGCGCCTGTCGCAAGCCCCAAGAGATTGCCTTTTATGGCGGGTATGCTAGTACTTATACAAGGTCTAAACAAAACTGCCTGCGTGCTCTACCAGCCGGTTGCAAGGGAGGCCTGCATGAACAGACGACGCTCCGTACTGGTAATGATGGCCCCCATGATGCTGGCCCTACTCTTGAACTTGGCAGGCTGCGGCGGGGACGGTGGTGATGGTCAAGCCCCGCCCAACGACCAGTTGTTTTACGGTGACAACACCCACAGCGACAACGCTATCTCCGGAAGCGGCTTGTTTAAAATCGAGCAAGGCTCACTTCAGACGGTGAAAATCATCAACAGCTCTGAAAAGAGCCAGGTGCAGCAATTTACGGCCCTGGGGCACCGGACCGTGTTTTCCGCCTGCGGCCCCTCCGGCTGCGAGCCATGGATCACCGACGGCACCACCGACGGCACTTACTCGATCAAGGACATCAACCCTTCCGGGAACAGCAATCCGACGCATTACACCCTCTACAACAATGAACTCTACTTTTCGGCGGACGACGGCGAACACGGGGTCGAGCTCTGGAAGACCGATGGCACCGAGAAAGGCACCGTCATGGTCAGGAACATCGGCATCGAGGAAGACCTTTTTCCCCTGCCGTCACCGACCCCTGTCAGCGGCACCCCCCGGGAGCTGACGGTCTTCAAGGGTGTACTCTTTTTTGTCGCCAACGATATCGATTATCTGGGCTACGGCCGGGGTGTTGAACTGTGGAAGACTGACGGCAGCGAGAAAGGCACCGTCATGGTCAGGAATATCGGCATCGAACGTGACCTCCCCCCCCTGCCCCCGATACCCGTCAACAGCAACCCGCATGAACTGACGGTCTTCGAGGATGCCCTCTTTTTTGCCGCCAACGGTATCGATTATCTGGGCTTTGGCGGGGGGATTGAACTCTGGAAGACCGACGGCTCCAAGGACGGCACCGTCATGGTCAGGAATATCGCCATTGAAGACCCGGAGAACCCCGCTTCTGAGCCGGGCCTGCCGGTTGACAGTTCTCCCCAGCAGTTCACTGTTTTCAACAACGCGTTGTACTTTTTCGCCGATGATGGACCCTTCGCCGATGACGGCCCGCATGGCTTCGAACCATGGAAAACTGACGGTACGGAATTAGGGACTGTGATGGTGAAGAATATCGGCGATGACAGCATTAACCCCTTCCCTGCAACACCCGACAACCTGACTTATTGGCTGACCTTCGGCGGGAGGCTTTTTTTCACGGCCGACGATGGCAAAAAAGGTGTCGAACCGTGGCACACGGACGGTATAACAACGACCATGTTGGCCGACATCAACCCTGAAGGAAACAGCGTGGTCGCCGGCAGGAACGATGTCTTCGGGGTTTACAACCGCCAGCTGTTTTTCTTCGCCGACGACGGCACCCACGGTTTTGAACCATGGTTGAGCGATGGCACCAAGGAGGGGACCCGGCTCATCAAGGATATATATACAACGCCAATCAATGCCCCCAGGAACGCCAATGGGCTGCAGGTACTGACCGAATACGGGGGGCAACTGTACTTTACCGCCGATGACGGCTTGACCGGCCGGGAAATCTGGAGGACCGACGAAAAAGAGATCAGCACAACCATCCTCAAAGATATCGGGCCAGGCTACGAGTCTGGCTATAGCGATGCTTTCGGGCCCGTCACCCTGGAGGGTGTCCTGTATTTTTCCGCCTTTGATGGCGGCATCACGGTTGGGCACGGCGTCGAGATGTGGCGCACCCTCGGCACTGAAGCCGAAACCCAGCTGATCGAAGATTTGAACCAGGGAGCACAGTACGACGGGGTATTGACCGCAAGCCCCTTGCCGCTGCCCTGAGATGCTTTGTGCCCGCCCGGAGGCCGGGCTGGCACAAAGCTTACGAGCTTCTTGCAGGGGGCTGCGGGTTCGTCGTCCCTCGCTTCGCGGTGCTCGTCCTGCTTCCCGCTTGACTCACCACCCGCGCCAAGCCAGCATATCCTTCAACCTTGCTGGCAAATGAACGAGAACCGATGCTCTACACTCCCGCATTCTGGGCCATGGCACTGGCCAACTTCAGCCACACCGCGAGTTTCAGCGCTTTTGTCCTGCTGCCCCTGTACATTCTGGGACATGGCGGCAACCAGAGCGACATAGGCGTGATCATGGGTGCGTTCGCCCTGGCTTCGGCGGTCTGCCGTCCGTGGGTCGCTGAAATGATCGACCGGATTGGCCGCAAGCGCAGCTATACCATCGGCAGCATCCTCATGGCTGCTGCGCCACTGTTCTATATCTGCATCGGGGATCCTCTCGGCGCCAGCTACCCCCTCCTGCTGCTCGTCCGCGTGATCCATGGCGTCGGCCTGGCCATCTGCTTTACCGCGATCTTCACCTTCATGGCGGATATCCTGCCGCAGGAGCGTTTCAATGAAGGGATCGGCATGTTTGGCATTTCCGGCCTGCTCGGTATCGCCATCGGCCCGGTATTGGCCGAAATCACCCTTGAGCACTTCGGCTTTTTCGGTCTTTTCTTGAGCGGCAGCGGGCTGGCGACCGTTGCTCTGCTGGTTCATCAACCGCTCAGGGAAAGCGGTCCGCTGCACACACCTCTTGGCCAGGCCAATTTTTTCGGGCTGCTCAAGCGCGAGAAATTTATCGTGGTTGCCCTATTGGCCCTGATCTTCGGTTTCGGCCTGGCGGCCACCAGCGGCTTTGTCGCGCCGCTGGCAGAGGAGCGCGGCCTGGGGTTCATATCGGTCTACTTCTTCTGTTACTCCGGTGGAGCGATCGGCGTACGCTTCATCGGCGGCAGACTGGCGGACCGCTTTGGTGAGAACCACGTCCTGCCTTACAGTATTATTATTTACATTGCCGGTATTTTCCTGCTGCCATTCACCTACAGCCAACTCCTGCTCTGCGTTGCCGGAACACTCTCAGGTATCGGCCATGGGCTGCTCTTCCCGATTCTCAACACCATGGCGATCCGCAATGAACCGCCCGCGGTGCGCGGCAAGGCAACCGGCATCTTTACCGGCGGCATCGACACGGGAATCTTTGCAGGATCATTGATCTTGGGCTATATTGGCGACTGGTTCGGCCTCGAGGTCCTGTTTCTGTGCGCCGGGCTGAGTATGGCCAGCGCACTGGTGTTGTTCCGTTATCGCACAACCCGTTCTAAGGCATAACGACAGAAGGCATCATGAAGAATATCAAGGCATTCTACCAGGGCACAGAGTACCGCACCCCACAGCGGCAGATTGGCCTGTTGGCCCGCCTGTTCCCTACGCTCATGTTCTACATAAAGGTCATAGCAATCGTCGGGAAAGGCAGCTGGGCGGCAAAGCGGGGGCATTACGACTCGCTGGGCTGGTACGGCAGCAGTGCCGCAACGGTCAGGGCCCTCGAGGAAACGGGCTGCCACCTGGAAATAACCGGCCTCGAACACCTGCAGGGTATCGATCGCCCCTGCATCTTCATCGGCAACCACATGAGCACCCTCGAAACCTTCGTGCTGCCATCGCTGATCATGCCCCAAGGGTTTGACCTGACCTACGTGATCAAGCGCAGTCTTGTTGACTACCCGGTCTTCGGCGACGTCGTCAAATCCCGCGACCCGGTGGTTGTCGACCGTGTCAATCCGCGTGACGACCTCAAAGTCGTCATGGAAGAAGGGGCCCGCAGGCTGGAACAGGGCCGATCGCTGGTCATCTTCCCGCAGCATACCCGCACGGTCGATTTCGATCCCAAGCAGTTCAACAGTATCGGCATCAAGCTCGCACAGAGGACCGGGGCCATCGTCGTACCGGTGGCCCTGCTGACCTGGGCCTGGTCGTCCGGAAAGGCACTCAAGGATTTTGGCCCGATTGTCCCCTCGAGAACCATTCACTTCGCCTTTGGTGAACCGATGGAAGTCTGCGGCAAGGGGCATGAAGAACAGCAAAGGATTGTCGATTTCATCCAGGGGCACCTGCAAAGATGGCGGTCGGAATCTGAGAGCTAGGCACGGCAAGGCTTGCTTTCGGACGCTTTCTCGATCTGGGTCGGGAACTGACTGAATAAGTTTTTCCACGTCCCACGACCTGCGTTCCGGGTCTCGTTTTCCCCCTTGACGCCCCGCCGGACCATCACTATATTGAGCCTGCCCTAACCCGCCCTGAGGAAACCCCATGGCCAAAGATTACTATGCCGCTCTCGGTCTCGAGAAAAGCGCCAGTGCCGAACTGATCAAAAAAGCCTATCGCAAGCTGGCGATGAAGTACCATCCTGACAAGAATCCCGGCGACAAGCAGGCGGAAGAGCGCTTCAAAGAGATCACTGAAGCCTACGCCGTGCTTTCCGATCCGGAAAAAAAGCAGCAGTACGACCAGTTCGGCGACACCGGCTTCCACCAGCGCTTTTCCCAGGAGGACATCTTCCGCAACGTCGACCTCGGCAACATCTTCCGCGAATTCGGTTTCGGCGGCCGCGGCGGCGACGACATCTTCAGCCAGCTGTTCGGTGGCCTGGGCGGCCACCAGGGTTACAGTACTCACACGCGGCCCCGGCCCGTCAAGGGGCAGGATTACCTGATGCGCTTGACTATTCCGTTCCGCCAGGCAGTGCTCGGCGGCGAGCGCCGCATCGACCTCGATCGCGACGGCCAGGCCGAGCAGCTGCAGGTGCGGATTCCGGCGGGCGTCGAATCCGGTCAGAAGCTGCGCATCTCCGGCAAAGGCGGCGCCAGCCAGGCCAGCGGTCCGGCCGGCGACCTGCTGCTGGAGATTCATGTCACGGCGGACTCCCGTTTCCGCCGTGAAGGCAGCGACCTCTACACGACGGTCAAAATCCCTTTCAGCGGCGCATGTCTCGGGACCTCGGTGACCGTGGAGACCCTCGAGGAGACCAAGCGCGTCAAGCTCAAACCCGGTACGCAAAGCGGCAGCAAGATCAGGCTCAAAGGGTTTGGTGTTCCGGGGCGACCCGGCAAGCAGGCTGGGGACCTCTACGCGGTGATTGAAATTGCAGTGCCCGGCGAGCTGAATGACAAACAGCGCAAGCTGTTGGAGAAACTCAGGGATCTGGAACTTTGAGTCGAACCGAGAAATACGAGAAAGCAAAGGCCGGGTCTGTCTGACCCGGCCTCTTTTGTTGCTGTTGCTGGTTCGCGTCTCTCACGGCACGCTTTTCAGCATTAATTATGACAGGACGGATCGTACATCATCGCCAATCGCCCGCGGCTGGCCAGGCAGTTCGCACAAACCTTGCCGGCATCGTTGTAACGCTCCCTGGCCAGGACCAGGCCGGCCTCAACGGCGGGGTCGTCAGGCAGCTGGTCCGGATCGAACTCAGCACGACAATGTCGACAGGTCATCATCATGAATTCTCCAGATGGTTCCGCACCAGGTCTGCCAGGGCTTCGAGGAAGTCCCGATGGTCATTGAGCGAGGGGGCTCTCTCGAAACGCGGCAGGCCGACCTTCTCAGCGTGCATGCGCATCTCGAAATCGATCTCCTGGAGCGTCTCGATGTGGTCGGACACGAAGGAGACCGGCACGATCAGCGCACCGGGCGCATGCTCTGCGCCGAGCTGGTCGATCACCTCAAGGGTATC
>JAHEDT010000110.1 GCA_024641085.1 Geobacteraceae bacterium | reverse complement strand
CCCGACGAACTCGGCGACAACACCGTCGTGCTTGCCGCCGTCGCCTCGCGCGGCGCGAGAGATCTCATCCGTGCGTGCCTCGTCGATCTCGGCCTCGAAGAGGGCGGCACCTTCTGGTGCGCGGCGTAGTGGGCGCCAGCGGTCGCAAAATCCGCGCTGAAGAGCGACCCTGCTCGGCAACCTGCCGCACGGCATTGTTGTTGATCATGTCGGCCATGCACGCGAGGTTGGCATCAACACTGACCGCCATGTACATCCGGAAGGTGGCGTTCCAGCCGGGTTCGAGAGTCGAGTCCACCTCGTCCTTCTTCCCGAAGGCCAGACAGCCTCATCGTCAGCCTCTAGGCGCGGAAACTCCAGCCGATCAGCAAGAGGCCCGTGGCCGCGATCCAACTGCCGACCACGCGCACGACAATACGTGCCCAAAACGCCTTGAGCGACACCACGAGTCCTGCGACCAGCGTGACGATGACGATCAGCGCCACCCATTCGCCCGTCAGCTCGAGCCCGGCGGAAGGTGCAGCGGTCAGCGCCGCTCCGGTCAGGAAGCCGTGAAACGCGCCCAGAATCGTCACCAGCCCCGAGACGACCGGTAATGGAAGATTGCGATCCGCCGCCACCAACCCACCCGCCAGCAGGAACGCAAGGCCGATGGCCCAGTCCAGGCTCGGGTTGACCGGGAGGGTCAAACCGAGCACGCCACCCGCCAGCCACGCTGACGGCAGCAACGCGAGCAACCAGCGGCCAGGGCGTGCCCCGCGCATCGCGGCCAGCAGCGTGACCACCACCAGCAGCGCCAGGTCGGCGGGCGACAGCGCCAGATGGGCAACACCGTCATATACGGGACCGAGACCGGTCGTGACCAGATGCGCTTCCGCGCGCGGGCAGTCGAGACCGAGGAGCAGGGCCGCGATGGCAAGCCTGCCGAGGCCGACGCGAGCGCTGCCTCGTTTCAGCATCACGCGAGCCCGCTGACGAGGAAGTACACTCCAGCCGCGGCAATGAACCCGCCGGCCACGCGCAGCACGAGGCGGCCGGCCGACCAGCGGTGAATCACGCCGATGGCGATGCCCATGCCATGGAGGCAGCCCGTAGCCATCACGAAGCCGGCGCTGTACAGAAGGCCACTCTGCCCTGCCGGCAGCTCGGTGCCATGAGCGTGCCCGTGGAAGATGGCGAAGAAGCCGACGATGCACGCCGCGACCCACAGGGGCGGACGCTTCTCGGTGGCAACCAAGGTCCCGAGCACCATGGCCGAGAGGGCGATGCCGATCTCCACGCCGGGGAGGGGGATGCCGAGCAACCCCATCATTGCGCCCAGCGCCATCACCATGGGGAACGTGACTGGCAGCAACCACAGTGCCGGCGCCCCGAGCTGGGCGCCCCACAGTCCCACCGCGACCATCGCCAGCACATGATCCCATCCGGAAATCGGATGGTGCACACCACTCAGGAAGCCGCCGGCTTCCCCGGCCTGAAGGTGTGCCCAGGCGCTCGTCGGCGTGGCCAGTGCCGCCAACAGTGCGAGCCACAGGACAGACTTTTGTGAAGTGGTCGTCATCGAATGAACCCCAGCAGCATGACAGTTCTTTGAATCGTCCAGTAGGCGCCCAGCGTGCCGACGGTGTAGCCGGGCAGCGCCAGTGCCCAGCGGGGCCAACGGATCTCGAGCTGGCGATACGACCGGGCCATGCCCAGGATCAAGAAGACGAAGAGCAGTTGACCGATCTCGACACCGACGTTGAAGAGCAGCAGGGCCCATGCAATATCCGCCTGCGGCAAGCCGGTGGCCTTCAACCCGCTGGCGAAACCGAAGCCGTGCAGCAGGCCGAAAGCGAACGCCACCACCCAGGGATAGCGGATGGTGAGGCTGGTCTCTCCCCGCCAGACGCGGACGATCTCCGGGCCGAGAAATAGGATGCTCAGAGCGATGGCGGCATTCAGCGGCGGCAGCGGCGCACTGGCAAAGCCGAGAGTTGCCACCGCCAGGGTAATGCTGTGAGCGACGGTGAAGGCGGTGATGGTCTTGAGCAGCATCCAGCGGTTGCCGACGATCAGCAGCAGCCCGAGCACGAACAGCAGGTGGTCGACGCCCTTCAGGATGTGATCGGTGCCCAGGCGCAGGTAGGTCTCGGCCAGGCGCCAGCGATCGGGCACCGCTTCGACCACGAATGACGGCGAGCTTGGCATGAGCCGGGTGACCTGGGTGGTGCCGTCGAGCCGCTCCAGGCGCACCAGCACGTCGGTCGCTGTGGACTGCAGTCCGGCAATGTGAATCGTGCTGCCCGCGAGTCCGCCCGCGCGCTTGACCGTCCAGCGCTGGGCAAAGGCGCCGTTGACCATCACGGCGCGCGGTTCGGTCACGTTCACACAGTCGGCGGGCAGCTCCACGTAGAGTCCCAGGCGCAGATTGTCTCCCAGTCCGGGCACCTTCCACAGGACGTCGTACGTCTCGGCTGCGGTCTCGCGCAGCTCAAGGTATGCGGGACGAACTTCGTGAGCCAGCGCGGCGGAAGTGATGACAAGGAGGAAGGTCAGAATGAAGGAGATACGCTTCATTTGGTTCGGTTCCCCGCCAGGTTCTTCTCCTGCTCCGTGGTCTCCAATCCTTCGATCGTCACGGTGTAGCGCTTGAGCAGTTCCTGGTAGAACTTGTCATTCATTTCCAGCCGCCGGGCGTTGTCCCAATCCCGTCGCACGGCATCCCGCACCTCTGCCAGTGGGGGCACGCGCCCCTCGGTGCGCTCGCTGACACATACCAGATGCACGCCGTAGCCGGATTCGACCGGCCCCTGCCATTGACCGGGCGTCAATTCAAGCAATTCGGCTGCGAATTGTTCGCCAAACTGTTTGCCTATATCAGTGGCAGACTCAGCCGCAAACTGGTGCTCCAGGAGCCATGGGTCTCCGAATTGTGTGGCATCCGCTTCGGCACCGGCCCGGTTCAACTGCGCGAGCAGCTGGGTGGCATCGCGGGCGAGGTGCTCGCCGTGTCGTGCCGGGTTGAGATAGACCTGACGGAACGTGAACCGCGGCTCGACGCGGTAGGAATCGGGATGGGCCTCCAGGTAGGCGGTCAGCTCGGTGTCGCTCGGCTCGGCCTGGGCGGCGATATCCTCGGAGACGAACTCCATTTTCTGACTCAAGCGGCGGCGGATGACCGTGTCGTCCTTGTCCAGACCCAGCGCGATGGCTTCACGGTAGAAAACCTCCTCGCGCACGTAATTGCGAACCAGACCCGCCAGCTCCTGTGGGGTTGGCGGGCGCTGCCAGGTCTTGGCGAAGGTAGCGGCGAGGTTCTCGACCTGTCCCATCGTCACGACGATGGAGCCCGAGCCTTCGCGGTTGCCGGGTTTCTGCATCACACCAAATGCGATGAACAGACCGGCCCCCAGCAGGAGGAAGTGCAACAGCGGTTCCTTGATGATTCGTTTCATAGGAATAGACCAGGTGAATGTGAACAGGAACCAGCGGAGAAGATCATCTCGGCTGGTTCTGTCTTCTACCTGTCAGCGCTCCGGCGAATACCAGATCGGCGAGGTGTACGCCCGTTCCTGGGTGATCATGGGCACTTCCTTGGCCATGGTGATACCGAAATACTTGCTGTCGTAGGCTGTCCAGCGCGGGGTCGGGATCTCGATGACGCGCACGTAATAGAACGCCCGCAGCGCCGGGTCGAAGTCCGGATCCTTCCAGACGGTGATCATCTCGCCCGCGCCGATGGTGTTGGTCCAGGTCGCATTCGGGACGTCCACGGTGTTGCCGACGGGCGTTTTGCAGCGGCCATCGGCACCGATC
>JAHEDT010000060.1 GCA_024641085.1 Geobacteraceae bacterium | reverse complement strand
AAATCCCTGTTGGCCAGAGACATCGATCCCAGTGATCAGAGGGAGCACAAGGCCAATGATTGGACGTTCAGGAAGTTCGCAAAGGAGTTGTATCTGCCCCACGCCGTCCAGCACAAGAAGACCTGGAAGGAGGATCAATACAAATTGGATCGGCAGATCATTCCTGCTTTCGGTGACTATCGTTTGTCCTCCATCACCACAAGGGACATATCCTCATTTCTGACGCAACAGAAGGAGAGGACCAGTAGTGTCACCGCAAATCACTATGCCCGTCTGATCAAGCGGATGTTCAACTTGGCCGCCAAGTGGGGATTATTGGAGAAGTCACCGGCGGCATTTCTGGACAAGTTCAAGGAGAAACCTCATCGGGAAAGATATCTGACCAAGGAGAAACTTCCTCGATTCCTGAAGGCTCTGGATGAATTGGAAGACGGACTATCCAAAGCGGCCATCAAGCTGTTGCTGTTCACGGGTGGGCGCAGAGGAGAAATCTTCAGTCTTCAATGGCATCAGGTGAAATTGAACGAGAAGAGGCTGTTCCTGCCAAACACCAAGAATGGCAAGTCTCGGTCGATCATCCTAAATGACAGAGCTATGGCCGTGTTGAAGGAGTTGGAGAAGAATAAAGATAGTTCGCCGAGGACCGCCGACAGTGACTATTTGTTCCCTTCAAGGGGTGGATCCAGGAGGCCCTTCATCCTGGATATGAGGATTCCCTTTGGCAAGGTATGTGAAGCCGCCGGGGTAGAGGGCTTGAGGGTGCACGATATCCGCCACAGCTTCGCAACCCTTGCTCTTCAAGGTGGGGCCAGTCTCTATGATGTAAGTAAGCTACTCGGGCATAGTGACGTCTCGATGACGCAGCGGTATGCCCATATGGTCGATGATTCATTGCAGATGGCCACGGACAACATGGCGGGGGTGATCGATAGGGCCATCGGTGGTTAGGTCAAACCGACGTAGAATGATGTATCAGGGATTCCCCCCGGTAAAGACTAAAATCATGGTCACCAGATACACAAGAGCGAACGCCCCTATAGCGAAGTAAAGTCTTTCTCTTCTCGAAAACCTGCCCTTCATTCCTGCCAAGAAATACGCAGCAATAGCAGCCCCAAAAAGTATCAGCATCATTCTCATAGTTCACCAGCCAACTCATGATTTAGGGAGCAATCATACTGGACCACGTTCAGGTCGTAACGGGAACATTACATCATAGTCTTCCATCCGAACACTCGCTGCTACATAGGCTGTTGGGATTGTTTTTGCCAAGTCACTCGCGAGGAATGCAGCAAGGGCCTCTTCACTTTCAAAGAAGTAAATTCCACAAATTTCCCCGGAGACATCATCCCTGCCATACATTTTTTGTATCAATCCAGGGACTTCAAGGAACCGTGGCTTCCTTTCATTCACTCTTCGTTCAAGTTCTGCATCATCAAGATTTGATTTCAGGCGTACATACAAAATTTTAGCCATGACAACCTCACTACGTTGAATGTTTGAAGTCAACTTTATCACAAGGCTCGTCCCTTTTTGGGATGGGCCTTTTTCTTTTACATCAGGGGAACAAAGGTATGCCGATATGATGGACGACTCATTGCAGAAGGGCCCGGACAATATGGCGGGGGTGATCGATCGGGCTATTGGTTGAAACAAAAAACGCCCCATGGTCAGGAGGAGGAGACCATGGGGCAAACCCTTAATGAAGGTTGGACATTCCCTTCATAAATACATTACTAAATTACTCACAATTTAGTCAACAAGTCCCACCCAATTTGGGATGAGCCTTTTCATTTTCCGGGAGGTAAACATGATCCACATCACTTCATTGGAGGGTTGCATCCTTCGGGATAGAAGTTGGTTCCAGAACATCATTCATCATGTCACAGATCAACCTCACCGGTGACGGCTTTGGCAGCATCAGGATTTTCGAGGATCTGACAAAGTCTAAATACTCTGGATTTTCTGAGCCGGTGAAGAAAAGGAATCTACTGCCTATGGTAGGGTCTTTTTCCAAAGCCAGTTTGTACATCTCAACACCATTCATTATGGGCAGGTCAATTTCTGAAACAATCAGGTCAAAGTGCCCTTGCCGAAGGTAGGAAATACCATCCTGACCGTTGCTGGCAATAAACACTTCGACTTGATCTTCCGCCAACGCCTCAAGCATACGCGCCACGGTATGATTGCTTTCGACAATCAGAACACGCTTGCTGCCAGGGGGAGGGAGTCGCCTAACCCTTTGGAGAATACTGTCACCATCGGGTAACGCAGCAATGTACTCCTGAGCGCTCTTTCGGTGCTGTTCGATATCTGAAATGAACTTTTGAATCTCTTCATCCAAAACATTCAGAATGTCCAAGGTGTAGATGAGGACCTCATTCCATTCTGAAAATTCAGCCTCTGCAAGAACATTAACCATAGCGTTTTTTGTCAAAGCACCGTCCTTCAACAAACGCCAAGCACGAGTAAAAGGGGCTTCAATTTTGTTCCGGAAATGATCATCAAAGTGAAAACTTGCACGTTTCATCTCATCATCTGAGATGGCGGCGTTGGCCTCATGAAGGACTTTCTCGTGCTCTCTTTCTTCCAAAGACATCAGCGACAAAAATTTCGAGAAGTCTTCATCCTCACGAAAAACAATTGCTGCCTCTGCATAAACGTTTGCGGCCGATGTCTCAACACCTATCAGCCAAGTGATGATGTCACTCATTTCTCACCTCTGTAGTACTCAAGTATCGAGCTAGAGATTATCTTACTACATTTTCAATGTTGCAAAGAAATCCGTCAGAAAGAAGTTTGTCTACGGCTCATCTGTCTATGAAAAATGTGACGACGGCTGGGGGCATAGCGACGAACCGGACGTCACGTTGCATTGACTCAGGGGTTGTGCAGGGGCCGGTCTGTGTAAAAATGGCGAGCTTCGAATGGTATTAAGGAGTAGAGAGGTCTCCCCGGCCGGTTTTGGGTTTTACAAGGTTTTCAGCATGGGGTAGAAGGGAATTGCGGTCGATTTTGTTGAGATAAACGGTTTTTGCAGGGAGGATCAGAAGATGTCGCCGCAAACCTCGAAAAGCAAATTCCTATCAATTTTTCAGAAGCCGCCATTCTTTTCTACAAATTCCAGAACCTCCGGCATGGTCGGCGTAGCGTTGGCACAACCATGTTTGGTAACCACAATAGCTCCGCAGGCATTCCCCAAACGGGCCGATTTGTACCAGCCCCAGCCGTTCAAGTGACCGTAGAGGAAGCCGCCGCCGAAGGCATCACCAGCCCCCAGGATGTTGCAGATCTCCACCGGATAGCCAGGAACCTCAATCTGCCCTATGGTGCCGTCCTCTCTTCTCAAATGGATACGAACCCCCTTTTCTCCACGTTTTTGCAGTAATGCCTTTGGTCCCACGTCCAGCATGATTTTGATGGCCTTATCAACATCGCCGGTCACCCTGGTGTCTGATACCTGCGAGTGGGTGACACTCATCTGGCCCACATCTGCCAGCATGGCGGCATTGATTTCATCTTCCGTACCGATGACGATATCAACAAAAGGCAAAACCGAACGTACGGTTACCCCAAAAGCGCGTGGGTCGTGCCACTGATCCGGTCTAAAATCAATATCAAAGACCACTTCTGTACCAACTTTCTGAGAAAGTTCGGCAGCAAAGAACGTCGCACTGCGACATGGATCTTTACAAAGATTGGTGCCGGCAAACTGGAAAACATGACAATCACCGATTGGAGCCGCCAGAACATCGTCAATGGTAAGCTCAATATCGGCGCAGTTGTCACGATAAAAGACCAGCGGGAACTTGTCCGGTGGTTGAATGCCTAAAGCCACCGCACTGGTTCGGTGGCCGGGTTTACGCGGAATAAATTTAGTCTCCACTCCTTCTTTATTGAGGAAGTGAAGCACAAAATCGCCCACTGGATCATCCCCAAGGCCAGTAAGCAGTGAAGTCTTAAGCCCCAATCGCCGGGCACCGACACTGATGTTTGTTGGCGATCCGCCAACGAAAGCGGCGAAACTTTTTATCTCTTCAAAAGGCGCCCCAATCTCGTTTGCGTAAAGATCGATAGAAGAACGCCCCATATGGAGCGTATCATACCTGCGGGCTGGTCCTTTCATTAATAACACCTCTCGATATATTTCACATTGTCGCCTGGCACGCTCCCCTATTATTCTCTTACGCCGCAGTCCAGGCACCGTCAATATACAAAATCTGTCCGGTCACAAATTCCACGCACGGTGAGCATAGGAAGGCGATGGGCCCTACCAGATATTTTAACTCGCAAAATCTACCTTTCGGAATTCTTGACAGCACCCAGTCATGATATTCCTTATTCTTTAAATCCTCCCGGTTGATCTCGGTCACTGTAAATGTCGGGGCAATGGCGTTAACGCAAATATTATGAGGCGCCCACTCAATCGCCAAAGATTTTGTCAATTGGTTGACCGCGCCCTTGCTCGGGGCGTATGCCATATCTCTGGTTCGACCCTGAATACCCCGCACAGAAGAGACATTTACAATTCGTCCTTTCTTCTGCTCTAGAAAATATTTTCCCGCCGCCTGGCAGCAGAGGAACATTCCCTTTACATTCACCCCCATGACCTGGTCCCATTTTTCTTCTGAAAAATCGACAGCATCTTCCAGATATGAGACGCCGGCGGAATTGATCAAAATATCAATCCTGCCGTATTTATCCGCCACGTTTTTCATTGCTGCCTGGACGCTGGCTTTTTCCAGGATATCAACCGTGCCGATATCAATTTCCATGCCGCGGCTACGGTATTCCTCCTGAATCTTTCCCAGTTTTTTTTCGTTTCGACCAAGCAAGACAACCCTTGCCCCGAGAGAGGCCAAAGTCACCCCCGCTTCCGCCCCTATACTACCGGAACCGCCGGTAATTACGGCAACCTCGTCTTTCAAACCATACATTGCATCCAGATTGTATTCCATTACTGCTCCTTTCAGTTTCAGTTGACCGGGCAAGAACAATGAAAGGCCGGCGTCAATCGTTCCTAATCAAAGAGCAGTCCGCCATTGATATCAATGATTTCACCAGTGATAAACCCGCTTAATGGGTGAGCAAGGAATGAAACCACGTGGGCAAATTCCTCCGTCTCGCAAAAGCGCCCGACGGGGATTTGTTTTAATAACTCCTGCCGCTGCTGTTCACTGAGCTGTTCGGTAATCATCGGCGTTTTGACATAGGCAGGGGAAATACCGTTGACCGTTATACCTTCCCCGGCCAGTTCCCTTGCCAGGGAGAATGTCAGAGAAGTCAACGCTCCCTTTGAGGTGGCATAGGCCGTACCTGCGGTAATACCACCAGTTTTAGAGGCGAGGGAACAGGTGTTGATGATTCTTCCCCAGCCTTTTGATCTCATGTACGGTACAACCTGTTGTGAAAAGTAAAAGGCACCGTCCAGGTTGATTGACATGACGTTTTTCCATTCTTCGGGGGCGGTTTTTAGGACTTTGTTATTGGACAGAATGCCGGCGTTGTTGACGAGAATATCCACCCCTCCGAGTTTTCGTTCTACTTCTGCACAAGTCTCTTTTACTGCAGCGAACTCTCTGATGTCAGCCACAAAAGGCAGCGCCCCTGCTCCGCATTCATCCGCTTTTTTTCGCAAGCCTTCGGCGTTGATGTCAACCATCGCCACTGTGCATCCCAGGCTTATCAATTTCTTCACGACTGCTTCACCCATCGGGCCGGCAGCTCCGGTAACCAGTGCAACTTTGTCTTGAAGTATTAAATCCATGATATCCCTCGGTTAATTTGATCTTCTCTTGCCGCTCTTGCTCATTCTTAAAATGGCTCATTTCCATTTTAATCGGAAAATCAGCAATTTATGGTGTTGCACCTTATATCACTGTGAGAACCGTATTACTCACGCTCTCTGCATGCCGGTGGCCTCTTCTATAACGCAAGATGTTATTACTCTAGAATTTTCAAATCGTTCAAGAGGTGATCGTAAGAAGAGAAAAGAGCTCGGCACAAACGAAACCCTATCCGAAGCAACAGACGTTCTGAACATCACCGAACCACAAATCAGGAAAATTCCGTCAAAGACGTGGCGAGAGTGTATCAAAAAGTGCTGGGAAGTCGATCCGTTGGAATGCCCCAGGTGCGGCAGCGAGATGAAGATCATCAGTCTCTTCGACGAGCGCATGCTGATCCTCCAGATACTGAAGCCTCTCAACTAATGGCAGGAAAGTCTACCCAAAGGCCTGCGACCGCCCGAAGATAACATAGTTGAAACGATTGTCTGTGAAGAATTTGACGACGGCTGGGGGCGTAGCGACGAACCGGACGTCACGTTGCATTGACTCGGGGGTTGAGCAGGGGCCGGTCTGTGCAAAAATGCACTCTGAGTTCGCCGGCACTTGCTCTATTGTCATAGAATATAGGTACGCAGAAAACTGACCTCGCTGTGACCACAGGTGATCCATCGGGAGACCTTTCAACAGGAGCTCCACCTTCTTCGGGAGCAGGTGTGCTATGGCCATATTTTGATGATATAGCGCAGTTTGATAGCACACTTTAGTTTCAAAACCTGCACCGCACCGATACAAAAACATACACATTAACGTTCGTGTTACAAAAAAATCTGCATATCCCCAAAATGTCTATTTCATACCGTTGACTTTTTTAAATTAAGCAGTACCAATTTAACTAGGCCCATAAAAATTGGCAGATTGTGTAAGATTCCTTTTCGGCTTTTTGGAGGGGAACTTATGCAAAGCGAAAGGAGGTGTTACCACCGAAAGCTCAAATGTTGGTAAGTGACAAAGCCTTGTCATGAAAAGCTGAACCTGTCGCGAGACAGGGGCGGAAAACTACGGGTCTTATCCTCGTATTCCCCATAAAGATAGCCGAGTTGCCAAAGACAGCCTGTCCTTTTGCGATTCGGCTTTGCTATTTTGATATCTTTTCTGAACTACTTTTTTAGAAGTCATAACCCATAGTTACCTTCGCTATCAGTTGTTGTCCTTATGGGGGGCAGAAGCTGGGCACAAGCCAGTCACTGGATCAAGAAGGGTGGGTTTATCCACTCTTACACTAAATGGAGGTACAGGTCATGATAAAGAAAAGTCTATCTGTTGCCTATGTGGCAATCTTGTTGATGACAGTTTTCCTCATCTCTTTTCCTGCTTCAGGGATAGCGGCTGAGGGAAAAGGATGCTCCATCATCGGGACTTGGTATGGATACAATGCCCCTCCCGATAACACTATGTTGTGGATTATAAATGTTTTCGGAAAATCAGATTCATCAGGTGTAAATAATCTTGAGGCTCCTGGTAATGACCCAACTTTTGGCGGATTGTTCCCTACAGCCGTAAGAGCCACTACTCTTCGTGGGGTGTGGGAAAGAACCAGTGGCAACGCTTTCAATGTAGCGTTAATTGGTTTTTCAATCGACAATAATGGCCACACTGTTGGAATTGCTAAAATGAGCGGTACAGCAACGGTCATAAATGACTGCAATATGGAAAGGCTTGAACTGACACTTGATTTTTTTGGGCCGACAGAAGACCCCTACACAGATGATCCATTTTATGGCTTTGAAGTCCCGGTCCATTATGGATATCGGATGTTGGTTGATGCTCAGTAACAAAACTGAATATTTTTCCGACACTGAAGCCCCTTATCTTCGGGAGCAGGGGGTCGCTGGTTCGAATCCAGTCATCCCGACCATTCTATACAAGGAGCGACCTTCCCGGGGTCGCTCTTTCTTTTTGTCCTCCGGGCCTATTCCGGTCCGAAGTATCCTTCTATTCGACAATTTGGGTTCTCAGGAAGGCAGCGTCGGTGTGCTCCGGGGCGGGGTTTCGACTCCGGGGCGGAGTGGGGCGGAGTGAAAATGTCTGGGAAGTTTCTCCTGCATTCTTATTCTTGTGGTTTGATGAAGGGTACTTACGATTGGCCGACATTATTCCCGCGAACTAAATTATAATGTCAAATAAACAGAACTCATTCTACGAAGGCAACGATGTTTCATATACTTTCACGAACTTTTGTCCTTCTCACATCCCTGGTACAGTTTGGATGTATCCCTCTGTTTTTTGATGAGCCCTTTCAGAAGTCCGATCTGGACAGCCTCGTCCCCGGGCTGGATCAACAATCTATAAAAGAAATCCTTGGCGAGCCGCAAGCCATTAGAGCAGGAGGTAAGCTCTGGTTTTATGGCAAAACAAGACCAGTGGTTCTTATTATTATCCCTGAAACTGGTGTCACAGCTGATGATTACAACTGGATTGAATTGACTTTTGATGATGCAGACAACCTTGCATCCTTTGATGTCCATGAAGGAAAAACAGGGTGCACCCAAAGCGGGAACTGCTTGTTGTGGGGCGCCTGGACAGACGCTGTTCAGTGGGAATCTCAGATCATGACTGATAGCGCGATCATTGCCGCACCGGATAAGCAAGACTCCGACGCGAAACGATTTTTACCCAAGCATGACATGTGTTCAATTTATATCTATTTTGACTCCTTACATTCTACGATTGCCAGAGGATTTTTGAAAGACTATGAAGCGCAAATACTAGTAACCGACAACCCCACTTTTTTTCTGAATCGAGACAGCTATTTACGGGTGGAGAGTCTCCCGGGAAATATTTCAGTTAAAGTCGGGCATGCCGAGACAGGTTATGTATGCGAGGCAGATAAAATCGGCTTTCTCTTCATACACCAGCCCTCACTGGACTTTAGTGACTTGTACTTTAATTGGGTCGATCAATCTACGGGCCATAAAGCGATATCCAAGCGAAGGCTTTTACTGGCGCCTTGAACAGCAACATAGGTGGTTCTGGACGCAGCTTTGAAACCTACCATTGCTTCTGGATGACAGAAACATCCAAATCTGCCACCCCACAAAGTTCCCTCTCGGGACCGGAATAGAACCGGACTTTTAGACTGACCTTCCGCAAAGCCACTAAGCACCTGCATCTAATCCGTCAACCCAAAGAATACCTTAATCTGTGTTCAAAAAATTCACCTAAATGAGGATCACTATATCCAATTGTTTTCAATTTGGATGATATAGCTTAGTTTTAGTTTTAATATGTCAAATCGTTGAATTCCGCAAAGCATCACCATACATAATTCCACAAATACCTTCTCATTTTGTGCTTTTACGCATAGATTTAACTTTGAAAGGAGTTAATGATGATAGCAGTTATATTTGAGGTCATTCCAACGACAGAAGGGAAGGCAGAATATTTAGCCATTGCAGCAAGTTTAAGGGAAGACTTGTTAGGCATGCCTGGCTTTATATCAATCGAACGCTTTCAAAGCATAGCTGAGCCCCAAAAGCTGCTATCTCTTTCTTTTTGGGAGGATGAAGAATCCGTATCAAGATGGCGTAGTTTTGAGAAACACCGTCATGCACAAAATAAAGGACGGAGCAGTCTATTCAGTGATTACAGAATTCGTGTAGGTTGTATTGACCGGGATTATTCAATGACAGAAAGAGGACAAGCCCCTAATGATTCCTTTTAAGCGCATCACAGCAAACAACCTTAACCGTCGGAAGACTAAATTAAAAAATTCTGGCTCAGTATGAATGTTTCCGAAAAATATGTGCGCTATGGGCATATTTTATTATTTAGGCAGGTGTGCTATTCAAGCTAATAAGTCTTCAATAAAGTGTCGGGAGTTTTTTGGAGTGCACCATTTTCAAGGGGAGTCTGATGAGAAAACTAGTTGTCTTTTGCTCTTTTTTTCTTGCTCTTCTTGCATGTAGTGGCGGCGATGAAGAGGAGGCCAAACAGGCAGTACTTATAATATTGAAAGACCCTGACTCAGCTAAGTTCGGACAGTTAACAATCGTTTCCGCAAAAAAATACGAAATGGCCTGTCTTAGCGTTAATGTTCGGAACACATTTGACAATCATGAAGAAAACAAGCAAGCACTACTTGGCAGGGTAAAAGGGGAAAAATGGGAAGCAAAGTACCTGAGTGATGTCAGTCACGAGCAATGCGTCGAACTAGTGAGAAAGTATCTTAAAGACAAATAAAGCATTCCCTCTTTGCTTCAAGAACCTGTGCGCTATGGCCATATTTTGATGATTTAGGCAGGTATTCTGAATTGTCATGGGCCCTCAGACTTCATTGGTGGATTTTTTTCGTATTGCTATGAAATGAAGCATATCTACCCGCTCAACCGTTTCCGACTCTCTAACTTTTGTAGAATTATGGCAATCTATTAATACAATGGGGATGAGAATTAACCCGGAGGATGAATTCTATGAAATCAGGCAATATTAGTGTCGCAATAACGATTTCTCTTTCCGTTGCAATATTAGTTTTCTCGTGTTTGTGGAACAATGCAGAGGCTTTTCCTCGTGGAGAAAGAGCCGTTGAAGGCCCACGTGGTGTAAGAGCCATTGAAGGCCCAAGAGGTAACGTGGCGGCGGAAGGCCCCCGTGGAAATGTTGCCGTGGGCACCCGACGGGCTACCTTACCATATGGTGCAAGAACTGTAGTTGTTGGAGGGCAAACATATTACTACGTTGAAGAAGATAATGTTTATTATCTTCCGTGCGAGGATGATAACTCATTCTTCTGTGTAGTTGACTCTCCGCAATAAATACAAGATTGCACTCGACTAAAGACTTAAAACCCCATCTTGGCGCTGATGTCGCCTCTTTGGCAAAATGACAAATGACCTCTTGCCATAGTTTCTTTAACACCTTAATCCTGCTGCATTTATACAGGACTGAATCGGGATGTTCCACAGTCTGTAGGCACAGAGAGCGAAGCGAACGCCTCTGCTTCGGGAGCAGGTGTGCTATGGTCATATTTTGATGATATAGCGCAGTTTAGTAGCACACTCTTGTTTCAAAACCTGCACCAGCGGTTACTTCAAGGAATTTAGAGCAGGGGGTCGCTGTTTCTTTTTGTCTTCCGGTCCATCCCCGGCCCGTTCCTGATCCTTTCGTAAGTTGGATAGTGGTCTTATGCTCAATAAAACTGCTAGAATTATACCCATGAAGCAGAGAAGTAAATTCATGTCCTGGCGACTCAAGCTTATTCTCCTACTAGGTTGTTTGGGAGGGGTGAGTGTTGCTCTGTTCAGTATATACGTCAAATCTATACCGGACCTACCACAGGGACCGACACCGCTATCCTGGACATTCAAATCTACCAGCGCTCATGTTACGAAGACATTTACTAAAGGGAACTCAGACATAGAATCTAGCACCTTGAAAAACCCAGAGGTCCCGGCAATAGACAAAGCTTTGCCTGATGAAACAAAACTAGCTTTGTTTGCCTTGGGCTGATTTTGGGGTGTCGACTCCCGGTTCGGGAGTCTCCCAGGTGTCATCAGGACCACGGTCGGTTACTCAGGTGGGACAACGTCATCTCCAACGTATAGGGCTATTGGTGACCATAGCGAGGTGATTCGAGTTGAGTTTGATCCCACCGTGGTCAGCTATAAGCAGTTGCTTGATGTGTTCTGGGACAGCCACGATCCAGAGTACAATGCATACAGTCGCCAGTACCGTAACGCTATCTTGACTCTGACCGAGAAACAACGAAGCGAGGCAGGTGCTTCGTTAGCTGCCATGAAAGTTATGGCTCACAATACTATTTTTACTAGTGTTGAGCCAGCGGGGGAGTTTTACGCTGCCGAGGATTACCATCAGAAATATCTCCTTCGTAAGGCAAAGAAAATCTTTCAGGAGTTTCAGGCAATCTACCCGGATTCAAAACGATTGATAGCATCAACTGCTGCGGCAAAAATCAACGGATACCTTGGCTGCAATGGCAAACTTGAGGTTTTGCAAAAAGAGTTGCCCCAACTCGGTCTTTCCCCACAGATGCAGGAACTACTAGTTGAACATGTCTCGGCAAACTGCAACAAATTTTCTGGGCTGACTTGTCCATCACCTAAAAGCTCTCCATAAATTCGGCAACCTGTGCGCTCTTGCATAGACCCTTTGAGGGCCTGAAAAACATATCACGCTGCATTTATACAGAACTGAATCGGGATGTTCCGCAGTCTGTAGGCACAGTGAGCAAAGCGAACGCTTCTGCTTCGGGAGCAGGGGGTCGCTGGTTCGCATCCAGTCATCCCAACCATTCTATACAAGGAGCGACCTTCCCGAGGTCGCTCTTTCATTTTGTCCTCCGGGCCTATTCCGGTCCGAAGTATCCTCCTGTTCGACAATTTTGGTTCTCAGGAAGGCAGCGTCGGTGTGCTCCGGGGCGGGGTTTCGACTTCGGGGCTCTTCCGGGGCGAAACTGATTACGGACTGCTTTCAGAACATTAAACAGCCTGTAAAAGCGAGGCCGCACATATGCAGCAAATAATAATTTGTTAGAATCAAGAGACACTCAACTGCTAGGCACGCACTATGAAACAGCTATTTCTGTTTACTGTATTCTTTTTATGCTTTGTCAGCACCGCCTTTCCCGGAGAGGTGGATGTCGTTGCCGTGGAATTCCAGCGGGTGAGCGACGGGACTTATAACTTTGATGTCACCTTAAAACATTCTGATACTGGTTGGGATCACTTCGCCGACCGATGGGAGATTCTAGCCCCGGACGGTAAAATTCTCGGCACACGTGTGTTGGCACATCCACATGTAGATGAGCAACCCTTTACTCGCAGCCTCTCTGGAGTGAAGATCCCTGTGGATGTCAAAAAGGTCGAGATCAGGGGGCATGATTCCATTCATGCTTATGGAGGAAAGACCATAGTCGTTGATTTGAACTGAATTCCCCTTTTTTCACACTTTCGATATTTAGCCCCGGCCATCCACCGGTTGGGACTTTTTCATTTCCGCCTCCCCTCCCCACCCCAAATTTCTCCTCCGGGGCGGGATTTTATCTCCGGGGAAATTCCGGTGTGTTCTGAACTCTTGAAATTCAGTTCTTGTAAGAATTCACGCTTTCAGTCAGCTTTTAAACACAAATTCTGAAAGAGAAACTATTGGATAGCGACCAAAAACCATGTAATAATATTTATTGCTAATAAAATTAGGGATATTATAAAGTCTTATATATTCCACGCAGTTGATTAATTTGTCTTGTCAACCACACAATGGAAATTTAAAAATCAATGGATGTTTCGTTCAGAAGAATCAGACAACAGGACAATACTTAATAACCTTAGATTTGGACTAGGCCTTGAAGAATCTATCCTTCCTAAAAAATCTAAAGCGCCTGAAAATAGTCAGAAGTTTCAATAAGTTTAAATCGACTCGGCAGGAGCCAAAAAAAGTCAGGATTTCGTATATACCTGCTAATTTTACGTGCACTATAACCAGCAAATGCAATCTGCGGTGTCCTACTTGTCAATACGTGTTGACCGATCCGAATGTGTTTGAAAATGCCGGCCTGATGAGGTTCAAGGATTATCAAAATATCCTCGATAAATATAAAAGACACATCAAAAGCCTCACTTTGACTGGCGGAGAAGTCACCCTGCATCCGGAAATGGAAAAATTCATCGACTATGCCAATTCTGTTGGCGTGAAGGTCAATGCCATTTCTAACGGAATTTTAATCAAGCAGAAATTATCTGCGATTAAAAAGCTTGCTGATTTTAACGTTACCCTGGACGCTTTTGATGAGCAATCCTTCGTCAGAAACAGAGGAGGGACGGCCAAACAGTGGGAAAGTATTCAGGCAGGACTTGACCAACTGCGCAAAGACAATTTTAGATTTACTATTTCTTTTCTGGTTACATCGAAAAACATTGAGGACTTGTTTCAATTGACCAAATTCGCTGAGATTTACAAGCCGACCACCCTCAGGCTGAATTCATTTAATCCGCATAGTGCCAAACGGGATTTGGTTTTAACGAAATCGGATCCCAGGGTTATGCAGGTTATTACTGAAATCATGAAAAGAAAGGATTATCCCTACAACATCAAGATGCCGTTCGTGTTTGATGACCAGCATCCTTATTTCAGCAATAAAATCTGTGCTTATCCTTGGAATGGCGTCTATATCAACGAAAAATGCGATGTGGCATACTGTTGTCAACTAGCGCATGAGGCGCATATCGGCAACATGACTTCGGGCTACACTTTTAACTCACCTAGTATGATCAGATGGAGAACAATGCTTGTGAATCATGATCTGCCGGTGGATTGCAGATTCTGCCATCGTAGATTCAAAGGGGATTACTCAAAATTCTGGGCCAAAGGACAAA
>JAHEDT010000023.1:13885-45902 GCA_024641085.1 Geobacteraceae bacterium | reverse complement strand
ATGGCGATGTCGACGCGGCCGTTCTCGGTGTAGAAGCCGTAGCCGAGGTCCTGGGCAAAGTGACCGAGGTGCTTGTCACCCATGCGGATGCGGCCTTCGTTGATCCCCTTGGCGATGTTCTTGCCGGTCTGGTAGGGCCAGCGGCGGTCGAGCATGTCGAGGGCAGCCCAACGGTCTTCCGTTTCGGCGCCGGCAGAAGCACCAACGAACAAGTTGTACTTGGTGGTGCCCTGCAGCTTGTTCTTCTCGACATGGTCGGCCAGGGCAATAGGAACCGCCTTGGGGTAGCCGGCCGGGGTGAATCCGGACCAGCCGATGTTCATGCCGGGCTTGAAGAACTGTACGCAATCTTCAGCCTTCATGACCTTGCTGAGCAGGGACTTGCGACGAACGCGACTTTCCAGTGTGCCGTAATCGGACATCTCTCTCCTCCATGATGGAATTTATTCGGAACTGATCCCGAATTTGGAATTATCTGCCGGGGAAGGTTGAATAAAACACTGTCCTTGAACCCGGTGATGACGTTTTTTTTTACGCGGGCGTCCTGGGTATCTGCGCCTTTGTAAGCATAACAACGAAAAGGCGAGTAACGGTCCTGCCATTCCGCACAGACGGGCAGCCAACTTTCAGTATACAAATAGAACATTTTTATAGTATGCGGCCCCCTGCAAGTCAAGGGAAAATATACTGTATCCTGTATACTATCTGCTTGCTTCAAATGCCCGACCTGAAACGCAAAAAGCCCGTCCGGCCGGACGGGCTTTTTAATCTGTCAAGTGCAGGGTGTTCAGTTGTTTTCTTCGATCAACTGTTGGGCCTCAGCGGTGAAATCACTGCCAACATAATCTTTCAAAAGGGTCTTCAACACGGCTTCGGCCTTGTCCTGTTCACCGTTCATCAGGTAAGCCTTGCCGAGGTAGAAGTAGGCCTTGTCCCCCTGATAATAACTCGGGTTTTTCTTCAGAAGGCCCTCTATCCGGTTGATCGCAGCCGAGTAGTACTTGGTGCGCAGGTAGAACTGGCCGATGTTGAGTTCGCTATCGGCAATCTGATTTTGACAGCGATTGATGTAGATCTTCACTTCCTGCATGCGGCGATCATCCGGGAAGCGCTCCTGCAGGCTATTGAAAGCCCTCAGTGCGGAGACGGTCGCCGTCTGATCCTGGTCAGGTTTCAAAATCTGATACATGTAACTGAGCCCCAGTTGGTAAAGTACGTCGGGAATACGGGCGTGATCAGGGTGGTTTTTCAAAAAAGCCTCGTAGGCGACGGCGGCTTCGACATACTCCTCATTGAGGAAGTGGGCCTCGGCAATCTTCAACTCGGTCAGGGTGTTCAATTCCGGAGACAGGTAGCTGTCCCTGACCTTCTCCCAGGAAGCGACAGCGTCTTTATAGCGGCCTTCCGCAAAGAATGCCTCGCCTTCCTGAAAGTAGTAACCGGCATCTTGTTGCGGTTCGGGCTTAGCTGCGCAGGCGGTCAAAAGGAGGAGACTGAAGAGGACTAGGAAGCTTGACGTTTTGTGCATTCTGACCGCCCTGATGGTGGGGTTTGAAAATGATCGATCGGAAATCTTGCGAAGCACTAGATAATGGCAAAGCGGCCTTTTTGTCAACCGTTTCCTGAAATCTGCCGGCGCTCACGAGTGCTCAATCTAGCGGCAAAGAGATCGCGGTCCTCAGTTTGCGCAGAGCATTCTGCTCGATCTGGCGAACCCGCTCGCGACTGATGTCGAATTCGTCAGCGAGATCCTGCAGGGTGCTCGGCGCCTCGGCGAGGATCCTCTGTTCGATGATCTGACGTTCCCGGGGTTTCAGGACAGCCAGGGCGGCCGATGTGCGTTCGGCATTGAGGCGCTGCTCCTCATGAGCCAGGAGCAGTTCTTCCTGGTTGCTGCTCTCGTCGGCCAGGGTATTGAGCAGCGTATAGCCCTCGCCCTCGGTCAATTCGACATCGAGAGAGGCGTCGCGACGGCCCATACGCTGAGTCATTTCAGCCACCACTTGCTGGTTGACTTCAAGTTCGTTGGCGATCTCCTCGATCTGCTCCGAGCCGGTCAGATTACGCAGGGCGTTGCGCGTCTGGGCCAACTTGAAAAAAAGCTTCTTCTGCATCTGGGTGGTGCCGATTTTAACCAGCGACCAGCTGCGCATGATGTAGTTCTGGATGTAGGCGCGGATCCACCAGACGGCATAGGTGATCAGCCGTGTCCCGCGCATCGGGTCAAACTTTTTGACGGCCATCATCAGGCCAATGTTGCCCTCCTGGACGAGGTCGAGCAGGCGCAGGCCATAGCCGCGGTATTCGTTGGCGACTTTGACGACGAAACGCAGGTTGGCACAGATCAGCCGGTGAGCCGCTTCCATGTCGCCGTTCTGCAGGTGCCGGACGGCGAGGTCGTACTCCTGTTCCGCACTGAGCAGGTCGAAGCGGTTGACCTGGACCATGTAATGTTCAAAGGTATCGGTCGTGATCGGTAAATTCAGCGTACGCATTAAATTTATACCTTGTAAATCGATTTTTAGCACTCTACTACAACGAGTGCCAAATATATATACCAAATCGAATGTCATTGTGCAAGAGGGTCTTTCCGGATGCGTGGTAAAAGTTGACAGTCGCTCATGCCCACCGCATAATGTCACCAGTTTGGCGCCAGTCAACCCTGTCGTGCCAGGAGGAAAAGCTCATGTATTGCCTTCGTGTTCTGGTTGCGGTTCTTCTCATGACCGCGCTCCTGACGGCTTGCGCAACAACCCCGGGCCAGGCCCGTGGCAAGGTTGTTTGCCCGGCCTGCGGCAATGAATTCGACGCTCTCTTCGAGAAGCGCTTTTAGACGACAAGGGTCGTGAAGATACTTTACCTGGGAATATTCGGCGGCTTCGGCTGCGTTGCGCGCTACCTGGTGTCCGGATGGGTGTATGATCTCTCCGGCAAGGCACTTCCCTATGGCACATTGGCCGTCAATGTGATTGGTTCCCTCCTGCTTGGCCTGATCATGGAGGGCAGTTTGCGCAGCACCCTCCTGAGCCCGGAGTTGCGTTTCGGCCTGACCGTCGGTTTCATGGGCGGCTTTACGACCTTTTCTACTTTCTCCTACGAAACCGTAAGGCTCCTGGAAGAGGGCAGCCTGGTCGCGGCCGGGGCCAATGTTCTGCTGAACGTCACCGTCTGTATCGTGGCCGCGCTGGTCGGAATTTACCTGGCCCGGCAGATGTGAGCGGCCCTTGTGGCGAAAGCGAGGAAGCATGGTGCAACAGCAAGAGATGATCCTGATGAGGATCTTTGTCGGCGAGAGTGACCGCTATCAGAAGCAGGCGCTCTATGAGGCCCTGGTTGAACTGTTTCGCGCCGAGGGGGTGGCCGGGGCCACGGTCATCAAGGGGGCCATGGGGTACAGCGGTAAAAATGCCGTGCATTCCGACCGCTTCCTGCGCCTGAGCAGCGATCTTCCCGTGGTGGTCGAGGTGGTCGACCGGGAAGATAAAATCGAGGCGGTTCTGCCGCTCATCGAAGGGATGTTCCAGGGGGGCCTGATCACCCTGGAAAAAGCCCGTGTCATCAATTTCCACAAGGATAGCTAACCACATGTTCAAGCGTATCATGACTCTGCTGCAGGGAGAGGATCAAGTCGTCCGGGACAGTCGCTTCGAGCGCGTCCAGGTCGCGACCTGTGCCCTGCTGCTGGAGGTGGCCCAGAGCGATGGCCACTACCAGGCCGTAGAGGCTAAAATCGTCCATGACCTGCTGGCCCGAAAATTCGACCTGTCCGCCGCTGCAGTGACCGAACTGATCGACTACTCCCAGGAACATCGCCAGGAAAGCCTTGACCTCTTCCAGTTCGCCCGGGAGATCAACGCCCATTTCAGCCGCGCGGAGAAACTCGATGTCATGGAAGGGGTCTGGCGGGTGATTTACGCTGACGGCACCCTGGATAAGTACGAAGACGCCCTGGCGCGACAACTGGCCACCCTGCTGCGCCTTGATCACAAGGACGTCATTGACCGGAAGCTGATGGTCCTCAACGAGACGCGCAGCGCCAAGTGAGAGACGCAGCCCTAGGCAACAACATCCTAGCTGAAAATCATCATGTCACCGCCAAAAATACCTGTAACCAAGGATTTTGAATTTTCCCCCCTCGCACCTCGTGACTCGCGTTTCTGATGAGTTCTTTAACCCGCATCGTTCCATGGAGTCAGCAGCTGATAGGTGAAGTTCTCCGTCCCGGTGTGCTGGCCGTTGACCTGACTGCCGGTACGGGGAGGGATACCTTGGCATTGGCCCGGGCGGTCGGTGCGGAGGGGCAGGTCGTGGCGTTCGATGTGCAATCGGCGGCCATCGAACAAACCTCGGCGCTGCTGAAAAGCCATGGCTTTGCCGTCCATGCCTGGCCTGCGGAACAAGTGCTGCCAGTTCGAGCCGGGGTTTTCCTGATTCAGGCCTGTCACAGTGCCGTTGGCAGAGTCCTGCAGTCTCCCGCCACGGCAATCATGGCCAACCTCGGTTATCTGCCGGGGGGGGATCCGCTGTTGATCACACGCCCCGCTTCGACCCTGCAGGCCGTGCAGGCGTCTCTCGGTTTACTGGCTCCCGGAGGTCGTCTTGCCGTAACGGTCTATCCGGCCCACCCCGGTGGCGAGGAAGAAGGCGCCCTGGTCAATACCCTCTTCAGTCATTTGCCCAGCGACCGGTGGCAGGTGCTCTCCCTGCGTGCGGCAAATATCAGCCGCGCTCCCTATCTGCTGGTAGCGGAGCGCCTTATCTGAAGGACCAGTCATAAATGGCCGGTCGCTGGGGCAAGACCATGCTCTCTTGCTGACCGGTCTATCTCTTGGGCACTTGAAGCCTGCCGGATTCAGACAACAATCAGAAAAACCATTTCAGGAAAAAACCGCCGCTGTCACCAAGCATGCCGTATTCGCTGCGGGGTTCAGCGAACTGGGCAGACGCAACGACACGCGGTGATTCTCCCGTGTACCAGGTCCAAAAAAGCTGCAAGGAAAGGTTGTCGGCGAGGTTGAGGTCCAGGGTGGGGCGCAGCAAGGCCGAGTCGTCACCGAGGTTGTAAATTGCCAGGCCCTGCAACGTTGCCAGTGGATGGAGTTCATAGGAAGGCGCAACCATGAGGTAGTGACGGCCGAGCAGGTAGGTCAGCCCTTCCTGCAGGGGCGCCGAGTTGAGGACCTCGGGGTAATCTTCCGGGCTGTCGGCACCGGGGCCGTTGTAAAGATACTCGACCACCAGGGAGATGCCGTTGTCAAAACGGTACCAGGTTTCAACGGCGGCCAGGGTGAAGTAATCGTCAAGATCTCCGCCGATGTCCCCCACATCCCGGCCTTTGTGGATGCTGAATTCGCCTTTCAATCCCAGGGTACCGAGGCTGCCGGCCAGGCCGGCACCGAACATGGAACGACCCCGCAGGCTGCCCCCGATCATCAGCAGGTCCACACCGGACCGGTTATCTGTCCAAGTGGCCAGGAAAGAATCATGGCGGGGTTCGTCCCCCCAGACGGCAACCCCGCCAAGCTGGCCGTCGAGCCCGTAATTGAAGATGGTGCGCAAGGCATCGATGCCGCTGCGTACATCGGTGTCAATGGCGTCAGGAGGGAAGGGGTTGATCACATCCAGGGGCGAGGAGATCAGAATCCTGCCGAAGCCGACCGCCTGTCGCCCGACGGTAGCGTCCAGCGGACCAGTTCGCCACTGCAGGTTCAGCCGGTCGATCTGCAGGCGGCTGGTGCCATGCTCATCATGATGCCAGGTCTTGTCCAGGTCGACATGGCGGTTTTGGTCGTCGGTCGGAACAGTAAACGTTTCAGCCGGGTCGCTCCAGAGATACTGGTGGTCGATGGCTGCTTCAAAGCGCCACTCCGGGGCCGCCTGCCAATCCATGTTGAGGCGCAGTTTGTTGCTGGAGAGTCGATAGGAGGGGAACAAGTCTGCGGGTGATGCCTCACCGTAAAGGTTGAGGGATTTGAGGGAACCGCTCCATTGGGGTGCCTCCCCAGCGGCCCGAAATGGTGGCCAGAGCAGGCAAACAACGAGGACCAGAGCCACCTTGATCACTGGACGTGTTTGCAGGCAGCCTGGTTTCATCTGTCGTGTCCGGTGTCGCCGGCGAGGCAGCCGTCCTCCAGGCGAATCACCCGCCTTGCCTGGGAGATGACGCGATCGTCATGGGAGCTGAACACAAAGGTCGTGCCTTGCTCCCGGTTGAGCCGGCGCATAAGTTCCAGGAGTTCTTCTGCTGCGTGAGAATCGAGGTTGGCGGTTGGCTCGTCAGCCAGTATCACGCGAGGGTTTCCGGCCATGGCCCTGGCGATGGCCACCCGCTGCTGCTGTCCACCGGAAAGGTCGGCCGGGCGACGTTCTTCCAGGCCATCGATGCCGAGTTCGGCAAACAGCCTGCGGACCCGTTCCCGGCGGGGTGCTTTCGGAATTTTCTGTAGCATCAGCGTGAACTCGGCATTTTCGGCGGCTGTCAAGACCGGAATCAGATTGTAGGACTGGAATATGAAACCGATGTGCTGCAGGCGGAAATCGGCAAGCTGCCTGGAACTGGCCGTGCCAAGATTCATATCGTTGACGATCACCTGTCCTGACGTCGGTCGATCCAGGCAGCCGATCAGGTTGAGTGCTGTTGTCTTGCCGCTTCCTGACGGGCCGGCCAGTACGGCAAATTCTCCGGCCTCGAATGTCAGCGATAGCTCTGACAGGGCCGACACAGACTGACTGCCCAGGCGGTAGATCTTGGAAACGTTGTGCAGTTCGATTAGAGCCATAGGATCCCGAGGTGCCAGACGCGAGGTGTGAAAAAGCTTTTTTCGTGCCTCACGCGGTCCGCTTTTGCTTCAAAGATGCCGCATCCCCTCCACCGGAGTGATGCGACCGGCCTTGATCGCCGGGTAAAGTGCCGCCAGCAAGGTCAGGCCGACGACGTAGCCGGCAATCCGCGCCATCCAGCCTGGATTCCAGCTGGCCCGCATGATCGGATCGAAGACGACGCCGCCAAACTCCAGGGTCTCCGGGACCAGGCTCGCCAAGTCGATGCCCACGGTGACCAGGTACCAGGTTGCCAGGGTGCCGAGCAGCGTGCCGACGGCCGCCGCCAGCAGGCCGAGGACCAGGGCTTCGAGCAGGATCATACCACGCAGAGTCCCCGGTTGGCTGCCGAGCGCGAGGATCACACCGAATTCGCGCATGCGCTCCATGACCGACATCAGCAGGGTGTTGACGACCCCGATCGCGACGATCAGCAGAATAATCAGGAAGATGAATTTCTGGCTGGCGTAATCAAGCTTGATGGCGTTGGCCAGGTTCGGCATGGCACGCTCCCATTTAACCGCTTCGGTCCCCGGGTGGTCGTCGAGCAGCTTGGTGATCTCTCCCAGGACCGTTTCCGCGGAGTCGGAGTCGGCCAGGATGATGGCCACTTCATGGACCGAACCAGTGCTGCCAGTGAGCATTCCAGCCCGTTCCCGTCCGACCATGATCAGGGAACCGTCGACATCCTTCATTCCCGTGCTGACCACACCACGCACACGCAGCAGTTCGCTGTGCAGGGTCCCGTCCCGGTTTTGAGCGGTGACCACGAACTTTTGCCCGGGCTTGATCTGCAGTTCTTCCAGCAGGCGCGCGCCGACTACGGCGTCGCGCGAATCCACAGATCTGACCATGGCATCTTCTGGCAGCGTTTTGAGAAACGGGTTGATCGAGCGTTCCCGCTGCGGATCCACGCCGATCAGCACCACGCCGCGACTCTCACGGCTCGACTGGGCCAGGGCGGGAATGTAGAGGCGTGGCAGAACCTGCTCGACACCGTCCAATGCCGTAATCAGCTCAACCAGGTTGCGATCCTCGAAGTCCAGGTTTTCCTCGCGGCTGTCCAGGTAACCTGTTTGATAGATCGCAATGTGCCCTGATCCCGCTCGTACGCCACTGTCGACCATCCCGGCATAAACGCCATTGGAGAGATTGTGCAGGGCCTGCACCAGCATGATGCTTAAGGCGATCGCGGCCAGTGTAATCATGGTGCGCCGCCGGTTGCGCCAGAGATTTTTCCATGCCAGGTGCAGGTAATCGACCATCAGTCTTCTCGTACTGCGGCGACCGGGTTGAGGCGCGCCGCCCGGTTGGCTGGAAGAAAACCGGCGAACAGGCTGACGAGCAGCAGCATTCCGGCGGGGACCGCGAAGTTGCCTGGTTCGAAAACCGCATGCAGGCGCGGCAGGATGGTGCCGCCGGCATAGGTGACCGGCGTGATATACCCGGCCAGGTCGATACCGACCTGTTGCATGTAAAGCGTCATCAGGGCCCCGCACAGCAGGCCGACGGTCAGTGCGATACTGCCCAGCAGCAGGGTCTCAAGCAGTACCAGGCCGCGAATGGCCCACGGGCGCATCCCCTGGGCCATGAGGATGCCGAACTCGCGAGTCCGCTCCATGACCGACATGAAGAAGGTGTTGAGGATTCCCAGGCCGGTCGCCAGGTAGAGGATTGTGACGATGATCATGCGGCTGACATCGTATGCTGCGATGACCTCGCGCATTTCCGGCAGCAGGATGCCCCAATCGAGGAGCTTGAGGTGGTCGGGCAGAAGAGGGGTGAGCCGGCTGGCGACCTGTGCCGCGTTCATCGGATCGTTGACCCGCATGGCGACTTCGTGGATGCGCCCTGGCTGCACCAGCACCTGCTGCAGCCAGGGCAGCGGTGCCAGCACCAGGTTGTTGTCGTGCCTGCTGTCGCCGGTGGCGAAGATGCCGCTTACGACCAGCAGGTCGTTGCCGATGGAGCCGTCGGCTGCCTGGGTGACAAAGACCAGTTCGTCGCCCGGTTGCACCTTCAACTTGTGCGCAAGGCCCTGGCCGATCAGGGCCGCATTGAGGTCTTCGGCGGCCGGATACCGACCTGCGGTCAGTTCATGCTGCAGTGACGTGACCTGCTGCTCCAACTCGGGGATGATGCCGAGCAGTTCAACCGGTTGACTGGTGTCACGCCGCGACAGCAGGCCAAAGCTGCGCAGACGCGGCGATCGCCCGGAAATCTCGGGGGCGTCCCTGAGCGCCGGCAGATCGACGAGTTCGGCCGGCAGCGAGGCAAACAGGTCGCGGCGCAGGTGGTACCCAGGCTGGGCAAGGACCAGGTGGCCATAGTACTGTTCGGTTGCCGACGCCAGCATGTCCTTGAACATCCCGGAGAAAACGCCGAGCGCCAGAATCAGCAGGGCTGCCGAGACCACCATCGCCGAGAGGGTGAGCAGAGTGCGCCGCTGGTTGCGCCACAGATTGCGGTAGGCCAGGGTCAGAAGCATGGTCAAGGCTGTTTGAGGTTGCGTAGTGAGAAGAAAGACTCCTCCAGGGGCAGGTCGTAGACCAGTTCCCGGTAGTGGAAAATGGTCGTTTCGCCGGGTTTCTCCAGGGGGAGTACGGTCAGGCGCAGCGGGACGATACGATCGCCGATCTGATGAATTTGGTCAAAATGAATCTCGCGGACTCGGACCATCTCCTCGTCGTAGTAGTCGACCTGCTCCGGCACCTGGGGCTGTTTGCGGACCCGGTAGATAATTTTCCCCCAGACAACCGCTGCCTCGGGCTTGGGCAGGCATTCCACGACAAAATGCGTCGCAGACTCTTCGAGCAGGCGGAGCTGGTATTCTTCGTCGATATGGTTGGCCTTGACCAGGTCGTCATTGGTGATGTGACTGCCCATCCAACTGCCGCCCATCATGGACGGTGGGACCTTGATGACGCGATCGACCTTGGGGAGATAATTCCAGACTTCACGGTTCCTTTTCAGCGTAGCGACGTCACGTTCTTTGGCCGGTTCGAGAATGCGGATCAGAAAGTAATCGCGCCCCAGCGACCACGCTTCCATCTCCAGGGTCCTCTCCCAGTTGGCTGTTCTGACCTGCATGGTGGTCTTGGCCTGTGACGACGCCCCCATGTACTGCTGCTCGATCTCTCGGATCAGGGACTGGACATCCAGCGCCAGCACCGGGCCCGAAAAGAGCACCAGACAGAGCATTGTGGTCAGGCAGGTGAGTATTTTTTTGCGGTGAATCAGGATCATTTTTCCCCCTAGCGGATGGTCTCGATCCGTAATAAGCATAGCATAAAGTCAGCTGTAAGCTTTAAGCTGTCGGGCTGTAAGCTGGAGGCCTAAAGAAAAAGTCGCCCCGGAAGACCGGAGCGACTGAAGAGTTTTGGTGAGGTGTGGTGGGTTGATTATTTTTTCGGCGGGCGGCTGGCATGAATCAGCAGCTTGCGATCCGTGTAGGCTTCGACCTCGCCGGCAAAAGTTTCGATCTGGAAATAGTCCTGCACCTTGTCAGGAGCATCTACGAAGAACTTGTTCAGTTTGGCCATGCCGTCGCGGTTCAGACCGGCCCGTTTTGCCCAGGTGGGAAAATCATGAGTCTTGGGGATGACCACCGTTTCGTGCAGGATAAAACCTGCTTCCTGCACCATTTCGCGCCATGCCGTTTCGGTGTAAGCCTGGATATGGGTCGGGTCGCGCATCTTTTCCATAGCCTGGTACCACTCGGCAATCTCCGGATCGTTGGGGAGTACCGTATCGACGATGGCGATGCGGCCACCGCGCCTCAGCACGCGGTGAAACTCGCTCAGAGCCCGGGCGACATCGGGAAAATGATGCGGTGCGACGCGGCAGGTCAGCAGCGTGAAGGCGCCGGCGGGAAAAGGGAGATCTTCAGCGTCGGCCTCGCGGAAGGTGATATTGTCGACACCGCCTTCTTCACTGATATACTCCTGGGCCTTTTTCAGCATGACCATGGTCAGGTCCGATGCGACGACGCTGCGTACCAGCGGCGAAAAGCGCAGGGCCGTATGACCGCCGCCGCAGGCGACATCGAGCATGTTGTCATCAGGCATCGGCTGCAGCAGGCGAACCATCATTTCCAGGTCGTCGCCGGTGGCAAATCCCTTGTCGTGGATATAGCCGTCAGCCGCACGGCCGAACTGTTCCCTGACTTTGTTTTTGAACTCACGCGTCATTGCAGCCTCCTGCTTGATAGACAACCGATTATAACACCAGTTTTGGAAAATGCTTGTCAGGAAAAGGGCCTTTTACCAAGAAAAGTGTTTATTGATGGGGCTTTTTAAAGCATCTGATGCAACTTGGCAAGACGATTCTTAATCTTCACCTCCTCAGGGGTAGCACTTTTCTCCCAGACCCCGGCTTGGGCTGCGCGTCCATGCCCCAGGCGGGTGCGGCATTCGGGTTATCCCGACTGTCCGGGATGATCCTGACTTTTTTTATCCTCTTGTCATCCGTGTCCTGCTGTGATAACAGTGCGCAACTTTATCAACTCAAGCGAACGTGAAAGGATTCAGCATGGGACAGGCAATTCAACAGGTGAAACCGGGTGACCGGGTCAAGTTCAATTTTAACGGGACCCTGGAAGACGGCACCGTATTTGATACGACATACGAAAGCGATGTGTGTGAAGATGACGGCTGCGGCTGTGGTAGCGCACACGGCCCAATGGAGTTGGAGGTCGGGACCGAGCAGTTCTTCCCGCAGATCGAAGCGGCCCTGGTCGGCATGTCGCCGGGCGACCGAAAGACCTTGACCATCGCGGCTGACGACGCCTTCGGCGAATACGACGAGGAGATGATCTCCATTGTCCCTCGCAGCCAGTTCCCGGCTGATATCAACCCGGCGGTCGGCGACGACTTCGAACTGGTCAACGATGACGGTGACAGCATGGTGGTTACGGTGATCGAAGTCGATGATGCCGAGGTCACCCTTGACGCCAACCACCCCCTGGCCGGGGAAGCCCTGACCTTCGAACTGGAGCTGGTCGAGATTCTCTGACCCGAAATGGGTTAAGCGGTACAGCACAGGGGCGCCCCTTTCTGCAGGGGGCGCCCCTGTTTTTTGTCGTAAAAGGGCCCCAGACTCATGGCTAGCCAGGCTGCCTCCTGGTAGAATAGATACGTCCGTTGCGTCCCGGGGGGCGCGACCTTTTGCCGCAAGGTTTGCAAAGGAGATAACTATGGGTGCGAAGCAGATTCTGATGCTGGTCGGAGATTTCGTTGAGGATTACGAGGTGATGGTCCCCTTCCAGGCCCTACAGATGGTGGGCCACCATGTTGCGGCGGTCTGTCCGGACAAGCAGGCCGGCGACACGGTCCGCACGGCGGTCCACGATTTCGAGGGCGATCAGACCTACAGCGAGAAGCCTGGGCATAACTTCACCCTCAACGCCAGCTTCGCCGCCATTCAGGCCAAGGACTACGATGCCCTGGTGATCCCCGGCGGCCGGGCTCCGGAATATATCCGCCTCAACCCGGTTGTTCTCGACATGGTCCGGCATTTCGCCACGGCCGGCAAGCCGATCGCCGCCGTCTGTCACGGGGCCCAACTGCTGGCTGCCGCCGGGGTGCTCAAGGGCCGTGAATGCAGTGCCTATCCGGCCGTCGGCCCGGATGTTAACTGCGCCGGTGGCCGTTACATCGACATTCCGGTCGACCAGGCCCATGTTGAAGGCAATCTGGTGACTGCTCCTGCCTGGCCGGCACACCCCGTATGGCTGTCCAGATTCCTCGAACTGCTCGGGACCCGCATTACGCTCTGAACACCAAGGGCAGCCCCGATGCGGGGCTGCCCTTGGCTATGTGAGTAAAGTTGTCTGGCTTTACGCTCGTCCCACTTATGATAACTGCATCGCGCCCATCGGGCGATTCCGGAGGGGCCCCCGCTAATTTCCGTCTTCGCGGTGCGCTTGGCTCGCTTCGAGATAATCCACCAGCTGGTCCAGCGCCTGCACCAGGTGGCCAGGCACATCGGCAATCTCCTGCAGACTGGTCGACAGACGTTTGGCGGCCAGGAGGGCGTTACGGTGCTGATGCAGCGTCTTCAGCTCCGGCCGGTGACCGTGTGCCATGTCGCGAAACTGCCTGGCCAGTGCGGGGTGGCTGCGTTCTTCTTCAATCGCGGCCTGGCGCAATTCACTGTACTCCGCCATGCTGAAATGCTCTTGTTCGTCGGCCTGTCGGAGCAGGTCCACCGAACGATAATCAGGCAGGGGACGCCCCGCTTTGCGCTCCAGAAGTCCCGGCTCCCTGCGCTCGAGGAAGCGGAAGGCGAGCAGCAGCTTTTCTGCCGTCTGGCTACGGATGCGGACTTCCCTGGTACAATATTCTTCGAAGGTCGTAAAGCCCCATTCGGCGAAACGCCTGCTGTTACTGACTCTTGCCAGCCATTCGCCCAACTCAACCCAGGATGATTTGAACTGCTTTGCCGTGGCGAGGACCTGGTAACGTTCCGAGTCGGGCGGCAGCTGCTGCATGAGCTGCTCGATATGTTGCGCCCCCTTGGTTTTCTCTGCTTGAGTCATGCGGACCTCCATGTTGCCGTGACAGGATACATATTAAGAATACAGAAAACAGAATACGGAATGTTCGCTATGAAACCCTGCGGCTGGTTTTTGAATCGATTTAGTTTTACTCCGTTCTCCTGTACTCTGTCTTCTGTATTCTAAAATTTCTGCCAACAATGTGTTTCCCCGAGGTGATGAATTGAACAATCCTAAACTTCTCCGCTGCACCATCGGTCCTGAGACCGCACGCATGCTCAGCCTGGGCCACCCGTGGATCATTGCCGATCGCTACACCTCTCGCTGGCCTCAGGGAACATGCGGCAGTCTCATAGAATTGGTCGCCGAAGACGGGACATTCATGGGGACCGCTCTTTACGACCCAGGGGTCCGTATCGTGGCACGGCGTTTGTCCGCTGCTTCGGTCGCCCTGGATCGGAACTGGCTGCTGGCCCGTCTGGAGCAGGCCAAAGCCAGTCGTACTCGGATCGATCCGGGTGATACGACCGTGCTGCGTCTGGTGAATGCCGAAGGGGATGGCCTGCCGGGTGTCACCGTCGACCGTTACGGCGACTTCCTGATGGTCCAGTATTATACCGTCGCCTGGGAACGCTATCTGCCGCTGCTGACCGCAGCCCTCCAGGACGTCTACGCACCGCTGGGGATTTATGGCAAATACCGACCGCAGGAGACGCGCAAGCTTGACGCCGGGAAAAACACCCGGCCGCCCCAGGGGCGTCTTTTGGCCGGAAAGCCGGCGCCGCATAAACTGGTCGTGCGCGAGAACGGCCTGCTTTACCGTGTCGACCTAGTCAAAGATCTGCACACCGGGTTGTTTCACGATCAACGGAACAACCGCCTGGAATTTCGCCGCCAGGCTGCCGGCTGCCGGGTCCTCAACCTGTTCGCCTATACCGGCGCCTTTTCCGTGGCGGCTGCGGCCGGAGGTGCCGTGCAGGTGACCAGTGTCGATGCGTCCGGCCGCTACCTGGACTGGGCGCAGGAAAACTTCAGTCTCAATGACATTGAACCCGCCAATCACGAGTTCATCACCGGAGACTGCTTCATGGTGCTCGACCAACTGGCCAAGATGGGCCGCTGCTTCGACACGGTCTTTATGGACCCCCCCAGTTTTTCAACCACCCGCCAGAGCCGCTTCACCACGGCTGGCGGTACCGCGGAACTGGTACAGAAATCCCTGCGGCTGCTCGCCCCGAACGGCCTGCTGGTGACATCGTCGAATCTGCAGAAGATGGTTCTGGCGGACTATCTCAAGGAGTTGCGCAAGGGCAGCCTGGCCGCCGGTCGTCAGCTGCAGGTCGTCAGCGTCACTGGCCAAGCGGAAGACTTCCCTTTCATGGCCCATTTCCCCGAGGGACATTATCTCAAGTACGTGGTGTCAGTCGTGCAGGAACAAGTCTGAGTGGAAGAGCTGCTGGTTGATGCTTCGCGGGGTCTCCCTCTTCGGAGGCCCAGTCCGGTCCGGCTTGTCTTCACCGACCTGGGCGCGGAAGATGTCATGGTAGAGAAATTCGTAGCCACTGAGCTGCTCCTTGTCGAGCACCGGATGGCCGAGTGGCAGGATGATAAACGGACGGGATTGCTCACCGCCCACCGAACCATGGCCCCCGACCTGGTCGTCGAAACAGGCCATGCCTTTTTCGTCCAGCGCCCCGAACAGGACCAGGTCTCCGCCGCGCGGCCCCAGGCCGAAGCGGTAGAGCTGGTCAAGCAGCGCGTAGGGTGCGCCGTACGGCCGCAGAAAAGTCAGCTCGTGCTGGTGGAAACAGGGGTCTTCCGTAACGCAAATCTGCCCGCCACTGTGAAAAATCATCAGTTCACCTGCGTGTTCCCCCCGCGCCAGAACGAAACCGATCCCCTTGTGCTTCTGTAGAAAGCGCAACAGCATCGGCTGGGCCTCTTCGACTTCTTTCCAGTTGAGTGGGGTGTCCGAGCCGGTGATGTAGAGATGAGCCAGACTGCTTGAATAGGTGATCACCACGCCGCCTGCCGGATCGATCTTGAGGGTTTCCGGAACCAGCGCCTGAATCTTCTGCTGCACATGGTTCTTGGTATACCGGTAGAGCCGCTGGCGCCAGCTGCTCTGCCGGGCCTCAAGTTCATCCTGCAGATAACCAATCTGGGTTTTCGTGAATTCCATTGAACCCGATGAAACTGCGGCCGTCTGGTTCTCGTGCAGGAAAGCGCTCACGGCATCGCCGAGGGTCGCTCCGAAACGGCTCTGGAACGGGTAGCCGGGTGTCTGGCCATGATCGGAGAGGATGACCACCAGGTAGTCGGCTCCGGGGACATGATCGACGGCGCGCAGAATTTCACCGATGCGGCGATCGATATAGCGCAGGTTCCTCAGAGCCGGCCAGGAGCCGGGTCCGAAATGGTGGGCGATTTCATCGTAGCCGCTGTAGGTGGTGTAGATGCGCGGCGTGCCTGCATAGACTTCGGCGATCACCCCGAAGGTCTGCATTTCACGCAGGATCACGTTGCAGAAGATGCGGATGAAAGGAAACAGCCCTTCCTGGGTTCGCCAGACGTTCTTGCGACGGTGATGCCATTCGTCTTTGCGGTTGGCCCAGAATTCGATGCCGGAGGCAAAAAACATGCGGCAGGTGCGTAAAGGGTTGACCAGCAGCAACAGGAGGATGCGCCACCCGCCAACACGGCCAAACAAGGTCTGCGGATGGGGTGAGGAGACCGTAAAAATGCTGCGCTCGGCATCACCGTCGAGGATGTTTGAATAAGAGGCTCCGCCTGCCAGCAGACCGGTTTCCCCGGCAAAGAGCTTCTCCCGGAAGATCTGCACCTGGTCCGGGTCGTTGCAGGAGATGATCTGCCCGGATTCCTTCTCGAACCAGCGAAAGGCCGGGATGGTGTGGTCGTTGCCGTAGAAATAAACCGCCTGCGCGGCCGGCGTGGTGCTCGGCAATCCGGCATGGTATTCAACCAGCTTATGGCCGCGGCGCAGGTAGCGTTCCAGGTGGGGGAGGTAGCCCCGGTCGAGGGCCTGTTGCAGAAAAGGGAACGCCAATCCGTCGATCTGGATACCGACCAGCCCTTTCACACGCCCGCCCGCCAGGCGCTCACGGCGTTCGGTGCGGAAAGGGAAGAGTTTGATGCCGTAATAGCAGCTGGACAGCCATCTGGTCAGCGCACGCGGTGCCATGGTGCCTCCTCCTGGGAAGGATTATACAGAAGAAGGCCGTCGGGGGATAGAGTCAGTGGATTGAAAGGGTGATTTAAGGGTGGCAGAATAGAGGAGATAACAGGCTTGAGGCCGATAGCTGACAGCTGATAGCTGGAGACCGGGGGCTGACAGCCTCCAGCCTCCAGCCTGCAGTTTTAATCTTCGATGGTGACCTTCTGGATGGTGATTGCTTCCAGGGGGACGTCCTGATGCATGCCGCGGTTGCCGGTTTGGACCTGGCGGATCGCATCGACCGTATCAAGGCCTTCGGTCACCTTACCGAAGACGGCATAGCCGAACCCCTGCGTCGTCGGTGCGGTATGGTTGAGGAAGCTGTTGTCGTTGACGTTGATGAAGAACTGGCTGGTCGCACTGTCGACCACCCCGGTGCGGGCCATGGCGACGGTCCCGCGCTCGTTTTTCAGCCCGTTGGCGGCTTCGTTCTTGATCGGCGCCTTCTTGTTGGCCTTGTCGCGCAGGTCGGCGGTCAGACCGCCACCCTGGATCATGAAGCCGTCGATGACCCGGTGGAAGACAGTCCCCTCAAAAAAACCGTCGTTGGCGTAATCGATGAAGTTGGCAACGGTCGCCGGTGCGTTGGCGGCGTCGAGCTCGAGGACGATCTCGCCCATGCTGGTTGCGATGCGGGCGATCGGATTGGTTGAGTCTGGCATAGTGCTGCTCCTTGGTTGGTTTGAGTGGGGCAGGTATAGCACGGTCGGCCTGCCGGGGTAAAGGGGGCGGGCTTTTTAGCGAGGCTTGAGGGGGGATAATTATGCAGCAACACAAAATTCAGGCGGATGGGGCCGGATGATTGCAGGCTGATGGTTGCCCCCCTGCCGTATTGGCCGGCGCCGATCCTCCAGCCCATTACCCCCGCCTAAAACTCCACAGGTTCGCTGACGGGGTCCGGCGGGGCAGCCTGGGGCGTGCCCTCCTCGATCCATGCGGTCATCAGGGTGTAGCAGACGGCCAGCAGGACCGGGCCGATGAACAGGCCGATGATGCCGAAGGAGATCAGGCCACCGATGACGCCGGCGAAGATCAGCAGCAGGGGGAGGTTGGCGTTGCGGCGGATCAGGATGGGGCGGAGGAAGCCGTCCATCCCCATGACGATCACCGACCAGATCAGCATGGCGGTTCCCCAGCCGCTGCTGCCGCTCCAGAACAGCCAGATGGTGGCCGGGATCAGGACCGGGCCGGGACCGATCTGGGCGATGGTCAGCATGAAGATCAGGGCGGTCAGCAGGGAGGCATAGGGAATGCCGACGACAGCCAACCCCAACCCGGCCAGAATCGACTGGGCCAGGGCCGTGATCACAACGCCCTGCGCGACGGCCCTGATCGCCATGGCGGCGAGCAGAGTCGCATTTTCACCGCGCTCTTCGGCGATTCGGTGGGCCAGCCGGCGCACCATGCTGGCCGCGGTTTCACCGTTGCGGTAGAGCAGGGCGGCCAGGATCAGCGTCAGGATGAAATGCACCACCATCATGCCGAAGCTGCCAGCCTGGGCCAACAACCAACTGGCGATGCCGCGCAGGTACGGAGTGAGGCGCCTGGTGATTTCACCGGGGTCGGTCGCCGCGGCTTTCTGCCAGTATTCTGCCGCCTGGCTGCCAATCAGCGGCACCTGCTCGACCCAGTCGGGCGGGGACGGGATCTCGAAGGTTGCCACCTGTTTCCCGAACTCGGTCAACTGGGGTACGTTGGTGATGATGGTGCTCACGGCCAGGGTGAAGGGGATGACAAAAACCAGGATTAGAAGGCCCATCATCACCATAACGGCTGGTCGCCGGCCGCGGACTTTCTCCTGCACGGTCAGCAGCATCGGCCAGGTGGCGATAACGATCATGCTTGCCCAGATCAACGCCGGCAGGAAGGGCCTCAGAATCCAGAAGCAGGCCAGCAGCAGACCGCCGATGAGGACGATGATCAGGGTGTTTTTGACAAGATCTCTCTGCGGGGTGTCATCCATGACTTTACCTGCCGGTGATTAATTGGGCCGAAAACCAAACCAAGGCGCGACCGAACTTAAACCGTTGACCAACACAAAGACGCGGAGACGTAGAGTGCCATGCCAAGGTGGTGATCTGTCCTCAAGCTTTACGAATTGACCCTCTGCGACCTTTGCGCCTCCGCGTTAAACCTTTTTTAAGATTCTGGCATAAAGTGTCGGAAATTGCACCCAATCATTCCGCAGAACTTAGAGTGGCTTCGGCTGGCAGACTGATTCCGGGAGATCGGCCTTGGCACCGCACTTGGCGCAGGCAACGGTCGGTTTGGCCGAGTGCTGATCGATGTCCATCATCCGCCCTTTTTTGAAAAGTTTACACATGTGGACCGGATGTTTTTCCGGTGTCCAGCAGTCTTTGTCGGTTGAACCCATATTTATGCTCCAGTGTTTGTGAGGTGGAGGAGGTAGCGCCTATCGGCAGTCGCCAATCCGCTTGCCGGTCATCTGATGGTTCATGGCAGACGGCAGCTGGCTGCCGGTTGTGATGATGCTCCCCGAGAAGCTGCCTCCCTGGTATACGACCTTGCCCTTGCTGGTCATGGTGCCGCCGGCTGATTCACATTTGACCACCCATGTGACAGTATCGCCATCGGTGCTGCTTTCAAGCATGCGGCACTTGTCGTTCTGCGGCTGTGTCCGTGGCACCAGGTCATCTCCGGTGATACATTGGGCCTGCTTTGCGGCCGGCATGGTCACCGCCATTCCAGGCACTTCGATGGCCGAGGTGATCTCCCAAAGTCCCGGCTGCACATCCGGCGCGGCCCAGACTGGGAAGGTGGGAAGGGTTGCGAATATCGCGATTGCCATGGCAAGACCATATCTGCACATAATTGTCCTTGCAGGGAATATTGTCGAAAAACCCTGATTGTCCGATATCCTAGCATGCATGGCGAGTTTATCAATCCAGAAGGAAAGCCGTACGGCAGAAACAGTTGAGGGCTGCACGATCGTGCAGCCCTTGATTGACTGGTACCGAAGGCCGGAATCGAACCGGCACGGGCTAAGCCCATCGGTTTTTGAGACCGACGTGTCTACCAATTCCACCACTTCGGCAAAGCGGAGTGCATTATAGGATTTCACTTCTTTGTGGTCAAGGGCTAACAGAACGGCAACGTGGGGCGTTGGCATTTATATCCTCTTCTTTGCCAGGGAGAATCAGCCCGTTTAACTCGCGACAGTTTTCAGCCCGCCGGCTGAAGACAACTCCTCTCAAGGGCGGGCATTTTAAACGCGAGCGCTCATGTTCCCGGGCTTTCCTTGGGGCCGCACCTTGATGCTATAATCAAAAACATGTCAAGAATTCTGCTCTTTATCCATTTGCTGATTTTTTCGGTCCTCGCCCCGGTGACCGCCGGTGCGCAGAGCCTGGTCAATCAGGAATTATCCATCAGGCTTGTTCCTGATGAGCACCGCCTGGAAGGGCGCGCGGTGCTGACTCCAGGTGACGGGCTGGTGAACTGGCCGGTACCTTTCCAGCTTGCGCCCCGCGCGGAGATCGAAGCGGTGACTGCCGACGGCAGGCCAGCGTCCTTCGTGTTCGACAGCGGGGTCCTGCATATCGCGACGACCAGCCGGACAGCCGTATTGGCCATCGACTACCGGGTCCGCTTCGACGACCCGGTCCCGCAAGACACAGTCGGCATCGAGGACCCGTCCTACGGTATCACGGCGACCATTATGCCGCGTGGCACTTTTCTGTCGGCGGCATCCAGCTGGCATCCCCTGCCGGTTGGTGCGCAGAGCTATTTTCGCGTCACTGTTACCGGCCCGCCGGGGATGGTCGGAGTGACTGCCGGCCGTCTGGTTGCTCAAGAAGTGGATGACAGGGAATCGCGGACGGTCTGGCAGTCGCAGCATCCCCAAACCGCCCTGGCGCTGGCTGCGGGCCCCTACCAGGTGAGCCGGGACAAGCTCGGCGACATCCAGCTGCTGACCTTTATGAGCAAGGAGAACATCGACCTGGCTACGGGTTATCTCGCATCGATCCGCGAATACCTGCAGCTTTACCAGGTGTTGTTTGGTCCCTATCCCTACGCCAAGTTTGCCGTAGTCGAAAACTTCTACCCCACTGGTTACGGCCTGCCGGGCTGGACCTTGCTCGGCAGCAGCTTGATTCGACTGCCTTTCATCCGCAGTATCAGCCTCCCCCACGAGATCGCCCACTCCTGGTGGGGCAACTCTGTTGAAGTTGATTACCAATCCGGAAACTGGTGCGAAGGCCTGGCCACCTATGTTGCTGACTATTACCTGAAAGAGCTTCATGATTCGGCGGAAGCGCTCGACTACCGCCGCAATATCCCGCGTGACTATGCCGCTCTGATCGAATCCGGTGTCGACCTGCCACTCAGGAATTTTCGCAGCCGGATGACCAGGCGGGACCAGGCGGTCGGTTACGGCAAAGCAGCCATGGTCTTCCACATGCTACGGCAACGGATCGGTGACCAGGCCTTCTGGAACGGATTGAGAGATGTTGCGCGACAAGGGCGCGATCAACGCTATGCCTGGAGAGACCTGCAGCGGCATTTTGAGACAGCCTCTGCCACGAATCTCACAACCTTTTTTCACCAATGGATCGACCGACCTGGAGCACCGCAACTACAGCTGGCTGACGTCAGAGTGAAGCGGGATGTAAATGGCTGGCAGGTGGTTGGCAGCGTCCGCCAAGCTGAACCCGGCTACGAACTCGCCGTGCCGATCCGTGTAACGACGACCGCACGGGATTATCAACAGACGGTCGCCCTGACTGGTCGCCAAGTCGACTTCGTATTCAACGTTACAGAGAGTCCGGTCAGCCTCTCCGTTGACCCTGAATATGATTTGTTCCGCAAGCTTTACCCTGAAGAGATCCCGGCCACGGTGAACCATCTGCGTGCGTCGCGGTCGCCGCTGGTCATCGTGGCCAGCGGGTCCGAAGCTTTGCTCGACGCCTCCAAAGATCTGCTGCGTGGCCTGCAATGGCAGGGGGCCCCGGTGCTGCTTGAGGAAGTTTACCTCGCCCAACGGCCCAAAGCTCGTGATGTGATCTTCCTTGGTTGGCCGAAGAACGCAGCCCTGCAAGCCGAACTTCCAGTCGGCTTGAGTGTCTCGGCGAAGCAGTTCACCTTCGATGACCAGCTTTATGCAGCTACGGACGATGTGCTGTTCATGGTTATCGACAGCCGCGAAGAGCAGCATGTCACGGCTTATTATCTGCCTGGCTCGGTTACCGCGGCGCTGGACACCGCCCGTCGCATCTCCCATTACGGCCGTTACAGCGCACTGGTATTCCGGGGCGGTCGCAATGTGGTGAAATCGACCTGGAAGCCGGACCAATCACCACTCATGCTGCTTTTCAAAAAGGATTCTGCACCATGAGAGCCCTGCATAAATCCATAACGACGATACTGGTCGCTGTTCATGCCTTGCTCTTGCCGACAGCCCCTTGTGCCCACCCGCATATTATCAATGCCGCCGAGAAAGTCGAAGTTTCTCCTGATGACCTGCTCGCCGACCTGCTCCTTGCACAGGTCATCTTCATGGGTGAATTCCACGACCATGTCGGCCACCATCAGGCCCAGCTGACCATCATCGACGCCCTCGACAACGATGAGAGACCGCTTGCCATCGGCCTTGAGATGTTTCGCAAGGACAGCCAAAAGATCCTGGATCTCTGGACGGCCAGGGAACTGCCTCTTCTGCAGTTTCTGCAGGTCTACGGAGATAACTGGAGCATGTGGCCGGCCTACCGGGAGATCTTCCTGCACGCCCGCAGTGATGGGATCAAGATGCTGGGTCTCAACATCCCGCGCAGCCTCACCGCCAAGGTGGCCCGCAACGGCTTCAAGTCGCTCTCTGCAGAAGAGCGTCAGATGCTCGGTAACGTCCAATGCGTGGTGAGTCCGGCTTACGGTAACTTCATCCGCCAGGCGCTGGGCGTTCATGCTGGCCAAGGCAACCAGTATCTCAATTTCTGCGAAGCCCAGCTGCTCTGGGACACCATGATGGCCCGCAACCTGCTGGAGTTTCTGCATGAGAATCCGGACTATCGGGTGGTGGTGCTGGCCGGCAGCGGCCACGCCTGGAAGTTTGGCATACCCAGGCAGATGCTCGAGCGGGCCGATATCAGTTACCGGGTCCTGCTGCCGGAAGTCGTCGGCCGTGTCGACCGGGGAAATGTGAGTACAGAGATCACTGACTACCTGTGGCTTGACGAAGGCGAGGACGGTTGGACCTTTGCGCAATAATAGCCTGGCCTTAATCTCACCCGTATGAGGGAAAGGAAACCTGCCGGGCAGCTTTTTGACTGTCGCTGGGCGCTTTTGCAGTGTTCAAATATGATCCGGATGGATTCGATACGGGGCGAGGCCTGGCTGTGGGGTGATTATCGGGCGGGTTGATGGAAGGGCTAAAAAAATACTATAGCAAGCTGGAGTAAAAAGGTTCACGAAAAAAGGCTTACAGCGATTTGCTGTAAGCCTTTGATTTCTTGGTGGAGCTAGGCGGGATCGAACCGCCGACCTCTTGAATGCCATTCAAGCGCTCTCCCAGCTGAGCTATAGCCCCGAACAGGTGCAGATTTATAACAGAGCACCACAGGAGTGTCAACTGCTTTTTATGCCGTTTCGATCAACTTTTACTGAAAGCCTTACCGGTCAGTTCCCCTTGTCTTCGCTGTTGGCTCCCGGGGTCCAGCGGAACAGGATGAGGAGCATCTTGAGGCGCTTTTTTCTTTGACCTCATAGGAAACTTTGAGATTTATAGAAAAATAATTTTAAAGGGTAATACCGGTCAGCAGCAGGAGCGCCTCCTGGTATTTCTCCGAAGTCCTGGTGACGATCTCCGGGGGCAGTGGCGGCGGCGGCGCCTGCTTGTTCCAGTCCAGGGTCTCCAGGTAATCGCGCACGAACTGCTTATCGAAGCTCGGCTGTGGACCGCCCGGCTTGTAGAGGTCTTTGGGCCAGAAACGCGATGAGTCCGGGGAGAGGGCCTCGTCGATCCAGAGCAGGCTTCCATCGTCCATGATGCCGTATTCGAACTTGGTGTCGGCGATGATGATCCCTTTACCCCAGGCAAAGTCGCGGGCACGGGAGTAGATTTCCAGGGTCTTGTCACGAACCTGCTCGGCGATCTGCTGCCCGCAGAGTTTGACGGTCTCTTCGAACGAGATGTTTTCGTCGTGTGCGCCGAGTTCGGCCTTGGTGGACGGGGTGAAGATCGGCTCGGGCAGGCGGTCGCTCTCGAGCAGATTGGCCGGCAGGGGGATGCCGCAGATGCTGCCCAGCTTCTTATATTCCTTCCATCCCGAACCGGATACGTAGCCGCGCACGATGCATTCGACCGGCAGGGGGCGGGCCTTCTTGACCAGCATGCTGCGGCCTTCGAGCTGGTCGCGATAGGCGTGGGTCGCCGCCGGGAAGTCGCTGACCTCGGTCGCAACAATGTGGTTGGGGATGATGTCGGCCATCTTCCTGAACCAGAAGATCGATATCTGGTTGAGCACCTGGCCTTTCTTCGGAATGCCTTCGTTCATAATGACATCGAAAGCGGAGAGGCGGTCGGAGGTGACGATCAGGAGATGCTCGCCAAGATCGTAGATGTCGCGCACTTTGCCCCGGTTAACCAGTTTCAGCCCGGGCAGGCTGGTTTCGAGAACGATGGCACTCACGGTCTATTTCTCCTTGTTGAGAATGTCTTGGATGCGGGGCGAGATGATGACCGTCGCCGCGCCACGGAGTTCGGCCAGGCGCTTTTCGACGGCATCGTTCTGTTTGCGGCTGAGCAGTGATTTGTGCAGCTCGGCACGCTTGGCGTCATCCAGCTGTGTCATATTTGCGGCAATCCGCTGCTTGATCGCAGCGACCACGAAGCGGTTCTGGATCTCGAAGTAACGATCGATCGCAGTCTGCCCCTCGCTCAGGTCGAAGGCCGCTGCCGCCAGCTCTGCGGAACTACCGAGACGTGGCACGAAGGGGCCGTAGCTGCGGGTAAACTCGCCGGTCTCTTCAAGTGTGTAGCCGGCCTTGTCCGCCAGTTTGGCTAGGCCGCCGCCGTCATGCAGGGCAGTGACCAGTTCTTCGGCCGCGGTCTTGGCCAGCTTGGCCGCTTCGGCGGTCCGGTAGGCCGCTGTCACCAGGTCCTTGACCTCGGCAAATTCCGGGATGTGGCTGGCAACCCGCTCCTTGAGGCCGAACAGGATCACGCCGTTGTCGGTTGTGACCGGCTTTGCCAGGGTGTTCTCATCCAACAGGAAAGCGGCGTTGATGATCTCCTCGTTGCGGCCGATGCCATCGATGTAACCGTCGCGCGCAAAGGGGCCGGTCTCCTTAAGACCAAGCTTGTTGGCCGTTGCTGCCGCATCCAGGTCGCCGGTCTTGCGGTTGATATTATAGGCATCCATCGCTTTTTCGAAAGCCAGCTGGCCGGCTTTCTCGGCGCGCAGCCCTTCCTTGACTTCATCCAGGGCGTCGGCCATGGAACGAATGCCGGGTTCGATGTGCTCCTCCACCTTGATGATGTGGTAGCCGAAGGTGGTTTCCACGAGGTCACTGATGTCGCCGGGCTTCATGCTGAAGGCCGCAGCTTCGAAAGGCTTGACCATCGAACCGCGGGTGAAGGTGCCGAGGCTGCCGCCGTTGACCGCGCTGGCCTTGTCGTCGGAATTGAGCCTGGCCAGCTCTGAGAAGTCTTTGCCGGCCTTGGCTTCCTCGAGAAGTTTCTCAGCAAAGGCGCGTTTCTTGGCCTGGGTCGGCGCGTCCATGTTCGCATCGACCTTGACCAGGATATGCGAAGCCTTGACGCGCTCGTGGATTTCGAACCGGTCGAGGTGGCGACGATAGAACTTTTCGAGTTCAGTGTCATCGAAGGTCGCGTCGCTGAGGTAGCGCTGCGGTTCGAATTGCAGGTAGCGCAGGGCGACCATCTCCGGAGCGCGAAAGACCTCCTGCTGCTCCTTGAAAAAAGCCTCTAGGGCTTCGTCGGTCACCTTGACCTTGGTCTCGAAAGCTGCCGGTGCCAGGCTGACGAAGTTCAAGTTGAGCTTCTCGTTGTTATTGCGAAATTCCTGTTCAATGTCGGCATCCGTGACGGCAATCCCGGACTGGATGTTCTCACGCACCTTGTTGATGAGCAGCTCGCTGCGCTGCAGCGCTTCGAACTGGTCGCTGGTCATGCGCTGGTAGGCCAGCACCTGCAGGTAACGGTCCTTGTTGAAGACGCCGTTCTCCTGGAAAGCTTGGATGCCGGCGATGGAGTCAACAAGTTCCTTGCCGCTGACCTCGAGTTGCAGGCGTTCGGCGTCCTCCTGCAGCAGGACCTGTTCGATCAGGCTGTTGATGGTTTTCTCGGCCAGCTTGAGTTGCTTCTCCAGGGCCGGGGTGAATTGGTCCTGGTAGATGTTCTGGTAAAGCTGGTAGAGGTTGCCGTAGGCTTGTCGAAAATCGTCGTAGGCGATCGTCTTGCCGTTGACCACGGCCGCTTCCGCGGTCTGGTCTTCGCCACCGGGACCGCCGGGAGAGGAGAGCATGGCGTAGCCGATAACGAAGCTGAGAATGATGATGGCGAAGGCCAGTTTGATGATGATGGATTTCTGTTTGTTGCGTACAAAATCGAGCATGAGTCCGGGTTTCTCCTCAAGGTGTTTTTGGGTCTTTTGGGAATAGGGCCGAATGTTAGACAATCACCTGTATAAATGCAACAGTTTTTCCTTTTATCCCTTGAAAAGCCTGGGGGCTTTTGCTAGTGTAAACAACATTTTCCGGCCTTGGTCCGGTCACTTGAAGTCTGAAAGGAGTTGCCACTCGTTATGGTCAACTTGTTTGATGCAATATTAGGGATGTTCTCCAATGATCTGGCCATCGACCTGGGAACAGCCAACACCCTGGTTTATCTGAAGGGGAAGGGGATCGTCGTCAGCGAGCCCTCGGTCGTCGCGGTGCAGAAGGACTCGATGGGTCAGAAGAAGGTCCTGGCCGTCGGCACCGATGCCAAGAACATGCTTGGCCGCACCCCCGGCAGCATTGTCGCCATTCGTCCGATGAAGGACGGCGTTATCGCCGATTTCGACATCACTGAGGAAATGCTGCGCTACTTCATTCGCAAGATTCATAATCGCAAAGCACTGGTCCGTCCCCGCATCGTCATCTGCGTCCCGTCCGGCATCACCCAGGTCGAGAAGCGCGCCGTCAAGGAGTCCGCGGAATCCGCAGGGGCACGCGAGGTTTATCTGATCGAAGAGCCGATGGCTGCGGCTATTGGCGCCGGCCTGCCGATCACCGAGGCTTCGGGCAACATGATTGTCGATATCGGCGGCGGCACCACCGAGGTGGCCGTGATCTCTCTGGCCGGCATCGTTTATGCGAAGAGTGTGCGTGTTGGCGGGGACAAGATGGATGAAGCCATTGCCCAGCACCTCAAGCGCAAATACAACCTGCTGATCGGTGAACGCACCTCCGAGGAGATTAAGATCCAGATCGGCAGCGCGTACCCTGAAGGGCCCTCTTCACCGGCCAATGGCAAGGCGGACCGGATGGAGGTCAAGGGGCGCGACCTGGTCAGCGGTATACCGAAAACCCTTGAGATAGGCGCTCAGGAAATCCGCGAGGCTCTGTCGGAGCCGATCAACGCTATTGTAGAGGCCGTGCGCATCGCACTTGAGCGAACCCCTCCCGAACTGGCCGCCGACATTGTCGACAAAGGTATCGTCCTGGCCGGCGGTGGTGCCCTGCTGCGCAACCTCGACCAATTGCTGCGCGAGGAGACCGGCCTGCCAGTGGTCATCGCCGAGGAGCCTTTGTCCTGCGTGGTGCTTGGCTCAGGCAAGGTCCTGGACGAACTCGATTTGCTCAAGCAGGTGACCGTGAGTTCCTGAACCGCCTCGGCAATTGCTCCTGCAACCTCGGGGTATGAGACGGCTTTGGATCGTTGGAACCGCTCGGCATGGTGCAAAGTGCAGGAAATAAGGCATTAAGAGCCGGGACAACAGGGTCGGGGATTGAATGCTTTGTTCTGTTGTGCGCTGTCACTCATTTCTGATCACTTTACATTCTGGGCTTAGGATTATTCCTGCCCGTCTGTGATGTGGCCATTCTGAGTATCGCCCTGAAAAGTTGCAATTTACTTTAATGATCATTAAAGAGGGCCTTATGCCCTCTTTTTTCGTGGACATGATTCATGTGGGAATGGTGGCGTAAAAACCGGCCTCTGTTACTTGGCGGCATTCTGCTGCTGGGTGCGCTGCTCTGGTACTCGGTCAACCTGCGTCAGCAGGATGAGACGAGCTTCATGGAGAGCCTTGTTCTGCGTGCGACCGGTCCGGTACAGGCAGCTTTTGACCGGGTGATCATGGGGGTCGCCGATATCTGGGGGCATTATCTCTACCTGGTGGAGACGGCGGAAGACAACCTCAGCCTGGTCGAAGAGAATCGCTCCCTGCAGGCCCTCTTGACCCAGAGTGACGAAGTTCGCCTGGAGAATGCGCGACTGCGTCTGCTGCTCGACTTCAAGGAAGCCCAGGAGATGGCCACGCTCCCGGCACGGGTGGTCGCAGAGGATGCTTCGAGTTGGTTCCGCACCGTCATGATCGACAAGGGGAGTGATGACAACGTTACAGAAGGGCTGCCGGTTGTGGTCGCTGAAGGCGTGGTTGGTCGTGTCGTTCGCAGCAGCCCACATTTTTCGCGGGTCCTGCTGATTACCGATGCGTCTTCAGCAGTAGCGAGCCTGCTGCAGGACAACCGTGCCCGCGGTGTTTGCCGGGGACAGGGTGAACAGTTGGTATTCGATTTCGTTTTGCGCCAGGAGGAAGTCAAAATCGGTGACCGTGTTGTGACCAGTGGCATGGGCGGGGTTTTCCCGAAAGGCCTGGTTATCGGCAGCGTAGAGAGTATCGATCGGCGGGAATTCGGTCTGTTCCAGTCGATCGAAGTGACCCCTGCAGTTGATTTCACTCACCTGGAAGAGGTCCTGGTCCTGTTGCGGAGCCCTCAATGAACCGGACCCTGGTCTATCTCGCCCTGGCGGGCATTGCCATCATCCTGCAGACTCTCCTGCTCCCCCTGGTGTTGCCGGGAGATAGCAAGCCGGACCTGCTTTTGGTCCTGGTCATCTATCTCGGCCTGCACGAGGGCCCCTGGCGCGGCGGCCTGTTGGTCTATCTCCTCGGCTGGGGCTACGATGGCATGGCCGGCACCTTTCCCGGTCTTAACGGCTTTGTCATGCTCGGCATCTTCCTTGCCGTGCGCGGCATCGTGTCCCGGGTCAATACGGAAAGCTCCCCGTTGTTGCTTCTGTTGGTCGCCGTCGGCACTGTTCTGCAGACGGTCATGGCGGCCTTCGCACTGGACTTTTTCAGCCAAACGGCAAGGATCTGGCCGCAGATGGCATTGCAGCTGCCCTTCCAACTGCTGCTTAATTTCCTGGCGGCACTGGTCCTTTTGCGGGTGAGCGTCTGGCTACAGCGCACCTTCATGCCGCACAGGAACCTGCCCGGCCTGCGCAAGCTCGATAGCCGTTATGAGTCTTAAACCCTCTCCTGAAGAAACCCCCGGCCTGCGGCGCCGCTTCATCGTCTCTTCGTTAATCGTTGCCGGCATTTTCTGCGTTCTGGCCCTGCGGCTCTGGTACCTGCAGGTTCTCGGTGTCGATTACTACCGTAAGCTATCGGAGCGCAACCGCATCCGCTATGTTGCGATCGAAGCACCGCGCGGAGCGATTTTCGACCGCAACGGGACCCTGCTGGTGGACAATCGGCCTGCTTTTACGGTTTCGGCCCTCCGCCAGGAAATAGAAGACCGTGAACAGCTCTTTCACAACCTGGCCGGACTCCTCGATGTTGACGAGGACCATCTCAAGGAGGACTGGCACAAGAGAGAAGGGCTGCCACGCTACCGCCCGTTGCCCCTGCTCGAGGATGTCGGCCGCCAGGCGATGGAAAAGGTTCAGGAAAACTCCGTCGATCTGCCCGGCATCCTGGTCGAGGTCAAACCGTTCAGGGCTTACCCCTATGGCGAAATGGCCTCTCACCTGCTCGGTTATCTCGGTGAAGTGACTGAGGAGGAATTGAGTCAGTCGGAATTCTCCAGCTACCGGTCCGGGGAGATGGTCGGCAAGACGGCCCTGGAGCGCCTGTTTGAAGACCGCTTGCGGGGGGTCGACGGACAAAAGCGCATCGAAGTCAATGTCCGGGGACGTGAGCTGCGCCAGGTAACAACCCGCGATCCGCTCCCAGGGCAAAATCTTTATCTGACCATCGATGCCAAACTTCAACAGGCGGCTGAACAGGCGGTTGGCGATCGAGCCGGATCCGTTGTGGCACTCGATGTCAACAGCGGTGAAATTCTCGCTTTTGTCAGCCGGCCCAATTTTGACCCTGCCTGGTTCGCGCGCGGCATCAGCAGCGATGAATGGCGCAAACTGATCGAAGACCCGCGTCACCCGATGACCAACAAGGCCCTGCGCGGCCAGTACCCACCCGGTTCGACTTTCAAGATGGTCGTTGCCCTGGCGGCCCTGGAATCCGGGCGTGTAACGCCTGCGACCAGGGTTCAGTGCGACGGTAGTTTAAAACTCGGCAGCTACGAATACCGCTGCTGGAAAAAGGGTGGACATGGCTCCGTCGATCTGAACACTGCGATCAAGGAGAGCTGTGATGTCTGGTTCTACCGGGTTGGTCTTGATACTGGCATCGACCGCATCGCCAGTGTGGCCCAACGCTTGGGGCTTGGCAAGCCGACCGGCTTCCCGTTCGGCGGCGAGCGTGCGGGGATGATTCCGACCCGGGCGTGGAAAAAGCAGCGCTTCGGCACCAGCTGGTATGATGGCGAGACGGCGATTTCCTCCATCGGCCAGGGGTTCGTTTTGGCGACTCCATTGCAATTGGCTTCGATGACTGCCGCGCTGGCCAACGGCGGCACTGTATGGCGACCGCAGATTGTCGAGAAGGTCGTGACCCTCGAAGGTGATACGGACTGGATTCTCAAACCTGAAAAACTTGTCGAGACGGCCTGGCCAAGCAGTTCATTGAATGCGGTACGCAAGGGGATGGAAGCCGTCGTCAACGAGGTCGGCGGCACCGCATGGCGCAGTCGCATGGCAACGCTCCGGTACGCCGGGAAAACGGGGACGGCGCAGGTTGTCCGACGCAAGGACGATAATGAGGAGGCCCCGGATGATGACGATATCCCTTACCAGTACAGGGACCATGCGCTCTTTGTTTCCTTTGCCCCGGCAGAGAAGCCGCAGATTGCCGTTGCCGTGGTGATAGAACACGGCGGGCACGGTTCGAGCGCCGCCGCGCCGGTCGCCAAGGCCATATACGAGGCCTATTTTGCCGACCAGGGCAACGGCGCAGCGACGCCCCAACCCGTTGCTTCCGGAGACTGATCGATGTTTGACAGACGCCTGATCACCCACTTCGACTGGACCTACCTGCTGCTGATCCTGCTGATTGCCGGTATCGGTATTGCCAATCTATACAGTGCCACGTCCTCATGGACGACCGCAGTGCCTCCGGTCTACCTCAAGCAGTTCTATTGGCTGGGCCTTGGGTTGTTGATCATCGCTGTTATCTGTCTGTTCGACTACCGTCATCTGGAATACTTCAGCTTCCCTCTGTACGGCGGCAACCTTCTGCTCTTGGTCCTGGTCCTGGCCGTCGGCCGGACCAGCATGGGGGCGACCCGCTGGATCAGCCTGGCCGGGATCAACGTGCAGCCGAGTGAAATCATGAAGATCGTGATCATTGTCACCCTGGCGCGGTATTTCAGTGACAAAGCCCATCTGCGCGGGTTTTCATTACGGGAGCTGGTTGCCCCCGGCTTGCTGCTCGGCATACCGGCTCTTTTGATCATGAAACAGCCGGACCTGGGGACCGCCTTGCTGGTGCTGTGTATCGGCGGCACCATGGCCCTGTATGCCGGCGTGCAGCGTTACGCCATCATGGTCATCGGGCTGACGGGACTCGCCGCGGCCAGCGGTGGATGGTTCCTGTTGCACGACTATCAGAGACAGCGCATTCTGACGTTCCTCAATCCGGAGCGTGATCCTCTGGGCGCCGGCTATCATATTATCCAGTCCAAGATTGCCGTGGGCAGCGGCGGCTTCGGCGGCCTGGGATTCATGAAGGGAACCCAGTCGCAGCTCTCCTTTCTTCCGGAACGCCACACCGACTTTGCCTTTTCCGTATTTGCCGAGGAGTGGGGACTGACCGGCTGCCTGCTCCTCCTGGTCCTCTACTGCCTGATCGTGCTCTGGGGTCTGCACATTGCACTGCGCTGCAACGACCGCTTCGGCATGTACCTCGCCCTGGGCGTTTCGGCCATGCTCTTCTGGCACATCGTGGTCAACCTTGGCATGGTCATCGGTCTGCTACCGGTGGTCGGGGTGCCGCTGCCGCTCTTCTCCTACGGGGGGACCAGCATGGTGACGACCATGATCGGTGTGGGATTGCTGATGAATGTGAGCATGCGGAGATTTATGTTCTGAAAAGTTG
>JAHEDT010000023.1:0-13785 GCA_024641085.1 Geobacteraceae bacterium | reverse complement strand
CCGGTGGTCGGGGTGCCGCTGCCGCTCTTCTCCTACGGGGGGACCAGCATGGTGACGACCATGATCGGTGTGGGATTGCTGATGAATGTGAGCATGCGGAGATTTATGTTCTGAAAAGTTGGAAGGCTGTAAAGCCCTAAAGCCCTAAAGCCCTAAAGCCCTAAAGCCCTAAAGCCTATACTCCCTCACTGTCAACTCGCTTGCTCTCTGCTATACTTTCGTCATGAATCTCCATCCTGCACAATTCTGGCAAGGTGTCGCCGATAACAAGGTCCGTTGCAATTTGTGCCGCTTTCAATGCCTGATTGCCGCTGGTCGGCGGGGGCGTTGCGGCGTACGGGAAAACCGTGACGGATCACTGTTCACCCTGGTCTACGGTCAGTCGATCGCCGAGAACGTCGACCCGATCGAGAAGAAGCCGCTCTACCATTTTCTTCCTGGCTCAAAAAGCCTGTCGATCGCAACGATCGGTTGCAACTTCCGCTGCTTGCACTGCCAGAATCACGAGATCTCCCAGTGGCCCCACGAGCGTTCCGGGATCCCGGGCACGGAGCTCGCTCCACAGGAGGTGGTGCGGCATGCCGTGAAGACCGGTTCTGCGAGCATCGCCTTTACCTATACTGAGCCGACGATCTTTTTCGAGTATGCCTACGATACCGCAGTCAAGGCCAGGGAGGCCGGGATCAGGAATGTCTTCGTGACCAACGGCTACACGAGCACCGAGGCGCTTGAAACGATCGCCCCATACCTCGATGCCGCCAATGTCGACCTGAAAGGGTTCTCAGACAAAGCATATAAAGATGTCACTGGTGCGTCGCTCGGCGGCGTACTCGATTGCCTGCGGGATTACCGTCGGCTCGGCATCTGGCTCGAGGTGACGACCCTGGTGATTCCGGGACATAACGACAGTGAGGAAGAACTGCGCCAGATCGCGGACTTTATCGCGCGGGACCTCGGCCGTGACGTGCCCTGGCATATTTCGGCGTTCTACCCAACATACAAGATGCTTGATCGACCGCCGACGCCGCTGGCGACATTGCGCCAGGCCAGGGATCTCGGCCATCAGGCCGGCCTGGAGTATGTTTATCTGGGCAATGTCACTGATTCCGGCGCCGGTGATACGCTCTGCCCCGGCTGCGAGAAGACGGTCATCCGCCGGCAGCGTTTGCAGTTTTTGGAAACGAAGTTGACCGGCAACCGGTGTGCCTATTGCCAATACGTGATTGCCGGAATCGAACTGGGAGTATCGCATGGCCATTAATCTCAGGAACCCACGTAGCCCGGCGGTTGAAATCGACAGTATGTTCATCGACCGCTGGTCTCCACGGGCATTTGATCCGACTCCTCTGGCTCAGGAACAGATCGACAGCCTTTTCGAAGCAGCGCGCTGGTCGCCGTCCTGTTACAATGAGCAGCCGTGGTTATTTATCTATGCTGTCACTGCCGAGGATCGCGAGCGCTTTCTGTCGGCTCTATTGGAAGGGAACCAGGCCTGGTGCCGTCGGGTCCCGTTGTTGATATTTCTGTTGTGCCGGCGCAATTTCACGCATAACGGCAAGGAGAACCGGCACGCGCCATTTGATGCCGGGGCCGCCTGGATGTCACTGGCTCTGCAGGCCCGCAAGCTTGGTCTGTATGCCCATGCCATGGCAGGTTTCAACCGCGAGTCCGCTTATGCAGTTCTCGCAGCGCCTGCCGATCAATTCGACATCATGGCTGCCATTGCAGTCGGCCGACGGGCCGAGTCCGAGGTGCTCCCGGAGGCTGTCGCGGCCAAGGAGCAGCCGAATGACCGTAACCCGCAGCAGAGTATGGTAAAGGAAGGACGTTTCTAGTCCTGTACGTCCTTAGTTGAGTACATTCAACACTCAGTATCCAGAATTGCTGCCGGCCGGGACAGGCGATTTTGCTTTTTTGCAATCTTAGGGTGAGATTGAGGCTCAGCTTTTTCGCGCTTCGCTCATCCCGCTCCGAATGCTTCCTGCGATTGCTTAAAATCGTGCGGCACCCCATCTATTCCGTTGCATTCCCGAAACTGCACAGCTAACATCCTGCAACTATGACCACTGATTTTCTTGAATACTTCATGGAGGACCCACAGGAGATCGAACGCCTCGAGCGCAAGACGGATCCGGCAGCAGTGGTCGCCCAGGCTCGCTGGGCTGGCCTGGCTGCGGGGATGCGGGTCGCCGATGTCGGCTGCGGGCCTGGCTTGACCTCTCGGATTCTGCATGAAGAGGTACAGCCCGGGGGGCAGGTGGCCGGCATCGATTTCTCCGCGGATCGGATTCGCCATGCCAGGAATCGCTATCAGAGGGATGGTTTGCAGTTCCAGCAGGAGGATTTCTTTGGTGACCTTACGGCCCTGGGGCACTTTGATTTTGTCTGGGCCAGGTTTGTGCTGGAATTCCATCGCAGCCGTGCGCCACAACTGGTGGAAAATCTTAATCGCCTGGTTCGTCCTGGCGGAATCCTCTGCCTGGTCGATCTTGATTACAACTGCCTGAGTCATGCCGGGCTGCCGGAGCGGTTGAACCTGACCATCGAGGACGTGGTGCGCGGATTGGAGCAAACCGCGGACTTCGACCCTTACGCCGGGCGTCACCTGTACGGCCACCTGTTTGATCTCGGCTACCAGGATATCCGTCTTGAGGTGACCAGCCACCACCTGATCTTTGGTGCACTGAACGAGGCCGAACGCTATAACTGGGAACGCAAGGTCATGGTTGCCGCCCGGCGGTCCGGGTGTGATTTCGCCCGTTATGGAGGGGATTTCAACACCTTCGCCAAAGAGTTCTCCGAGGCATTTCGGAACCCGCGCCGTTTCACCTATACGCCTCTGATCCTTTGCTGTGGGCGCAAGCTCTAGCCTGTTCCATCGATACAGACCACAAACAAGCCGGCCGAAAGCAATCATTGCTCCCGGCCGGCTTTGTTTTGTTGTCAGCTGCAGAGCTTTAGTGCGTGAGCCCGTTGCCGACCTGTTCGATAAAATTGTACAGGGTCTCTGTGGCAGGCTTCTCCATCTTGGTAAAGAGCATGCCGTTGCCGGAGGGAAATTCAGGCTTGGCCTTCTTGCAGCTGTTGTTGGTCCAGACGACCTTGGCCAGCGCCTCGATGGGGGGCGCGTCAATTCCGGGCAGGCTGAAGTGTAGCTTGATCAGGGTGCCTTCCTGGACCGGCTCTGGGATGCTGACAAACATCCCGTTGGTACTGATGTCCTCCGAGAGGCCGTTCTTGGCATGGCTGGTGGTGTGCAGAGAAACATTGGTCTTGCACGGGACCCTGCGCGGACGGCTGACCTCGCTGACGAGGCGCGGGCCCTGCTGATTTTTGTGGTAGCGAATAAAAGCCTCGACGATCTGTGCATCAAAACGCGCGCCGCTGTGCTGACGGAGCAGTTGGTAGGCGATTTCCGTCGGCATCGGTTCCCGGTAGTGGCGTTTGGAGGTGATCGCTTCGAAAAAGTCTGCAACCGCAATGATCAGCGCCCCGAGCGGGATATCGTCGCCTTTCAACCCCAGGGGGTACCCGCTGCCGTCAATGCTTTCGTGGTGGGATCCGGCAATGGCCGGGATGTTATGGTAGATGCCATCGAAGTTGATCCCCTCGAGGATGCTCTGGGTCTTGCGTGTGTGGGTTTTGACGATATCGTATTCCTCTTCGGTCAGGCGCCCTTCCTTTTTGAGGATCGCATCCGGTACGCCGATTTTGCCGTAATCGTGAAGCAGGGACGCGACCCTGATGCGTTCGGTCTCCTCATCGCTGACGTTCAGGGTTTTGCAGATGCCGACAGCATATTCGGTGACTTTCTTGCTGTGGCCGGCTGTGAGCGGGTCGCGGGCGTCGATGGTTGCGGCCAGGACTTCGAGGGTCGAATGAAACTGGCGCTCTTTGGTCTGCAGCAGGTCGGCATTACGGATGCTGATCCCAAGCATCGGTGCAATCCCCATCAGCAGGCTGACATCGCTCTGCTGCAGCTGGCGCTTCGACTTGAGATTGTCAACGGCGAGAACGCCGATCGATTTCCCTTCGCAGATGATCGGACAACAGATGAACGATCGTGCGCCGAGCTTCTCTATCAATGAGTAACTGCGTTCCGACAGCTTGTTCTGCAAACCCCTGACGTCGTCGATCAAAAACGGCCGCTGGTCGTGGAAGGCCACCACGAAGACCCCCCTTGAACTCGGCTTGTTGAGGTGGAAAGCGATACTGTTGAGCTCCTGCATCTGTTCGTTGGTGTAGCCGAAGCCGGTGCGGAACAGCAGCTGGTCTCGCTCCTTGTTGGCCAGCATGATCATGCCGCGGTCGAAATCGAGACGGTTTTCAAGGACCTGGATAACGTTGGCAAGGATTTCATCCAGCTCCGTCGGCGCGCTGATTGCCTGGCCGATCTCGTTGTTCATCTGTGAATTGATGTAGTTGATGTTCATCTGCTCGATCAGCTTTTCACTTGAATCGAACAGGTTGTCGAGGCTGCGGCGCAGGTTCAGGCTTTCCTTGGTCCTGGCCGTATACGCCAGGGCGGCGACCGTTGCCAGGGATACGGGCGCCAGGGTCTGCAAGGTCAGCAGGGGATTCCAGAAGACCGCTGCGCCACAGGCGCCAGTCAGGGCAAATGCCGAGATGTCACGGGCCTTGCCCCAGAGATCGGCCGCCGAAGGTTTCCAGCTGATCACATAACGGCAGTGGTGCCCGCCGTCGAAAAGGCACTCCGGGTGCTCAATCACCGGCATGTTGTTATCGAACATCACGCAGACAGCTTCAAAGAAGCCCATGCGGTTCTCGCACTGAAATAACTTTTCTTCGACACCGGGGTAAGGGGAGACCAGCACCTCGACGCTGTGGTCGCCGAGACGTCGTGATTGATACTGGGAGGAGCGAGTGAACTTGCTCGAAGCGTTGCGGATCAGACCGAAGGCGTGAGCCGGGCCGACTAACCCCAGGATGTACTGGCGCATGGCGCCGATCGCCTCCGGAGAGGCCGAATAACGACCCGCTTCACGGGCAATCCTGGTGTTCCCGGTGAGCTCAACCAGCTTCTCGTAGAAGCGGTCGATCTGCACCTGGGTGAACCAGTGTGACTGGTCGGCGACCTCATAGCCCTGCATGTTGGCATATTCCAGGGCGATGCCTGTATCGATTTCAGGATGCTGCTTCTTCAACATCTTGATATAGGTGTTGATGATCCGGCTGTTGTAAAGCAGATCCTTGGACTGTTTCGGTGTCATGATGACGTCTCTTTCTTGGGACGGTTCATGCGTTTGAAGTAATTACCGCAGAACTCGAAATACGGATCCAGGTGCTGACAGTCGAGCACCCAGAGGTTGTACTGTTTTTCGACTTCGATCGACTGACCGGCGGCGTAATCGGGGGGGTAGGTCAGGACCGGGACCTCGTCGTGCGGGTACTTGGACGCCAGCATGGAGATCGCTGTGAAAAAAGCCTCGCGTGGCAGGGCCTTGTTATCGAGAACCAGAACGGTGATGGCGTTGGTCAGGTTGGAAAGGTTCAACCCCACTTCTGTGCGCAGGAGCATGAAAAGGGCAACCGTCCGACCATCCTTCTGCAGGGCGAACAAAGCCTGCTGACGCTGGAAGCCGGACTTCTGATAGCTCTCCTGCAAAGATGTGTCTTCCTGGTGCTCGGGAGTCAGGTCCATTCCCTGCAACATCAGGCCTCCCGACCGGTTGCAGTAGAACGCCTCCAGGTCAAGCAGATCCTCGTGCTTGGCCGGGGTCAGTTCCCATGCGCCGCCATCGCGCCACTGAAGGTCGTACTCCTTGCGGTAATGAAAGTAGTCGAAGGTGTCCACTGAGCAGAGTGAAGGATTGTCGTAATAATTGGCGACTCCGCCAAAGACCCGTTGCGGGAAACGGTTCTCGGGGCGGTAGAAGCACATCACGTAATCCATGTGCGCCGAGTAGAGGGCCTGGGCCTCGTTGACGGCCTCACCGGCCAGTTGCAGCGTTTCCAGGCCGGCGGTCCGCGAATGGGTCCGGTCTGCGGCGTGGTGATGAATGAGCCATGAGTTGCTGAACTGGCGAATCATGGCCATGTGTCCGACGATTCTGCTGTTCTCCTGGTAGATGAAGTGCCGGGCGATCTCAGGTGCCGAGTCATAGAGCTTGGCGTAGGTGGCCTTGAATTCCTCCCGGTATTCCTGAAGGGACTGGTATTTCTGCGGATAGATGAAGCCGCTGGAGAAAAAGAACTCCCAGAGTTGGTCGAGATCGATTTTCGGGCAAATACTCTTGTTGCGGTCGTCGGCACGATGGAGCAGAGCCATCAGGCGCGTGTGGTCAGAGACGTTCATATCGAGGATGGCCAGACCGCAGCGCAGAGGCGCTGATTCGTCTGAGTCATCGAGGCTCTGGCAGTACACCACCTGTGCCTGGCAGCTCAGGCTGAACGAGTCGGCCAGTCGCAGTTCCAGTGTGTCGAGGAGCATTCCAGGCAGCAACTGGGCCTCCTGGGGAGCCTCTGCCACAGCCATGCCGGCTCCGGACAGGTCGGTCACGTCGAGACGGATCAGGTGTTTCGTCAGAGGATGGGTAAAAACCGCTTCGGGTGCAGGCCGCAGTTCAAGCCGCCGGTTGCGATGCTGCTTGGGCGGAAAACGACGCTGCTGGGTGAGGGCCGGGGCAATGACCACCGTGTGCTGGTCGCGTCTGCCATGGCTGCGCAACAGCTGCCCTGGAATGGATAAAAGCGTCTTCCCCTCTTGGGTGAAGATGACGGTCAGCGGTTCGTCCATCTTCAGCCATTGAAAGGTCTGCGGCGGTTTCGCCTGCAGTTCAAGCCGAAAGGCTGCTGCGCTGAAGTCCTCCAGCGTCCCCGTGAAAACCGCACCGTTCTGGATGACGCTGGCCTCGATGTCGGTGCAGAAATGTCTACGGATGCGGCGCGAGGTCAACTGGTGGCAGACCTCTGGCAACTGGCAGCGCAAGCCGTCTGGCGTCAGATGGGGGACGAGCAGATCGACCTGCAGGATATGGTGGCCGTGAGGGACTTCGAGATGGCGCATCTCGAAGTCGCCACGATCGATGCCGGGAGGGAGCGGCGAGGTCCAGAGACAGGTGAAGTTTTCGTCCGTACAGGCTTGTGGAGTGGCAAGCAGGCGCAGACTGCGGCCATTCTGACGATGCTTCAGGAGCACGGTCAGGGTCGTTGATTGAAAGTGCAGGTAGTTCAGGCGATTGATCAGGGTTTCCCGACTGATTTTACGTGCGGCCTGGATGGCTGGGGTGACAGGGGCTTCCGATGCATCGTCCAAACGACGATGCGCCTCTCTGGGTGTAGGGACGGTGGGTTTCAGGTCAACGCTTTGCACAGATGTCCCTGGCCTAAGCTGGCAGCCCTTTTCACTGCCGGGAAAAAATCTCCCATAAATTGGGTCAGGCTGTTGATGTAATGATAGTATAATTTTATAAAATTATGCACAATTATATGTAAATTAAAACAACTGTCAAGAATTTATGTTCAAATGTATCCCTTATATGTAGAAAAAATAGAGAAAATCTTGCAGATTTAATGCAGGGGGCAGGTAGGGGGCAGGGTCGACCGGAAAATTCGCCAAATCAATCCAGCATCCGACCGTGCCTGCCGCGGTGACCAGGGGGGGAGAGAACAAGCCGAGCCTCTCGATCGAAACGACGCTTTTTCAAATGGAAATGTTCAGGCAGGGAGAGTCTCTGGCGGTTTTGACTGGTTGATGGCGATCTGGCAATCTGCAGTCTTTTTCAAACGGGCTTCTACCCCAAACAAAGGGCAACAAAACGGACACCAATTCCTAACGCAAAGACGCGGAGACGCAGAGAGCAATTCCAAGGTCGTTATATGTTGTGTAGGTTTATGACCTTTCCCACTGCGCCCCTTGCGCCTCTGCGTTAAACTTTTTTTAGCGGATTTGTAACCGAAACACAGGTGAGCCACGAAGTCACCAAGACACGAAGCGATGACTGGTCTTGCCTATCAAGCGACGCCCTTGCTTGGTCTGATCTAATGGATCTTAGTCGGAACAATGACCTTTTTGGTGCCTTCGTGTCTTCGTGGCAAGTATCACCTTTTGGGGAGTTGAGGAACTGTCTATTCGTTATAAGAAGTGTTGTTTATCAATCTTTGCTCTTTCTTTGCTCCGCCCACCAGGCGAGACGCTCGCAAATCGTCTTTTCGTAGCCGGAGTCATGAGGGCGATAGTATTTGCTCCCGAAGATGGCTTCCGGGAGGTGCTCATGGGTGACCACGCTGTCCTTGTGATTATGGGCGTACTGATAGTCTTTGCCGTAGCCGAGTTCCTTCATCAGGCCGGTTGGAGCATTACGCAGGTGGAGCGGGACCGGCAGCGCCCCGCTCTGACGAACCTCTTGCTGGGCTTCGGCAACGGCTATGTAGGCGGCATTGCTTTTGGGCGCGGTTGCCAGGTAGGTTACTGCCTGGGCCAATGGGATGCGCCCTTCGGGCATGCCGATGAAATGCACTGCCTGCTGGGCGGCGACGGCGAGTTGCAGGGCACGCGGATCGGCATTGCCAACATCTTCGGCGGCAAAAATGACGATCCGCCGGGCAATGAAAAGTGGATCCTCGCCGGCTTCGATCATGCGTGCCAGCCAGTATATCGCGGCGTCCGGATCGGAACCGCGCATGCTTTTGATAAAAGCCGAAATGACGTTGTAATGTTCTTCAGCACCCTTGTCGTAGAGCAGCGGAGCCTTTTGCATGGCCGCTACGACGTCGGCGTGCCTGATGGACTTGTCCTCTGCCGTGGCCGCAGCGATTTCCAGGGCATTCAATGCCACCCGGGCGTCGCCGTGAGCCTGGTCAGCCAGGAACTCGACGGCCCGTTCTTCAATCGTCAACCGAAGTAGGCCGAGCCCATCTTCGGCGGAGAGCGCACGCTTGATCAGCTTTTGAATGTCGTTAATGTTCAGAGGCTCAAGGACGAAGACCCGCGAGCGGGAGAGCAGGGCGGAATTGACTTCGAATGAAGGGTTTTCCGTGGTTGCGCCGATCATGATGATGTCGCCATTCTCCACCCAGGGGAGCAGGGCGTCCTGCTGAGCCTTGTTGAAACGGTGGATCTCATCGATGAAGAGCAGAGTGCGGCGTCCGTAGTAACTTCTTTCCTGCTGGGCCTTGGCGACGACTTCGCGGATGTCCTTGACGCCCTGCAGCACTGCTGAAAAGGCGACGAAATGACTGCTGGTGGTCTGGGCGATGACTCTGGCCAGGGTGGTTTTCCCGGTTCCGGGCGGTCCCCAGAAAATCGCTGAGGAGAACTGGTCCTGCTCGATCAGACGTCGCAGGATGCCCTCTGCTCCGAGCAGATGCTGTTGACCGACCATCTCATCGAGACGCCGCGGACGCATGCGCTCGGCCAGGGGTGCCTGCGCTTTTGCGGATGTTGCTGAAGAAAAAAGATCCATCTTGACCAGCAAGTTCGAGGTTAATACAGAATAGTAGCACAAGGGCATTTGACGAACAAGCGGCAGGTGCTGTAAGTCATTGATAGCCATAGACTTTGGCGGTATGCTATGTTAAAGTCGCTCGGTCTGGAGGAAGGCTTTCTATGAAGCGTATCGGGATTTTCGCCAAGCGTCATCACAAGGATGCGATCGGTCTGGCCGAGGAAGTCGTTGCCTGGCTGGTGGAACGCAAGATCGAGGTCTTTGTCGACGAGCCTCTGGCCAAGGCGATGTCCGGTGTGCAAGGTTACCCGGGGCAGGCCATCCCTCCCATGGTGGATATGGTGGTGGTGCTCGGTGGCGATGGCACCCTGCTCTCCGTTGCCCGTTTGATCGGTGACCTGAGGACTCCCATCCTCGGTGTCAACCTCGGCAGTCTCGGGTTTCTCACTGAAATTACCCGCGCTGAACTCTTCCCCATACTCGAACAGGTCGTCAAGGGCAAGTTCACCGTTTCTGAACGTATGCGTCTGCTCGCCATCATCCGGCGTGACGGCAAAGAGGTTGCTCGTTATCGAGTACTCAACGACGTGGTCATCAACAAGGGCGCCCTGGCCCGAATCATTGACATGGAAGCCTGGATTGATGACGCCTACCTGACCACCTTCAAGTCCGATGGCCTGATTGTTTCGACGCCGACCGGTTCGACCGGCTACAACCTGGCCGCCGGTGGCCCGATTATCTACCCGGGGAACCATTGTCATGTCCTTGCGCCGATCTGCCCGCACACCTTGACCAACCGACCGATCGTGGTTTCCGATGAGGCCATGATCCGCATCCAGGTCAAATCCAAGGATGAAGACGTGGTCTTCACCGCCGATGGCCAGGAAGGGATGTCCCTGCAATGTGGAGATGTCGTGGAACTGCGCAAATCAAACCATTGCACCCTGCTCATCAAAAGCCCGAGCAAGGATTATTTCGAGGTGCTACGCACCAAGCTGCGGTGGGGGGAACGATAGAAGTGTGAAGCGCGATGTGCGAAGTGAGAACCTTTCAACGTGCAACGTGCATATTAATTCAGATTAACGCCCCATGAAATAGCTGTTCTGTAACCTAAAAATGTTTTAACGCAGAGGCGCAAAGGTCGCAGAGGAAAAGTTCATAAATCTTCAGAAAATATCGCGGCCTTGGCATTGCTCTCTGCGCCTTTGCGTTTGTCAATGGTTTTAGTTTTTTATGCCTTTGTTTGCTTCTATGTCCGTAAAATAATAGTTTAGCTTTTTCGCTTTTCGCGACGCGGATTCCATGCTCCTCAACCTGTCCATCACCAATTTTGCCATTATCGATCGTCTTGAGGTCCAGTTCGACGCGGGCTTCAACGTGCTCACCGGGGAAACCGGTGCCGGCAAATCGATTATCCTCGATGCTTTTGGCCTGCTGCTCGGTGATCGGGCACGTCCGGACCTGGTCCGGGCAGGGTCTGACGAAGCAACGGTAGAGGCCTTGTTCGACCTGGCCGGGCAGGACGATATCCTTAAGATATTCGCCGAATCCGGATTTCCGTTTGAAGGCGAACTCGTGCTCAGACGGGTCGTACAGGCCGGCGGCCGGAGCAGGGCTTATATCAATGGCCGACTGGCGACCCTCTCCCAGCTGCAGCCTCTCTCGGAGCAGTTGGTGGCCGTCTGCGGACAACATGAACATCAGGTGCTGTTGCAGCGCAATGCTCACCTGGAAATCCTTGACCGGTTCGGTGGCCTCGATGAGCAGGTGCGTGTTTATCGTGAACTCTACCGGAGACGGTTGAGTTTGGTTCGTCAGCTCGAAGGTCTGGAGGCCACGGAACGCGAGCGTCAGCAGCGGCTCGATTTCCTGCGCCATCAATTCGACGAGATCGGTGCTGCGCAGCTCTCTCCGGGCGAGGAAGAGTCCCTCGCAGCTGAACGCCTTCTATTGCAGAACGCAGAGCGCCTGGGAATCATCGCGGGTGGCGGTTATGAGGCCCTGTATGATGGCGATGGTGCGGTCTGTGAAATTCTCGGCAGATTGACGGCGAATCTTCAGTCCGTCGCCACTGTCGATCCGGAACTGGGTGTGCTCGCCGAAACGGTGCAACGCAGCCTCTACGAGCTTGAAGACGTATCGTCTCAGCTGCGTTCCTACATCGGGAGAATCGCCTTCGAACCGGAACGGCTGGAAGTCATAGAAGAGCGACTTTCGACACTGACCAGGCTCAAGCGTAAATATGCGTCGACTGTGAGCGAGATTCTCGCCCTGCAAGACGCTTTTGGCCGTGAGATCAGCGAACTGGAGAATGCCGGCGAGACCCTCGACAAACTTGTTGAGGGTTTGGCCGCCCTTACGGAACAAACCCGCTGCTTCGGCGAAGAACTCTCCGCTGCCCGGCGTCAGGCGGTCGGGCCGCTGGCAAAAATGTTGGTCGACGAACTAAGCGACCTGGCGATGTCAGGCGCCTCATTCGAGGTTGCCTTCGATCCCTTGAATCAGCCCGGCCACGATGGTCTCGAGAAGGTCGAGTTCATGATCAGCCTGAACCCCGGGGAACCCCTCATGCCTTTGGCCAGGGTTGCCTCAGGCGGAGAACTCTCCCGCCTGATGCTGGCACTCAAGCGTATCGCTCCTGAAGCCGACAGCGTGCCGACCGTGATCTTCGATGAAGTGGATGCCGGCATCGGGGGCGCTGCGGCAACGGCAGTCGGCAGCAAACTTCGTTCGGTCAGCCGTACATCACAGATCCTCTGTGTCACCCATCTGCCCCAGGTCGCGGCTTTTGCTGATCACCACCATCGGGTCATGAAAAGCGAGGTCGGCGGACGTACTCTCGCGACCATGGCGTGTCTCACGGGTGATGAGCGGGTGCGGGAAATGGCACGCATGCTCGGCGGGGCGCAGGTGACGGCACAGTCCCTGCTGCATGCAAAAGAACTGATTTCCAACTCGACGGCTGTCTGACAAACCGCCCGTCACAGGAGCACTTATGATTCGCAAGGCCCTACTTCAGGATGCCCGTCAAATCCACAAATTGTTGTTGAATTACGCCAAGGAGGGACTGGTCCTGCCGCGTTCGCTCATGGAAATATTTGAAGCGATTCGTGATTTTTATGTATTTGTCGATAACGAGCGGGTTGTCGGGGCCGCCGCTCTCAACATCTGTTGGGAAGACCTTGCCGAAGTGCGCTCCCTGGTGGTCCATGAAGACTTCGGTGGGCGCGGTATCGGCCGGCACCTGGTTGAGGCTTGTATTTCAGAAGCTCGTCAGCTGGGTATTGGCAGGGTTTTTGCTTTGACATACCAGCAGTCATTTTTCGAAAAGCTCGGTTTTGCTGTAATCGAGAAATCCGAGTTGCCCCAAAAGATCTGGGGGGATTGTATCAAGTGTGCGAAGTTCCCGGAATGTGACGAGATCGCACTCAGTATTTCACTCTAAGACCGGGGACTGAGTGCCGACTGTGAAATGATGTCTGCCAGCTGGCGTGTTTAGCCTTGACAGTCCGCTTGCCAATCCATTATTAATAAGCTTCTAAATCCAAGTGCCTATAGGGGTTTTGCTGGAGGTTCAAGTTTTGCTGCCAAAGCGTTTCACCATATTAATCATCCCGGAAGGTTCTCACCAGGTGCGCCGTTTTGCCTTGCGCAGCGCGGTTGTCAAGTGGGCTCTTGCCGCCTCGGTGCTGTTGGTTCTGGGTGTCTCCGGGCTGGTTGTTGATTATGTCGCAACCAACCTCGACCGCTATGAACTGGAGCGCCTGCAAGTGGAAAACCTTGCGCAGCGTGAGGAACTGCACCGTTTGGTGGTGCAATTGGAAGATCTGCGTCAGGAACTGGTCGTAGTGGCACAAAATGACGCCAAGGTCCGTGTAATGGCGAAGCTGACGGCTCCCAAGAGTGACAGCATGGCTGGTATCGGTGGCCCGTCCAGTGAAGATGATGTCAGTCGCGAGTACAGTGCGATCCAGCAGCGTATCGATGAAGTCCGTCGACAGATTGACCTGCGTCGCGAGAGCCAGGAAGAGATTCAGGGAATTCTTAACGACCAGCGTTCACTGCTTGCCGCCAAGCCATCGGGTTGGCCGGCCAAGGGTTGGCTGACCTCAAGTTTTGGGATGCGGCGCGACCCGTTCAACGGCAAACGCAAGATGCACGAAGGACTTGACATCGCCGCGCGGACCGGGACGCCCGTGTACGCCACGGCTGACGGTATTGTCAGCAGCATCAGAACCGAGCCTGGCTACGGTAAAGTGGTCACCATCGACCATGGATACGGTTACCGTACCGTCTACGGACATAACTCCAAGTATCATGTCAAGGTCGGTCAGAGGGTCAGGCGCGGCGACCTGGTCTCATCGGTCGGCAATACCGG
>JAHEDT010000059.1 GCA_024641085.1 Geobacteraceae bacterium | reverse complement strand
TGTTCCCCTGGTGCTGGTATGGCTGGGGTGGGAGGATTTGAACCCCCGAATGGCGGAGTCAGAGTCCGCTGCCTTACCGCTTGGCGACACCCCAAAAGCAGGATGGGGTTTTAACAAAGTTACCATGGAGAGTCAAGCTTTTTTCGTCGCCGGAAAACGCATGATATAGATATCGGCCGATTGAAGCAAGGACCTTTTACAAATCGGTCCGAGGTGCTCATGCCGGCCTTTATCCGCCCCCCTTATTTTGCATCAGCCCGGCAGCTGCCAAACACGACGAAGCCGGCCAGTTCGTCACTGACGCTGGCAGTCAGCCGGGTGTTGTTGGCGGAAAGTACCGCACTCCAGCCGCGCAGTCCATCGACGCCGCTCAAGATGGTCATGCCCTCGACTGACGAGTTCGTGTTAAAGCCTGATTCACGCAGGCTGACCGACGTCGCTTCGAGGATTTTCTTCGCTTCAAGGTCGATCACCAGGAAATCCGGCAACCCCACGTCTTCCGCTCCCAGTTCGCTGCACCCGCTATGCGGATCACACTCGATCACTTCGGTGATGGCGCAGAGCAACCGGCCATTTTCAGCAGCGGCGGCCTCTGCGCAGAGAACCGCAGACAAGGGGAGCAAGAAGATCAAAAGCAAGCAGCTTGCGAGATGGTATTTCATGGGAACCTCCCTATTTGACGGTATAGTTGCGCCCTTCCATGCAGGCGGCAAAGGCGCGGTTGTATTCGTTGCGGCCCTGGGTGTACTTCGAAACCTCCTGCTGCTCCCACTGCTTCTGGGCCTGCTGTTCCCTGGTGTTCTGGTCCCGGCGGCGCATGCCTCCAACCAGCCCCCCTGAAGCGGCGCCGATCGCCGCGCCCTTGCCGGCATTCCCGGCGATCGCCCCGGCCGCAACCCCGACCAGAGCCCCACGGGCAGCACCCTTGACCACCCCGCCCTGCTTGGCTTCCGCTTGAGGCGGCGGAGCGCTGGTCGTCGGCGGCGCCATGGGGTCGAAGCCAGAGTGCTGTTTCGCCCAACCGTAGCACTCGAATTTATCTTTCTCGGTCTGCTCCTGGCTCTGCCCCTTGCTGGGATAGATGATCATCTCACTCTGGGCCCATCCTGTGCCGATGCAGAACGTAACCAGCAATAAGGAAAAGACAAGGGACACGCCCAGGCGGCGATGGGAGTTTTTCTGAAAGTTCATACTTAACCTCCTTACAGATTATGAATTCTGAACTGTTCTTATTGTACCAGAGGAATCTCTTTCGACAGCTCGAAACGGGCTATGGCATCCAATTTATTGACAATCTGCAGGTAACGAAAGAGCTTTTTGCCCGGCAGCACGTCCCTGAGAAGATCGGTGTACTGCTTCATCAGTACCTGGCGAGCATCCATGACCTGGTAATATTCGTCAATCAGGGTGAGAGCCTCACTGTTGGTCATAGTCTGGTATACCGATGCGTAAGCTTTGACCACGCGGCCATATTCCTGCCAGTTCCTGAATATTTTGTCCTGGTATTCTCCGAAAACCGGCCAGAAGGCTTCTGCCTCTTCAGCGGTCAATTTCATGTTGTCCAGAACCATCTGTCTGTTCTGGTCAATGAAGAGCTGCTTTTTCTGGTCCATTGCACCATCTGCAATGGCCAGCATTGGTACGGCCAAAAGCATAAAGTTGAGCAGGACAGCGATTATGATGCGCATGTTGTTTGTACTCCTTGTCTGTTGGAGTGCTTGATGGCTGGCCAGTCTTGCCATGCGATAAGCATAAGGGATTTATTGCGAACATCAATCTACAAAAGATCGGAAGATATCGGGGGATTCCGAGACGGATCTGCGAGCGTGCGCCAAGAGAAGGGAATAAAATGAAAAAGCCTCCGGTCCACGGTCCCCCCGATTGGAAACCCTGAAGACGGAGGCTGCTGAACTGCACTGGACAGGTGAAAGAGACTCAGCCGATCGCGTCAAGCGCCCGCTGTAGACGGGACACGACAACATCCTTGCCGAGCACGGCAACGACATCGTAGATGCTGGGACTGACCGTGCCGCCGGTCAGCGCAACACGCACGGTCGGGCCGATCTTGCCGAACTTGAGGCCGCTCTCTTCCATGACAGATTTAAAAGCATTTTCAATGTCTTCCAGTGCAAAAGATGACAAACTGCTTAAGTGTTTGATGGTCAATCCAAGCACACCCTTATGTTCGGCATTGAGAAACTTCGCGGCAGCGGCTTCATCGTAATCAGCAGGAGCCTCGAAATAGAAACGGGCGCCGTCGGCCATCTCGACCAGGGTCTTGGCGCGCTCCTGCAGCGTCTTGACGACGGCGATCATGTCGGGCCCGCCACTGACGGCCACGCCCTGGCCCTCCAGTATGTCGGCAAGCAGTCCGGCCAGCCGTGCCGGTTCGCCGGTCTTGATGTAGTGCTCGTTCAGCCACAGCAGCTTGTCCGGGTTGAACACCCCGGCGGAGCGGCCAACGTTGTCGAGGCTGAACTTTTCGATCAGGTCGGCCATCGAGAAGATCTCTTCATCGCCGTAGGACCAGCCCAGGCGCACCAGGTAGTTGACCATCGCCTCCGGCAGGAAGCCCAGCTCCTTGTAGACCATCACGGAGGTGGCGCCGTGGCGCTTGGAGAGACGTTTCTTGTCGGCGCCGAGAATCATCGGCACATGGGCAAACTCGGGCACCTGGTAGCCGAGCGCCTGGAACATCGGAATCTGGCGCACGGTATTGTTGACGTGGTCGTCGCCGCGGATCACCAGGTTGATCTGCATTTCCGCATCGTCGATCACGACCACGAAATTGTAGGTCGGGTTGCCATCGGTGCGCTGGATGATCAGGTCGTCCAGCTCGGCGTTTTCTACCGTGATGGTCCCCTTGATGCGGTCATTAAACGCGGTGCTGCCCTCGTGCGGCGTCTTGAAACGCACGACGTAGGGAGCGTCGGGCTGATCGGTGCGTTCGCGACAGGTGCCGTCGTAACGCGGCTTGCCGCCGTTCTGCAAGGCCGCCTCGCGCTTGGCGTCCAGCTCTTGCTGGGTGCAGTAGCAGCGATAAGCCAGTCCCTTGTCGAGCAGCTCCCGGACCTTGTTCTTGTAGAGGTCATAACGGTCCGACTGGTAAAACGGGCCCTCGTCGTAACTGAGGCCGAGCCAATCCATCGCCTGGAGGATGGCATCGACCGACTCCTGGGTGGAACGCTCCACGTCGGTATCTTCGATTCTCAGGATGAAAGTCCCCTGTTCCTTGCGGGCCAGCAGGTAATTGAACAAGGCGGTGCGGGCACCGCCGATATGCAGGTAGCCGGTCGGGCTCGGAGCAAAACGAACACGCAGATCAGACATTAAGAAACTCCATTGAAAAGGTATTTATGCGTAGCAAGATAACGTAAAGACATCATGGAAGAAGATTTAAAGACGCCAAAAGAAAAAGGGTCACTTTTCAGTGACCCGCTTTATACCGGAATTTATGCGGCGTGGCAAGTGCGACGGGAGGATCAGGAGATCCGCACCCCGGCGTAGCCCACCACTTCGGACTGATCGCCGGTTACGTCGCCGGAATTACTGTAGGCGATCAACTCCGCCTCCCTGGCGCCCAGCGCGAGCGCGGCACGCAGCATGACCACGGTCGGCAAAACTCCGCACATGGAGATACTCTCTCCCTGGACGACTTCGTAGAGTCCCTCGGGATCAAGGGCCAGGACTTTTTCCAGCGCTTGGAAATCCTTTTTACGGGCCGTTTTGCCCGACTCGTAATGGGTCATGTCGGTACTGGCGACAATCAGCGGGGCTGAGTCGCTCGCTCGAATAGCACGCGCCAGGCCGTCCCCCAGCTGCAGAAGCAACGCGAGCGACATCCTGCTGATGCAGACCGGGACGATGCTGACTTGGGGCGCGCAAAACTGCAGGAAAGGCAGCTGCACTTCGAGCGAATGCTCGAAACGGTGTGCGACATTATCCTCGGCAGCCATCGAACATTCTCCGAGGATCCGTCGCGCCAGCCCCGAAGCGACAGAGGTCTGCCCAAGGGGGGTCTCCCAGGCGCCGCTCGCATAAACGGCAGCCACATGACCGCGACCATGGTGGTTCGGACCGAGGATGATGACTTGATCAGGGATGGTCACCGAGGCAAAGGTTTTACCGGCCACTCCGCCTGAGTAGATATATCCGGCATGAGGCGACATGACGGCAATGGCGGGACCTTGCGGTGCGTCTGCCACTATCAGCGAACCCAGGGTCTCGAGAAGGTTTTCCCTTGTCCCTGGATAGAATTGCCCGGCAACCACTGCTGAGCGCAACATACCAGCCTCCAGCTAGAGACACTGATTAAAACCAGGCGCTGTAAACCATGCGCACGCCAACCACAACCAGCAGAACAGCAAATATCTTTACCAGTTTATCATGGGTCGTCCGGCTGGCAACACGTACGCCCAGACGAGCCGTCAAGACGGTAAAGGGCGCCACGAGGAGGAAGACCAGACCGTTGACGTAACCGATTGAATATGGCGGCAGCAGAGGAGCCGCCCAACCGTGGAACATGTAAGACAAGGCACCCGAAAGAGAGGCGACGACGATCAGCGCACTCGAGTTGCCAACCGCGAGATGAATCGGGAAACTCAGGGCGATCACCATCAGCGGGACAGCGATCACGCCACCACCGACACCGAAAAAAGCACTGAACACCCCTCCGGCAAAGCCGACGGCAACCAGAGAGACGGGCATAACGGGATCAGTACGTTCCGGGGGCAGGCGGGGGCTGAAGATAACCATCTGCACAGCAACCAGCAACTGCATGACGCCGAAAAGGCCCTTGAGCCAGTCCCCGCTCAACAGTGATGCCAGCCAGGCGCCGCAGAAGCCCCCCAAGGTGCCACCGATGCCGAGCGAGACCACCTGGTGCCACTGGACGTTGCCGCGTTTGCGATGACCGGCGGTGCTGCTCAGAGCGGTCGGGATGATGATAGCAAGGCTGGTGCCGAGGGCGGTATGAACCAGGACTTCAGGGGAGAAACCGGCGGCTTCGAATACCCAGAGGAACAGGGGGACCAGGATAATCCCGCCGCCGATGCCGAGCAGTCCGGCCAGGAAACCAGCCAGGCTGCCCAGGACGATCAGCAGCGCTATGCTCAAGACACCGAAGGATCCCATAGTTATCCGACAGTAAAACAGGCCAGCCAAAACATGGCTGACCTGTTGATTGTGGAGGCCCCGAGCGGATTCGAACCGCTGATGGAGATTTTGCAGACCTCTGCCTTACCACTTGGCGACGGGGCCATTGAAAAATAGTGTCTCTGAATACCAAAGGGTACGAGAAGTGTCAAGCGCAATTTCCTGGTGTGAGCTTATCGAGGACCGAATCGACCTTGCCCTGCAATCCGTGACTGTCCCGGTCACGACGATCGTCAATTTTGATCAGGGTCGACACGCGTTGTGCGCCACGACCAAAGGGCACTTCGTGCATTGTCCTTAAGACCGCGAAAATGTCGTCGATATCCCCTTCAATGATTGTCCCCATCGGCGTCAGCTGGTAAACCAGCCCTGAAGCGGCAACAATGTCCACGCAGGCCGCCACATAGCTGGACACGCCGAGAGACCCGGTCCCCAAGGGGGCCACACTGATTTCGACAACGGCCATTCGCACTCTCCTCTCCTGTGTGCAGAGCGATCATGTCTTCTGAACACTCGGGTCCGCTGTGCGACAAAAACCAAGCGCGAACCCAATAAAAAACTGCTACGTCAATATCATATCACACCAGCATGCCGACGACGGCTCCAGTCATACAGGTGGCCAGGGTACCGCTGAGAATCGACTTGAAGCCGAGGGACACGATTTCCCGCCGTCGCTGCGGAGCCATGGCCCCCATACCGCCGAGCATGATCCCCAGGCTGCCGAGGTTGGCGAATCCGCACAGTGCATAGGTCATGATCAGGCGGCTGCGTGAGCTGAGGGCGCCGGGGTCGAGCCCGGCCAGGTCAAGATAGGCGACCAGTTCGTTGAGCACGGTCTTGGTGCCGAGCAGACCGCCCGCCACGGCGGACTCCTGCCAGGGGATGCCGAGGGACCAGGCCAAGGGTGCGAACAACCAGCCGAGAATCCGCTGCAGGGTGACCGGAGCATCGGCAACGGTTGGGCAGAGGCCGAGGATCGCGTTGACCAGACCGACCATGGCGATCAGAACGATCAACATGGCGATGATGTTGAGCAGAAGCTGCAAACCTTCAACGGTTCCCTGAACGATGGCATCCATCGAACTGCTGGCGGTCGTCGGTTGCTCCATGCCTCCGGTCGTGAGCGCACCCTCATGAGGCACCATCAGCAGGGCGATGGAGAGAGCCGCCGGTGCGCTGATCAGCGAGGCCGTCAAAATATGCCCGAGGGCGTCAGGCAGGACCGGCTGCAGGATCGAGGCGTAAAGAACCAGCACAGTGCCGGCGATGGTGCTCATACCACAGGTCATGACGGCAAAGAGTTCGCCCCGCGACATCTGCTGCAGGTAGGGCCTGATCAACAGGGGTGATTCCACCATACCGATAAAGACATTGGCCGCAGCGCTGACCCCGAGGGCCCCACCGATGCCGAGAGTGCGTTCGAGCAGCCAGCTGCCGCCTCTGACCACCAGCGGCAGCAGCCGCCAGTAAAAGAGCAGGGCCGAAAGCGCGCTGACCACGAGGACCAGGGGTAAAGCCCGGAAGGCCAGAATGAAAGCGCTGCCAGGGAAAGGCTCCTCGAAGGGCAGCGGAGCGCCACCGAGATAACCGAAGACCAGGGATGTTCCGGCCATCGTCGCCTGTTCCAGGGTGAGCACTACCTTGTTCAACCAGAGGAACAGCAGCCGGCTGGCCGGAAGCTTGACCAGCAGGATCGCGAGAGCGACCTGCAGGGTGAAGCCGGCCATGACCGGGCGCCATTGAATGGATTTGCGGTTTTCACAGACAATCCAGGCGATGCACAGCAGTACGACCAGACCGATAAGACCCTGATATTGCATCATGAAAGCGAGCTCCCTGCCTGCCGCCTGTAAATGGCAGGCCACAGTTGTGGCTTTTCATAAAAACATTCTTTCTGTGGATTTATAACCCAAAAAAAGCCTCAAGAGAACACAAAGAGATGCGAGCAGGTCGGGAACCAGGAACCACCCCGCTCGTCACAGAGTCCGGGTATGACAGAGGGTTAAACAGTCAGGCATGGAATAAAAGGTCTGCCTGCCTGCGGGGGATCCAAGCGATCGGGCGTGAGGAGCAAGCAGCGCTCCGGGTGCGTTGTCCGGGGTGCCAAGGGTGCACTGGCCTTGTTGCGGGGGAGCTCTCAATGAAAAACCCCGTGACGATCAAGCCACGGGGTTTGTTTTTATGGAGCGGGACACGAGATTCGAACTCGCGACTTCAACCTTGGCAAGGTTGCACTCTACCACTGAGTTAGTCCCGCAAATTTTAGCGTCGGCAGTGCCAACGGATGCACTTTATAGCAAAAGCCCTTCCGACAAGTCAACCGAAAATTTCAACCGGCACAATAAAGATCATCGGGCAAACACCCGGAAGAACTTCTGCAGGTAATCGAACCCCGACCAGAGGGTCAAGGCAAAAGCGATATAAAAAAAGAATATTCCGAAGTTGTGCATATTGACATGGAAGACGCCCCACTCCAGGCCAAACAACCAGTAGAAATCGTAATGCAGCATCAGCCCGGGGATGGCGACCATCTGGTAGATTGTCTTGTACTTCCCCAGGTCGCTGGCATCGATCACGATGCCCTCCGATGAGGCGATCGAACGCAGGCCGGTAATGATCATCTCCCTGGCCAGGATCAGGAAAACGGCCCAAGCCGGTACGCGGCCGTGGGGAATCAGCATGATCAGCGCCGCCATGACCACCAGCTTGTCGGCCAGGGGGTCGAGAAATTTGCCGAGCACGGTGACAATCCCCCATTTGCGGGCCAGCCAGCCGTCAATGAAATCGGTCGCGGCGGCGAGGCCGAAGATCGACGCGGCCCAGACGCCGGCGGTGCGCGATTCCGAGAGCAATAACAGGACGATGATCGGCACAGCAGCGACCCGGGCAAGCGTCAGGATGTTCGGCAGGTTCAGCAGGCCGGTGCGCAGGTTCATAGCAGGGTGTCCCCCGCCTGCCGGTAGTAGTCGAGGTAGCGCTTGACCCGCTTGACATAATTGCGGGTCTCTTCGTAGGGAGGGATGCCGCCATAGCGCTTCACCGTGGTCGGGCCTGAATTATAGGCGGCAAGGGCCAGTTCGAGGTTCTCGTTGAAGAGATCGAGCATCCGGCGCAGGTACTCACTGCCGCCACGAATATTTTCCGACGGATCAAACGGGTTGTGCACATTGAGCAATCTGGCGGTCTCTGGAATCAATTGCATCAGTCCCTGGGCGCCCTTCTTGGAAACCGTACTTGGCTGGTAATCACTTTCCACCTTGATGACGGCTTTGACCAGGGCTTCCTCCAGTCCGTAAAAACCGGCATGCCTGCGGATGATATCGAGGTACGAGCTGCGCCCGGCCTCGGCCGGGGGCTTTTCCTTGAGATAAAGATCCCAGCGGCCCTTGGTTGGCGTATCAGTGAAGTGTATCGTACCATCGGCATCCACATAGCGATAAATGTCAGCCTGTGCAGGTGCAATACCGACAAAAAGTGGCACAATAACTATCGAAACCAGTAAAATTCGCCATGTCAAAGTCATCAAGAGCGATTCCCCATGTTAAGTATATACCCTAAAAAACCTCTGTATTTCAAGAAGTTTAGAACTTGACAGAAAGGCGCACCATTCCGATAATAAGCCTCCTCGAAGTTCCACTTTAAAGCTAAACACTTGCAAGCCACGGGCCACTTTACAATATGAAAATCACATCTGACTATCTCGTTGTCGGCAGCGGCATTGCCGGACTCTGCTATGCCCTGAAAGTCGCCGACCACGGCCAGGTTTCCCTGGTGACCAAAAGAGAAGTTGCGACAACTGCCACCAGTCTCGCCCAGGGTGGGATCGCCGCGGTAGCCGCGGTGAGCGACTCTTTCGAGCAACACATCAACGACACCATGGAGGCGGGAGCCTGGCTGCCCGACGAGGAAATCGTCCGCATCGTGGTTGAAAATGGCCCCTCAGCCATTACAGACCTGATCGACTGGGGGGTCAATTTTTCACGTAAAGAGGACCAGACCTACGATCTGACCCGAGAGGGGGGCCACAGCCAGCGCCGCATCTACCACTCCAAGGATGAAACCGGCAAGGAAATCGAGCGGGCGCTGGTCGAGGCGGTCAAGGCGCACCCCAATATCACCGTCTACGAAAACCATGTTGCCGTCGATCTGATCACCGAAGCCAAGGTCACCCGGCGCCGCATGAAACCGGACCGCTGCCTGGGCGTCTATGTCCTCAATCGCGAGACTGGCCAGGTCAGCACCTTCGGCGCCCCGATCACCGTGCTGGCCACCGGGGGAGCAGGCAAAGTCTATCTTTATACCTGCAACCCAGACATCGCCACCGGCGACGGCATTGCCATGGCGTATCGCGCCGGAGCGACGATCGCCAACATGGAATTCATGCAGTTTCACCCGACTACGCTCTATCATCCGCACGCTAAAAGCTTCCTTGTTTCAGAAGCCGTGCGCGGTGAAGGCGCCATCCTGAGGCGCAGCGACGGCACGGCGTTCATGGAGAGCTATCATCCCCTGAAGGACCTGGCCCCACGCGACATCGTCGCCCGGGCGATTGACCATGAAATGAAGATGCATGGCGACGACTGTGTGTTCCTCGACATCACCCACAAGGAAGCCGACTACATCAGGGAACGCTTCCCGCATATCTACGAAACATGCCTGGGCTACGGCATCGATATGACGGTGGCACCGATTCCGGTCGTGCCAGCGGCCCATTACCTGTGCGGCGGCATCACGGTTGACGACTGGGGGGAAACGGATATCAAAAACCTCTTTGCGATCGGCGAAGTCTCATGCACCGGGCTGCATGGCGCCAACCGGTTGGCCAGCAACAGCCTGCTCGAGGGAGTGGTTTTCGCAAAACGCGCAGCGGAGCGCGCCCTGTCCATGGCCCCGCGCTCCATTCCACCCTGCCCGCCGATTGAATCGTGGGATCCAGGCCACGCAAAAAACAGTGACGAGGAAGTCGTCGTCGCCCATAACTGGGACGAAATCCGGCTCTGCATGTGGAACTACGTCGGCATAGTCCGCTCCGACAAACGCTTGATCAGGGCCCTGCGCCGCGTGCAGATGATCCAGGAAGAAATCGCCGATTACTACTGGGACTTCCTGATCACCTCCGACCTGATCGAACTGCGCAATATCGCCACGGTCGCCGAGTTGATCATTCGCTGCGCCCTGAAACGCAAGGAGAGCCGCGGACTGCACTACAATATCGACTACCTGGAAAAGGACGATATCCACTACAAGCAGGACACCCTGATCAGGAAAACTTTCTAAGAGATCAAGGCGCTCTTGATCCGCACCCTGAGCATGCATCCTCCAGGAGAACATTGTGACTATTGATGACTACCGCAGGGAGATCAACCGGCTCGACAGCGAATTGCTGCGCATCTTCAATGAACGCGCAGCCCTGGCCCTGAAGATCGGTGAAATCAAGAAAGAGCTTGGGATTCCGGTCTATGACCCGGAACGTGAAAAGCGCATTTTCGAGACCATGTCCGGCGCCAACCGAGGGCCGCTGGAAAATGACGCCATTATCCGTCTCTTTGAACGCGTTATCGATGAATCGCGCCGCCTTGAGCGCCTCCGCACGAAAGGTATCTGAAGATGCTGATTGTCATGAAAAAAGGTGCCAGTGAAGAACAGCTGAGGCAAGTCAAGCAATACCTGGTAGACCACGACTTTGACTTTCACCAGTCAACCGGCGCCAACCGGACCATCATCGGCGTCATCGGCGATACCGAGTCAGTCAACCGTGCCGAACTGGAGCAACAGGGCGGGGTGCATGTGATCTTCAAGATCCCCGAGGAGAATCCTCCGGTGAAGTGACCGGGTGCGGTCCGTCGATGACTGACAGCGTCTGTTCGATGACCAATCGCCCCTGTTCCCAGACTTTTCCATTCCACAGTTCATCATCAGGATAAAACGCCCGGAGCAGGCGCTCTTTGATCTGTGCCGCCGCAGCGTGGTCCTGCCCGGCATGATGATGTAGCCAATTTTCAGCTCTCATCACCCTTAAGACCTTGAGACCGGGCAAAGTTCCGAACTCCAGGCCGACAGCGGTCACCTCTGTCGCTGGCAACATTCTGGCAAACGCCAGATTGATCGTTCCGGACAGGTGCGCAGAGACCGACTTCCCACTCACAGTGGAACGAACCCGTTCCATGCCCCACCAGTTCAGAGCGCGCAGGTATGCCGGTGCATCCTCGGGATCATTCAGGATCACTTCACCGTAACCGTATGGACCGAGACCGGTATGGACATCAATACTGACCAGGCGCTTGGCCCCGGCAAGATAGCGCTCGACGATCTCGTGTAAGATCCTGTTCGACCAGACAGCATGGCGCCCACCGAAGAACAGCCCCCGGGGGTGTGAATACTGGCCATGAGTCACCGCCTGCTGCAGCCTTGCTCGCCCGTGGTGCAGCCAATAGCCTAATATGCGCAGCAAGGCCAGGACGTTTGCCGGGCCGGACATGGCCTCCGGGGCGATCGCCTTGGAGAGCTTGGCATATTCAAGGTTTTCAGGGTATTCACCGGAATGATCGATAAAGTTGCGGTTCAGGTCGACGTTATCCTCGTTGCTGCGCCGCAACATGGCAAAGCCAAAGGGATTGAACGCGTGAATCATGACGATTCTGACATTTGGCTTCGGCCAACCGGTCATGCCGGCTCGCAGGAGTCCGACCTGAATCGCGGAGCCGGCAAAACCTTCAACCCCGTGAGTCCCGGAGATCAGGAGCAGTATATTTTCTGCATCTGCAGGACCGAGTGTGGCGACATCGGTCGACAGAGGGACCTGCGCCGGCAGCACATGCGGATTCCGGAAGGTTTCGATTGCGGCACCGGCACTGTTGGCTGCGGCCAGAAAATTCTGCCTCGCCTCAGCATAGTCTCTGGAAAAATATTGATTGACCAGCTTTACAGAGTCCATAGCTTCAGACAGCACCTTCTTCGAAGAAACTTGAGAGAACTTATAATTAAGGAGCCCCCCGGTAAAAGGGTCCTGGCTTCGCCCTGCAGCACAAAAAAAACCGGGTGAAACAAATTCACATCCGTTCCGATCCCGGTATAGAGCCCCAATTGTCTGTCACGCCACAGCTACATGCTGTCCATGATTTCCCTGACGTCTTCGGCCAGCTGGACGCATGGTGTGACCACGACCTCTTTCCCCGCCACATTGGTCGTGTAGCGCTGCGCGTCCATGTTCTGTGTATAGGCATCACGGAATTTCTCATTCAGCTTCTGGATCGTGAGCACATCGAGCCCTTTTTCCTTGGCCGCAGCGACAAAGCTCTGCACCTGACCTTCTTCGATGGTTGCGACCCCGAACTTCTTGGGCGGCTTGCCGATAAATACGTAGGCCGGGCCATCGGAGGGCACCACTTCAAGGGGATCGGACACCTGCGCCATCAGATCCTTGAGAGGCTCTTCGACTTCCTGGATCTGCTCGGCAGCAGGGTTGCTGGGATCGAGCTCCGGATAGCTTACTTTTTTACTAAAAAAGCCCATTTCTACCTCCATTCATGTTAAGCGGGGCGTAAATTCATGCTTTTTAACCTAACAGCATATCGCAGACATTGCAACCCTCGACCCAGACCAGGTGGGCCGATGACATCGCAAACCCGCACATAGCCGTCCGTAAAAACAGTGGTCATTTACGCAAAGGCAGCAGGTAGAAGGATGTTTGATCTTGCGCTTCCCAAACGGATCCGTCGTATCCGAATGTGAGACTGACTGTTCCCGGAGACAGCTTGTAAACATGGGTGAACTGCAATCTATCGTCAAGCTGGCCCGTCAAGGACCTGGTTAACATCTGTGTTTGCAGAACCCGAGCATCTTTATCGAGCAGGAAGAGAAAAACCCTCAGGTCGCGCAGTTGGGAATACAGCACTTCGTAGCGCGGGGTGAGTGCGGCGACACCGGATATTTCAAAGACATCGCCGGCCTGCTGGTATTGATAATCGATCCTGATGTCAAAGTTCTGCCAGGAGTCGGCGTGCGGCCCTCCCGCCTGCAAGGCTATGATCGGCTGATCCGGTGCAAGGGCTTTACCGACAAACTGGCTTGATGTCGGCACACAACCGGTGCTGAGGATCAACAATAAGCACAGGGGGAGGCTGGTTGCTTTGATTCTGGCGATCATCTTGACACCTCCGGGTTCGCACAGGAGAATTATATCAAAAAAGGCCGGAGCGCAATAGAGCGCTCCGGCCTTTTTTAAACAAAAAACTCGACAGGACTAACCGACGACCTCGGTCCGGGTAAAGACCGATCTGAGCACCTGACCCTGGCCCTCGATATTGTCACGGGCGCCCTCTTCCCGGTCCACCAGGGTGACGATACCCAGGACCTCGAGACCTTCCTGACGGGCCCGTTCGACCGCTTTCATCGAAGAGCCGCCGGTGGTGGTGACGTCCTCAACGATCACGACCCGCGACCCGGGGGGCAGGTTCTTGCGCCCTTCCAGCCATTGCCCGGTCCCGTGGCCTTTTGGCTCTTTGCGGATAATGAAAGCATGCACCGCCTGGCCGTCGAGGTTGGCGGCGATGGAGGTGGCGGTGGCAATCGGATCCGCCCCCATGGTCAGGCCGCCGACCCCGGCAACCGGTCCCGCGAAGGTCTTGACAATCTCCCAGAAGGCCTTGCCGACCAGCAGTCCACCCCTGGCGTGCAGGGCGGTCTGCTTGCCGTCGAAATAAAAGTTGCTTTTGCGCCCTGACGCCAGGGTGACTTCTCGTTCTTCGTAGGACAGCTCGCGAACGATCTGCATCAATTCGTTACGTTCCTGCTCCGTCATCGCTCACTCCTTGAAAAGATAGTTCAAACATCAGCGGCAAGCTGCTTATGCAGACCCGGCTCGCCTCGCGCGCCGCACCCGGCGCGATCTAAAAAAGCCCGAGTTGGCTGTCGGCTTTCAGCCTCGGGAACTTGACCGGGTAATCTCCGCTGAAACAGGCATCGCAGAAATGGCCGGTCGACACGCCGCCGGGGGCTCCGGCGGCAGCGAGCATCCCCTCGCGGCTCAGGTAACCGAGGCTGTCGGAGGTGATGTAACGGCTGATTTCATCGATCGTATGCGACGATGAGATCAGTTCCTTGCGTGACGGGGTGTCGATACCGTAGTAG
>JAHEDT010000058.1 GCA_024641085.1 Geobacteraceae bacterium | reverse complement strand
GCGGTTCTTACGATTTTCTCGATGCCATGGCTTCGTCCGATCTCGACCGCTCGTTCATGGTCAGCCTCAATCGGCTGCGCACCTGTCGTGATCCCGGGGCAGAAGCAAAGCTCAAGACGAGCCTAGCCGCCCTGTTGAGTCAACCCGCCATGTGTCGCACCGGCGGGGTCGTTTTCGATATCCGCAACCCGGAATCGGGGTATTCGATTCATGTCGACCTCTATAACTATGAACAAAGAGAATTCCAAGACCGCTGTGATGCCCTGAGGCTTGCGCTGCAATCCTGTGAGGCAAGGAGATGAAACCCATGAATTTTATGAAGAAGAGCTTCCCCCTGATCCTTTTGGTTGTTCTTTGCCTGACCATTGGCTCTCGGGTCGAGGCTGCCGGGCAGGCAGACAGGCGGTGGGACAGCCTGCTTGATGTCACTTACAAGTTCAGCTGGTATCCGCGCGCCGACCTGCAGAAGCTGTTGGAGCTGAAGGCCTCCGAATACGGGCAGAGCCTGGAGGACTACCGGGCGCTGCTGCTCACGGAGGTCACCGGCGGCCGAGCGCCCACGGTCCAGATTCACAGCGACGATTTCGTTGCTGGACTCCCCTGGCGGAGCTACTATCACCTGTCCATGGCCGAATTCTGCCTCTACCTTGCCACCGATCAGGTCTCCCACCTGCAGAATGCCCAGGCCGCACTTACTGTTCTGGCACATAAGACAGAAGTGCCGGAGGTCACACTCTGGTACTATATCTACGGCGCCCACAGTGCCAGCCTGGCCAAGGACCGGGACGCCTTCGTTGACGAGATGTACAAGCTCTGGCAGAATGTCGTCATCCCCCTGGAACTCGAGACCCGGAACTTTCCCACACAATCGGCGCAGGCCGGGTTTGTCAAAAATCTCCCATACCTCTATGAGAACCTGGTCCACCTGCTGATCCGCAAGGCTATCCTCGAGCAGGAAATCCCCGGCCTCTACGCACTCAACGTCATGATTCTCGATATCCAGCCGAAGCTGACCGTGGAAAACGGCTACAAGACCATGGCCGAGCAGGTAGTCGAGCGCATGCGTGGTCCGAACTCCGATAACAAGAATGTCAACTTTGCCGTGGCCTTGCTCGAGGCGACCGCGAAACGCTACGATTTCGAGGACGAGAAGGACGAAGCGCAGCTGGCCACCAAATACAGCCAGACCCGAAAGTATTACAATCTGGCCAGCAGCTGGGCCGATACCGGTAAGGGCCAGACGGCGATACTGACTCAGTACGTTGGATTTATGAACTATGTCATTCGGCGTCTAAGTGATCCAGCTGACGTGCTATCATCAAATCAGTCCTTCAAGAATCTGCCGGAGTTGGCGAACGATCTACTGGAGCAGGCTTTCCAGACCTATAATCGTTTGGCCGATCCGTCTATCGAGGTAACCAATGGTTTGGCCGAGGGCTACGAAGACCGCAGGTCGTATCTCCAGTCCGTTCACCAACTCCTGGACGCCAGTGCCAAGCTGGCCATCGTACTCTCTGATTTCTACAAAGCCGACGCTGGCTCTGGCCAGCAGACCGACAATTTTGCCGCGGCCAGCCCATTGGAGCGCTACTGCGGCGTATTTAATCGTTATGCAGCGAGCAACGCCGAGGTCCTCCCTGATAACGCCTATTTCCTGGCCGCCTATGCCGCCACGGAACTTGGCGTGCTGTACCGTGAGCGGGCCCGTTTCAGCACTGACAATCGGGCCGATGCCGCAGCGTTTGCCTACCAGATGCAGGCGACCGAAATTTTCCCCCTCGATCTCCCCGGCGTTCTGCAGATGGCCTTTCAATGCTCTCTCAATGGTCAGGTACAGAAGTATTTCCAGTATTCACACCCACTGACCGTCCGCCTGCGGATTTCCAACGCAGCGGCCACCTGGGCCTCCCGCAACCAGACTGACTTCGACAAACTGGTCGCCCTGGTGCCGACGGTCGTCCCGGATGTCATCGATAACGCTTTCGTACTGCTCGGGCATTTTCCGGAAGAGCAGACCTCGGAGAATGTTCTCTTCTCCAGGGCCGTTGCCATGGCCAGGTTCCTGAGCGGCAAACCGACTACGTCGCCAGACATATCCGATGGCGCCCTGTCCGAGATCGGCCGTGGGAATTTTGCCGGGGTCGCCGGCTCCGCTGCCACCGGCGGCAATGAGGAATTCCCCTTCTTCGAACTGAAGAGCCAACTCTATGCCGCTCCTGACAGTCCGGTTCACAGTTACCTTCGCGCCCTGTTCAATGAGGTGCCCTATGAGAACCACCAGTATGTCGCCCTGCAGAGTAAGCTGAATTGATAACCTCTCTGGGTGACGGCCCCGGGAAAGGCGCTCCTTAAAGGTTCCCCTTTTTGGTCTGCCAGGCAGGTCCTTTGCCAGACACCGCTGGACAGAAGGGTCGCAAGTTTTCAACCCCACAGGCAATTGGCAGACGTGGCAGCAGATGCTGTGGGTATCAGGGTAGAGGGATACACGTACTCCCCGATTTCCTGGGGGAGGGGCAACATCATATATTTGTATGGAGACAAGGAGATCTTATGAAACAGGTTCGTTTTCTGCTATTTCTTGTGGCAACCTTGGTCATTGCCTTCGTGCCCCAGCCATCGCAGGCTGAGATTCGTCCCAACACCTTGACCCTGAGCCCGTTTGCCGGTTTCTACGTTTTCGAGGGGAATCAGCGACTCAAGGACAAGCCGACTTTCGGTCTGGCCGTTGGCTACAATTTAACCGAACGCTGGGGCGCCGAGGGTGTGTTCAGCTATCTTCAAAGTGAAGTTAAGGAAGGGTCTGAAGACAATGTCGACATTTACAATGTAAGTTTTGACGTTCTGTACCACTTTGCCCCGGCCTCTCTGGACCTGCCGCTCGTTCCCTACGTGGTCGCAGGAGTCGGGTGGCTTAGCAGCCATCCTGGCTGGGGAGACAGCGACGAGCATGCGCGGTTCAATTACGGTGCTGGCCTCAAGTATTTCATGACGGACAACGTCGCCCTGCGCGCCGATGTTCGTCACATTCTGGTCGATGGCGACATGGATCAGGATGACCAGATTTACAATAACCTGTCCTATACCGTCGGGCTGACCTTCCAGCTTGGTCCGTTCAGTCAGTCCAGCAACAGCCGGCATCGGAAATCCCCGGTCGAAGTCTGGGACGTGGACGGCGACGGCGTGCTCGATCAATACGATCGCTGCCCCGATACCCCGCCGGGTTCGTCGGTGGATGGCTTCGGTTGCCCGCCGGTTACCGCGCCGGTTGCAAAATAGCTGGCCCTGCGCACGTTTTTTTCTTCATCGCAGTTTCATCTCAGCAGCGTCAAGGATGTCTTCTGGTCAGTCTGGCGTGGGTCGATTTATTCGACCCACGCCAGTTTTTCTTGAGCTGTCTGTCCCCTGGGCTCTGCCGGCCACTTTTCCCGCCTCCCGATGAGCAAGCCTGTATTGTGGCGCCCACCCTGGATTTTCAGATGCACGCGGATAAATTGCCTTCTTTGCTATTTACAGTCAACTCGCTGATTTGTTAACATAATAATGCTTCGATCCTGTAACCGGGAATATCTTTGCGACCCTCTAACGGGTTGTTTTTTTTAGAATAATCAGGGCAACATGGCCAAAACCACTCCCATGATGCAGCAATACCTCGAGATCAAGTCCGCGTATCCGGATGCGATTCTATTCTTCCGTCTGGGTGATTTTTACGAAATGTTCCTGGAGGACGCCGTACTCGCCTCACGGGTCCTCGATATCACGTTGACGTCGCGCAACAAGGGTGCCGCCGAGGAAATTCCGCTCTGCGGCATTCCTTTTCACAGCTGTCAGCCCTACATCGCCAAACTCGTCCAGCACGGCCACAAGGTGGCCATCTGTGAGCAGGTCGAAAACCCCAAAACCGCCAAGGGGATCGTCAAGCGTGCGGTTGTCAGGGTGGTGACCCCCGGCCTGGTCGTCGATACCGACACCCTGGACCCAAGGCGCAACAATTATCTTCTCGCCCTGGCCCCGCTGGTCGAAGGGGGGTGCGGCGTCGCTTACGTGGATATCACGACCGGCGAGTTCCGGGTCACGGAGTTGCCCTATGCGGAGAGCACCGCCGGTGAGATTCTCTCCCGTGATCCGGCCGAGGTCCTCGTGGCCGAAGGTGATAGCGGTGACCAGTTGATCAATTCCCTGCAGAACACCCTGCAGGGGCGGATCGTCAATCGTCTGCCGGATTGGGCGGCCGCCGAAGACCGGGCCCGGCAGGTGCTGCTGGAATTCTTTCCGGACAGCTCACTGGAAGGTTTCGGCTGCCACGAGCTGCCTGGTGCGATCCAGGCGGCCGGAATGGTGCTCTACTACCTTGAGGAGACCCAGAAGGGGACCCTCAGTCACCTGCAGCCGCTGCAGACCTACCATGTGCGTGACCACATGGTCCTCGACGATTTCACGCGCCGCAACCTCGAATTGACGGAAACCCTGCACGATGGTGGCCGCCGCGGCTCATTGCTCGGAGTCATGGATCGCAGCGTGACCGCCATGGGGGCGCGCAAACTGCGCCACTGGATGACTCATCCGCTGGTCGATTTGGGCCGGATCTCCGATCGCCATGGAGCCGTTGAGGAGCTGGTAAATGAAAGCCTCTGTCGTGACGATCTGCGCCGCGTGCTGGATGGAGTGTACGACCTGGAGCGTCTCAACGGGCGCATTGCCATGGCGACCGGCAACGCCAAGGACCTGGCCGCCCTGCGCACCTCCCTCGAAAAACTGCCGCAGATCATCACTCTGCTCGATCAGGTCAAAAGCCCGCTGCTGACTGGTTTGCGCGAACGTCTCGACCCCCTGACCGACATAATCGACCTGATCGCGCGAGCCATCGTCGACGATCCACCCTTCGTTCTGCGCGAGGGCGGTCTGATTCGCCAGGGGTACAATGTGGAACTGGACGAGCTGCGCAGCATCAGTCGTGAAGGGAAGGGCTGGATTGCCCGCCTCGAGCAGGAGGAAAAGGCCCGAACCGGGATTTCTACTCTCAAGGTGCGCTACAACAGGGTTTTCGGCTACTATATCGAGGTGACGCGCTCGCACCTGGGCCGCGTTCCGGAGGATTATCAGCGCAAACAGACGCTCGCCAATGCTGAACGCTTTATCACGCCGACCCTGAAGGAGTACGAGGAAAAGGTCCTCGGTGCCGAAGACCGGGTGGTCGAGATCGAGTATGACCTCTTTCAGGAGGTCCGCCGGCAGGTGGCTTGTCACGGTCAGCGCATTCAGGCCACCGCAGATCAGGTCGCGGTACTCGATGTCCTGCTTGGCCTGGCCGACCTGGCCCACGAGCGCAACTACTGCTGCCCTGTTATGGACGATTCGACCGAGCTGTTGATCGAGGAAGGCCGCCACCCGGTTATCGAAACGATGAATCTGGGCGAACGGTTCGTCGCCAACGATCTTCACATGGATACTGCCGAGCGGCAGATCCTGATCATCACCGGCCCGAACATGGCCGGCAAGTCGACCTTCATGCGCCAGATCGCCCTGTTGGTACTGATGGCGCAAATGGGCAGCCTGGTGCCAGCAAAGAAGGCCCAGATCGGTATCGTTGATCGTATTTTTACCAGAGTCGGGGCGAGTGACAACCTGGCACGGGGCCAGTCGACATTCATGGTCGAGATGACCGAGGCGGCCAACATCCTGAATCACGCCACGCCGCGCAGCCTGATCGTCCTCGACGAGATCGGCCGCGGCACCTCCACCTTCGACGGTGTCAGTATTGCCTGGGCGGTGGCTGAATACCTGCACGACAATGCCAGGGTCGCAGCGAAGACGCTTTTCGCCACTCATTACCATGAACTGACCGACCTGGCGCAGACCAGGGAGCGGGTCCGTAACTACAACGTCGCCGTCAAGGAATGGAACGACCAGATTATTTTCCTGCGGCGCATCATCAAGGGCGGGGCCAGTCACTCCTACGGCATCCAGGTCGCACGTCTGGCCGGTCTGCCGAACCCGGTGATTGAGCGAGCCAAGGAGGTTTTACGCAACCTTGAATCCGGTGAGTATGTTGCGGGCGCACCGCGCCTGGCGCGCAGCAAGCGCATCGGTAAAGCTGCCGAGACGCCGCAGCTCGGCCTGTTTGAACAACCGGATCCCATCCGCCGCCGTATCGAGGAGCTGGACGTTTCGATCCTGACGCCGCTCGAGGCCCTTAACCTGCTCGACGAGCTCAAAAAGATGCTATGAAATTCTTAAACCGAATCATTCTTTGCCTGTTGTCGCTTGCATGCCTGTTCGGGCCTGGCCCGGCCAGTGCGGATAATGCCGAGCAGGCTTATCAGAAGGCCCGCAATGCCTACCACGCACTGCAGAATTCAGCGCGCAAGCAGATGTATCGCGAGCAGTGGGAACGGGTTTACAAACAATTCGAGTCGGTTCAAAAGCGCTTCCCGAACACCAACCGCGGTGCCGACGCCCTGTATATGTGCGGCAAAACCACGGCTGGTCTCTATTCCATCAGTCGCATCCAGCCCGACGCAGAGCGTGCCGTCGAGATTTTCGAAAGGATGGCAGAGACCTACCCTGACAGTACGCTCGCCGATGACGCTCTCTTATGGGCCGGTAAACTGATGGAAGAGGCTCTCGGCAGCAAGGAGCGCGCTTATCTGGTGTATCAAAGATTGGTTACAAACCTGCCCAAAGGCGATATGGCCGATAGAGCGAGGGTCAGACTGACGGCCCTGGCTGATTATGCCCCGCCGCCTGAGAAACCTGCCGCCCGACCGCAGGTACAGGCTTCCCCTCCCGCCATAAGCAAAGCGAGCGCTGCCACGAAAGATGCACCGGGTGGGGGCCGCCTGACCGCCATCCGCTTCTGGTCCAACCCGGGGTATACCCGGATTGTCCTGGACGTCTCCAGCGAGACCCGCTTTTCTGCCCATTTCCTCGGGCCGGATCCAAAGGAGGGGAACCACCCGCGACTCTATGTCGATATCGAAAAGACCGGTTTGGATGACAGCTTGAAGGACCCCACCATTGTCGATGATGGGCTCCTGCGCCAGATTCGCACCGGCCTGCCACAGTCTGATACTGTGCGCGTGGTCCTGGATTTGGGTAGCGTCGGTGATTACAAAGTTTTTCCACTCAGTGACCCGTGGCGCATCGTCATTGACATCGCCGGTGACAAGGCGGCGTCGGAACTCAAGCGCCTCGAACCCGAAATCAGTGCTCTGCCCGCGGCAGGAGGCGATGCCATTGCCAGGGTCCTCACCCAGGTTCCGAAGGATCAGCCGCCGCTGCATATCCCCGATGTTCCCGCCGCCACGACCTTGCGCCGCATTGTCGTCGATGCCGGTCACGGCGGCAAGGATCCCGGTGCTGTCGGCCCGAGTGGCGTCCTGGAGAAGGACGTCACGCTCATGCTGGCCAAGGAATTGGCCAAGGAGTTGACCCGGCAGATCGGCTGCGAGGTTGTCCTGACCCGCAGCGATGATGTCTACCTGCCGCTGGAAGAGCGCACTGCGATTGCCAACAAGGTCGGTGCCGACCTGTTCGTGTCGCTGCACGCCAACGCCAACCGCAATCGCAAGGCCTACGGTATCGAGACCTACTACCTCAACTTCTCCAAGAACGACAAGGCTGCGGCCGTGGTCGCGCGCGAGAACGGCACCTCGCTGAAACAGGTGACCGACCTCGAACTGATTCTCTTTGACCTGATGGCGAACGCCAAGATCAACGAATCGAGCCGTCTGGCCACTGTCATCCAGGAGAACCTGGTGCAGGGGATCAGCAAGAAATACAGCGACATCCGTGACCTTGGCGTGCGCCAGGGTCCTTTCTATGTGCTGCTTGGAGCCACCATGCCTTCGGTCCTGGTTGAAACGGCTTTCATCAGTCATCCCCGGGAAGAGAAGCGCCTGATCAGCAGTGCCTATCAAAAGTCCGCAGCCCAGGCCATTGCCCTGGCAATCAAGGATTACGCCGTCAACAACAAATTGATCGCGTCCCAATAAGATGAGAGCACGGATCGAAGAAAACGATTTTTTTGCCACTGAATTGATGCTGGCCGGAGATGTGCCTTTCACGGAGAGACGTCCCGCTCTGCTCGATGCCGCACGCCAGTTTCTCGAACATCACCGCAGTCACTGTCACGAACTGCACAGAGCCGGTGGCAGCGGCCGCGAGGTTGTCGGATGCATCACGGCTATGGCCGATGACTTGATCCGCAATCTGTACAGCTGCGCTGCCGCAGAGTTCCCCACCTCAGGCAAAGTATGTGCAGCTGTCATCGCCCTGGGCGGTTACGGCCGGGCCGAGCTGAACCCGCTGTCCGATATCGACGTGATGTTCTACTGCAGCGACCAGAACAAGGACCTGGCGGAGAAGATCGCCGAACGGGTCCTCTACCTGATGTGGGACCTCAACCTAGATGTGGGCTACAGCGTGCGCACTGCAGCTGACTGTCTGGCTTTGGTCCATCAGGACATCACGATCCGTACCGCCCTGATGGATGCGCGCTTCCTGGTCGGTGACGAGGTGCTGTTTCACGAATTTGAGCGCCAGATCACACCGGTTCTGCTCAACCGTAACAGCCAGGGCTTTCTCAAGGAGAAATACCAGGAGCATAAGAACAGGATGACCAAGTACGGTTCGTCGGTTTATATGCTCGAACCCAACATCAAGGAAGGCGAGGGCGGTCTGCGCGATCTGCATACGGCGATCTGGATGGCGCGGATCAAGTTCAAGTCCAAAGGACTGCGTGACCTTCTCAAGAAGGGTGTCGTTTCCGAGCAGGAAGTGCGGGAGATCGAAGCTGCTTTCGACTACCTGTGGCGCATTCGTAATGAATTGCATTTCCAGTCCAAGCGCAAGACCGACCAGATCCAGTTCGATCAGCAGGAAGAGATCGCCGCGTTTCTAGGCTACAAGGGAAGCGGGCATGCTCTCCCCGTCGAACGGTTCATGCAGGACTACTATGCTCACGGTACCCAGACCGAACACCTTTCGTCCAGCCTGATCATCCGCGCCTACAAGGACAAAGACCCCGCATCGGGCCTCCTCGGCTACCTTGGCCGACGCAGTCTGGGAAGCGATTTCTTCAGTTATCGCGGCGAGCTGAAAACGACCCGTAAAAGTCTCTTCTCCACGCGGCCGGAAGCCATGATGCAGGCTTTTCTGCTGGCCAAGCAGCACCATCTCACCCTGAGCGCGGACGTCAAGGGGCAGATACGCGACAATCTCGCCCTGGTCAATGACAGCTTCCGCCGTAATCGTGACATCTCCGAAATGTTCCTGGAAATCATCCGCGGCCCCACCGGAGTGGCCCAAAGCCTTCGGGATATGCACCATATCGCTTTCCTGAACAGGTATATCCCTGAATTTCAGAGGATTTACTGCAAGGTGCAGCACGACGTCTACCACGTCTACACGGTGGATATCCATTCGATCTTTGCCGTCGAAGAAATAGAAAAGCTCTGGACAGGAGTCTACAAGGAGAGCAAACCGTTGTTGACCAGCGTGGCCGCCGACATCGGCAAACCGGAGCTGGTCGTGCTGGCCGTGCTCTTTCACGATATCGGCAAAGGGGAGGGGAAGGATCATTCCAACAAGGGTGCCGACATGATCCCCAAGATCGCCCGGCGTCTGAACCTGACCCGAGAAGGCAGTCAGCGCCTCGAATTCCTGGTGCGCCACCATCTGGATATGGCGCACATCTCACAGCGCCGCGACCTTAACGATATCCGCCTGATCCAGGATTTCGCCAACACCATGGAGATGGCTGAGACCCTGAAAATGCTCTTCCTGTTGACTTTCGCCGATATCAAGGCGGTCGGGCCGGACGTCTGGTCGGAGTGGAAAGGGCACCTGCTCCAGGATCTTTATGAAAAGACTTACGAAACCCTCGAGCGTGGCAACTTCATGAGCGAAGTGCGTTCCGAGCGGGTTCGCAACCGTAAGCGCAAGGTCCTGGACGCCCTCAGGGGCGATTTTGACGAAAAACGGATCAAGGATCGCCTGCGCACCATGAGCATGCGCTACCTGCTGACTCACCGTTCATGGGAGATCATGGAACATGTCTCCCTCGAGTTGACCCGCGGCGACGACACGGTCGCCATCCAGGTCGCTCATGATGCCGAGGCCGAGTACACCAGAGTGACGATATCGACGCTCGACGTCCCGGGCTTGTTCAGCATGATCACCGGGGTCATGGCCGCGAACGGCATCAATATCCTCGGCGCCCAGATCTATACCCGCAGCAATGGTTTTGCCCTCGATATCCTGCACGTCAACAAGCCCGTCGGCGGAGTGATCGACGACCCGGTCAAGTGGCAGAAGGTGCAGGACGATCTGACCTCGGTTCTCGAAGGGCGGGTCAAGGTTGCGAATCTGGTCAAGAAACGACAGAAGAGCCGTCTGCTGCCCGGCCACAAGATGCCGCGCTTTCCCAATCGCGTCGAATTCGACAGTGACGTGTCGCGGGAGCATACCGTCATTGATATCTTCGCTCACGACCAGGTCGGGCTGCTCTACAGGATCACACGGACCCTGGCCGAACTGGGACTCTATATCCATGTCGCGAAGATTTCCACCAAAGTGGATCAGGTCTCCGATACTTTCTACGTCAAGGACATCTTCGGCCAGAAGATCAAGGATCAGGCAAAGCTTGAAGACGTGCGCAAGGCCCTTTTAGAGTGTATGTCAGAGTGAAAACTTTTAATCGACGAGAGGGTTGATTCCACGCAGATTGCTGTGCCATGCCTTGATCGCGGCTCGGCTCACGCTTTATTGAGGGAATCCAGTATCCAGAATTCAGAATCCAGAATAGTGACTATAATTTTCGGCCGCGCGCTTCTTCTGTTTACTGGATACTGATTTCTGGATACCACATGGCTTGCTGCAGAGCAGTTCATTGACAGGTATTTATGAATCATTACCTTGACCATTACCTTAACTATCTGACTGTCGAGCGCGGGTTGGCGCGCAACACCTTGGATGCTTACGGTCGAGACCTGGCGCGTTACCTCGACTACCTGGAGAAGAGCCAGGTCGCCACTCCGGGAGAGATCACGCCAACCTTGGTGCTGCGTTTTCTCAGTCATCTCAAGAATGCCGGGCTGTCGCCCAGGAGCCGGGCCCGGTCACTGGCGGCGCTGAGAACCTTCCACAAATTCCTGGTGCGGGAAAAACTCGCCGCCGACAACCCCACCGACCAGGTGGTTTCGCCCAAGAGCCTGACGGCCTTACCGCATACCCTGTCACCGTACGATGTGGATAATCTGCTGGCCAGCCCCAAAGGCGAAACACCGCTCGCCTGGCGCGACCGGGCCATGCTTGAAATCCTCTATGCTACCGGCTTGAGGGTTTCCGAGCTGGTTTCACTCAAGCTTGGCGATCTGCAGATGGATGTCGGCTACCTGGTGGCCTTCGGCAAACGCAGCAAGCAGCGCATCGTGCCCCTGGGTGAGGCGGCTGTCGCCGCTTTGCGCGACTACCTGCAGTACGGTCGCCCAGGCCTAGACAAGGAGCGCGGGTCGCACTACCTGTTCCTCAATCGCTCCGGTGAAGGGTTGACACGCCAGGGCTTCTGGAAGATTATTAAGCGCCGCGCCATCGAGGCTGGGATTCGGCAGAGCATCACGCCGCACACCATGCGGCATTCTTTTGCCACTCACCTGCTGGAAAACGGTGCGGACCTGCGCTCCGTCCAGGCGATGCTCGGCCACGCCGACATCTCCACGACTCAAATTTACACTCATGTCACCCGCGAGCGCCTGAGGCAGATGCATGCCCAGCACCATCCGCGGGGCTAAAACCGCGGTCCTAGGCGCGAGGCCCGGGAAACCTAAGTCAAGACCTTAACCTTTCAACTTTTACGGAAGACCATGAAATATATCACTTTGCTTGGCGATGGTATGGCCGACGAACCGATCGCGGAACTCTCCGGCAAGACGCCGCTGCAGGCAGCGCACACGCCCAACATGGACATGCTCGCCCGTCGAGGGGTTATCGGCCTGGCCGAAACTGTCCCCAAGGCATTTCACCCAGGTTCCGATGTCGCCAACCTCTCGGTATTCGGTTACGATCCGGCCACCTGCTACAGTGGCCGTTCTCCGCTGGAGGCCGCCAGCATGGGTGTGGAGCTCGGTCCGGAGGATATCGCTTTCCGGCTCAACCTGGTGACCCTGGGCCTGGCCGGGGGCGATATGTACATGCAGGATTTCTCCGCCGGTCATATCACTACGGCTGAAGCCCGTGAACTGATCGGGTGCCTCCAGGAGGAACTGGGTGACGATGAGTTTCAGTTCTACCCTGGCGTTTCTTATCGCCACCTGATGGTCTGGCGGGGCGGCCGGGAGGACTTCCAGGTGGCGCCGCCCCACGACCTGACCGGCAAGAGTATCCGCAACCACGTGCCGCGTACGGTGGAAACCATGCCGCTGATGCAGATTACCAACGCGGCGCAGCTGCTTTTCAAACGCCACCCGGTCAACCTGAAGCGTGAAAATGCCGGGCAGCTCCCCGCCAACTCGATCTGGCTCTGGGGCCAGGGCCGGCGACCGCAGATGCCGACCCTGCAGGACAAATTCAATCTGAGCGGTGCCGTGATCTCTGCGGTTGACCTGATCAAGGGGATTGGTGTCTATGCAGGCCTGGATGTGATCGACGTTCCGGGGGCGACCGGCTACCTGGACACCAACTACCTGGGCAAGGCCGAGGCCGCCCTGGACGCCCTGCAGACCAGGGACTTTGTCTACCTGCATGTGGAAGCGCCCGATGAAGCCGCTCACGGGGGCAGCCTGCCCGACAAGATCGAGGCCATCGAGCGCTTCGACCAGGATGTGGTCGGCACGGTTGTCGCCGGGATCGGCAAACTGGGAGATTATCGCATCCTGCTGCTTCCGGACCATCCCACGCCGGTTGCCAAGATGACGCATACCAAGGATCCGGTCCCCTTCGTACTCGCCAGTTCGGGTGACGAGTTTCACGCTAATCCTGCTGCCGCAGAGTACTCCGAGTCAGCGGCCCGAGCCTCAGGCATCGTTGTCGATCCTGGTCACCTGGTGATGGAGGCGCTGATCACCGGTCGGCTGCCTTAGCTGTTTTGTGATTGCCAAACAGTTCAAAAAGGACGGCCTGCGGGTCGTCCTTTTTTATTGAACTCACAGCTAAACTCCGGTGAGTTCTAAAGGAAAATAAAAGTCAAACCTCGCGCCACGCGTCACCCGCCACGCACTACCCGATGTTAAAACCGGCGGGTCGCGTCCCGCCGGACGCCGTACTCTTTTGCTGGCCTAAAAGAGTACGCAGAAAAGGGCCTGACGCTGCGCTTGGCATGTCTTACGCATAATCGGTTGGCACCGAGCACGGGTACCACAGGAAAACTTACCGTCTACGCTTCGACCCCCCTGGCGGGGGCCCTTCTGTTTGGCCCCCGGATGGTCCGCGGGTCGCACCATAGAACCCGGAACGCAGTACACGCGACGAGCGTCGTGGAATGATTGGGGTCAGGTCTACACATTTCACAAATTTAGTACCTCAGGTGCGAGGTGAGACAAATCAAAACCTAATCAAAAAAGTCGACTCAGACTGGTTTGGGTTTCGCGGTCTGCGTACTGGAATAGTAGCCGAAGAGCGGATTATACCAGCGACATAACATTCGGAGACCCCGGTGGCCCGGTAAAATAGGGCCCCGTAGTGTTGTTAAAGGAAATGACGTGGTCGTTGGCTGTGTTGTGGATTGATCTGTAGAATAATCGCGCAAGACATGCCCACCGCGAGGTGACGGCACTTTTGCATACTTTTGCTGCCGGGCAAAAGTATGGCGTCCGGCGGGACGCGACCCGCCGGTTTTAAAATCGTGAGGCGCGTGGCGGGTGGCACGTGGCGCGAAGAGAGACCAGTCACAACCTAAACAAAACATCGATTGAGATTGTTTTGGTTTCTCGGTCTGCGTACTGGGATCGTAGCAAAGCAGTAGATATGTCCGGCGGCATTCCCTTCGGAGCCCCCGGTAGCCCGGTAAAATATGGCCCCGTAGTGCCGCTAAGGGGGAAGAACCTGGTTATTGGCTCTGTTGTCGATTGATCCGTAGAGTGATCGCACAAGACATGCCCACCGCGAGGTGACGGCACTTTTGCATACTTTTGCCCGGCAGCAAAAGTATGGCGTCTGGCGGGACGCGACCCGCCGGTTTTGACTCGAACGTGATATATTGAGCGCTCACTCCAGAAGCCTGTCCTCAGGCTGTGGCCCGGTACGTCAAACGTTTCCTCAGGTAGTCGGCCCCGAAGATCAGCGGGATGCCGAGCCATGCGGCCAGGTAGACCTGCCATGCAACAG
>JAHEDT010000109.1 GCA_024641085.1 Geobacteraceae bacterium | reverse complement strand
TGTCTCCCCCTTTTTTTAGGTTAGCTGAGTGCATGCATTTTGTTGGTTGTATTGGTGATGGGTTGTAAAAGGAAAGGCGCCATAAATATGACGCCTTGTGACAACCATCGGTTCAAAGAATCGCCTGGGCTGCCTCCCCCTTTTTTTTGTACTGGTCGCCTTACATCCCGTACCTTTTCTGAAGCTTTCCTCCTTCATGCTTGCGATAGCTTGGCCCATTAATCTGTATTTTGATGGAGTGATGAAAGATGCGATCCAGGATAGCCTGGGTTGATATGGGGTCCCCGAGATATTCGGCCCAATCGGATTCTTCGACATTGGTGGTAAAAATCAACGATTTATTATGGTTATAGCGTTGGTCGATTACTTTAAACAATAAATGGGCTTCTTTGGTCACTTCGAGTTCCAGACGGTCATGGCCCATTTCATCGATAATAAGTAAGTCGGGGCTCACATATCGGTGCAAGCGATTCAGTAGCGTCTTTTCATAGACGCCCTGATTGAGGTCCGACAACATATCGGCGCAAGTGGTATAAAGAACTTTGTGACGCTGCTGACACGAGAGCAAGCCAAGACTGCGAGCCAGGTGGCTTTTGCCCGTACCGGGTGGGCCAATCAATAGCAGCGATTGGTTTTGTCGGATAAAATCCAGGGTAGCCAAATCCATGATTAATTTTTTCTTTAATCCGGGCTGGAAGGCAAAATCAAAATCTGCCAGCATTTTATACGGCTTCGGTAATTTACTTTCCTGTATTCGGTACCCGATACTCCTTTCGACTTTGTAGGACGCTTCGTTTTGTATGATCTGTTGTATAAAGGTGGTAAAGCCTATATTCGATTCATTGGCTCTTTTAATGATCTCATGATATTCTGATTGAAGGTATTTTAACCCGAGATATCGACAGTTCTCGATAAATAGACTTTCTTCTTTTTTATGATTACTCATTGGATGAAGTTTTGTTTGAAAAGGTGAGTTCGGATATTTTTTTTGCGTTCACGGCTAAAAAGTTTTCAATGCCCCTGGAATCGTAAACATGGTATCGTGCTGCTCGCTGAACGGCTACGATAATATCCGCTACCCGATAGGTGGCCTTCAAGGATAAAATATGCCGCCAATGGTGTCGATGCGTCCCGGGTTTTTGTCTTTTGATTTGTTCCATAAAGTGTTCCAGGTCGGGGCCAAAAGCTCTTAATCGTTCGGCTACCTGTTTGGTGGGCAATGTGTATTTTTCCACTTTTTCCTTGCGCCCGATATATCGATTTTTTCTTCCTTTTTCCGCTTTGGGATAACGGACGATGATCTCGTAGTCAGGGCTGTAAATGATCAGTTCATTTTTCGTGATACGCACCGCACAACTTTCATACATGAAGTGGCTCGGTACGACATAATAATAGTTCTCCCATTGAATCGCTGATTCGTTATTGACTATCCGGTATTCAATGATTGAGGTGTCATATTGCTGGGTAGGTAGCCTCTGTAGTGAGGCTAATTCCTCCCCATATAGGTCGATCGGCTTTCTTTTGGTGGTGCGATGTATGCGTTGATCATTACGCTCCACTAGCCAGATTTGGAGTTGATCTTGGAGGTCTTGTTTATTACAAAAGGTGCGACCATTTAAAAAATTAGTCTCCAGATAATAAAATGGACGTTCGATTTTAAGATTTTCTCGGGGCTCCCCGGGATGAATTGTCAAGGGACGGAACCGATAGTGGGTAGCAAAACTCAGATAGTTTTTATTAAATATCGGTTTGCCCAGTTCCCACCGGTCTACACACACCTTTTGGTTGTCTCCTTTTATTTCTTTGGGCACACCATCGAAGTATATAAAGGCATTGATCAGGCACCCAAATAAGGTGCTTTGGGTTTTGTCCTCCACGATTTCTATATATTGCCGTCTCGAATAATTTAAGATATAACTCAAGAATATTATTTTCTCCTTTTCCCCTCCATGATCAGTTAATTCAATATAATATTCACTCCAATCATGGGATCCACGCTGGCCTGGATTGGTCTCTACGCATACAATCGATTCACTGGTTTTCTTACCTCGAACCTGGGCCAGATAATTGCGTAAAATGGTCATCTTGCCTTCATACCCTTTTTCCAACAACAGCTCGTATATCCGCTGGTTGGTAATTGGAGGGGCGTTGTATTGCTCCAGCAATTCTCCAATATAGGCTTTATGCACATCCAGTTTTGATCCCCGACTCTCCGGTTTTTGTAATCTTTCAATCCCAATTTTTCGTTGATTGACATTGGTTAATAAAATGCGTTTGACCCGTTGACGGCTGATGTTAAATTCCTGCGCCAAGCGTCGCATCGACCAGCCCCGACCGTGTAAACTCACGATATTGTTTTCCAATAATTCATCCTTCATGGCTATCGTATCTTTTTAATATGGATTGGATTATTTTTGCCTTTTTCAATAAATTGGTAAACGGATCGGATAGGATGGCACTTTCCATTTCCTCGAGTTCTGACAACGGAGGATTGCTCGATTGCCCGATGAAAATGTGTTGCTGATTTATTAATTGTCTCGTTGTTCTTAAGAGCCGATTGGCTTGTTTACCTAACCGGCTATCATTGCTGTCACCTTCCTCTTCTTGCCGGTCCAATGCGGCGAGTGGTTGCTGCTCTAGATAGCGTTGTTCTTCTTCCGACTTGGCACCCAGATACAAGCACACCAGACGAGATGCCTGCCGGCTGGTCAGCTTATGATCGATGATCAGCTTCACAAAGGAGGCTTGTTTGCCGCGCGGCAACTTCACCAGCTCGCGCGCATGCGTGGGCGTGATCTGACCTAATTGCAATTGGCTCCTCACTGGTTCATCGAGGCGTTCGATCAACATGATCCGGCGACTAACCCACGAATGACTGTACTTCAAGACCAACGCGATCTCTTTTTGAGGCAGCATATGTTCTTTGTGCAAGCTGTATACGATCTGTGCCTCTTCGTAATCCACCAAGGAAGTACCTTGCTGGTTGTAGGTCATGATCATCGTCTTGGCCTGCACTTCGTCTGCTTCGACTACATGGGCCCGAAGCTCAGCCCATCCCAGCCTTTTGCTCCCGTAATACCGCTTGAATCCATCCAATAATTGATATCCAGATCGTGCGGGTCGAACCACCACTGGGTTCAATTGACCCAGCCGATGCAACGAATCCTGCATCGAGGTGATCTGCTCTGGACGCGTCAGGCGCATCACCGACATGGTATCATCGATCTTTTCTATGGCTATTTTTTCCTGCATCGAGCGGTTTTCTTCTCGCTGTGTAAAAATATAACCAACCAATGGCTCGCAACGAACGCGTCCGTCTTTACAATTAACTACTATCCGGCCACAACATCTGTATAAGTGACCGTCTATCAAGCACTTGTGAGCTTAACGCGTCCGTCTTTACAATCTTTTTGCCATCCGTCCTTTGTTGCACAAAAATAACCACTACTCCTTGTTTATCAAGCACTTGTGAGCTTATCGCGTCCGTCTTTACAATCTTTGTGGCTGGGGCTAATTCTTTGCCTTTATCCGCACGACCGCGCTGTTTTATCCGGTTCGATTCTTGATACGCTGGGTGTGATTGACGATAGGTGCACTGATAGTCCGATCCCTGACGATCTTTTTGAGACCACCTGCGTTTGCTAGCCGCCCGTCTAGCTTTGTAGACCGAATCCGTTTGTAGTTTATTCCACTCCCATGCATTCTTTCTTGCCTGCTGACAAGCACCAGATCCACAGTACTTTTGTCCTTTTACTCGACGATTCCTGCGCTTGGTCTGCTTGCATTGAACACACCGTATTTGTGTCGATTCCACCTTGAGATTTTAATCTCAAAGTTCTTTCATCTTCCCTTTACCTAACCAAGCACATCCCAGGCTTCAATCATCTTGATGGTAACGTTTCTTTCCGATTTGTGGTAATGGTCCTGGCTGACGCTGAAA
>JAHEDT010000057.1 GCA_024641085.1 Geobacteraceae bacterium | reverse complement strand
ACAGGCTAATCTAATGCATCAGATCCCGATGATCAGGGTCTGGTCAGACCAGTCAGATCGCCTTCGAGATCCTCGATGGCGTCGTACTGGAGCTGGCGGGCGAACTTGCTGTTGTGCGCCCAGGAGCCGCCGTGGCCGTGCTCGGTGCCATGCGGCGAGCCATCTTCGTAGTTGAAGATCTTGTAGATATTAGCCGCCACGGCCAGATCATTAGCGCCGATCTCCGAACCCGCGTTGCGCGCGGCCATGATGTCATGGAACCCATCCACGTCAATGTCCGGATCGAAGCGGACATTGTATTCGGCAATGATGGTGTCTCTCAGTCTCACACCGTAATCAACGGTGCGCTCCTTGAGGGTCTCCGCGTCCAGACCACCAGCACCTTCATAATGGCAAGCGGAGCAGACGTACTCTTCATTGTACATCTTGTTCTCCATGGCATTGTTGTCATCGGTGTCATGGACGTTGTGGCAGTCGACGCAGCCGAACTCGGTGGCCCCGGGGAATCCATCAGCCGTGAACGGATGCACGAATTTGCCGGCGTAGGTCTTGCCTTCATAGGTTGGCACCATCCCCGATTCGTCTCCGAAGAGAATGGCCATGGACGGCGCATAGTGGAGATAGCTGACATCGTAGACCCGCGTGGTGGCCGGGTCAAAAGCGCCTGCTTTTACGCCAGAGCGACCCTTGTGACACTCGAAGCAGATCTGGTTCACGCCCAGGTCGGCAACGGAGGCCACGGCGCCGTTGTTGAAGGCGAAGTCATGGCCAGCAGCAAACTCACGCACCATGGTCGGGTCTGCGAGTTCTCCAGCTACAGGCACCGCCGACAACGCGTGGCAGGTGCGGCAGGCGATGACATCCGTCGAGCCGGAGCTCGGCATCGAACCGCCTTCAACCCAGCTTACGAAAGATTCCCCGCCGTTATGGCAGGGCACGCAGCCGTGCCCCTGGGCGGAACCGAGATAGTTGTTGTGGAACATACCAACGCCTTCGGCGAAGCTTTGGGCCTGGGCAACGCCGCCTTCAACCTGCACCTTGTTGGCGCTGTGCGGATCGTGGCAGACGGTACAGGCATTCGGATTGGAGGCGTTGACCTTGTAGCCGACCAGTTCGACGTCGTTCACACCAGCAGTGACATCGGTCTCCTCATCAACGGCAGCGATCCGGCCGACGATGGTCCCGGCGAAGTGGGTGTCGACGAAGTTGCGGCCGCCACCGGGGGTGTTGTCATGGTAGAAGACCTGGGTCGGCCAGAGCTCACGAGTCCTGGTTTCTGCGGGGTCTTCCTGGGGGAGATCGTATTCGTATATGATGAAGGTGTTGGTCGCTTCATCCACCATACTCGCGCGGCTGTAAGACTCGGTCAGGTAGTAGTCGACCAGGATCCCGGCATCGCCATGCCCAACAGCTTCATATTCCAGGGCAACCTGGTGACAGGTCGTACAGAGGTTGAACTCAGCCGAGTAGACAACGGTTTCTTCCGTATCTTCACCATAGGTAAGGGTTTCCACGGTGTCTTCCGTGCGCAGTTCCGTGGTGTGCGGGTCATGGCAGGTGGCGCACTGGATGGAGCCCCAAGCCTCTTCGTTGGTCCATGCATCGACGGAGTCGGGAGTGTATGCCGCGAGGAAATCCGCCAAGGTGGCCTGACGGCCCAGTTCGATGTTGGCGATACCGCCGCCATGGCTGTGACAGGCGCTGCAGAGACCGCCGCCGTGCTCGCTTTCCGCGTGTTTGCTCAACTCGAAGCGGTCGTAGATCAGCTCGTTGAAGGGGTGATGGGCCAGGTGAGCCAATTCACCTTCACCATTATGGCACTGACCGCAGACATCGGGAGTGGGTGCCGTATTGGCAACCGACTCCGTGAAGGGCAGGTCGACATGGTTGCTGCCCGCACCGTGGCAGTCTTCGCAGCCAACGACCGTACCGGTGGGGCTTTCGCCGAACGCCGCCGCAAAATCATACATGGCGCCGGAGGGGTTGTGGCAAACCGTCGCACAAGCGTTGATCGAGTGGCTGGAGTTCATGGCGTGCTTGCTTTCCACGAAACCCGCAACCGCCGTACTCGTGCCGTGGCAGGTCGAGCAAGCCAGCAGGCCTGCCATCTCTGGCGGGGCCAACTCGAAGTCAGCGCCGTCAGCACCGGCAGGGCCGGTTGCGCCGGTTGCACCGGTTGCACCGGTTGCACCGGTTGCACCGGTTGCACCGGTTGCGCCGGTTGCGCCGGTTGCGCCATCAAGGCCGTCGATGCCGTCGATGCCGTTTTTGCCGTTGTCACCGTCGTCGCCGCTGCAACCTGCCAGCGCCAGGGCGGCAACCAACAGCCCCACATACAAAGCTCTTAACCAGAATCTCCTCTTCATACTCCTCGCTCCTTAATAAATTGGGGGAATCCAATTTGCCCGGGACTGTCGCCTCCCCTATAAGCGGTACCGTCCCGTTTTCTCGTCCAGGCTCCCCAGGGAGGCCTGGATTTAATGAGCAATCAACAATCAACCGGCTGTCGTGGCAGCATAAAGGTTATGAACAACCGGTCGAAATCGCACCATAATCCTGACATGGCGATAGCAAAATAAATCAACCAAGAACCCACCAAGATAAATCCGACATTAAAAAATCAGCGATAACACGCGATCAATCTGGTGAAAACACGGTCAACCCGGCACCGGGGCCTTCAAGACCACCGCGCACACAGCTAAAAGCTATCGATATTTACCGGCTTTCCATAAAACACCTGCCCTGTCGGCATGGTCAGCGGGTTCTTCTTAGAGCAAAACCCGTTCCAAGCTGACAAAAATTTAATTTAACTTGGCTCATTACGTTTGCGAACAATCAGGGGAGACCATGGAGTTTTGTAACGCGGAGGCACGGAGACGCAGGGGGAAGGTTCATAATCTCAAAAATAAATATCACGCCCCTGGCTTGCTCTCTGCGCCTCCGCGTCTTTGCGTTAGCCAATGGCTTAAAGTTTTGTTGTGTCTTTCGTTTGGTTACAGGCCCGAAAATTTATGTGGCAAAAGCCGAACGGCAATGATAGACGTCATGCCTTCATGACTATCTATTCTTATGAGTATCAACGGGCCAGATCGTGCATTCCAAGTTAACGACAACTAAGAGAACGCCCTTGCATTAAATATCGATGGGCCTTATCATAGCGGACTGAATTGACCACCCCGGGACTCGACATGCTGATTGTTCTACACAGCTTTTACCGACCGATCTTCCTGACTCTGCTCGCCGTCCTTGGTTTTGCCTGCGGGCACCTGTTGGACACAGCCCTGCAGATGAGTCTGCGCCCCGAATTTGCGTCGGAAATCGCAACAGACCAGCCGGTCGCGAGGACGTCCCTGCGAACGGCCGAAGCGGACCTGGACCTGATTCTGCAGAAAAACATTTTCGATGCGAATAACCGGTCCGCATCCGCCCGGATGGGACTGGCACGACTGACGGCTGACGGCGAGGAATCTGCCGCGGCATCCCGTGCCGAAATCAAGCTGTTCGGGACCGTGGTGGCGGGCGAAAATTCCCAGGTCCTGCTCCAGGTCGACCGCGACCTGCAGCTCTATCACCTCGGCGAACAGGTCGCTGGCGACGGGACCGTCGAAGAGATCGAGCGCAACCAGGTCAAGATCAGGAACCGGGACAAGAGCCTGACTACCTTGACCCTCTACCAGGAGGCTTCTCCCGAAACGGCGGCCAAGCCTCCGGAGCCGGAGAGCAGCAGCGCCAGAAGCAGGACGATCAGGCCTCGCGAAGCGGCCGCGGACAGCAAAAGCGGCGGTACCGACGAAGGTATCAGGGCCGTTGGCGAGAACCGCTGGGTCATCGCCAAGGACGTGGTCGAGTCGGTGCGCGAGAATTTCTCCGCGCAGCTGCGCCTTGCCACGATGCAGCCGCGCCTGGTGGATGGCAAGACGGACGGCTTCCTGATTCAGCGCATCAATCCAAGGTCGTTGCTGGCCAAAATGGGGATGCAGCGGGGGGACGTGGTCATCGATGTCAACAACATCAAGCTGGACAGCCCGGAAAAGGCTCTGCTGATCTTCCAACAGCTGCGTGAAGCGCGCCAGATCGGCCTTTCCATCGAGCGCAATGGATCGCCGATGACTTTTGCTTATGAAATCGAATAGGAGGATTCTCCGATGAGTACCCTGAATATTCCCCGAATACTGGTCTGGGCAAGCTTGCTGGCCCTATGCCTGGCTCCCGTGCAAGCCTTGGCCAAACCCCAGCCGCAACCCGCTACGGAAGGCCGGGTCACCCTCGACTTCAGCAACGTCGAGCTGTCAGACCTGATCCAGACCATCAGCGAGCTGACCGGGGAGAATTTCCTCTATGACGATACTGTCCGAGGCAAGGTCACGATCGTATCCCCGGAAAGCATGACCATCGACGAGGCCTACCAGCTCTTTCTGACGGTCCTCAACGTCAAGGGGTTCGCGGTTGTCCCCTCGGGCAAGATCAACAAGATCGTGCCGCTCAAGAATGCCAAGGAATCGAACCTGCCGACCGTTGTCAACGGTCGGAGCCTCGATACCGAACAGGTCATCACCCGGGTCTTTCGCCTGGAGCATCTCGATGCGGCGGTCCTGGCGCCAACCGTTCTAGTCCCCCTGATGCCGAGCACCGCCAACGTGGCCGCTTATGCGCCGAGCAACAGCCTGATCATCACCGATACGGCGTCCAATATCCAGCGCCTCACCAAGATCATCCGCGAACTGGACCAGCCGGATTCGGAGAACCTGATCGAAGTCATCCCCCTGCAGAACTCCAGCGCCGACGACCTGGCCAAAATCCTCAACGAGATCATGAGCCAGCCTACCGCGGTTTCGCCCAGCGGACGCAGAAGAGCAGCGGCAGCGGCAGCGGCAGCGGCCAACACTCCGGCGACCAAGATCATCCCCTACGCCGCGGGACAGTCATTGATCGTCACGGCTACCGAAGAGGACATGGCGGTCATCAAGAACCTGATTGTCCGACTGGACCAGGACGTCGACGGGACCCACTCCAGCATCAATCTCTACTACCTGGAAAATGCCGATGCAGTCACCCTGGCGGCGACCCTCAACGAAATTCTGACCGGGATCAAGACCGAAGCCAGAACCGCACCAAAGGAGGGTCAACCGGCCAGCCCGCTCTCCAACGCGCCGGTGACCATCACGGCCGACAAACCGACCAATTCGCTGATCATCAATGCCAGCCCCGATGACTACCGGACGATCGAGGAAATCATCGCCAAGCTCGACATCAAGCGCAAGCAGGTCTATGTCGAGGCGCTGGTTCTGGAACTCTCCATGGATGCCACCCAGCGTCTCGGGGCCTCAATTTCGGGCGCCGTCAACATCGGCAATGACAGCTTGATCCTCGGCAGCAGCAACCTGAACACCGGGCCGGTCACTTTTGGCGATTTTGCGGCAACCGGCGACAGCGGCACACCCAGCCTGCTGACCACGGCGGTCGAAGGACTGCTGGCTGGGGGCTTTTTCAACCCGATTACCGTAACCGGCCCGAACGGCACCGACATCACCGTGCCGTCCCTTTCGGTGCTGATCGACGTATCGAAAAACAACAGCGACGTCAACCTGCTGTCGGCGCCGCGCCTGCTCACCTCTGACAACGAGGAGGCCGAGATCATCGTCGGCGCCAACGTGCCGATCATCACCGGCCGCCTGTCGGACACCGGCGGCAGTATCGGCCTGGCCCAGAGCGTCTCCGTGGAGCGCCAGGACGTGGCCCTGATCCTGCGTTTCACGCCGCAGATCACTTCGGGCGACCTGGTGCGCCTCAATGTCTACCAGGAAATCACCGATCTTGCCCCGGCCACCGCGAGCCTGATCGCCAGCGTCGGCAGGCCGAGCGATGTCGGCCCGACCTTCACCAAGCGGGTGCTGCGCAATACGGTCCTGGTGGAAAACGGTAAAACCGTGGTGCTCGGCGGGCTGATCGACACCAATGTCACCGAATCGGTGACCAAGGTGCCGCTGCTCGGCGATATCCCTTTCCTCGGCTGGCTGTTCAAGCGGACGTCGACCCAGGAAGAGAAGACCAACCTGCTGATCTTCATCAACCCGACCATTATCAAGGGTCCCGAAGACATGGATAAGGTGACTGGTCGCAACCGCAAAGCGGCGGCAAGCATGATCACGGACAAAGTCATGAACGCGCTGCCGGTGAATTTCTTCGGCGAGCTGGGTGGGCAGAACGCCGCTCCGCAGACGGATCCGAGCGCTGCAGAAGCCACCGGCAATCCGCCGTCAGCAACGGAGCCGTCGGGCACGCAATGATTTCACCTCAACCCGGGAAGCAACTCAACATGCAGAGCTGGCGGCGGATAGGCGAAATACTGCAACAGGACTTCGCGATTCCCCAGGAGCGGATTGAGGCCGCCCTGAGAGAACAGGAGCTAAAGGGCGATCGCCTCGGCCAGGTTCTCATCAAGATGAAGGCGCTGGACAGTGCGACACTGGCCAAGGCCCTGGCCGTCCAGTTCGAACTGGCCTACCTGGAGACGTTTCCCGAGGAACTGGCGACCGAGGATCTGCTTGACCTGATTCCGATCAGCTTTGCCAAGGAATACCGTATTTACCCGCTGTCACGGCAGAATGGCCGTCTGCAGGTAGCGATCGCCGACCCCCTGGATACCCGTCCCCTGAACGACTTGAGCACCCTGACCCGGGAGGATATCGAGCCCTGCGTCGCCAGCCCGGAAGAGATCCTGCGGGCGATCAACCGCGGCTATGAAAAGCAGGCCGGAGACTCCGCCGAAGTCATCGAGGAGATCGAGGGGAAAAACGATGGGGACATGGTCCGCAACCTCGAACCCGCTGACCTGATCGACACCTCCGATGAAGCACCGATCATCCGTTTCGTCAACAGCCTGATTACCCAGGGGTACAAGGAACGCGCCAGCGACATCCATATCGAGCCTTTCGAGCGGGACATGGTGGTCCGCTACCGCATCGACGGCATCCTCTACGAGGTGCTGCATCCGCCCTTGAAAGCCCACGCCGGGATCGTCTCCCGCATCAAGATCATGGCGCAGCTGAACATCGCCGAAAAGCGCCTCCCCCAGGACGGCCGCTTCCGGGTGCGGGTGGCTGGCCGGGATGTGGACATCCGCGTCTCGACGCTGCCGACGGCGTTCGGTGAACGGGTCGTGCTGCGGCTGCTCGATAAAGCCTCGAGCATTCTCTCCCTGCAGGAGATCGGCCTGGGCAGCGCCCTGCTCGGCCAGTTCGAGGGGATGATCAGGAAGAGCCACGGCATCTTCCTGGTGACCGGGCCGACCGGCTCGGGAAAAACCACGACCCTTTACGCGGCATTAAACCGCCTGAACAACCGCGAGAAAAACATCATCACCGTCGAGGACCCGATCGAATATCAGCTCGCCGGTGTCGGCCAGATCCAGGTCAACCCCAAGATCAACCTGACCTTTGCCAACGGCCTGCGTTCGATCCTGCGTCAGGACCCGGATATCATCATGGTCGGCGAGATCCGCGACCAGGAGACCGCCGAAATTGCGGTCCAGTCGGCGCTGACCGGGCACATGGTCTTTTCCACCCTGCACACCAATGATGCTGCCGGCGCCCTGACCCGGCTGGTGGAAATGGGCATCGAACCCTTCCTGGCCGCCTCCAGTATCGTCGGCATCCTTGCCCAGCGCCTGGTCCGCAGAATCTGCCCGCACTGCAAGGAAACGGTTGCGCCTCCGGCCGAGCTGCTCAATCAGCTTGGCAGCGAATGCGCTCTCCCCGCCAACCCGACATTCTACCAGGGGCGCGGCTGTGGCCGCTGCATGGATATCGGCTACTGGGGCCGCAGCGGGATCTATGAACTGATGACCATCGACGAGACCGTTCGCGAGCTGCTCCTGCAGGACAAGGATGCGGCCACGATCAAGCAGGCGGCCATGCGGCGCGGTATGCAGAGCCTGCGTGCCGCCGGCGTGGCCAAGGCCCTGCAGGGCGAGACCTCGTTGGAGGAGATCCTGCGCGTAACTCAGGAGGAGGTCTAGAGTTGCCGCTGTTTGAGTACTCCGGTCTCGATAACCAGGGCCGCAAGAAATCCGGCACCATTGACGGTCCCGGGCGCAAGGCCGTCAGCCAACAGCTGCGCAGCCAGGGGATCTTTCCAACCGAACTGCGCGAGACCAGCGCTCAACGGCGAACCCGACGGCTGTCATTCCGCTTCGGACCGACCCGCAAGCTGCCGGCCGGCGCGCTGGCCGCAGCGACCCGCCAGATGGCGACGTTGCTCGGTGCCGGGCTGCCCTTGGACGATGCCCTGAACACCGTTAACGAGCAGGCAGACCAGAGCCTGCTGTCGAGCACGTTTGCCAAGATTCGTGAAGAAGTCGTACAGGGCGGCACCCTCCACCAGGCCCTGGCGGCACATCGCCATATTTTCCCCGACCTGTTCATCAATATGATCCAGGTTGGCGAGGACAGCGGCACGCTTGACCAGACCCTGCATCGCCTGGCGGATTTTCTCGAGAAGCAGGCGCGCATGCGCTCGCGGATTCAGGCCGCACTGGCCTACCCGCTTCTGATGACCCTGGTCGGCAGCGGCGTGCTGGTCTTTCTGTTCGCTTTCGTGATTCCGAAGATCACCAGCATGCTCAATGAACTGGAGCAGGCGCTGCCCTGGCCGACGCTGCTGCTGATCACCCTGACGGATTTCCTCTCCAGTTGGTGGTGGTTGCTGGGGTTGCTGCTGGTCGCGGCACTGGTTGCCCTGAAACGCTATCGGGACACCGAGCAGGGGCGGATGCGTACCGATGCCATGGCCCTGAAGACCCCGCTGCTCGGCAGGCTGCTGCTGCTGATCGCCACGGCTCGCTTTGCCCGCACCCTGGGCACTTTGCTCGAAAGCGGTGTCCCGTTGCTCAGGGCCCTCGACATCTCGCGCAACCTGCTCGCCAACCGGGTTCTCAACGAGGCGGTGGAGACCGCCACCCGGCGGGTCCAGGAAGGGGGCAGTCTGGCCGCATCGCTCAAGCAGACGGCCGTTTTCCCACCGATGCTGGCCCAGGTCTCGGCGGCCGGCGAAAAGAGCGGCCAACTCGAGGAAATGCTGTTCCGGGTTGCCGATACCTACGAACACCAGACCGACCTGGCCATCACCAGCATGCTCTCGCTGCTCGAGCCGCTGATGATCCTGGTCATGGGGACGCTGGTCGGCTTCGTGGTCCTGGCCATTCTGCTGCCGATTTTCCAGGCCAGCCAGGGCTTCGCGTAAGGTGGTTGAATGGGCGCTTCGCGCCGTTGAACTGTTGTACCGTTGAATCGTTATGCAGCAGAACTGTTTGTGATTTTTAAACGATTCAACAGTCCCGAAGGGCGATCAACAAACATCATTAAGGAGTGTCTATGCACAAGAGCAGACGACGTGATAATCGCGGCTTCACCTTGATCGAAATCATGGTCGTGGTGGTCATTCTCGGCATTCTGGCCGCCATCGTTGTCCCGCGGCTGCTGAGCCGCCCCGACGAGGCCAAGGTCACCAAGGCCAAGGTCGACATGAAAGGCATCGAGGAGGCCCTCGGCCTGTTCAAGCTCGACACCGGCTTCTACCCTTCCACGGACCAGGGCCTCAAGGCGCTGGTCGAGAAGCCGACCACAGGCCTGATCCCCACCAAGTATTCGGTCGACGGCTATCTGAAGAGAGTGCCTGCCGACCCCTGGGGGAATAATTACATTTATCTCGCCCCCGGCCTGCACAACCATAACTTTGACCTGATCAGCTACGGCGCTGACGGGCAGGCCGGCGGCGAGGGGTTCGATGCCGACATCAACAGTTGGGAACTTGATTAACCCTGAGCCCCTTGGCCAAGGGTCCCATGCAACGGCGACCACTGCCGAAGGGGCTGATATGGCCCGTAATGTGCGCTTGCAAGAGGGCTACGGAGAACGTGGCAAGGCCGGCTTCACGCTGATCGAAATCGTGGTGGTCATGGTGCTGATCAGCCTGTTCATGGTGCTCAGCATCCCCCTGTTCGGCAACGTCGGCACCGGCAGCCTCGATACTTCAGCCCGGCGACTCAGCGGCACCATCAAATACCTGTTCAACGAAGCCGCCCTGACCGGGCACGAGTATCGTCTGATCTACGATCTGGACCAGAGGTCCTACCGCGCCCAGGTGCTGGAAGCGGATGGCGAAGTGGTCGATGCCCCTGACCAGGGGCGGCAAGCGACGCTGAAAGGCGCTGTCCGTTTCCGTGACCTGCAGGTCCCGGGACGGGGCAAATTCTCTGCAGGCCAGGTGACGATCCGGATCGACCCGAGCGGCTGGGTAGAGGAGACCGTCATCCACCTCGATGACGGCAAGGACAAGATGCTGACGCTGCGGGTCATGCCGCTGACCGGAACAACAGAGATTTTCGAGGGCTACCGGCAATTTTAAACGGGCCCGGCATGGCGGAATTGGTGATGCAGCAGGACCTTTGCCCGACAAAATCACAACGCAGCGGCTTTACGCTGCTGGAAATCATGATCGCACTGGCCATTGTCAGCATCGCCATGATTTCCCTGCTGTCGCTGGCCAACCGGTCGATCGGTGTGCATGATCGCCTGCAGCGGATCACCTCCGCCACCCTGCTGGCCCAGCACAAGATGGCCGAGACCGAAGTGAATGCACGCAACGGCACTCTGGCAGGTGCTGAAACGGAGGGGGTTTTCGACAGCCCCTACAATGAATACCGTTGGCGCATCACCTTTGCCGAGACACCCTTGCCTTCGATACGTCTGGTCACGATTACGGTTCTCTGGGGAGACGAAGAGCGCAATGAAATGGTCGATCTCACCTCTTTCGTTTTCTAGGCACCTTCCGTTCTTGAAGGGCAAGCACACTCCCTGCCGGAGAGCGCGCTCGGCGAGCGGCTTCACCCTGGTCGAGGTGCTGGTTGCAATCAGCATCCTGGCCATTCTCCTGACCTCCGTATACGGGATCTTCAGCTCGGTCAGCGTGGCCAGGGAGCGTCTCGATGCTGACAGTGCCGAGTACCACCGGGCACGGGTCATCTTTGACCGTCTGGGCCGGGAGCTGCGTGGCACCTACTTCCAGGCACGCGATCAGGGCCTGGTCTTTAACGGCGGCAAGGCTGACGAAAAAACGGCGATCCTGGAACTGACCACAACGGCAGTGTCCCCTTTTAGCCAGACGGGTGCGGGCCTCGCCAGGGTCCGCTACCTGCTCGTAACTGACCCGGAGAATCCGGCCTCCGGCCTGGTCCTGATGCGCAGCGAGCAACCCGCGCATGAGCCAGCGACCGAGACCGGGATTGACGGCATGATGCGCCTGGCCCCGGGCGTCGATGCCATGACCATCCGCTTTTTTGCCAAAGGACAATGGCAGGAGAAATGGGACGGCCGGATTTCAGGTCTGCCGGAAATGGTGGAAATTGTCCTGCAGCTCCGCAGGGCCGGCCGGGACCCGGTGCAGTTTATCTCGGCGGTCGAAATTCCCGAGGTGGAAACGCGATGAAACAACAGCGGGGAAACCGGGGCATGGCTTTGTTGATCGTATTGGTCGTGGTCGCGATGTTGACTGCGCTGTTGAGCGATCTGGCCTTTTCAACCCTGGTCGACATGCGGCTTACCGAGACATTTCGTGACAGCACCAGGGCCTATTACCTGGCCAAGGGAGGGATCAACGCCGGGCGCATGATCCTGCAGGCAGATACCAACAGCTATGACACGCTGAATGAGCTGTGGAGCAGGGGCGTGGTCAACTACCCGGTCGCTGACGGCAGCAGCATCTCGATTCAGATCGAAGATCAGGATGGCAAACTGGCCATCAACGGGATGGTCTCCGGGAACAATCCGCAGGTGATCACGATTGACCGTTTCTACCGCTTTCTGGTCGCCATGGACCTGGGAGACCGGGGAGACCCGGCTGAATTGACCGCTGCGTTGATCGACTGGCTGGACACCGGCGGCGACCCCTATACGGAAATTCACACCGACGGCCAGAGTATCCCGGTGGCAGGGGCCGAAGATGTTTATTACCAGGACCTGAAGGAGCCATATCACTGTAAGAACGGGCCGCTCGAAACTCTGGAGGAGCTCTCGCTGGTCAAGGGTTTCACGCCGGAAATCGTCAAGTTGATCAGTCCGCATCTGGCGATCAACAAGACGGTGAAGATCAACGTCAATACGGCCAGTGCCGAGGTCCTGATGTCCCTCGACCTCCAGATCAGCCGTGAGGTCGCGCAAACCATCATCGACTACCGCGAGACGGAGCCGATCAAGACGGTTGCCCAGCTCGAGGACGTCATCGCGCCGCAATTCTACGCGGTCCTGAAGACCCTCGCCAATCTGGAGCAGTTGGGCACCACCAGCAGAGGATACCGGATCGAATCGTCCGCCCTGATCAATGACGGCAGCCGCCGGCTGGTCGCGGACATCGACAAGCAAGGCAACAAACTGCTTTATTTCAAGGTGAATTAATGTCATGAGCAAGCGATTAATCGGCATAGAGATCGGCAATCACAAGCTGCGCGTTGCCATCCTGACCCGGGACAAGGGGCAGCTCTCGGTCAGTGCCCTGCTCTCCAGGGACTACGCGGATCCTGAGGAACTGACCACCCGGCTGGAGGAGATGCTGGCCGGAGAATTCAAAATCGGTGACCAACTGGTGGCCAGCCTGCCGGCGCGCAGCGCCTATGTACGGCGCCTCGAATTCCCTTTCCGCGATGACAAGAAGATCGCCGCGGCCATTCCTTTCGAGCTGTCCAGCCAGCTGCCGATTGCCGTCGATGATTGCGCCACGGCGATCCAGCAGTCGCAACAGACCGACGAGGGGGCGAGCGTGGCGACGGCAACCGTGCCCGCCGACACGCTTCTGACCATGCTGGCACCTTTCGAGGAAGCGGCTCTGCCGCTGCACCTGATCGACCTGGCCCCGTTCTGTTATGTGGCGGGACTGGGGGAGCAGGTCGGCGACGGCATCCTGATTTGCGCAACCGACCAGGAGACCACCGTTTCCCTGGTGCAGAACGGGCGGCTTGAGGATTACCGAATTCTGCCGGCCGGGGCTGGCCAGGCGCCCGCTGCCCAGTTCCAGCAGCTGCGCAGGGAGATCAGGGTCCTCAAGCATATAGCCGTGGCCGACAGCCTGCCCATCAGTCTGATGGGCGAGGGCATCACCCAGGAGCTGGCCGAGGCCCTGCAGACTTCCGAGCAGAGGGTGACGATGCTGTCCCTCGAACTCGGTGGCCAACTGGTCGATGGTGAGTACATGCCGGCCGTGGCGCTGGCCCTGCGCGCCGGGGGAACCAAGCAGGATCGCTCGTTCAACTTTCGCCAGGGCAAGTATGCGCTCAAGGGAGAATGGGCCAACCTGAAGCGCAAAGTAGTGCTGCTGGCTGCGCTGCTCGGCATGGTGCTGCTCATCATGCTCGGTTCAATGACCTTCAAGTATGTTGACAAAGCGGGCCGCGATGAACAGCTGCAGGCGGAGATTGTCAACGTCTATCGCACCCTGTTCCCGCAAGCCACAACCATTGTCGATGTGCCGATGCAACTCAAGAGCGCGATCCGCGACCTGCAGCAGAAGGGCAGCCTGATCGTCGGTGACCAGGCCTCGACGCTGGCCATTCTCAAGGAGATATCGATGCTGCCCGAGCCGGTCACGGTCGAGATCCAGGAGTTTGCCCTTGGACCAGAGGAACTCAAGCTCGCCGGTCGAGCTGGTTCCTTCGAAACGGTGAACCAGATGGCCCGGACGCTTGGCGAATCGCCTTTGTTTTCCAAGGTTCAGGTCTCCGACGCCAAGATGAGCCTGGACGGCAGCCGGATAGACTTCCGTCTTTTATTGTCACTTGCCAACCAGGGGGCTGAACAATGATCAGTCAATTGAAACCGCGGGAAAGGATTTTTGTCACTGTCGGGGGCATCGCCCTCGTCCTGGCCCTGCTTTACCTGGCGGTGCTGATGCCTTACCGCGGGGCCTTGACCCGGCTCGACAAGCAGATCGCGGCACGCGACCGACAATTGCAGGACGTCAAGTCACTGCGAACCCAATACCTGGCCATGCAGCAGCAGATCCTCATGGTCGAAATGCGGGTGAAAAACAGCCAGGACTTCTCCGCGCTGACCTTTATCGAGAATCTCGTTGAACGGACCGCAGGCCGTGAGAACCTCGTGTCCATGCGTCCCCAGTCGCCGGTCGCGCAAAGTGAATTCACTCTCGATTCGGTGGAGGTTAAACTCGAAAAGCTGACCCTTAAGCAGGTTCTCGAGCTGCTCTGGGGGGTGGAAGCTGCGAGCACGCCGATGCAGGTCAAGAACCTCTACCTCAAGCAGCGTTTCGATGACCACTCCCTGCTTGATGCAAGTATGACGATTACGGCGCTAAGGAGATCAGTATGAGGTTCTCTCTCCGACGCAACAAGGACCAGGCACCTGCTGCCGGCAGGCGACAACCGCCGAGACGTCACTGGCAGGGGCTCTGGCTGCTGGCAGGACTCGGCCTGTTCGTGGTGGG